>CAMEDC010000019.1 GCA_945913255.1 uncultured Lachnospiraceae bacterium
GATATTAAAGGAATAATAGCAACCATTGAGAAGACAAGAAAGCAATTTTTAGGTAATATGCTATTATCAACAAGTTGTAAAACGATTTGGATTGCACAAATTACTGGATTGTGGAGGATAATATGAAGAACTCTGTTAAGAAGGCAATTATAGCAGTGGTTATCATAGCGGTCGTGGCAGCGGCTGCTGTTCTCATGTCCCTGCGTGATGTCGAGGATTTTCACGAGAAATACGAAGGCTTTGACCTGATGACCGATGTGGAAGGAATGGAGAGAGAAGGTACTTACACCGGTTACCTGAATGCGCATGCGGATGCCTCCGATTCCGAAGAGAGCGTTGAAGTGAATCTGTTTGACTTTGAATCCACAGGTTCCGTAGAGATTTATAAGGATTATGAGGGAGTTGAAAAATCCCTGTTTACAGATACCGGATCCCTGGTTACCTGGAAGGTGAAGGTACCGGCCACAGGATTTTACAATCTGTACATGGAATACCTGGTTCCCGAATCCAGAGGTGTGGCAGCGGAGAGAGCTGTTTACCTGAACGGAGAGATTCCTTTCGAGGATGCCAGAAATATTTCGTTCTCCAGAATCTGGACAGATGCCGGAGAGCCAAAGACGGACAATCAGGGAAATCAGATTCGTCCTACACAGATAGAGGTATTTGACTGGCAAAGCTCTTACTTCAGAGATGATATGGGATATATATCGGAACCGTATCAGTTCTTCCTGGAGAAGGGTGAGAATGAAATCAGCCTCTCTGCGGAAAACGAACCGATGGTTCTGAAAAAACTGGTGGTAAGCGCGGTACAGAAAATAGACAGCTATTCAGAGTACGCATCCAAGCAGCCTGCCGGCAGTACAAAGGAAGCGGTTAAGAATTATATTCAGGTGATTCAGGGAGAAGAATCCACTTATCGTTCCGAATCCTCCCTTTATGCGAAGTATGACAGGTCTTCGCCGACAACACAGCCCAACAGTGTGACCCAAACGGTTCTTAACTATGTGGGCGGAGAAACCTGGAGAAGCTCCGGACAGTGGATCGAGTGGGATTTTGAGGTTCCGGAGGATGGTTATTATAACATCACAATCAAGGGACGTCAGAATTATGCCAGAGGTAGCGTGTCCAACAGAACGGTTTACATAGACGGAGAGATTCCGTTTTTGGAGATGAAGGAAGTTCCTTTTGATTACAGCAATGATTGGAACAATCTGACGCTTGCGGATGATGAGGGTACTCCATACAGCTTTTATCTGACAGGAGGAAAACATACGCTCAGATTGGAAGCCAGCCTCGGAGGACTTGGAGAAATCCTGGAGGAACTGGAGGATTCCACCTTCAGATTGAATCAGATTTACAGAAAGATACTGGTTTATACAGGAGCTTCTCCTGACCAGTACAGAGATTACAAAATAGAAACAAATTATCCTGAAATTATAGAAGCTATGGATTTGGAATCCAAGAGACTTTATAAGATTGTAGATGAAATGGTGGCTTACAGCGGACAGAAGGCTGACCAGATTGCTACGGCGCAGACAGTGGCGCAGCAGCTGGAGCGCTTCTGCAAAAAGCCCAACAAGATTACACTGGAGTTTACAACCTTTAAGGATAATATCACTGCACTTGGTACCGCGTCTTTGAAAATGAGCGAGACAAAGCTGGATGTGGACTATCTGGTGGTAACGAGTACGGACAAGAAGCCGGAAAAGGATAGAGCAAACGGTTTCCAGAAGCTTTGGCATGAGATTAAGTCTTTTGCAGCATCCTTTGTGGTTGATTACAACTCGGTCGGCGATGTCTATGATGAGGACAGCGATGATATTGTAAAGGTTTGGATTCTGACAGGACGTGACCAGGGTACGATTTTAAAGTCAATGGTGGATGACAGCTTCACACCTGCAACAGGTGTCAAGGTCAATGTGGAAATTGTTGCTGCGGATGCACTTCTGAATGCGGTGCTGGCGGGAAGAGGACCGAATGTGGTATTGTCTGTCGGCGCGGACCAGCCTGTAAACTATGCTTTGCGTAATGCAGCGGAGGATATTACACAGTTTGATGATTATCAGGAAGTCCTGAGCCATTATTCGCCCAGCTCCTATGAGCAGTACAGATTGGACGAACATATCTACGGTGTACCGGAAACGCAGACCTTTAATGTAATGTTCTACAGAAAAGATGTACTGGAGGAGCTTGAACTGGAAGTACCCCAGACCTGGCAGGATTTGATTGAACTGCTCCCTACCATTCAGGGCAACAACCTGTCCGTAGGAATCCCCACAGCGGCGGGAAGCAGTGCGAATGCAACGGCAAGTACGGCAGTTGCTTCCAATATGCCTGACTTATCTCTTTACTTTACACTCCTTTATCAGTATGGCGGAGATATGTACAACGAAGCCGGTTCCAAGACGACAGTCGACGATGAGGCGGGAATCAAGGCATTTGATGAATATACCAGATACTTCAACGATTACGGACTTCCGACGATTTATGACTTCGTCAGCCGTTTCCGTTCCGGCGAGATGCCGATAGGCATTGCCGCGTATTCAACCTACAATACACTGATGGTATCGGCTCCCGAAATCAGAGGATTATGGGATTTCACCCTGATTCCCGGCACGGAGTACACGGATGAGAACGGAAACACCTACATAGACCGTTCCGACTTTATCACGGGAAGTGCAACCATGATGATTGCTACGGATGATGAAAAAATCAAGCAGAATTCCTGGGAGTTCATGAAGTGGTGGGCAACCCCCGATACCCAGGTTCGGTTCGGACGTGAAATCGAAGCACTGTTAGGTTCCTCTGCAAGATATGCAACCGCAAATAAAGATGCATTTTCACAGTTGTCCTGGACCTATGATGATATTCAGGTTCTGAATGAACAGTGGGATCAGACAGTTGGCATCAGAGAAGTTCCCGGCGGCTATTATACCGGAAGACATATCGCAAACGCAGTACGTAAAGTGCTGAACGATAAGGATGATGCCCGGGAAACCATTATTGATTACTCTATCAAGATAGACGACGAGTTGACCAAGAAGCGAAAAGAGTTTGGTCTGCCGGTAGCGGAATAGGGGAGTGAAGGATGAAAGAGTATTTTAGAAAATATGTCACTTTGCGAAAGCATAACGCAAAGGTGGCATGGAAAAAAATGAAAAGAAGTAAGATGTGCTATTTGTTTCTGGCACCTTATGCCATCCTGTTTGCAATGTTCTTCATTGCGCCGGTTGTGGTATCCATCTTCTTCAGTTTTACCTACTACAATATTCTGGAGGCACCCAGATTCATCGGACTGCAGAACTATATCAGCCTGATCCTGGAGGATGATATCTTCCTTCAGGCAATCAAGAATACGCTGATGATTGCAGTCATTACCGGTCCCTTGGGTTATATTATGTCCTTCCTGTTTGCGTGGCTGATCAATGAGCTGCCACGATGGGTGCGAAGCGTGGCGGTTGTTGTATTCTACGCACCGTCCATCGCAGGTAACTGCTTCGTTATCTTCTCCGTATTGTTCCGAGGAGATGCTTACGGACATGTGAATGCACTGCTGATGAATATGGGTATTATTGATAAACCTATTCTGTGGCTGATTAATCCGACCTATATGCTTCCTGTGTGTATGCTGGTTATTCTGTGGATGAGCCTTGGTACCGGATTCCTTTCCTTTGTGGCAGGTCTTCAGGGTGTTGACAGATCCCAGTTTGAAGCCGGATACATGGATGGTATCAAGAACCGTTGGCAAGAACTCTGGTACATCACTCTTCCCAATATGAAACCTATGCTGATGTTCGGTGCGGTTATGTCAATCACACAGGCTTTCGGTGTCTGTGATGTAACCATGACGCTGTGTGGATATCCCAGTACGGACTATGCGGCGCGAACCATTGTAACACACTTGTTTGACTATGGTTATTCCCGATTCGAAATGGGTTATGCATGTGCGATTGCAACGATTTTGTTCCTGATGATGATTTTATGTAACAAAGCAATACAAAGTCTGTTGAGAAGAGTAGGAACCTGATATGAGCAAGAAGATAAAAAAAGAAAAAGTCGAAAAAGAATATCGCAAAAAGCTGATTCGGAGAAGAAAACCGAACCGCTCCATAGCCGGAGACATTTTCCTGTATCTGTTCCTGGCATTTGTAGCGCTTGTAATGGCATTCCCCATTATATACGCAGTCAGCAGTGCCTTAAAGCCGTTGGATGAGCTGTTCAAGTTCCCTCCGAAGATACTGGCACAGAATCCGACACTGGATAACTTCTCGGATTTGTTCGTTACCATGGGGAAATCCTGGGTTACCTTTTCCAGATATCTGTTTAACACCGTATTTATCACGGCGGCAGGTACGGCAGGACATCTGATGATTGCTTCCATGGCAGCTTTTGTCCTTGCAAAATATGAGTTCCCCGGCGGGCAGACCTTTTTCAAACTGGTTACGGTTGCCATGATGTTCACCGGATATGTTACGGCGATTCCCAACTATCTGATTTTGAATGCACTGGGATGGATTGACAGCTACTGGGCAATTATCATACCTGCATTTGCATCTCCCATGGGACTGTTCCTGATGAAGCAGTTCATGGAAGGACTTCCTACCTCGCTGATTGAAGCTGCAAAGATTGACGGTGCCAATGAGTGGAAAGTATTTGTCGGAATTGTCATGCCGAATGTAAAGCCTGCGTGGATGACCCTGATTATCTTTTCTGTGCAGGCACTCTGGAACAATAAGGCAGCTACCTATATTTATTCTGAGGAGAAGAAAACCCTTGTCTATGCGATGCAGCAGATTCAGGGTGGCGGTATTGCGAGAACCGGTCAGGCTGCGGCAGTCAGCGTTGTGCTGATGGCAGTTCCCATCGCAGTCTTTATTTTCTCGGAGAGCCAGATTCTGGAGACGATGGCAAGCTCCGGTCTGAAGGATTAACAGGGAACGAGGTGGCATATGAAAAACAAGATGGTAAAAAGAATCAGTGCTCTGGTACTCAGCGCGTTTGTTCTTGCAGGCTCTCCCATGGCGGTCTGCGCGATGGAGAGAAGTTATACATATAATTACGACTGGTGGGGAGATGTACAGGATTCCCCGGATGCCTACACCGTATGCGGTGTGTACACATCTTCGGATTTTGGACTGGATGTGAATCTGAAGAGTCCGGAGGGGTTATATGTTTCGGGAAATCTGGTTTATATCTGTGATACCGGAAACAACCGTATTGTAGAACTGGAAAGAGTATCAACGGAAAAATTTGAAGTAAAAAGAATCATTGACAGCTTCAAAGGCGACGTAGAAAACAAAACTTTTTCCGGACCTACGGATATCGCGATATCGGAAGCGGGTGAATTCTTTATTGCAGATAAGGGAAACGGCAGAATCCTGAAGCTGGATAAGGATTTGAATTATATCATGCAGTTTGATAAGCCTGTGGATTCCACTTTGGATCCTGCAATCGGCTTCCTGCCCAACAAGATTGTTATCGATACGGCCGGACGTGTTTACTGCATTGCGACAGGTATCAACAAAGGTTTGATCAAATACGAAAACGACGGTGTCTTTTCCGGATTTGTAGGAGCTACTAAGGTTGCATATGATTGGATGGATTACATCTGGAAGAAATTCGCAACCCAGGAACAGAGAGCCCAGATGGAGTCTTTCGTACCGACAGAGTATGATAATATTTACGTTGACCATGAAGGATTCATTTATGCATGTGCCGGCAGTGTGGAAGAGGATGACCTTGACAACGGTACGGTTGATGCGATTCGTAAACTGAATCTGATGGGAAATGACATTCTGGTACGAAACGGTGAATGGCCTGTATACGGTGATTTGTACTGGGGAGAGGGCGGTGGCTATGAAGGTCCTTCCTATTTCTCCGATGTAACCGCTTTTGACAATGATATTTATGTCTGCCTGGACAGAAACAGAGGAAGACTTTTCGGATACGATGACCAGGGAAAAATGGTATTCGGATTCGGAGGAAACGGAAACCTTGACGGTTACTTCAGAAAACCGATTGCAATTGAACATATGGGTTATGACCTGATGGTTCTGGATTCTCTGGATTGCAGTCTTACACTGTTCCTCCCGACAGAGTTCGGAAGCTTGATTTATCAGGCAATTGACCAGTTTGATGACGGAGACTATGATGCATCCGGTGAGAGCTGGCAGAAGGTGATGGATCTCAACGGAAATTACGATTTGGCTTATATCGGAATCGGACGTTCTCTGCTTCGCCAGGAAAAGTATCGGGAGGCAATGGACTATTTTGAATTAAAGTACGATGCTGAGAATTACTCAAAGGCGTATAAGCAATATCGTAAAGAGTGGGTGGAAGAACATATTGTTGCAATTGTAATCATAATACTTGCATTGTTCCTGATACCTCTTTCGATCGGAAAGGTAAAAGAAATCAAGCATGAAATCGATATTGCAGATATTTTCAGAACCTAGATAAACGGAGGCCGGTATGATTGCTTTATTGAAAAAGAAAGAAACATATCAACACTATATTGCAACGTTAAAGTTTGCGCTATACTGTATTACGCATCCTTTGGACGGCTTCTGGGATTTGACTCATGAGAAGAGAGGATCCTATGCGGCGGCAAATACGATTTTAATCCTGACATTACTCGCCAGAGTTATGAAGCTGCGTTTTACAAGTTTTATTTTCCTGAACGTGTATTGGGAGGATCTGAATATATTCCTTTATATTGCCAGTGTGCTCTTCCCGTTGCTGTTGTTCGTAGTCGGCAACTGGGCACTTACCACACTGTTTGACGGTAAAGGACGACTGGGACAGGTATATATGGCAACCTGCTATGCGCTGACGCCGTATCCTCTGATGCAGTTCCCGCTGATGATTTTCAGCAACTTCGTGACCGTGGATGAAGCAGAGTTCTATTCGGTACTCAGTGCAATATCCCTGATATGGGCGGCACTTTTGATTATTGCTGCGATGGGACAGATTCACGAGTTCTCAATGAGCAAGAATTTACTATTTATGGTAGCGAGCCTGTTCGCAATGCTGGTAATCGTGTTTATTCTGTTACTGTTTTTCAGCATGATTTCGCAGGGCGTTGCATATTTTATCTCTTTGGCCAGAGAAATGCTGTTTAGATTATAAGGATGCTTCTTGGATAGACAGCATTGGAAAAACGGGCTGTAAGGATGAAAAGGATGGGAGTAACCATGAAAAAAGAAAAATCAGTAAGAAAAGCAGAAATGAAAGCTGCAATCATCAGACAGTTGAAGAGTTTAATATTTCCGGTAATACTCTGTGCCATTATTCTGGGTGGTGTGTTTATTGTCATCAACTATGATAATGCGGAGGAAGAGGAAGAAATCATCCGCATCAACGCCTATGAAGGGTCAATGGAACCCATCGTGGTAGAGAACGACCAGCTGAAAATGACAATGGATCCCGGAACAACACAGTTTTCGGTGGAACTGAAGGAAACCGGCAAAATCTGGTATTCCAACCCTCAGAATGCAGAGACAGATACCATAGCGCTCCCCGCAGAGAAAGGGAATCTTCAATCAACTCTGGTTATGACATACAGTGTGGATACCGGCTTGAAAACCACATATAACAACTATGAATACAGTATCAAGAACGGTATTTATGAAATTGAGGCAGGTCAGGATTATATCAGAGTTAATTATTCCATCGGTAATACAGAGAAAGAGTACATCATTCCTCCTGTATGTACGGAGACGAATTTTGAACACTGGATATCTATGATGGATAAAACTGCCGTGAATATGGTAAAGCAGTATTATAAGAAATATGATATCAACAAACTGGGAAAGAAGGATGATAAGGAGCAGCTGCTTCAGAATTATCCGATTCTGGAAACAGAAGTGATCTACGTGCTTCGTGACGGAACCAACGACAGCCTGAAAACAAAGATGCAGAGTCATTTCGCAGATGTCGGATATACATTGGAAGATTATGCGGCAGATAAGGAATTGAACATGGCATCCCAATCCTCCGATAAACCGATTTTCAATGTATCCATGATTTATCGGTTGGACGGAAATAAAATGACTGTTGAGATTCCGCTGAATGAGTTGGAAAGCAAGGAAGAGTTCCCGATTTATACACTGACTCCGCTTCCCTATTTCGGAGCAGGCGGAATGGAGGATGACGGATATCTCTTCGTTCCGGAAGGCGGCGGCGCCATCATCAACTTTAATAACGGGAAAACAGCGCAGAACAGCTATTATGCAAATATGTACGGTTGGGATATGTGTCTGGTAAGAGATGCAGTGGTACATAACACAAGAACCTATTTCAACACCTTTGGTGTTGCACAGGGGAATGACTCCTTCCTGTGTATCATGGGTGAGGGTGCTCCTTATGCTTCCGTTCAGGCCGATATCAGCGGACATTTTAACTGTTTCAACTATGTAAATGCAGTATACAGTGTAACACTTCGTGAGAAATATGATGTCGGTGATATCGCAAACAGTGATGTTTACGTTTACCTGGATGAGCTTCCCGACGAAACACTGACACAGACCTATCACTTTATCGGTTCCGGAAGCTATGTGGATATGGCGAAGGAATACCAGGGTTATCTGAAGGAGACGTATGGTGATTATCTGACACTGAATGAAGACAGTGAAGCACCGGTTGCTTTGGAAATTGTGGGTGCTGTTGACAAAGTGAAGCAGATTGTGGGTGTACCTGTTTCAAGACCTCTGAAGCTGACTACTTATAAGGAAGCAGAAGAGATGGTGAAGGAGTTGCAGGCAGAGGGAATGAATAATATGTCTGTAAAGCTTTCCGGCTGGGCGAACGGTGGTATCAATCAGAAGCTTCTGAAGAAAGTGAACACGATTTCCGATTTGGGCAGTAAAAAGGATTTACAGAGTTTTGTGAATACGGCTAAAAGCCTTGGAGTGGATGTTTACCTGGACGGTGTTACCCAGTATGAATACGACAGCAACCTTCTGAATGGCTTCTTTTCTTACAGAGATGCGGCAAGATTTATCAGCAAGGAAAGAGCAGAGCTGTTCCAGTACAGCGCCATAACCTATTCACAGAGAGAGGGTACGGACAGCTATTACCTGCTGCACAACAATCTGGCATTGCAGATGGCTGATAATCTTTATCAGGCAGCGAAGAAGTACGGAGCCGGTGCTTCCTTCAGAGATAACGGAATGGATTTGTCCGGTGACTATTATAAGAAGAATACAGTCAGCAGACAGGAAAGTCTGAACAGACAGGCTGCTCAGATGAAGGGCATGGCAGATGACGGTACCAATGTCATGATAAACATGGGTAATGATTATGCAATAGCATACAGCGATATGGTCACCAATATGGATCTGCGCGGCAGTGAATATACGATTCTTGATGAGTATGTTCCGTTCTATCAGCTGGCTTTGCATGGTTATGTAAACTATACCGGTACACCGCTGAACCTTTGCGGAAATGCAGAGGAGGAGTTGCTCTTCTCGGCAGAATACGGAGCAGGCTTGTATTTCACGATGATGCGTGAAACGGCATTTGCTCTTCAGAAGACCCTTTACACCGAATACTACGGTTCCGATTATGCTGCATGGCACGACAGAATGATTGAAATCTATACAAGATATAATGCGGAGCTGGGACATACTTTTAATCAGGAAATGAAGGATCATAAGAATCTTTCCGCGGAATTGTCCTGTACTACATATGAAGACGGAACAAAAGTTTATGTGAATTATGGATATGCGGACGCTTCGACACCGGAAGGTGAGAAAGTTCCTGCAAGAGATTATTTGGTAGTTCGGTAAGAAAACAGAAATGTTTAGAAAGGGTAGTGGTTATGAAGAAACAGAAGAATAAATTAGCGGGTCTTCAGAAACGCAAGGCAATATCAGGATACCTTTTCATAGCCCCGTTTATTATCGGGTTCCTGGCATTCATGATAAAGCCATTCTTCCAGTCACTGTATATGAGTTTCTGTAACGTACAGATTGGTGCAGGTCAGTTCCAACCGATATGGCAGGGCTTGGAGAATTACAGAAAGACATTCCTGGTGGATCCGGAATTCAATCGTCTTTTGGTGGAGGAGATTACCAGAATGATGATAAACTCCGTGGCCATCATGGTGTTCAGCTTCTTTGTTGCGCTGATACTGAATCAGAAATTCAAGGGAAGAGCATTGGTAAGAGCCATATTTTTCCTGCCGGTTATTCTCTCCTCCGGTGTTATCATAGGTTTGGAGACAGATAATGCATTGATGGCAAACCTTGCAGCAACAATTGAGGAGACGACTTCCAATGTGAGCATATCCGTTGCCGTGGAGCAAATCCTGAGAACAGCGGGTGTAGGAACCAGAGCCTTTGAGGAAGTGTTTAAGATAATCGACCAGATTTATGATGTGGCGATTGCATCAGGTATTCAGATTATTATATTCCTGTCCGGATTACAGACAATATCTGCCAGCATGTATGAGGCAGCCGATATTGAGGGCTGTACGAAGTGGGAAAGCCTGTGGAAGATTACTTTCCCCATGATCAGTTCCATGTTCCTTGTAAACTGGATTTATACCATCATTGATTTCTGTATGAGATCGGACAATGAGGTTATTGATAAGATTTCGGAAGTTATGGTTGGTCAGATGGATTATGGCTTTGCTTCGGCTATGTCCTGGGTTTATTTCCTGGTTGTCATGGCATTCGTAGGAGTTTCTGCGGCAATTATCTCTAAGGGGGTTTACTATTATGACTAAGACAAAAAGTAAAAAGAATAGTAACTTCTGGGAGAGAAACAGAAAGTCAAACGGGTATCTTCTGAAGAAGAGTATTATGAAATATGCGGTCAGCATTTGCCGGTTTGTGTTGCTGTTCGGAATGTGCTTCATGATTCTGCAGCCGATTCTGAACAAAATATCCGTCAGCTTTATGACAGAGGCAGATTTATATAACCCGATTGTTATTTCTATTCCGGAGCATTTTACAACGGAGAACTACCTGCTGGCTGCAGAACTGATGACTTACAGCAAAACAATTGTGAATTCCTTTGTGGTATCTTTAACGATTGCAATTTTACAGATTACAGTCTGCACACTGGTAGGATATGGCTTTGCAAGATTTGAGTTTCCGTTTAAAAAGTTTTGGTTTGCCTGCGTAATGCTGGTAATCCTGATTCCTCCCCAGACAATTTCCACATCTTTGCATCTGCATTTCAGATTCTTTGATGTGCTGGGAATCTTTAAACTGCTTACCGGTGAAACCATTAACCTTCGTGGTTCGGTTCTTCCGTATTATCTGATGAGTGCCGGATGTATGGGATTGAAAAACGGTTTGTACATCTACATGATCAGACAGTTCTTCCGTAATATACCGAAGGAATTGGAAGAAGCAGCTTACGTAGACGGTTGCGGAACGCTGAAGACCTTTGTAAGAATCATGCTTCCGGATGCGAAACCGATTCTGACATCCTGTTTCCTGTTCTCTTTTGTATGGCAGTGGACAGATGGTTTCTACTCCAAGATGTTCCTTGGAAATATAAAGCTGGTAAGTACCTCGCTGGCAAGACTTTCCGATACGTTGGGTGCCTATATCATGAGAATTACGGGAGCCAACACCACAGTATCCGTGGCATATTCCAACTGTATCGTATCGACAGGTACCCTGATGATTATCATGCCGCTGATTATCTTGTATCTCTTTGCTCAAAAGGGATTTGTGGAAAGCTTAAGCAGCACGGGTATCAAAATGTAACTGTTTCATAACTTGTATATAACCCCTGAGTGGCTTTGCCGGCAACCCGGAAAACAATATATTGTCGTAAAAGCAGAAATGGGGATTATATAAATAAAGGAGGATAAAAAATGAAAAGAAAGATGTTTAGAAAGCTGATGGCTGCCTCTCTTGCAACCGTAATGACAGCAGGTCTGGCAGGCTGCGGCAATGCAGAAGCACCTGCTTCTACAGAGAGCAAAGCACCCGAATCCAAAGAGGAAGCTTCTTCCGAAGCAACTGCTGCAGAATCTTCCGCAGCAGAAGATGAAGTAGGTCAGTACACTGTACTGAAGGATGAGAACGGAAACGTTTATGACCTTGGCGGTATGGAAATCATTATCCGTAACTGGTGGTCAGGTGAACCCGGTGAGCCTAAGAATGATTACGAGGAAGCTCTTTACGAGTATCGTGATTGGATTCAGGAGACCTATAACTTCACCATCAAGGAGCAGGCTATTTCCGACTGGGGTTCCACTCCTCAGGACTTCGTAGACTATGCTTCCAC
Source organism: uncultured Lachnospiraceae bacterium (assembly GCA_945913255.1). Taxonomy (GTDB): domain Bacteria; phylum Bacillota; class Clostridia; order Lachnospirales; family Lachnospiraceae; genus Acetatifactor. The sequence continues at coordinate 12,250 of CAMEDC010000019.1, forward strand.
CGGTGGAGATGAGAACTATGTATTTACTCTTCGTGATGACCCTGCAGTTACCTCTGCAATGGCAAACGGATTGATGTATGATCTGTCCACTCTGGATTGCCTTGATTTCTCCGAGGAGAAGTTTACGGCAAACAAGCTACATCAGCAGTACAGCATCGGTGATAAGATTTTCTGTATGTATGCGGGAACTCCTGAGCCCAGAACCGGTGTATATTTCAACAAGAGACTTCTGACCGAGGCAAACATTGACCCTGAGAGCATCTATGATATGCAGGCTGACGGAAGCTGGACCTGGGAGAAGTTTGAAGAACTGATGGCACAGGCACAGCGCGATGTTGACAGTGACGGTGTAATTGATGTTTACGGTGTAACTCAGAACGCATCTGTTCTGCTGTGCGCAGCAGTTTGGTCCAACGGCGGTGAGTTCGTTGGTAAGGATGCTTCCGGTAAGTTTACTTACGAGCTGGAGAGCCCTGAGACAACAGAAGCTCTTGAGTGGCAGGCAAAGATTTTCAACGATTATGTACTTCCTTATCCTCAGGATGCACAGTGGGATTACTACAAGGAAGCATTCAAGAACGGTCAGGCTGCATTCATGGTTGAAGATGGTTATGCAGGAACACCCGGCAACTTCCTTGAGGATATGGCTGACGACTTCGGTTTCGTAATGTTCCCTAAGGGACCCAAGATGGATGATTACACCAACTGCTGGAGCAATAACCCTGCTTGTATCCCTGCTTGCTATGATGCAGACAAGGCATGGAAGATTGCATTTGCATGGAACCTTTACACCGATGATGTTCCCGGATATGAGGATTACGAGGGATGGACAACCAACTACTATGCTGGTATGCGTGATACCAGAGCCGTTGATGAGACCGCTCGTATGATGACTGAGAAGGGATTTGTTACCTATCATGGTATCATTCCCAGCATGAACATCGGACCTGACTTTACATGGGGCGCAGCTGCTAAGGGTGTTGTTATTTCCGAGAAGGTAGAAGCAATCAGAGACACCTGGAAGGGTTACATTGACGCAGCAAACGCGATTAATTAGCCAGATACTTTCCATTTGAATGATATTAGACAGAAGGGGTGGTGTTTTCCGGGCACCATCCCCTTTCTGATAAAAGCGTTTTGCAGGTGAGCTTTGGCTTGTTCCGAAAATTCCGATGGAAAGCGGGAGGTTCGGAATGTGCGAAATCATTCTCACAGGAGATTGCGGATGCGCTGATAGAGAATTTCGTGACTACGGAATAGTATAAAAAACATAGTGGGAGGGGAAAAACATATGGTAGTTAACTTTCATTTACCCGGACTCAGACAGAATTATCCTTTAAATATGCTGATGGTCAGCCTGCTGGAGCAAAAACCGGAGTATTTCAGGGAAGGAGTCAGGATTGCCTCCTTTTTCGGAGAATTTCCTACCTCTCTGTGGAATGGCGGCAGACCATCTAACTATGACCAGTGTGATGCCAATTTCATAAGAAATGTAATTAAGAATGTAAATGCGAAGGGAATACCGGTACGGTTTACCTATACCAATATGCTCCTGAATGAGGAGGATTTGAAGGATCCTTACTGCAATTTCTGCATGAAGGAAGCTGACAACGGGATGAATGAGGTGATGATATTTTCACCTGTTCTGGAAAAATATATCCGCGAAAACTATCCCGGATATAAACTAAACAGCTCCACCTGTAAGGAAATCAGGGATATTAGCCTTGTGAATGAGGAATTGAAAAAGGATTACTATCTGGTGGTTCTGGATTACAATTTTAATAACAGGTTTGACGAGCTGGAAAAGATTGAAGATAAGGGAAGATGTGAAATTCTGGTAAATACTTTGTGTACGCCGAATTGTCCGAGACGCGGGAAGCATTATGAGAACATTGCCAAGAACCAGAGAATTATCCTGAAAAACAGAAGGATGCCCCCGGATAAGCAGATTCCCCTGGAACATTGGTACTGTGAATATGGTGAACACAACTGTATTCATACCATTCAGGGTTACAGTACCTATGTTTCGCCGGAATCTATCTGGGAAAAGTATGTACCCATGGGCTTCCACCATTTCAAGATAGAGGGAAGAACCGCAAATATCTTTTCTCTTGTTGAAACTTATTGCCATTTCCTGATCAAACCGGAGTACCAGGGTCAGGTGAGAATCCTGCTCTTAAATAACCTGGTGTCCAGCAAGGTTATCACTGTGAACCATCCGAGACCGGCAAGGTGGGTACCGGAAGAATAGTTTATATAAAGGAGCAAGCGAATGGCTGTTAAGGAAGTATATTGGCATTTGCCGGGATTCTGTTATTTCAGACTGTTGAATCAGGTATTGATAAACTTAATGAAGGACTATCCGGACAAATTCAGAGATGGATATAAAGTCGGATCTGTTTATGGCACTTTTCCGGGAGCAATATGGAATGGAGGACGTGCCGTTTTCGGAATTACCGGAAAGAATGATATAGAAAGTATTTTGAAGATTTATAACAGTAGAAATATTCCGGTCAGGTTTACATGGACAAATTCCCTGTTGGAGGAAAAGCATCTGCAGGATACCTACTGTAATCTGATTATGCGCATGGCAGATAACGGGTTGAATCAGGTTTTGGTCAACACTCCGGTATTGGAAGATTACATAAGAAGTACCTATCCGAAATTCCCGGTTATTTCTTCCACCACAAAACGAATCACAGGGGTGGAAGGGGTGCTCGGTGAACTGCAGAAGGACTATTATCTTGTGGTTCTGGATTATGATCTCAATCATAATGAGGAAGCGCTGAAGACCCTGGAACCTTATGCGGGCAGGATAGAACTCCTGGTGAATGAAGTATGTTATCCCGGTTGTCCCAAACGGGCAGAGCATTATCGCCAGCAGTCTCAGATGCAGCTGGAATTCGATGTAAATACTGCATTCCCATGCCCGAATAACACCCAGGAGAGGAGTTTTGCAGAGTGCAAAAAGCGCCCTGCATTCATTTCGAATGAAGAAATCGGGGAATATATTGACAGAGGATTTGTGAATTTTAAAATTGCCGGTCGGGGAATGCCAATCAATTATGTGGAAGAATCGTATCTGTACTTTCTGGTAAAGGAGGAGTGCAGAGAGTTTATTCGAGGTAAAATTGACGGACTCTTTGAACAGTTTAAAAAGGCACAACAGACACAGAGGCGGCGCTGAAAGCGCCGTCTTTTATAATCCAGCAAAAACTGGGGAAGAAACCACAAGCGATAATGAGTTTTTTTCCGAAAAGCAAGTTAGTATAATATACAGGGGAGTCTTTTGATAAAGGAGCAAAAATTATGCAAAATTTCGTGAAACTGAAATATGCAAGAAATCTGTGTGTCAGTTTGGGCGTTGCTTTTCTGTTGTGCGGCTGCGGTCAGGATGCGATAGAGGACAATGTAGTGGTAGTCGAACAGGGAAATGAGGAAATCAATTATGAGTTCGGCATGGCACAGATTGGAAATGTAGTAAAGACAGAGAAGGTTCGTTGTACTTACAGACAAACCAATGAACAGGAAGTCAGCTTCCCCATGAGCGGACGCCTTGTTGACCGGGTATATGTGGAAAAGGGAGATGCCGTAAAAAAAGGTGATCTTCTGGTGGAATTATCCAGTGAAGATCTGGAGAGAAAGATTGAGAATCTGGAATACCGGATTGCAAGAAATGAACTGCTGCTCCAGTATACAGATACAAACGAGGCAAATGATATCTCCGGTTTATGGGTAAATTATCTGTACTATTCAGGAATGACAGAACAGGATAAGGAGAATCTGGATGATCAGATTGTGGCAGTTCAACGTAATTACAGATATCAAAGAGAGGATTACTCGGATGCGCTGAATGCAGACAGAAAAGAACTGGAGCAGCTTACTCGGGAATTGAGCTCCAGCCGCATTTATGCACAAATTGACGGAGTCGTATACAGCCTGAAGGAGCAGCTGGAGGGAACTACCGCACAGCTGGGTGAAGTGGTAATGACCGTAATCGATACCACAGAATGCCTTTTTGAAGCAGAAGAACCGGAGCTGGCGAAGTACTTCGAGGAAGGGCAAAAGCTTGAAATGACATTGGGCTATGGCTCGACCAAGGGAGTGTATGTACTTACACCCTGGCATATGGATGAATGGGGAGAGGTGCAGCTTTTTATGGTGTATGATGAACCGGAGGGTGCCATTTTGGAAGTGGGGGCATCCGGAAACATGCAGGTGGTGACAGGAAGTCGGGAGAATGTCTTATGTGTTCCGCTCAACGCCGTGCATAATGCCGAGGATAAGAAGTATGTGTATGTGCTTGGAGCCGACAATATGAGAGAAGTCAGATGGGTTGAAACAGGATTGTTCGGAGATGAAACAGTAGAGATTCTGAGTGGTCTGGAAGAAGGAGAGAAGGTTATTCGGAGATGAGAACAGATAGGGTAAAAAAGGTGATTGCGCTGGGAACAGCGCTTTCCTGCTTGAGTTTGCTGCTAGCCGGATGCGGACAGGAAACTGTTTCAGGACAACCGGGAGATGTAGAATTAATTGAGCCGACGGGAGTGGCTCTTCATTATGAAACCGCAGTTCCGAAGAACCTTTATGATGCAAAGGTATATTCGGCATTGGTGTGCCCTGATGTGGAGGAGTATGCGATAGAGAAGGGGATTTCTTTCGAAGACTACGACGCATATCCCGGACAGGAAGTTACAAAGGGAGCAACCTTGTTACATGCTAACACGGAAGACGTTGATAAACAGATTGAGGCAAAAGAAAAAAGTATTCTGGAAGCGGAAGAGAGATACCGGGAGTATGTAACAGACACCAATGAGGCTTTGGAAAAACCAAGGTCTGAACAGAAGAACTACTGGGGGATTGTGGAAGAGCTGGAAAATACGAAGCCGAATCAGTATGCAACCGTATCCGGCTCCGATGTAGTTACTTCCGAGTATGCACAATGGGAGAAGGACTACCGGAAATATGACGGACTTCACAGAAAAGCTTCTCAGAGTGTGAATGTGCTGGAGGAGGCACTCAGACAAAAGTCGGAGCTCTATGAATTGGATGCTGCGCATTCGCAGCTGGAATTGCAGCACTTAAAAGAGGATAAGGCGAAGTCAGTTCTCACTTCCGGTATGAGCGGACATATTGTGGGAATGAAGATTTTATCTGCGGGAGACTGGCTGGAAGCGAAGAAACCGGTCATGGCAGTCGGAAATCTGAAGCTTCCGGAAATTCGCTGTGAGTTTATCAGCAAAGGAACCGTAAGCAATGCCGAGGACGTATATGCGCTGATTGGCGGAAAACGTTATGAAGTGGAATATGAGTCAATGACGACGGAGGAATACAACCGTCTGCAGGAACAAAACGGTAAGGTTTATTCCACTTTTCATATTCTGGCAGATGCAGATGAGATTGAGATGGGTGCGTATGCGGTTATTGTTGTTGTAAACAAGTCAAAGGAGGATGTCATCGCGGTACCGAAGGATTCTGTCGGAAGAAAGGATGGCGTCAGCTACGTATACCTGGTGAAGGACGGAGAAAGTGTCTATACTCCGGTTACTACGGGAATGAGTGACGGTGTTTATACAGAGATTGTTTCCGGAGTTTTTGAAGGAGATAAAGTCCTTACGGATCAGGCTGTAGTAGCCGGCAGCAAAACAGTCAAAGTCGAGAAGGGAGAGGTACATACAGATTTTAACGGTACAGGATATCTGACCTATCCGTCGGGACAGCTGGTAGTGAATCCGGTTACCTACGGAACCTGTTATTATGTGGAAAAATTGGTCAGCAAGAATCAGCAGGTGGAGAAAGGAGAAGTACTTGCGAAAATCCGGGTGGTACCGGATGAGGTAGAGCTTCAGCGAAATGAGCAGAAGCTAACAAGGGAAAGAGAGCGCCTGGCTGATTTAAAGGCACTCGGGGAAGAGGATAATAAAAAGGCGATAGTATCAAAGGAGAAAACGATTGCAGAGCTGGAAAAGCTGATTGCCGAAATGAAAGCAGATTTTGCGATAACGGAAGTGGTATCTCCGATTAACGGTATCATTACAGATGTCTATACCTATGACAAGGAATCTCTGATACAAAAGAATGCAAGCCTTTTTCTGGTGTCTGATGAAACGCTGAGCTATCTGTTTGTAGAAGATGATAACGGTCAGCTGACCTATGGAAATAAAGCCTCCATTAGCTATAAAGACAAAGAAAACAAAGAATGCCAGGCTTCCGGTACGGTTGTGACCTTGAATCAGACTGCAGTCAGCAGCAATGTAGTTCCCCGAGTATCAACCGGCTGGAACAGTACGGCGACCGGAGCATTGATTATGGTGTCTCCGGAGGATATTGGTGATATGGCAGGCAGCACGAAAACGGATGACGGATGGTGGAACCGTACCAGTTACAAGGTGAAGGTAACAATCCGCAGTATGGAAAACGTTCTGGTGATACCGAAAAATGCGGTAACGATGGTCGCAGGAAGAACTTATGTAAAGGTAAAAGCACAGAACGGTGAAATACAGTACCGCAGTTTTATAGCAGGTGGCTCAGACGGCAGTAATTACTGGGTAGCGGAAGGCCTGACGGAAGGAATGGAACTATGCTTAGAATAATGTTGCAAAAACTTGTGTCTAAAAAATGGATGAATCTTTGCCTGCTGCTGGGAAGCACTCTGTTGATTGCAACGGTTGTCAGCTTTCCGATGTATCAGACAGCTGCCTATGACAGAATGCTGCGGGATGAATTCGCAAATTATCTGGAGTCAGAGGGAAGATGGCCCACGATGCTCTTCATGACGACCATATCCAAAAAGGATAAAAACGGTGCCACAATCAACCGTATGGAAGAACTGATGGGAACCATATATGATGAGCTTGGTGTCACGAAGAAAGAGACGATTTCATACTATCTTTTATCCAAAATGGAGACCCATTCGGCGATGAATCGGGAAGAAATAAAAGATTTACCTGTCAAATTGGGTACCCTTGCAGACTTGCCCGAACATGCCCGCATCATAAGCGGAGAAATGTATTCCGAAGAGGGTGTGGACGAGGACGGAAACATTGAGGTGGTTGTCAGTCAGACAAGTCTGGTAAAAATGGGACTGCTTGTTGGAGAAACCATTGTTTTTAATGACCTGAGGGACGTAGAGGGAAATGAAATCCGCATGACCGTCAAGGGCGTGTTCGGTGTAGAAGATTACCAGGATTTTTACTGGCAGGTAAATCCGGATGAAATGAGTGATATCTGCCTGATGAATACCGATTTGTTCAAGAAGATGTTCACGGGTGAAAATGCCGGTAAGTACACCATAACCTGCCGATACATACCGATGTTTGAGTATGAGGATATCACGGCAGACCAGGTTGCCACAATTGCGGCGACGACAGACTATCTGAAGGAGGAGAGCGCGTTCCGAAACACGATAGCGACGCCGGCTTATCGGAGCATTCTGGAGAATTATCTGGAAAAGCAAACCAGAATACGTGCAACACTTGTAATTCTTCAGGTGCCGGTGCTGATTATGCTGGCAGCTTTTCTGTTTATGATTTCCGGACAGATGTATGAACTGGAGAGAAATGAGATTTCAGTGATTAAGAGTCGCGGAAGCTCAGGTGCACAGATTTTCAGACTGTATTTATATCAGAGCATTTTTCTGACCGTTCTGGGAGGAGCGGCAGGGCTTCCTTTGGGAGCACTGTTCAGCAGAATATTGGGCTCTGCCAGAAACTTTCTGGAATTTGACAGCAACAGGATGCTGGAGCTTCATCTCACCTCGGAGACCCTGGTCTATGCAGCGGCAGCGATGTCTGCCACTTTGCTGATTATGACATTACCGGCAATCAAACACAGCCGGGTAACCATTGTAAAGCTGAAACAGCAGAAAGCTCTGAAAAAAAAGAGCTGGTGGGAAAAACTGTTCCTGGATATCATTCTGCTTGGTGTATCCCTGTACGGTTATTACAGCTTTCACAAAACAACGGGAAATCTGACGGAGAGTGTATTGACCGGAGAAGCCCTTGATCCATTGCTCTATATCAGTTCGTCTCTGTTCATCGTCGGAATGGGACTGCTGTTCTTGCGGTTACAGCCTTTGTTGGTAAAGTTGATTTATCTGGCAGGCAAACGGTTCTGGAAACCGGCAAGCTATGCATCCTTTATGGAAAACATTAAGAACGGCAGAAAGCAGCAGTTTATTATGTTGTTTGTAATTATGACCATATCCTTGGGTATGTACCATGCGACGGTAGCGCGTACCATCCTGCAGAATGCAACGGATAATGCGGAATACCTGGATGGAGTGGATTTTGTGGTTCAGGAAGTATGGTCAGAGGTGATGGATGAAAATGGAGCCAGCACAGGTGTATATTTTGAACCGGATTATACAAAATTTGCATCCATAGAAGGAGTAGAAGGCTATACCAGAGTATTGTATGATACAAAAGCATATATCGCTACAGGGCAGAAATCCCGTCAGGATATTACACTGATGGGAATTCATACGAAGGATTTTGGAGAAATCACCTGGGTACCGCAAGAATTAAACGGGAAGCATTACTACGAATATTTGAATGAGATGGCTTCTGTCGCAAATGGTGTTCTCGTTTCAGAAAATTTCCGCAGCCAGCTGGGATATAATCTGGGAGATACCATTACGTTTACGAATCCTCGAGGTCTTGTGATTACGGGAAAAATCGTTGATTTCTTTTCTTACTGGCCGGGATATATACCTGCGGTGACGGAAATACGTCCGGATGGGACAGCTGCAACCGTTGATAAGTACCTGCTGGTAACGCATTATGATAACATTCGTCAGAAATGGGGTGTCACACCATACGAGGTCTGGATCGGACTGAAGGAGGACGCTGATTCGCAGACCGTCTACGACTGGATTCAGGATAATAACATTCGTGTGAGAAAGTTTACGGACAGGGAAGAGGATTTGAGAAAAACAGTGGAGGATCCACTGCTCCAGGGTACCAACGGTGTGTTGACCATGGGATTTATCGTGACAATATTGCTTTGTGCTGTGGGATATCTGATTTATTGGATCATGTCCATCCGCTCCAGGGAAATGATATTCGGCGTACTTCGTGCCTGTGGTATGCATAAGGGAGAGCTGTTCCATATGCTGATGAACGAACAGATTTTTTCCGGTGCATTTTCTGTACTGGCAGGCATTGGTATCGGGAAACTGGCTTCGGTCATGTTTGTGCCGATGATACAGCAGGCTTATGCGGCGGCAAATCAGGTGCTGCCGATGAAACTAATTATAAATGCTTCAGATATGTTCAGGCTTTATGGGGTGATTGCAGCGGCAATGCTAATCTGCCTTGCGGTGCTGATTCTGTTGCTGTTTAAACTGAATGTAGCGAAGGCGTTGAAATTGGGTGAAGAATGATGAGTAGTAAGAATGTGATAGAAGTAAAAGGCGTGAATCGGATTTTTCCGGTGCCGGGAGGAGAGTTCCAGGCACTAACGGATATCAATGTGGAAATTCCGGAGGGAAATCTGGCGATTCTGAAGGGACGTTCCGGTTCGGGAAAGACAACACTGATGAATATTATCGGTACCCTTGATAAGCCGACTTCCGGAATCGTGAAGATTGACGGAAAAGAAATCGGGGATATGTCGGATATCGCGCGGGAGAATCTAAGGAGAAGGGACATGGGCTTCGTCTTTCAGGCCGTGTCACTGATTCCTACCATGAATGCATTTCAGAACGTGGAGTTTTCCATGCGGCTGGCGGGGATAAAAGCCGGTCGGGAACGTGATAAGCGAGTGGAGGAGTGTCTGAAGCTGGTGGGGCTTGGAAACCGTATGCATCATATGCCCGCAGAGATGTCCGGTGGTGAGCAGCAGCGTGTCGCAATTGCAAGAGCCATCGCACATCGTCCGAAAATCATTCTTGCGGATGAGCCGACGGCAGAACTGGACAGTGCCATGGCAGCACAGGTCACCGCGCTTTTCAAGGAGATGAGCAGAAGGGAACAGATTACGGTTTTGATGACAACCCATGATGTGGGCTTGATGGATGCCGGTGACATGGTGATTGAACTGGAAAGTGGAATGCAGGTACACCGGGAGGAGGAATAAATATGCCGGAGGCAATGATACAGGCAGACGGTCTTGTTAAAATTTATAAAACAAAACAGACGGAAGTATTGGCATTGCAGGGGCTGGATCTGCGGGTGGATGAAGGAGAACTCACTGCAATCATCGGAAACAGCGGAAGCGGTAAATCTACGTTCCTGAACATGATAGGTGGTCTGGATCGCCCCAGTGCGGGTTCCCTGTTTGTGGGTGGAAAAAATCTTTTCACAATGACAGAGAAAGAACTGGTACTGTATAAGAGAGATACGGTAGGGTTTGTGTGGCAGAATAACGGAAGAAACCTGTTGCCTTATCTGACTGTACTGGAAAATGTCATGCTTCCCATGAGCTTGTCCGACACGAAAAAGAAAAAGGGGAAAGCCCTGGAACTTCTGGAAAGAGTGGGAATGAGTCATAAAAAGAACAGCCGGATGAATATGCTTTCGGGTGGTGAACAACAGCGTGTGGCGATTGCCATCGCTCTGGCCAATTCCCCCAGACTGCTTCTGGCGGATGAACCCACCGGAAGTGTGGATACGAAGACGGCAAATTATATATTTGATGTATTTACCGAACTGAACAAAAACGGGCAGACGATACTGATCGTAACCCATGATGTGGCTTTGTCAAGAAAAGTAAAACGTGTCGTGGCGATTCGGGATGGAAAAATCAGCAGCGAGCGTGTTCTCAAGGAGATATATGCGGAACGGCTGAAGGAAAGTACCATTGACTGGAGGCAGGAGGAAACGCAGGATGAATATGCCATTATTGACCGTGCCGGACGTGTCCAGATACCGGCAGAACTTCTGGAAGAACTGCAGCTGAAGGATAATAAGGTCAGTGTCGGTCTGCATGACGGAAAAATCATGATTTCCAGACCGGAATCATAATGAGGTAATGTATGAAAAAAACAGATGGAAGCATTGTAAAAAAGAAAAATCCCGTGATTCCGGCAGATTATCCGGATCCGGATGTCATCCGTGTCGGAGATGTGTACTATATGCTCAGTACCACACTGCATTTCCTCCCCGGAGCAGTTATCCTGCGTTCCTATGATCTGGTGAACTGGGAAATAGCAAGCTATGTTTTCGATACCTTTGAAGGGACAGAGGAAGCCCGCATGGTCAATGAACGCAGCAACTATGGCTGCGGCATGTGGGCCGGGTCTCTGAAGTTTCATAAGGGACGCTTTTACGTGAGCTTTGCAGCAAAGGAGACCTGCAAGACCTATTTTTATTCCTCTGACAGCGTTGAGGGACCCTGGGATGTCAAATGTATTGACTTCTACTTCCATCACGGTTCCCTGTTTTTTGACGAGGATGACAGAGTGTATCTGATATTCGGGCACAGGGAAATCTGGATTCGGGAGATGCTGCCGGATTTGAGCGGTTTGAAGCCGGGTGGATTTTTGAGAAAGCTGATTTCGGAGACGGGAGACGTCTGGCTCGGGTATGAGGGCTCTCATTTCTATAAAATAAATCATCGCTATTATCTGTTTACGGTTTATTGGCCGAAGAGCGGAACCGGAAGAAGGATGCAGATGTGCTTTTCCTGTGACACGCTGGACGGAGAATTTACGGGAGGTCCGGTGATGGATGATGATATGGGATTCTTCAATAACGGAGTGGCGCAGGGAGGACTGGTGGAAACCAACGACGGCTGCTGGTACAGCATGCTGATGCAGGATAGAGGGGCAGCAGGCAGATTTCCCGTGCTGGTACCCGTAAGTTGGCAGGATGACAGACCTGTTTTCGGAAAAGACGGTAAGATACCTTCGATAGTCGAAAACGTGGAAAACAGACCCTACTATCAGTATGAACCCTTATATTGCTCGGATCGATTCGACTATATAACAGATGCAGACGGACACTGCAGATTGAAAAAACAGTGGCAATGGAATCATGAACCGAATCCGGCGTTTTGGAAAATTGTGAACGACGGAGGGCTGAAAATTGTTACAGGAAAGATTTGCACCAATGTGACCCAGGCGGTCAACACTTTGACGCAAAGAATGTTATTCCCGAAAAGTACAGCAGAGGTGACGATTGACGCCTCTGACCTGAATGAAGGAGACTATGCCGGCATCTGTGCTTTACAGGGTTGCTACAGTATGCTGGCAATTACCAGGGAGCTGCGAAGATATTATCTGGTTGTAATTAAGCGGGAGGCGACGGAGAAGAACCGGAACACCACGATTCCTGACTATATGCCGGGAATGATTACGGAGAAAGTCAGCCTTGGAATCTCATCGGTACGACTAAAGATGGAAGCAGACTTTGAAAAGGGAGCAGATATGGTGAGCTTCTTCTATCGCGAGCCGAGAGAAGGCGGAAAATGGCGAAAAATCGGAGGAAGTCACAAATTGTATTTTGGCCTGGATCATTTTGCCGGCTGCCGATGCGGTTTGGCTGTTTATGCCACAAAGAAAACAGGCGGATCTGCTATCTTTCAGGATTTTCAATATCGTTATGAGGAATAGGAAAAAGCCGGTTAGCTTCGCTAATCGGCTTTTCTTTCGATAGTTCTGAGGTAGGAATTATTCTTCTCCCGATATTCACTTGGGGTACAGTCCTTCATTTGTTTAAATACACGGTTGAAAGTAGATATGCTGGGGAAACCCGACTGTAGAGCCACCTCTGTTATGGAGAGGTCCGGCTCCTCCAGGAGTTTCTCTGCAATCTTTATCCTTCTGTGTGTAATATAAGAACAGAAGGTGTAGTTCGTATATTGCTTAAAGAGCCTGGAAAAATGATATTTACTGAAGCCGATGGAACTGGCAATTTCATCCAGATCCAGTTCCTTCATATAATTTGCATCGATATAATCCATGACAGCGTTGAACTTGTCCACATATTCTTTCTGTTTGTAGGTTCGGGCACTGGAAAAGAGGTCAATGCTGTCCAGATGGTTGGTGCCCAGCTTGACAAACAAATTCAACAGCAGAGAGCAGATGGTTAAGTCCATAAATTCGTTCTTACTGAAATATTCGTTTCGCATCTGCAGTAGTAGCTGATAAATATCATCGTAAATATTCGGATAGGTTGCCCTTGTCAGGTGAATCGGAGAACTCAAAACGGACTGTATACCTGCAAAACCGCGTATATTGGACAGAAGCGATAAATCGAACAGGAACACAAAACGATTCCCTGTCTCCGGTGCAGTCAGAGAATGCAGTTCACCCGGCGGAATGATGAGAATATCACCGGGAACCAGATGAAAGGATTCTTCTCTGATGGTGGCTTCATACCAGTTCTCTACAGGGACGATAATCTCAAGTGCCGTATGCCAGTGTGTCTCGTAGCTTGCAGGCAAGTCATTATACCAGATACGGATGGTGGAATCCTGATGATATTGAACCAGTTCTTGTCCGGTTCCTACCAGAATTCTTGGTTTTTCCGTATCGGAATTGACACTGTAAAAGGTTTCCCGACTTTTTGTGATTGGCGGAATCGTATTTTGAATGGAAGTCATTGATACAACATGCTCCTTTCAAAATACTATTCTAACATCACTTGAGAAAAAAGTAAATTCAAAAAAAGCAAAGAGTGAGAAGATAAAAACAAAAAATGAGAAGATAAGGACAAAGAATGAGGTTTCTGCACACGAAGCATCTTCAATTTACCATACCGCAGAGGCATCCTTGGAATGTCAGGGAAATGCTGAAAAAGAGCAAGAAATGAGAGGAAGGACAGCAAGGAATACAGGGAAAAACAGGTGTGAATCCTGTATAATTCTACTAACATTGATTTTGGGAGGATGTAATATGCGGAGGAAAATATTAGGCTGTTTTTTGATTGCTGTAGTTACCGTTTCTTTCCTGACAGGATGCGGAAAGAGAGAAAATAACGCAGCTGCCGCAAGTGGGGAGAGTATCACGCAGTCGTCGGATGGAGAAAGCATACAGCATTCTGAGGGTCAAGAGAGTATCGAAGAGGCGGCGAGTGAAGTGAAAACGGAGAAGGAAGAAGAGGATAGCGGTATGAGTACGGAACAGGAGATGGAGATTCCTATTCTAAAGGATGCAGTGATGAATACCATGGGTTGCCGTGTGGGATGTGCAGCGACAGCGTCGGAATTGGAAGATGAGAAGGTATGGGAAATCATTACCACCCATTTCAATGCGCTGACCATCGGGAATGAACTGAAGCCTGACGCGATGGTGGGATACAGCTGTACGGTATGCCCCGGAACAGAGGAAGCCGAGCTGAACGGAGAGACAATCATTGTGCCGAAGCTGGATTATTCCCGTGCGGAAAAGATGCTGGATAAAGTGCTTGCGTGGAATCAGGAAAACCCGGAGAATAAGATATTGGTGAGGGGACATGTGCTGGTATGGCATGCACAGACTCCGGAATGGTTTTTCCATGAGGATTATGACAAAAACAAAGACTATGTGGAAAAAGGAACCATGGATAAGCGTCTGGAGTGGTATATCAGAACGATGCTGACGCACTTTACAGGGGAAGACAGCAAGTATAAGGATTTATTCTATGGCTGGGATGTGGTGAATGAGGCAGTCAGTGACGGAGGCGGATATCGCACCGATACCCAGAATCCGAACGAGGCGCTTTCGGAGGACAGACATGGCAGCAACTCCAGCTGGTGGCATATTTATCAGAGCAACGAGTACATAATCAATGCCTTCATTTATGCAAATAAGTATGCCCCCGAAAGTCTCGAACTGTATTACAATGATTACAACGAGTGTGAACGCGTAAAGATGGAGAGTATCGTTGAGCTCCTGACCGAACTGAAAGCGAAAGAAGGAGCCCCCGGGGTAGGAACCAGGATTTCCGGTATGGGCATGCAGGGTCACTACAATATGACTTATCCGGGAATGGACAGAGTTGAACTGGCTATTAAGACCTACGGTGAGATTGTCGGAAATGTACAGATTACGGAATTTGATATCAAGGCCAGTGACGGGTATGATGGCAGTGAGGAGGCCAAGGAAAAGGAATATGCAAAGCAGGCTACCAGATACAGGGTTTTGTATATGATTATGAAAAACCAGAATAATCAGCCTGATATCCACATGACCGGTATCACTTTCTGGGGAACGGTGGATCATTATTCCTGGCTTCAGAGCCATTCCAATGTGGGTGGCGGAAATACCGGAAATCTGAACCAGTGCCCCTTGCTGTTTGATGAAAACTATGAACCCAAGCCGGCATTCTATGTATTTGCCGGAGAGCAAAAATAAGGGAAAAGGAGAGAATACAGTATGTCAGTCATTGCAAAAAATCCAATCATGCCGGGTTTCTATCCGGATCCTTCCATCTGTGCGGTAGGAGAAGATTATTATTTAGTTTGTTCCAGCTTTGCTTATTTTCCGGGGTTACCATTGCTGCATAGCAAGGATTTGACTCATTGGGAACAGATTGGCAGCGTGCTGGACAGAGAGTCCCAGCTTCCGTTGGAGAACGCAGGACATTCACAGGGGCTTTTTGCTCCAACAATACGCTATTATGACGGAACTTTTTACGTCATCTGTACGAATGTGTCTCACGGGGGCAATTTTATTGTGACTGCGAAAAATCCGGAAGGACCATGGTCGGAACCGTATTATATCCAGGGCGCCGACGGTATTGACCCCAGCCTGTTCTTTGATGAGGACGGCAAATGCTATTACATAGGAACCCATCCCAATCCGGAGGGGTGTCGCTATAACGGGGACTGGTACATCTGGATCCAGGAGCTTGATCTGAATGAAATGAAGCTGGTCGGCGAGCATAAAAATGTTTGGAACGGTGCCATGAGAAATATCATTTGGCCGGAGGGACCGCATCTCTATAAAAAAGATGGTTATTACTATATCATGCACGCGGAGGGCGGAACCGGACCGGATCATGCGGTGACTATCTGTAGAAGTCGGGATATCTGGGGCCCCTACGAAAACAATTTCTGTAATCCAATCCTGACCCACAGGCATCTTGGACAGGCGTATCCCATTAAGTATGTGGGACATGCAGACATGATTCAGACACCCCGCGGAGAGTGGTACATGGTTATGCTGGCGGTCCGTCCGACGGAAAGCTATACCACCATGGGCAGAGAAACCTTCCTGGCAAAGGTTACCTGGGAAAATGACTGGCCGGTGGTGAATGCCGGTGTGGGAAAACTGACCGATGAGGTGGAGATCGACCTGCCGGAGTGGAATCCTATGGAAGCTGATTCCTATACCAGCCGCTGCCTCGCTCTGGGTAAGAAGAATGCGCTCCCAGGCAGCAGCAGGAAATATGATTTTACAGGCATGAAAACATTGGGAGATGAATTCCTGTTCCTGCGCCGGCCGGGTGAAGACAGATGCAGACTGGAAGAAGGGAAAGGCCTTTTGTTGAAATGCAGCCCGGTTACTTTAAAGGAAACGGCGAGTCCCTCCTATGTGGCTGTCCGGCAGCAGCATCACAGTTTCCGTGTTGAGACGGAGCTTGAGACAGCAGGTCTGACGGAAGGAAGGAGAGCAGGGCTGGCATTGGTGCAAAATAATGAATACCAGCTTCGTGTGGAAGTGACGGAGAATGTACTGGAGGTTCTTCTCTGTGAAAAAGGGGAGGACAATTTGATTTCACGGGTAAAGTTGCCCGCAGCACAGAAGATAGGAATTGCTTTGAAGATAAATGGTCTGAATGCTTCGGTAGAAATTCTTCATGGCGATGAGACAGGACTTGCGGCGAAATATATTGATATCCGTTCCCTCTCAACGGAGGTGGCCGGCGGATTTGTGGGATGTACAGTGGGAATGTACGCTGTATCGGAAAAAGATGAGGAGGATGCTGTTGCATGCTTCCGCAGTTTTTCCTATAACGCTTAAGACTATGCCTTCTAATCACATTACATACTTGATTGAATGAAAAAAATGTATCCGTATTTGTCAGATTATGGTATAATAAATCGATACATTTTCGTTCAAAAAGAACGGTATGTGGATAGGAGGCAGTTTTTTATGAGGATAGAAGAAGTTTTCAGGGAAAATTTAATGCAGAAAACAGTCATCATAACTACCGAAGATGGAAGAATGATAATGGGGGATCTGCTGGGCGTTATCAGGGACGAACTGCTTCTGGAGAGTAACGGCAGTGAACAGCGTATTCGCTCGGAAGAAATCTGTTCACTTACGGAAGCGACAGAGGAAAACAGCCTTCTGCTAAATTGCAATGCCTTTGAAAAAGTGCTGATAGAGGGCAGGCTGGAACTTTTTGGGGACTATGTGGAGCACCCGGAGAAGCTGGAGGCGCTTGGATACAAGAGTGAGGAAAGGGACAGAATCTGCAACAAAATAAAAAGCGGCACCTACGGAAAGGGCATGGACGCCTACAGTATTGCGGCAAGAATCGACGGAATGCAGGGAAACCGCGGTCAGCTGGCGGAAAAGTATTACAGAAGGGCGATTGTCGAGAACAATGAATTGAACAGAGGAAAGGCTCTGACAAAGCTGTATCTGTATTTTATGGCAGAAAACCGCTGCGAAGATGCGGTTGCTCTGGTGCAGGAGTATCCGGAATTGGAAAACTTTTCATCTGTGACGGCACAGTTTGCTTATATCAGGGCGCTGCAGGCATGCGGACAGGATGTCCGGGACTATTACCGACACAACTATTCCAAGGTGTCTCCGGTCAGTGAGGCAGATTATCTGCTCATTTTATCTCATCTGAGACAGATGCCGGACAATCTTGTGGCCGGACAGTTTTTTAAGAAACTGCTGGACAGCCGTGAAAACTATCTCCGGGCAGCGGCAGAGGCACTGCAATACAGTCTGGAAAACCAAAAACCGGAGGACTTTCTTCGCCTGAAAACGAGATTCCTCGGAAAATATATCTATGCCTGTCCGCTGGAGCAGCTGAGAGAAATACTGTCAGTCGACAATCCTATCGGGGAACTTCCGGAGGAAGGAGATAAACAGCAGCTTCTGGAGGAGGCGGTAACCAGATGCCTGGAAAAGCCATTTGGTATTTTTAATGCGGTTTTGCTGGAGCAGCAGGCAGAAATGCATTCTGCGGTTTTGGAGAAAGAAAAGCAAACCCAGCGGGAAGGCGCGGAAGAGAAGCTTGCAAGATATTCCAAACAGGAGGATAAAAGTCTCTTTTTACTGCAGCTTCGCATACTGGCCTGCTGCGGAGTGGAGGAAGAAAGGATAACAGAGTATCAGGGAATCCTGCGGAAAAATGCCGATAACAGGCTGATGGATGCCTTGATTCAGTATCAGTATTCAGAGATGGGGCTGTTGTTAAAGGATACGGAACGGCTTCTGTCAATGGGATATACAGAGGCTGAGGTGGAGAAGTTTCGTAAAACCTATGCGGCACGTTGCTATCCGGAGGGGAATACGGATTATGAAGCTGCATCCAGGTTGCAGATATGGGGATTTAACGATAAAGCACTTGAATTGTACAAAAAGTCCCTGAACTCCTTGAAGCACAAAGAGGCCCTCAATCAGATTATGACGATGCTGATTGGCATGAAGGATTATGAGGACTATGAGGACTATTATATGCAGCTTGACAATGTCTCCAGAGAGAAGACGCTTTTTAAAAATTTTTATCTCGAGACATTGTTCCGCATGGGAAATTATGAAAAGCTGCTGGAACTCTATCGGAAAGAGGGGAGTACAATCACGCAGGCAGCCGTTTTGAAAAACGTGCTGGTTGCGGAACTGTCTGTGCCGGATGAGGCAATACGCAGTGAGGTTCGGTGCAAAATTTTGGAGCTGCCCATGTTGGATGTCGTTTTCTGGCAGAGTTATCTGACACGGCTTCGCTCAGGGAACGAGGAGGATTTCCTTCAGCTGCGCCGGAAAATAATGGAAGAGAAGGGCTATGCCGGTGCAACCCCGGAAAAAACGGCAGAGCTTTTGTACAGTATTGACGGCATATGGCAGCGGAGAGGGGATATTGAGTTTCTGCGCGGACTCCCGGAACAGGGAGAATCTCCTTTACTGCCCTATATACTCCTGCGCACATGCGAAAATTCCGAACAGGAGCAGAAAGAGTATTTTGAAGAGATACTCAGACGTCTGGAGGAGGATTTGAATCGTATGGCGTTTGAGGAGGCTCATTCTGTTGCGGGGTACCTTTTAAAGAATAATTATGATAATGAACAGCTGAGAAGAATTTATGAGATATCTGGAAAAGGAAGGGATATCTACAATATGCTGCCTGCCGGACAGAGTAATTACGCTGTGAGCAAGCGGTTTCTTCTGCTGGGGTTTGACAGAGAAAAGGCGTATGGACTGCTGCAGGAGGAACTGGAATCGGGGATGGATGAGGAACAGTCGGCTCTTTGCGGTCTGGAACTGGTGAATCATCTAGTGGAGGACAGGCGGTATGAAGAAGCGGTTAACTGGGGGAGCCGCATTCTGACACAAAATCGTATCTTCAGCTATCCGGCAGTGAGTGCAGCGGTAAATAAGGCTTATGATGAATTGCAGGATGCAGAAGGGAAAAAACAGCTGACGGAGAAGCTGGAACAGTTTTTTCAAACGGCTGTTGCAGAAAGAAATTTTACATTGGCATCGCAGATTCGTGATAATATCCTGATGCTGGATAAAAATAACAGACTGGCAGATGAGTATGGTGAGTTCTTTAAAATGGTGCAGAACGGTGTGTTGAATGTCAATGAAGAGGATATCATCGGGCAGGCTAATATCATTCGTTTTGTAGAGAGGGACAATCAGAAGTACATTGGATTCCTGAAAGGGGCGATAGCGGACAACAGACTCAGGGATGAGAGGAAAACGGAAGGAGCAGCCATGCTTCTGGAGGCTTTGGAAGAAATACAGGACTGGGAACAGTTCCGAAGTTTTGCAGGACAGCTGGAAACCCTGAAGATTTCATACAACAGTCGGCTGATAGATGTCCTGCGTCGTTTCTCTGCCGGACATATGGAGATGGAGGAGAGAATCCGGCTTTTTGCCGCTTTGGTAGACAATTGTGAAAGTGATCAGAAAACGCCGCTTCTTCAGAAACTGGAGAAGTTTTATGAGGAGGCGCTGGAAAAGCAGCTTGATATTGATACGCAGGCGGCACTTGGCTATATGTGGCAGCTTCTGCAGCTGATGCCATCCTTCCAGGTTAAGCTGTGCTATGTCCGGTTGCTGCTTTCTGCAGGTAACTATGAGCTCGCCCAGAAACTGCTTGTTTTGTTTGTCCCCGAGAAAATGGAGACGGAAGATAAGTACCGAGATGCGGTTAACAGTCTTGCGCAGCAGCATTATTACGGACAGCTGCCCGGTCTGGATCAGGTTTTTGCGGACATGGTGAAGTCGGATGCGCCATACAACATCAGGCAGTTTTCAGATCAGTATAAAAGCTTTGTCACCTTCACGCAGGAAGAAAAGCGGATACAGAGTGCCATGAGCGATAAGGCGTTTCGCGTCAATGTGGGAGATGACGTCAGCAGACATGCGGTTATCAAGGCAATCCTGTGTCATCCCACATGGTATAAAGCGTGGTATACCTATTTCCTGTGCATAACCAAGGGAAGTACGGCGGCAGAACCGCAGCTTCGCTTCGGTATCTATTCCAATTTGTATGTGACAAACAAGAGCGCTGCCAATGACGACAGCTATAATAACAGTATGAGGTCGATTCCCGAATGCGAACAGAAATATCGTGACTATGCTCCCTATTATTTTCTGTATATGCGTTATTTGAGAGGAGATTATCTGGGAGAGGACTACCGGATTGATTTTGAAGTAAAGAAAACCACAAAGAAGGTTTCCGAGAATAAAAAACTTTTTCAGACGGAAAAGGGAGTACAGGAGGATACTGCCTATAAGGCACGGCTGGCCAGAGATTACATTGATTTATTTAAATTGCTGGATTATAAGAACGATTATCTCTTTGTGAAGGCGGCGAGATATGTTGCAAATAACAGCCATCAGGAGGAATATTTTTATCATCTGTTCAGAACGGAACTGTTGCAGAGAGAGCTTGTAACCTGTATCAGACAATGTATTGAGCTGGTAATGCGCAGCAAAGGCCGGGAAAACCCGCTGCTGACGGAGATGCTGCAGGATCTGGAAAAAGTGAAGGGAGAGCATTACAGGGTTATCGATTTTCTGTGGGAGTGTGCCCGGGATAAAGAAAATGTTGGCGATAATGAAGTGATTTTGAAATTGCTTTACAGATATCGTGAGGAGCCGGAGGACGCAAAACTGGACGAACTGACACAGGAGTGGCAGAGAACAGGCGAAATTGACAGGGGAATCCGTATTTTACAGCGCCTCAGAGAATGTTTTCAGGAAGCTCCCGGTATTTCCCATGCATTGTCCAAGCTGTATACCTGGAGTCATGATGAAAAGTATTTCTGGAATCTTTACCAGGAACAGATAAAGGTATTAAAGGTTCTGGATTCGGAAAAGGCTTTGTTTAAGGGATGCAGAAAAGCGCTGATTCTGATTGCATTAATGGGTAAGGATAATCTGTATGCGGACATCCTGCAGCAGTATGAGGAGTACAGCCACGGCATGGGGGAAGGTCGTACAGAGGAATTGAATGCCTATAAAGAAGCCTGTCAGGTTGCGTGCGGAATCTACGGAAGAAATGATGATGATTTCGTTGCGGATTTGCTGAAGGCAACTCTCTGGAACAGCTGGGTTGATTTCCCGCAAAAACACATAAAGTCGCAGCTGTACCAGGTGCCGGAAATTCTGACCCTGTTACAGCCTGGTAAGTGCGGCTTCCTTGCTGCGAATATTCGTTATGCCATTTCCTGTCGGGAGGAAGAGGATGATGAAGCGAAACAGCAGGAAGTGATAGGGATTGTCGATAACATAGTGCAGCTGTTGAGCGGGCAGTCTCCCAGAGAATTGATTGAGAGGGTGCTGACTTTACCGGATGCGGAAAGAAAGCAGTACGGCATCTGGCTCGGAATGCTGAAGAAGGGGAACAGGCTGCTTACAAATCTGTTTCGGAGCAGAGAGTACCTTTCTCTGCTGTATGAAGGCTGGGATTTTGTCTATGGAAAGGAAGAAGTTCTCGAACAACTGGAAGAATATGATCAGGTACAGCAGCCGAATTATCTGGATATCTGTGTGACTGCGGACAGGCGGTATCAGGATGAAAAGCTGATTTATAGTCAGGCAAAGCTCTTGTTTCAGAAAAAACAGTATGAATTGCTGGATGCCCTGTGCAAGGAGATTACGATTCAGGAAAACTGGAGCGGAGTGAAGACATATCGCGGAGCCGCAAGAATAATGGGAAAACTTGCAGGTGCCGACCTTTATGTCAAGCAGCTGGAAGGGGCGGAGTTCCTGGACGTTGCCCAGCTGATATGCCGTGAGACGCCGGGAAATCTGCCGCAGCTGAAAGGTCTGTGTAATACGGTACAGCTGAATGCACTGGAAACGGTAATTCATATTGTGGCAGGTAATTATACGGTTGCGATTCCCAGAATCAATGAGGAGAGATCTGCCGTCTGGAAGGAGCCGTTCCTGCAGCTTCTGTATATCTATGGGGATATGACTCTGAAAAAACGGCTGGAGCAGGAGCACGGTGAGGCGGTTGCAGAAGGGAATTACATCACACCTTCGGAAGAACAGAAGGAGAAAAAAATGTTTTTCGCTGTGGAAGACAGGGAGATTCTGCCTCAGAAGAGAGGAATTATGGAATATCCTTTCATGAGGGAGGCTTTGGAAAGTATTCCGGCTGAAGAATATGAAAAGGCAGAGACAGAAGGCTTTCAAAAGCTGCAGAAGGAGTATGATAATCTGCATAATGCAGATGAGAGTTACCAGAATCTTGAACTGCGCAAAGAACTGCTGGCAAAGCTGATCTATCTTGCAAAAAAAGGGAACCGTGCAGATGAGTATGTGGATTATTGCACTCATCTGGGAATTGTTATTTTCAGAATACAGAGGGAGACGGAATTGCAGAATTCCCGTGCGACTTTGTTTGGCACCATAGGCCTTCTGGATCAAAAAAGCAGGCAGACGGTAGCGGCAGCCAGGGAAGCCTTCCAGATGATGATGGCCGATTATCAGAGTCTGGGAGAAATTATTGACGATAATGATGAACTGGAGCAGTCCATAAAGAGATTGTTGAATGTCAATACCTATCGTCCCTATTCAGAGTTTCTTGCCAATATGGGAGCAATCAGAGAGAAGCTGGTGTCCTTAAGTGAGCAGAAGGAACTGGAGCAGAGGAGACAGCAGCTGAATGAGATTGAGAAACAGCTGGGAACCTGCCTGAATAAATATGATACTTTCAGGGATGTCTACAGAGCATGGAGAGAAATTTGCCATGAAGAGACTCAGCGGCTGGAAAAGGGTGTTGTGCTGTCTCTGAAGATGGAAACACTTCAGTGCGGATTATCCGGCAAAATCTGTGGTGTCATTCATAATGCCGGGAAAAAGCCGGCAGAGAATGTTGTCGTGAGAGCCCTGTTTGGCGACAATATTTATTGCAGAGAAAACGAGAAACGCTTTAAGGTTATTTACGGAGAGGATACGGTAACGGTGGCCTTTGATGTCCGCTGCAGAGAGGAAGGAAAAAGACATCCCTATACAGTGGAACTTGAATATGATAATGAGAAGAATGCCGAGAAAGCGGAATATCATTTTGAAGTCAGGATTGAGGACAGACAGGTTGAGAATCTGAGCAGTCCGTATTTCTTCAGCCCGGTAAAACAGGATAATGATTTCTACGGCAGAACAGAGGAACTGGACAAGATATTGCGGTATCTGAACAGTACAGCCAATGATCCGATTGTCATGCGAGGTCTGAAGCGGGTAGGTAAAACTTCTATTTTGCTTCGTCTGGAACGCATGCTCTGTGATAGTGAGGAGTATATTCCGATTTACCAGTCCTGCCAGGGCTACGGAACCAATATGATTAACAGTGTCTTTGTGGGAAGTGTGATTACCAGGCTGAAAGCAGAAGGAGTGGAAGATGAGGAATGCTGCAGTTATGCCCAGTATAATTGCAGTGAGAATCCGGAGAAGCTTTATGATTTTTATCAGTATCTGCAGAATTCAGGAATACTCGGTAAAAAGCGCATCCTGCTGATGATTGATGAAGTCGAGGAGATTTTTGAGAATGTTGATGACGGACATGATGACGGTGAGAAAAAGGATGAAATTGCTTCAAAGGAAGGAACGAAACAGCAACCCTATATCAATAAACGTATTTATAAGGTGTTGAGAACAATTCTGCAGCATCTGGGCTGTGTACGCTTTATCTTCTGCGGTGCGGATTATCTGACAGACATTTTATATAATAATTCGCTTGTTGATTTGTTTGAGACAACTCAACCGGTTATCATCAGACGCCTGGACAGGAAAGCTGCCAGACAGGTTGTAACAGAGCCTGTTGCAGGAATCATTAATTATACGGAGGAGGCACTGGAACGTATCTGGTATTACCTGGGTGGACACAGCTTCTATATCAAAAAGACATGTGCGGAAATTGTATCCATATTAAATGATGAAATCGAAATCGATGAGGATGAAGAGGAGACAATCGGACGCGGGCGCGTTACGGTTTATGCGAATGATGTGGATATCGCCGTAAACAATGTACTCAGTGTCAGCTCCAATATGTCTTATCTGGACAGATTCCTGAGCAGGGACGAAGAGCAGGTAATCAAATGGCTTTGTGATGAAATGCACAGTGCAGTGGATTTGGTTCCGATGGAACATCTCGAGGAGAAGGCAGAATCTGTCTGGGCGGAAGGAAAGGGAGCCAGACTCAAACGTGCATTGGAGAAGCTGCTGTTCAAGGATATTATCCTGAAAAAGAAGGATTTCGAGACAGATTATTACAAGTTTTCCATTGAAATTTTCCGTATGTGGTATTCCATCGGAAGCTTTGAAGACTATGAAGAGGAGAAATAAACGATGGCAGAAGAACAAGAGAAGAAGCTTTTTGGACGGGCTAAGTTGATAAAAACATTGGAGGGACTGCTGACAGGCGGAAAGAAACCGGAAAACATCGCCCTGGTTGGCGCGGAAGGTTTCGGAAAAACAGCAATTGTGAAACAATTGTTTGGCAAGGATAAAAGAAGGACATTTCTTGAAAACAACCAGATACTTACAGTAACAATTTCTGCCCAGCCGACAGATTCCATGAAGGGTTTCTATGAATATTTATATATCAGTCTGTATGACGGCATGCAGCTTCTGGAAGAGGTGGACAAACCGAGATATGACAGACTGACAGACAGTATGGAGTCGGATAAGAGAAAATGGAGCCGAGCCAGTATGGACAGTACTCCAAACGAGGCAACATCGGAGAAAATCCTTGTCTCTGCACTAAAGCTGATTGAGCGGGACGGGCTGAAACTGGTTCTGATATTTGATGATTTTGATGCGCTGGCAGATCAGAGCAGACTGATGAAGAACCAATACCTGAAAATGAGGGAACTGGCAACGGTCGGCGATCAGGATGATTCGAACCAGGCGGAAGGCCGCCTGTGGTCAATTTTCCTCACCTCGGCTCAGAAGCTGGAGAAAATATCCGAGGAAATCAGAAGCTCAAACTTTCATGGTGTTTTCACGGTAAAACCCATAAAGGGGATTCAGAGAGCTTTTATGGAAAAGTGGGTTATTCCGGAACTGGAAAAATCGGGGATAGAGGCTTCTTTTCCTCTGCTGAACTGGTTTGAAAGAATGACGGGAAATGTGCCGGAACTGATTCAGGAAGCTTTAAAAACCGTGGTGGAATATTGCGGTCAGGGCGAAGTGTTTGATGAGGTAGCCTGCGATCATATCCTTCAAAACAGGCTGGACAGAAGGATGAAAAAATGGTGGGATAAGACAGATGCTGTGGAAAAGAAACTGCTGATAAAAATGAGCGGGGGGAAAAAGTTCGGACAGACGAAAGAAGGGCTTGCCCTCATGGAAAGAGGCTGTCTCGTAATGAAGGAGGATGGACAGGTTGACTTTGCAACGCCGATTTTTGAGCGGTATATCCAAAAACTAGTGTCCGAAGACTCTTGTGATGAGTTATCCGGTGCGGAACCGAATCCCCCGGATGATATGAAAGAATACATAAAGAAGGTTATTATGGAAGCAAACGCCGATGTCAACCAGAAGCTGGACATGATGCAGGGCGCATTGAGCGATATGGGAAGACTTGTCGAGCTTATCATCTCTGGAATTCCGTCAAAAAAGGATTTCTTTACATCCGACAGCGATACGATTGACAGGCAGAAGTATGCGCAGGCGGTAACGGAATATACCGCCAATAATTTCCATGATATCAGTACGGAAAAACTTGCTGAAGAGTGGAGACTGGGCGGAGAAATCTGGGACACTATGCCTGAGGTATATAAGAATAATCTGGAAACGGCGTATCGGCTTGTTAAGGTGGCGTACAATGATGCCATTCAGAATGTACCGGGGATTGATTGTTCTCCTGCCATGGTTATGCTTGGAAAATATCTGGAAGGCTATCTGAACATGACACTGAAGCCGGTGTTGAATCAGCTTGTGCCAAAACTGAAGATAAATGTGCTGGGGAATAACGATGACCTGGAGTCTTTTGACAGCCTTTATCTGGGCAATTTTAAGCATCTTTTAAATGACCCGTTTGTTTTTCAGAAAATTTGTAATTTTACGAAAGGCACTGTAAAAGAGACAAAGCTGACAGAAGAAGTTTTGGAACAGTTTCGAAAGGATCTGGATTATTGCCGTATACGTCGAAACGATGCGGATCATAAGGAAAAAATCGTAATCTACAGTAAATTCAAAGCCTGCATTGAAAAGCTGTTTCTGGTTGAGAACAGCATGACGAAAGTGATGTATACGTTATCCAAACTGTAAGCAGACATAAAATCCCTCCATGACCTGTACGGTACATGAGAGGGATTTTTCCTGTTTTGGTGAGTAAGGTTTTATTTCACATATTTCTCAAGTGTTCTCTTCACAGCGCCGACTCCGCTTGAAAGCTCCGTAAAGTAATGCTTTACTGTTTCAGCCATGCCGATTGCAGTTAAGTCCACACCGAATACTTTCTCATTGGAAAGCAGCTTGTCAAGCCCGCTTAAATCCTTGGGGGCATCGGAAAGCTGATAATCCTTCACATAGGCGCTTGCAGCTTCCAGCAGCGGGTCGGCACTGGGGGTGAAGGGTTTTCCCTCATCATCCACTGCCATGAGATATCTCAGCCAACCTGCAAATACAAGGGGAATCAGCTTCAGGTCAGCAACATTCAGGGAAGGATTCTTCTCATATGCCTTGATTGTTTCGCCGAAGCGGATAGCCAGCTTCTGTGAAGTGTCGGTTGCAATACGCTGGGGCGTATCCGGCATAAAGGGATTGGGAATACGCACATTGACAACCTGGTCGATGAATTCCTTCGGATCCAGAATGCCGGGATTCACTACAACGGGAAGCCCTTCCACATAGCCGATCGTCTCCACCATTTTTTTCAGAAGAGGATTCTTCATCTCCTCGGAAATCAGGGTATAGCCAAGCAGGCAGCCGTAGATTGCAAGGGTGGTGTGCAGGGGATTTAAGCAGGTACATACCTTCATTTTTTCTACTTTGTCCACAGTTTCACGGTCGGTGAAAATGATACCGCCTTTGTCCAGAGCGGGTCTGCCGTTGGGAAAAGCATCTTCAATGACCAGATATTCACATTCTTCTGCGTTGACAAAAGGAGCAATGTAGGTATTTTTGGAAGTGATGACGGGGTCAAGTTCTTCGATGCCGTCTGCGGCAAGCATTGCCTCCACCTTTGCATCCGGTCTGGGAGTGATTTTGTCAATCATGCTCCAGGGGAAGGAAACTTTGGAGGTGTCGCGAACATAGGATGCGAAATCCTGATTGGCAAGTCCTCTTTCGCACCAGGCATCTGCGAAAGCCAGCACGGCTGCTTTCAGCTTGTCGCCGTTGTGAGAGCAGTTGTCCATACTTACCATGGCGATGGGCTGTTGCCCGCTTACAAAACGGTGATAGAGAAGAGAAACCACCTTGCCCAGATAGCTGTCGGGTGATGCGGGGCCTTTCTCAAAATCAGCCGCGATGGCAGGAAGGATATTTCCTTTGGCATCTGTTATCGCATATCCCTTTTCTGTGATGGTAAAGCTTGCCATCTGAAGGGTGGGGGCGGCAAAAATCTCTTTCAGGCGGGAGTACTCGGTCTCATTTTTGCTGTCCAGAATAAGGGACTCCATAATGCTGCCGACGACTGTTTTCTCCACGGTATTGTCAGCTTTCAGGGTGGCAAGAATGGTCAGGTTGTCATGGGGACGATTACTCTTTTCAATAATCTCGTAATCATAGCCTTCTGCGGCGATAAGTCCTGTGTCCAAAATTCCCTTATTTAGAAGATTTTGCATCACATTTGCCTGAAATGCACGGAAAATATTTCCTGCGCCAAAGTGAATCCAGAAGGGTTTTTCCTGTGTGTTCTTTTTGACGGTTTCATAGTCAAAGGAGGGCAGAGAGTAGCCGGCAGCTTCAAAGGCAGCCCGGTCAGCTCTCACACCGTCTAAAGTCAGTTTCATATGGTTTCCTCTTTTCTGCGCGGCATGCTACGGATTCTGCCTTGTCGCCGCGCTGCGTAAAAGACAGAAGTCGGTATGCATTTCGATTGTACGAATGATTTTACAGTAGTATTTTCAACGAAATAAAAAATTATGCCTTTTTATGTTGCTTTTCAATGGCTTCCCAGAGACCGTTTAAATAGGTTGCACCGAGTGCTCTGTCATAGAGTCCGTATCCGGGCATTGCCACTTCATCCCAGATCATGCGGCCGTGGTCGGGGCGGATGGGGCCGTCAAAACCGATATCATAGAGAGCAAGCATAATCTCATACATATCGAAGGTACCATCGCTGGAAAGATGCGCGGATTCCTCAAAATCGGTGGGGGAGTTGAATTTCAGGTTACGCACATGTGCAAAATGAATTCTTCCTTTCAGGGAGCGAATCATATCGGGCAGATCATTTTCAAGGTTAGTGCCGTAGGAGCCGGAGCAGAAAGTTACGCCGTTGTGTGGATTATCCACCATTTTCATCATGCGCAGAATATTCTCTTTATTAATGATGATGCGCGGCAGACCGAACACGCTCCACGCGGGGTCATCGGGATGAATTGCCATGTTGATATCGTACTTGTCACAGGTGGGCATGATTCGCTCCAGAAAATACTTTAAATTAGAAAACAGTTTTTCATCGTCCACATCCTTGTACATCTCGAACAGCTCTTTGATATGTGCCATGCGCTCGGGTTCCCAGCCGGGCAGGATTGCACCGTTGGAATCACCGCTGATGGAGGCAAACATATCCTCGGGATTTAATGCGTCCACTGCCTCCTGCGTGTAGGCAAGGACGGTGGAACCGTCGGGGCGGACGCGTGCAAGCTCGGTTCTTGTCCAGTCGAACACGGGCATGAAATTGTAGCATACCATGTGAACGCCGGCCTGACCGAGACGCTCCAGTGTTGTGATGTAGTTGTCGATATACTTATCTCTGTCGGGGGTTCCTACCTTGATGGCATCGTGTATGTTGACGCTTTCAATACCGGCAAGCTGTAAGCCGGCATCCTCGATTTCCTTTTTGAGAGCAAGGATGTCCTCCATTTCCCATGCTTCACCGGGCTTAGTGCCATAGAGAGTGGAGATGACTCCGGTTACACCGGGAATCTGTCTGATTTGCTTTAATGTTACGGTGTCGTACTTGCTGCCGTACCAGCGCAGTGTCATTTGCATTTTGTAACCCTCCGTTTGTTTTTACTCGGGCAACTGCCTGCCCGGCAATCGTTTTGACGGAAAAAATTCTCTGATTCGTAATTCATCCGAAAATCGTTTCCAGCTTTTATAGTTTCAGTATAATAGAAAACAAAATGCAATAAAAGTATATATATTGCTTGATATAATGCAAAAATTGCCCTAAAATTAGGAAGAAGCACTGAAAGGAAACAAACAGCAATAAACAGGGACATAAATTAGGTATGAAAGCCCATAAGCAGGAGTCGTTGCCGGAACCGAGTAGGCAGTGACAGAGAAGAGGGGGCAGCGACAGAGAAGAGGGAGGCAGCAGCAGGAATGAAGGCAGATGTAGCATCAAAAAGAGTAGATATCCGTATCCTTGAGGCGACGGATGAGCGCCAGTACATGATGGGTGAGGATTATGAGGTTTACGAAAAACAGGGAGCTCCCGTGGGGGCAATGACTTTTCATTACCACAACTTTTACGAAATTATTTATGTGTTGGAGGGGGAGTATTCCTCATTGCTGGAAGACCGTACATATCATATGAAAAAAGGCGACTTTTTACTGATTGACCAGAATGTAATGCATAAATATCACTATGTGGAAAGAAAACATGATTCTTCCAAGAGAATTATTCTCTGGATTACACCTCAGATGCTGGCGGAATTATCAGCCGGAAACATGGATTTGTCTCTGTGCTTTAAGGAGAATGAATCCTGTGCATTTCACTTCCCAATCTATTATGAAGAAATGCTGCAGGGATATTTATTAAAACTGGCTATGACGGAAATGCAGGAATCTCGGGATCCGGCAGCAAAGAGAATTTTGGACAGGGGATGCCTGACCATGTTCTTCTTATATCTCAATGTGCTTTGTGCAAAAAAAGAGTATTTGTTTACACAGGAGGAACTGGTAAGTCATCCTCTGGTGGAACAGACTTCCGCTTATATTGACAACCACCTTACGGAAAGAATAACAGTAGAGCTGCTGGCAGAACAGGCTCATATGAGTAAATACTATTTTTTGCGAAAATTTAAAGAATTAACGGGAGTGACGGTTCACGCTTTTCTGATTAATAAACGTTTAATCAGGGCGTGTGAGGCACTGCGAGGAGGAGCCAGTGTCACGGAGAGCTACCAAATGACAGGATTTTCGGATTACAGTTCCTACCTGCGGAACTTCCGGGAAGCCTTTGGTGTTTCCCCCGGAAAATATCGGGAGGTATACCCGGATTAGGACAGCTACATGGGAAAGGAAACAAAACCCGTGTATACGCAGAACAGACCGGAATATACGCAGGCCGGAGCAAGACCGGAATACACGCAGACATTATGTTGACGCATATCGGCATATTGTGATAATATTATGATATTCGGACAAAAATTGTCCCATGATACGATATAGATAAGAGGAGGGATAGAACATGATTTGTTCTAAATGTGGTTCTAATATTCCCGATGACAGTAAATTTTGTGTGCGTTGCGGGAATAAGATAGAGAAAGCGGCTGCATCGGCTTTGAACGTGACAGGGAAGAAGATATGTCCCGGATGCGGTACTGAATTGAGAGCGGAGGCCAAGTTTTGTGCAAAGTGTGGTATGAAGCAGGAAGGACAGCCGGCACCTCAGCCAGTCATTCAGGTGGCACCCCAGGTGGCGCCGCAGCCAGTCATTCAGGTGGCACCCCAGCCGGTAGTGCAGCCGAATCCTCAGCCGACACCTCAGCCGACACCAAAGGCTACACCCCAGCCGGAAGTACAGGTGGCACAGTCAGCCATTCAGGTGGCACCCCAGCCGGTAGTGCAACCGAATCCTCAGCCGACATCTCAGCCGACACCAAAGGCTACACTCCAGCCGGAAGTACAGGTGGCGCCGCCAGTTATTCAGGTGGCACCCCAGCCGGTAGTGCAGTCGACATCCAAGGTTTCCTCGGATAAGAAGAAGGGCGGAACGAAGGTTCTCGGTTTGATTATTGCATTTCTTCTTGTGATTGCGGTAATAACAGGAGGTGGATATGTGCTGGTAGATGTTTTGGATTTTCATCCGATTGCTGCAATTGCAGACTTGTTTGGAAATCGTAATGAAGTATCCGAGAGAGTTACTGAAAGTTCCGAAGATGCAGACAGTGACGAAGAGAGCAAGGTCGCTGCAGAAAAGGAAGAAAAAGAGGAGAAAAGCTCTTCAGAGACAGAGGCAAAAGATTTATCACATCTTGAGTCGGCAAATGAACTTGCGGCTCAAACCCAGACAGAGTACGAGAACGAAAACTATTTTAACGGAGTGATTCCCCGTGGTGCAGATGCGATTACACAGTTTGTTACGGTCGGAGCGGAATATGGTTTGATGGAGGAAGCGCAGCAAGGCATTGACAGCGTGTACGAGATGTATGCAGATGCTGTAATCAGAACCTGCGACGGACTGAGAAATCAGGGAGCAAATGCTGCATGCCTTGAGCAAATCAGGATGACTCTGACAGATGCAACGGATCTTGTGGATATGATGACGGAAAAGGGCTTTACCGTGAATGGTAAGGATCTTTACGCCTATAAAACAGATACCATTCAGTGGTACAGAAATAACTTTATACAGTGCATAAACAATATCACGAAATATGAGAACTGGTCGAGGGATGAAGCCTGGAGTTATGCAGAACAGGCTGCATATGTAAAAGAAAACGGAGTACCTTTCCTGTTTGACAGTGAGAATCTGGACGATCCTCTTCGTATGCGTTACGTGTACTGCCTTGCATGGAAGACCAGAAAGGTTTGTGAAAACGGAATTGCAGATGGCTCTATGACAAAAGAGAGTGCAGCGCAAAGTATGATAGCAATTCTGCAGGAAACAGACTACAATATGCTGTTGCTTCAGGATATTATTACATATGGAAGTGATGCCGGAATGGATGTGGAAAAATATCGCAGAGCATATGATGCAATCGCTAATGAAATCAAGAGTGAACAGAATCTTACAATCGGTAACAGCACCGGTGTAAATTCTTCAACCAGTGTGGATTTGCAGCATTTCTGGTATTTTAATGATCTGGACGGAGAGGAAGTGTACAAAGTGGATTTGTATAACGGAACCACAGCATCTACTCGAGAATGGATCCGAACCAATGTACCGGTGATTCTGAATGAATAAAAATAGAAAAAGATGCAGTTTGGCTGCCATTATTGCTCTGGCAGCGGTATTGTCAATTGCCTTCATTACGATACTGCTTTTGCTTTTTGGAAACCGGAAGGAAAAACCGCAATCTGTGCAGGAAGAGGAGTCAATATCTGAGTGCATGGAGAAGAGCAGTGAGGAGAATATCGAGAGTGAAGAGAATGACACTGCAGAAGTTGTTAAAATCGTTTACGACCCGCCGGAATATAATTTTCGGCTGGATGAAATTACGGTTGAAATAGAAGGGCTGACAGAGAGTTACGTAATTGCTTTTGTAAATGATCTCCATATGATTACAGACAAAGAACCGGGAGATGTACTGGAGGAAAATCTTCCAAGGGCTATGGAGAGATACGAAACGTTTTCTGTGACACCGGAGGGTATACACGCAGAAACTCTTTGGCCCGAGATTATCGAATTTTTAAATTTTCATTCGTTTGATGCAGTGATTTTCGCTGGAGATATGTTGGATTACGGCAGTCATTCCAATATGGAGGCATTGTCGGAAGGATTTGAAGCATTGAAGTATCCGAAGGAACAGATTATGTACATTAGGTCGGATCATGATTATGTCGGCTGGTACGGCGGCAGTGTGTTTACGGATGCGGACGGAGAACAGCTTCAGTCCGAACTCTGGGATGGTGATGACGGCATGGCGTGCATCGAGTTTGAGGAGTTTAGGATTGTGGGAATCAACAGATCCTATCAGGATGTTTCTGAGGAAAGGCTCAGCTTTTTGCTGAAGAAATTAGAGGGTGATAAGCCGGTTATTCTGGTGACACATGTTCCGTTTTATTCCGAAGAGGATGAGTCCCTGGAGCAGCTATCCATGGAAGTCAGAAATAAAATTTATTACTGGAGCCGGGAAAGTTCCTCTTATTATCCGAATGAAGAAACACAGAAGCTGATAGATTGCATGTATGATGAAGATACCAGTGTGGTACAGATTCTGGCGGCACATTTACACGCTTCATGGGATGGAATTGTGGCAAATGATTTGAAAGAACATATCTTTGCACCTGCTTTTGAGGGGCGTATCGGCATTGTTCATGTTGAAAAGCCAAGCGGGGAATCAAAGCCGAATTCAAGTCCTGAGCCGGGGCAGAAATCGATTAGTAAGACGGGTGCTGAGAAAAGTTCGAAATAAGGAAAATGCTCAAAATCAGGAAAGAATTCAAAGTCAGGAAAAAAGCTCAAAGTCAGGAAAGAATTCAAAATCAGGAAAAAAAGTTCAAAATAAGGAGAAAAGGAAAAATGCATATGAGAAAAGCAGTATTGGGAAAAAGAATTGTTTGCGTTGCAATGACGGTGATTCTTATGCTGCAGAGCGGATTTGCTTCCAGTGCGGAGGAAGAGGAACTGCCTGCTAAGTCTCAGCCGGGTGAGGTATATGCGTTTGACGCGGGAAACAATCATCCGACTAACTTTAATGTACCGACGCAGGTGTACAGTATCGGTGGCGAATTTTATATTGCTGATGCCTATAATGATCAGATTCTCCATACCAATACAGTGACAGACGAACCTCACAAATGGTATACCGTGGGAATGGGATTGAACAAGCCGCATGCAATTGCAAGTGATGGAACGATTTATGTTGCTGTGGATACGGACAACAACCGAATCGTGACATATGTCAGGAACGAGACGGGTTATCAATTGGTTGAGAGCATCGAAAATGTGGGAATTCGTCCTCATTACATTGTCTATGATCAGGCGACGTCTCAGTTTTATGTCTGGAGCTCCATGACAGGTACCATGTATATTTATAAAAGGGCAAAGAACAGCCTTGCGCTTACGCTGAAACGAACCAGGAGAATTAAGGATCTGGACGGCTATTATACACGTTCGTTTACCATAGACGGCGGAACGATTTATTTCCCGTGTGTGGGAAGAAGTGCGATTTATGCGGTGAGAAAGAGCGACTTTAGGGTTAAAGCCATCTATCCGGTAGCTTCTGAACTGTCTGAAATGGTACAGCTGGTTCATATCCAGAATTATTATTATCTGGTGACATCTAATGATACAACCAGAGAAAAGGAACCAATGTTTGTACGTGCAAAGACACCGGGCGGCTTCGGAACCGGTGAATATGAGGATGTGAAGAGCATGATAGAAGGAATCAACGGAATTCCCTATTATATCACACAGTGCGAAGACGGACATTTCTACACACCGGTGAATGAAGGTTCCTGCAATCCGTATATCTGTAGATTTGATGTTGAAAATGATACTATCACAAATGTATATAATATGAATTATTAGAATAAACTTACTCACAAAAACGACCGGCTCATCTTCGGGTGAACCGGTCGCGTTTGCGTTATTTCTTGTCTGACATACCTGTCCGTGTGTTTTTCTTGGTGGATTTAACTGCATACATTTTATCGTTTGCTTCTTTCATGCATCCGATAATGCCGCTCCTTTCCGTAAATCCGGCATATCCAATACTCGCGGAGAGCTGATAGGGCTTTGGGCTTGTCCGGTTGTAGATATCAAGCAAATCCTGAATATCAGTCCGGATACGGAGGGGGACTGCCACAACATTCTTATTGGATATTATTTTGAGACTCATGATATAAAAGGAATTGTTCTTTTTTGTGTTATTTTTTTACGGCGAAGGACATTTTCTATTTCACGTCTGTTATAGAGACCGGTCAGCGCACCCGGTCTGCTTTGTTTCATAAATTCAATCGGAATTTTTGCACCGGCATTTTATCGACAAAATTCGTAAAAATTTCCTTATAATCCAAAAAATCTACGGTTTCAAATACGAATTGGACGAAGATATAATAGTGTTTGTAGAAAGGTACGCAAAGTACCGGAAAAAACTATTTTTGGAGGGAAGTTTTTATGAAAAAGAAACTTTTATCTGCACTTTTATGTGCAACCATGGTTCTGTCCATGACAGCATGCGGTTCCGGCAAGGCATCTTCCGATCAGCCTGTAAAGCTTGTTTATGCTGAGGTAAATCCTCTGGATACGATTGTAGGCCAGACTGCAACAGCATTCAAGGAAAAGGTTGAAGAGCTTTCCGGCGGTTCCATCATTATTGACGTACAGGCAAGCGGCGTTCTTGGTTCCGAGAACGATGTGCTGGATGGTATGCTCGGCGGTAACGGTACCGTTGACATGTCAAGAATTTCCGCATTTGCATTGACCAGCTACGGCGGAGAGAAGTCCAAGCTGCTTTCTCTTCCTTATACATTTGTAAGCCGTGAGCATTTCTGGAACTTCGCAACCTCTGATCTTGCAAGTGAGTTCCTGTTGGAGCCCCACGAGAACGGCAGCGGCTTAAGAGGTCTGTTCTACGGCGAAGAAGGTTTCCGTCATTTCTTCACTGTGAAAGAGATTTCCGGAATGGGAGATCTGGCAGGCATGAAGCTTCGTGTGTCCAACGACCCTGTAATGAACGGTCTGGTTGAGTCCCTGGGTGCTTCTCCTACCGTTGTATCCTTCGGTGAATTGTACTCCGCATTGCAGACCGGTGTTGTTGATGGCGCTGAGCAGCCTATCGCAAACTACAAGTCCAATGCATTCCCTGAGGTTGCTCCTAACATGATTCTTGACGGACATACCCTTGGTGCTATTCAGGTGGTTATCACTGACGCTGCATGGGATAAGCTGACAAAGGAACAGCAGGATATTCTGGTTGAGGCCGGTAAGTATGCTTCCGAGTTCAACAGAAAGATTTCTGAGGAAGCTGAAAACAAGGTTCTGGATGAACTGAAGGCTGATGGCATCAACATCATCGAAGTAAATGATAAGTCCGCTTGGCAGGATGCTGTTAAGGATGTTGTCGCTGAGAACATCAAGGGACAGGAAGACCTGTATCAGAAGATTGTTGATATGCAGTAAAAACGAATAGAAACATAAAACTGAGGGGCTAAGGAGCACAGGAGATTTTCTCTCTGTGCTCCTTCCCCGTTACATAGCAGGAGGTAGGTATGCCCAAATTTTTTGCTGCGGTTGATAAAATCAAGCCGGTTTATGATGTGACCTACAAGGTAGTCTTATTTATCTGTAAGATACTCTTGATTGGTGATATTTTGATTACAACAATGAGTGTCCTCGGACGATATGTTCCGTTTATTCCGGATCCTTCCTGGAGTGAGGAGGTTGTCCTGACACTGATGTCCTATATGGCAGTTCTCTCAGCCGCACTGGCAATCAGGAGAGGTGCACATATCAGGATGACAGCTTTTGACAAATATTTGCCTAAAAAGCTGCTTGCCGTACTGGATATCCTTGCCGATGTGTTTGTGTTTATTCTGGCAGTGGTTATGGTGGTACTTGGCTGGAAATATGCAACGACGCTGGGCGCAAAGGGAACTTATGTCAGTATGCCGACTGTTTCCCGATTCTGGATGTATTTCCCCATTCCCGTAGCAGGAGTGGCAATGATTGTATTTGGCCTGGAAGCAATTTATAATCATGTAAAAGTATTTTTTGTAAAGGAGGATAAATAGAAATGACAGCAGATACTATGGCGATTGTTGTGTTACTTGTCAGTTTTCTTGTTATGATTATCCTTCGTTTTCCCATTGCATATGCAGTTGCGCTTTCTTCCATGTTCTGTCTGCTGTCCCAGGGTCTGCCCCTGACAACCATCTGTCAGCAGATGGTAAAGGGTATCAGTTCCTTCAGCTTAATGGCAGTTCCGTTCTTTATCACCATGGGTGTGCTGATGGGTTCCGGTGGTATCTCGGAAAAACTGATTGCCCTGGCAAATGCAATGGTGGGCTGGATGACCGGCGGTATGGCAATGGTGAATATCGTTGCGTCTTACTTCTTTGGCGGTATTTCCGGTTCTGCAGCTGCGGACACAGCTTCTCTGGGAAGTATTCTGATTCCCATGATGGTAGACCAGGGCTATGATGACGATTTCTCCACTGCGGTTACGATTACCTCTTCCTGCGAAGGTCTGCTGGTTCCGCCCAGTCATAACATGGTAATTTATGCAATGTCTGCAGGCGGTATTTCCGTAGGAAGTCTGTTCCTTGCCGGATATATCCCGGGTGCGCTGCTGGCGGCATCCCTTATGATCGGTTCTTATATTATCTCCAAAAAGCGTCATTATCCCAAGGGAGATAAGTTCAGTTTTAAGAATCTGTGCAAGCAGTTCCTGATTTCCTTCTGGGCACTGGCAGCAGTTATCATTGTTGTGGTCGGAGTAGTCGGCGGATGGTTTACGGCTACGGAGTCTGCTGCAATCGCTGTTATTTACAGCCTGATTGTCAGTGTGTTCATTTACAAGGGGCTGAACTGGAAGGGTGTCTGGAAAGCATTGGAGCAGTGTATCGATACCTTATCCATCGTATTGATATTGATATCCACCTCCAGCATTTTTGGCTACTGTCTGACAACACTTCATGTGCCTGACCTGGCAGCCAACGCAATCATCGGTATCACAGATAATCCGATTATTCTGGCACTGCTTTTGAACTTGATTCTTCTGTTACTTGGATGTATTATGGATATGGCACCGATTATTCTGATTGCAACGCCGATTCTGCTTCCGATAGCGACATCCATCGGAATCACGCCGGTTCAGTTCGGTGTCATGATGATTTTGAACTGCGGAATCGGTCTGCTGACGCCTCCTGTGGGTGCGGTTCTCTTTATCGGCTCCGCGGTAGGTAAGGTAAAGATGGAGAAGGTGGTAAAGGCAACCCTGCCTTTCTACGCATGCATGATCATCGTGCTGATGCTCCTGACCTTTGTACCTGAAATCAGTATGTTCCTTCCGAATCTGATGAAGTAAAATGGAGAAGCTGAATTTATGACAAACTTTTGCTTTCAAAGCGAAGTGAATGCCTTCGACTGCTGGAAATCGTCCATGCGTCGCACATACCGTTCTATGGCGGGAGTGATTAATATTGTCTTTACCGCGGCAATGCTTGCGCTTGCGTATGCTTTTTTTAAGAATGCAAAGCCGTTGGAAAGATCCCTGATTTTGCTGGGATGTATCTGGTTTCCGGTGATTCAGCCGCTGATTATTTACGGGCGGCAGAGAAAAAGCATCAAGAAGATGCCAAAGGGAATGGAACTTGCTTTCTCCGATTACGGAATGAAGGTGCAGCTGGACGGCAAAGAGGAAAATATACCATGGAAAAAATTGAATCGTGTTGTAATCGAGCCGGGCATGGTAATTCTCTTTACGGATGCGCAGCATGGATATATGCTGACAAACAGGAATATGGGGCAGGAACGGGAGGCATTCCTGACATTTTTGAAGCAACACTGTTAAGTAAAATGCAAGGCGGAATGAATGGTTCTGCTTTGCATTTTTTGCGAATAAGCTCTGAATCGTTACGATAACATGATACAAATAAGTATGAGGAATATCAATGTCTGGGAGATGGCTGAAAGAACTCACAATTAAAAAGAAAATCGTGGCATTTACAGGATTTGTGTTTCTGATTATTTTTATTGCTGTTTTTCTGGCATTTCTCACCATGAAATTTTCGGTGTTTGACTTTCGGAACATTCTGGATGAGAATGACCTGACCAATCAGCTGACGGTCTGTCTGAAGGAGGAAGCAGAGGCGTTTGAAACCTACATGAAAAATGATAAGGAAGAAAACCGCCGGAATCTGCTTCGGGCTGTGGCTGACTCGGGTAAGGCAATTGAGAGGCTTCCGCAAAATTTTTTTGAAATGGGCGAGGAAAGATATGCAAGAACCCAGGCGATCATTCGCGCTTACCGGGTCTATGCGGATTGCAGAGATGAATTTATGGATGTGGACAGGGAAGATGAACGGAATTTGGATAAGCTTTACCGGATTTACGATATGCAGTCGTATCTGCGGCAATATGCCAACAATTTGATGAATCTTACAATTTCGGAGGGAAATGAAGATTATCAGAATAAAATACCTGTATTCCGGGCAATGCCCTATGTGATTGGAATGACAGGAATCATTCTGCTTGTCATCATGATTTGCTGGTCTCGTTCCCTGAACAGAACCATTGTGGCACCGATGCTTTCCCTTGCGGATGCGGCAAGAAAGATTGCCGAAAATGATTTCTATATTGATGATGTGGAAGTGGTGAATGAGGACGAGCTGGGTGAACTGGTGCATGCCTTTAACAAAATGAAGTACGCGACGGGTGAGTATATTTCGGCACTGGAAGGACAGAGAGAAACCCTTGATTTATTGCATGCCAGAGAACTGGAGCAGCTGGAGATGGAAAAGAAGCTGGAAGCAATCAGACTTGAGGTTTTAAAAAGTCAGATTAAGCCTCACTTTCTATTCAATACACTGAATGTTATCGCGGGCATGGCGAATCTGGAAGACGCCCAGACAACAGAGAAGATGATACAGGCTCTGAGTAATCTGTTTCGATATAATCTGAAAACTACCGATGTATACGTGCCATTGGCGAAGGAAATTAAGGTGCTGGAGGATTACATGTACCTGCAGCAGATGCGGTTCGGCACGCGAATTACCTATGAACTTATCTGTGATGTCAACAGGGATGCTGTTCTGGTTCCTCCATTTATTTTCCAGCCATTGGCAGAAAATGCCATCATACACGGATTATCACCTAAGGAGTCGGGAGGCCGGATTCTGGTACATATCCGGAAAGAAATGGAGAATCTCTTTATTACGGTGAGAGACACCGGCGTCGGTATGGAGGAGGAAGAATTGTCTGCATTGCTAAATTCCCTTACCGGGGAGGAGATGCAGACCAGAGGCATCGG
Organism: uncultured Lachnospiraceae bacterium; assembly: GCA_945913255.1. Taxonomy (GTDB): domain Bacteria; phylum Bacillota; class Clostridia; order Lachnospirales; family Lachnospiraceae; genus Acetatifactor. The sequence continues at coordinate 52,852 of CAMEDC010000019.1, forward strand.
GCTGAAGAATGTTTATGAGAGGATTAAAAAATTATACCGGGACAGTGAGTTTGAAATTTCCAGCAACGTGGGTGAAGGTACGACGATTCAGATACGCCTTGATCTTTCGGAAACATAATATGATTTCGGTATATTGATAAGTTGGAAGGATAGTGTACAGATGATAAGAATCCTGGTGGCTGACGACGAGCCGATTGAACGGATGGTCGTCCTGAAAAAGATAAAAAAATATTACGGTACGGATGTGGAATTGGTTGAGGCTGAAAACGGAAGAGAGGTCGTGGAGAAATTCCAAAGGGAACCTTTTCAGATTGCGGTTCTGGACATTGAAATGCCCGGAAAAAACGGGCTGGAGGCAGCGGCTGCAATCAGAGACATGCACGGAATCTGTGAAATGATTTTTCTGACGGCATTTGATGAATTCCAATATGCAAAGAAAGCCATCACGGTAAGGGCTGTTGATTATCTGTTAAAGCCTGTCAGCGAAGAAGAACTGATTGGGTGTCTGGAAGAAGCAATGCAGCGGGTGAAGGATAGCCTGAAACGTCAGGAGAGCATTTCCGGCGGGAATGGCACGCAGGCTGCGGTGCCAAAGGAGGGGCTGCCGGGTGATAAGAGCCTGATAGCCGAGAAGGGTGAGCCGGCTGCGGAAAGGCCGGAGGATATAAAGAGCAGAACCATCAGCCGGATTATTTTGCAATATATTGAGGAGCATCATCAGGAGGATATCTCTCTTCAGGATGTTGCCGGTAACCTGAATTATTCCGAGGCCTATTTCTGTAAAATTTTCAAACAGTGCTTTGAACAGAACTTTATTGAGTTCCTTTCGAAGTTTCGGGTGGAAAAGGCAAAGAAATTGCTGGAGAATATTTCGATTAATGTAAAAGATATCAGCGTGCAAGTGGGATATCATGACTCCAATTATTTCGCAAAGGTATTTAAGAGGTTTACGGGAGTAACACCTTCTGAATATCGGATGAACATCCTGAAAGAGAGCAGTGAAGTTTAAAACTCTTTCCAATATGGAATTGATATACGCTGAAGCGGCCGAAAAGGCATAAGATCGAATGGGTATAAGGTCGAAGAGGTAAAGGTCGAAGGGGTATAAAGCTGAAGAGGTATAAGTTTGAAACAAATAAGTAGTGGGTAGCCAAAGAATAAAGGACATAGCAAACAA
>CAMEDC010000020.1 GCA_945913255.1 uncultured Lachnospiraceae bacterium
GAAACCACATCCTTCAGGCAATTTTTCTCTTTATTCCAGAACTTCTCTCTAAAACTTTTTCTCACAGTTAATGCCATTTTTTCATAGTCCCGTTTATCGGACAAAGCAGCATTCCCACACATATCTTTGAAATAATCCATAATACACAGCGCATTGTACCAGTAGGCATTGATTTCCACCGGCTTTCCATGTCTCGGTGTGGGCAGAATATCACCCACGCGCACATCCATCCAGGTAACCTGGTCAAATCCCTCTCCTGCATGAATCAGGCCGTCCTCGTCCATGCCGATGCAGAAATCCGTACCTGACATATAGTGCTCTATGATATCCTGCATCACCGGATAAGCTTCTTCTACGAAGCTCCTGTTTTTTGTCCGCACATAGTATTCATACACTGCCAAAATGAACAGCAGCGCCGCATCCACCGTATTGTAGCGGGGTTCCTGCTTTCCCTCGGGAAACAGATTGGGCATCAGGCCATCTCTGCAATACATCATGAAGGTTCTCAAAATGCTCTCTGCTGTCTCAAACTGCCCGGCCGACAGACAACATCCGGTCAGAGAAATCATGGTATCCCGACCCCAGTCCTCAAAGAAAGGGAAACCTGCCAGAATCGTCTTTTTGCCGGTGGATGCCCGTTCAGAAATAAACTGATTGGCTGCCAGTACAAGTGCCTGAGCCGTTTCGTCTTTCAAGCCCGCACACGCAAGCAGAGCCCGCCTGTTTTCTACCAGAGTTGTTTCAATCTGATCTAAAACAAGGCTACGTTCCACAGGTTTCGTGCTGTAAACGGCGCTGCACCGCCGTTTTTCGCCCGGTGCCACCCGAAATACCAGTTCATGATTGGCTGCCGCTGCGCCGCTGTCCGCTCTGCCGTTGCAGACATCATAATCGTAATATAAATTATCGCAATACTTCACGGGAATCTTTACAAATTCCCCATCCGTCCTGCAATACAGGCTTCTTCCCGCGGACTGTATCGTACCGCCTGACAAACTACATTCTTCAAGACCATACTTCTTTTCCGCTGTCTCTTTCTCCTGATTTTCATTCGCACTGCACTGCGCTTCCGATGTCTCACATTTCCGGTTTGCGGAATACACTTCCGATGCCACAAACTCCATGCTTTCGGGAAGCATTTCGGTCACCGCAAACGCCTGACTCGCAGTAAGCTTCTCTCCCTTGGGCACAAACTCCATCCATGGAATTACCCGAAAAGTAATATCCTGTTCCGAACGGTTCTCTATCTCATAAGAAATACCCACCGTGTTTTCACCCGGCATCAGCAGAAGCTTCTTCTTAAGCTCCACGCCCTCCACCTGGTAACTCCACTGTGGGTAATGCTCAAAGGAAAAGTAAGTCTGGTAACGATACCCGGCTTCCTCCGTACCATCCGTAAATCTCTGACTGGAAATGTGAACTTCCCGCTTTCCCAATACCAGAATTTCTTCCAGACGGTGAATCATATTGCAGCGATGATTCGGCGCTTCCTCTTTTTCACAGCTCATGAGTACCGCCTGATCATTTCTGTTGCAGGAGCCGGTCATGGAAAGGGCGGAAAAACCGCCCAGTCCATTTGTCATCAGATAACAGTTTTCTTCTCCTCGCTCCAGCGTCTTAAAATCCTGTTTTCCATAGATAAACTCCATAATGTCTTCCTTGTCCTTTTTCCGAGAATCATACCGCTTTCCGCGGGTATTGAAACTGTTCCCTCTACCAGATGGCGGCAATCTGCCTCTTTATCATCTGCAAGGATTTCCCATCCTTCCGGATCCCTGTCTGCCTCCATCGGAAGCGATACTTCAAAATCCATATCCGAGGCATTGTAGATGATATAAAGGGTATCCCAAGTGTCATTTCCCTCTCCCGACCTGTTATCAATCAGGAAAGAAACCGTCTTCTCCCTGTGCACTGTCTTGCCGCTGATACGCTCAGATGCAGAAGCACTCTTATCGTACAGGCCCGGCAGCTTCTTTCTGAGAGAAATCAGGCCTTTATAGTACTCTACCAGTTCGCTGAACTTCTCTGTCTGTTTCCACCGCAGCATATTCACTTCCGGTTCTGAACGAAAGCTGTTGTCATCCCCGAACTTGGTACGTCCGAATTCCTCTCCGGCCTGCATGAAAACGTGCCCCTGACAGGTAAAATAGATAAATGCTGCCAGCTTGTTTGCCGCCAATATTTCCGGATAGGGCTCAAGATATGCCTCTTCATCGACCATTTCTTCTTTCCGCATGGTAAGCAGCAGCTTATCCCAAAGCGTAAAATTGTCATGGGCAGATACATAGTTCACAATCTGATTACACGTCTTCGGGCGGAAGCCGTCCACATTATCACACCACCCGGACACCGCATCCAGAATCTTCTCTTCCAACTCTCTTCCGCCGTTGACAAAACCGGGAACCTTCGGATAAAACACATCTCCTTTAATCACATCCCTGGTATCATCGCTGAACACGGCAATATTCTCATCCAAAAAGTCAATATTATCCTTCAGTGCCGCATGAGTGTCCTCCTCCATGGGAGATTCCTTCGCACGCCAAGGCTCTCCATACAGCAGCTTTTCGCCTGTACCATATACATCATCCAGTTCCCTGCGAATTCGATTCATCAGTTCCGTCGTCAATAGTCCCATCAGATCAAAACGGAAACCGTCGATATGGTATTCTTTTGCCCAGTACAGGACAGAATTCACGATATAGTTATCCACCATAGCTCTTCCGACTGCGAGATCACTTCCACAGGCAGAACCATCAGACAGGCTTCCATCCGGAAATCTTCTGCAAAAATACCCCGGGGCTGTTCGCTCCAACCAGGATTCCGCCTCATGGGTGTGATTATAGACCACATCCATCACCACGCGGATTCCTGCCTGATGCAGTGCCTGCACCATCTCCTTGAATTCACGGATACGCACGGAACCGTTCTTTGCATCCGTGGCAAAGGAACCTTCCGGAACATTGTAGTTCACCGGGTCATAGCCCCAGTTAAACTGCCCTTCGGCTCCCGCTTCATCCAGCCAGCCAAAATCAAAACAGGGCAAAAGATGCACATGGGTTATCCCCAGCTGCTGCAGGTAGCCCACGCAGACCGGCTGTCCGCCATTCTCATCCTTTACGGTAAACGCCTTATATTTTCCTCTGTACGCTTCCGGCACCCTGCTGTCCGCATCATAGGAAAAATCCTTGATGTGCAATTCATAAATCACATTCTCCACAGGCTTCTCCGGCGCAGAATCCAGGACAAACCCTTCCGGATTTGTCCTGCCAGATTCCACCACCATACTTCTCTGACCGTTACAACAGCAGCCATGTGCATAGGGATCTGCGGTTCTCACAGTCGTTCCCTTCGTATAAATCAGGTAATCATAATAAACCCCATGCAGATTTTCCGAAAGTTCCAGAGACCAAACACCCTTTTCAGCAGCATTCAGTGCAAACTTTCGTTCACACTCCCGCAAGGTATCCTCCACTGTTATTTCCATACGGCATCCGCCATCTGTGTAAAGACACAATTCAACCCGGTCTGCAAAGGGAGCCCAGATTTTAAACATAGTTCTCTCCCCGGTACAAAATGCGCCCAGGTCGCTTCCATCGTATGCATACTCTTTATCAAATTCCCTTGTGTATTGAAACGTACTTTTTTTCACCGTTATTCGTCTCCTTTGGACGATTTTTTCAGAAATTACTTGATTTTTGGGCAAAAAACAACCGCTGCAAAATAAACACCGTTATTCCGCAGCGGCCTTTTAAAGCCGAGCGACAAAAATGCCGAAATCCGATATCGCCGTGCGTATCTTCTAACCCTTGACTGCTCCCGATACACCTTCCACATAGCATCTCTGCGTCAGCAGAAACAGGATGGAAATCGGTATGGAAATCAGGACACAGCCTGCATAGAACTGCGTATAGAAGGTTTCCACATATTCCTTCTCAAGCATGGTCCACAGTCCTATTGCAATGGTGTAGTACTTGGTATCCTGTCCCATGATAACCTTTGCAAAAATGTAATCCACCCAGGGACCCATAAAGGTTGTAATCAGAGTATAAGTAATAATCGGCTTAGACAGCGGTATTGTAATCTTGGTAAAGGTATCCCACTTGGTTGCTCCGTCAATATAAGCTGCTTCATCGATGGTTCTGGGAATGGTATCAAAAAATCCCTTCGCCATATAAAAACCAAGACCCGCGCCTCCCGAATATACCATAATCAGTGCTATCTGTTTTAACAGACCTGTCTCCAGCATACCCAATCCTTTTAAAATATAATATATCGCAATCATGGACATAAAGCCCGGGAACATTCCCAGAATCAATGCGATGTTCATAAAAGGCTTACGCATTTTGAAGCGAAGACGGCTCATGCAATAGGATACGCACAGCACGAAAAAGGCAGCTATGACAGTACTGATCAACGCAATAATCAGCGTATTGAGAAACCATCTTCCAAAGTTAATCTGACTGGTAGGCTGGAACAGATTTTTGTAGTTGTCCAGTGTAAACCCTCTGGGCCAGATATAACTCTTGTAGGAACCACTCTCCTTACGGAAGGAGGTCAGAATAACGTAAAATATAGGCAGCACCCAGATGATACTGAGCACAGCAAGCAATATATGACATAATGTATTTACAATAGCTCTTTTTGCTTTCATTATTGGAATGCCCCCTCATCTTTGTAGGAACCGGTGCGCCGGTAGGTCAACAGTGACAAAGTAGCCAGAATAATGAATACCAGAATACCGATAACCGCACCCAGGTTGTAATCCTTCTGGGTAATAGTCAGGCGGTACAGCCAGGTAACCAGCAAATCCGTTTTACCTGCATAGTAGTAATCCATGGTATCGGGACCACCGCCGGACAACAGGAAAATTACGTTGAAGTTATTGATGTTTCCGGTAAAGGAGGTAATCAGGTTGGGCGTCATGACAAACAGCATATAAGGCAATGTAATTTTCCTGAAAATAATGGGTGCCGTTGCACCGTCTATCTTTGCCGCCTCGTACAGCTCCGCGGGAATATTCTGCAAAATACCTGTGGTCGACAACATGGTGTACGGAACACCAATCCAGATATTGATCAGAATGATTGTAATCTTTGCCAGCGTCGGATCCGTAAAAAAGGGCACCGACTCCGTCATGCCGATTACACCAAGATGCCGCAAAATGACATTTACGGGACCGTTTGCATTAAAGATGGTTCTCATGCTCAGCAGGGATACAAACTGGGGGATGGCAATGGAAAGTACAAACATAAATCTCCAGAACCCTTTGAACTTCGTTCCCTTGCGGTTAATCAAAAGAGCAAGCAGCATACCCAGAAGAAAACAGCTGAAGGTTGCAAACACAGCCCAGATCAGTGTCCACTGCAAAACGGGCCAGAAGGTGGCTGCCAGCTTACTGCCGGATGCCAGCATCGCCTTAAAATTATCTAAACCAACCCAGGTAAACAAATTTCCGGGCGGCTGATGTTCGTGGTCATAGCTGGTGAACGCAATCAAAATCATGAACACCAGAGGAATAATCGTGAAGATTAAAATGCCAAGTATCGGAAAAGCCAGCATTACCGTATGAAGGTTCTCTTCACAAACGGAACGTAAATCATCCATAAAAGTGGGAATATGCATTCCCTTTTCTTTTCGTACCTGCGTGCAGTATGCACTCTTCATGGACATACATGCCGCAAACACAGCAGCCAATGTCAGTACGATGGTAATAACACCATACAGCAGGAACAGCATGGAATTGTCACCTGCCGCGTACTCATAAATACCCAGTGACTCATTGTAAACCTTTGTCTGTTCCACGGTACCCAGTGTTGTCATATTGACAAGTGACTTTGCACCAAAGGAAATCATATACCAAATATAAGCGGCTTCAATTGCCAGGAAAACAATTCCACGGACGAACTGTTTGCCTGCAAGATTGCCAAGTCCGAATATGATTAAGGAAAGTCTGGTCAGAACATTTCCTTTTTTCAGAGCCTCGCCCACAGATGCATCACTGGGTCTGCGGTGAGGTGTTTGTACTTTGGTTTTTTTCTGAAACAGTCCCATGGGAACCTCCTCATAATTTTAGAAGAAAGGATAAGAAAACCCTAAGGCTTTCTTACCCCTATTCTATCATAAAAGTTTCAAATCATATACGGATGATTTATTCAGCAGTCATGGATGCAACAAAGGTATCCAGCTTTTCCTGAACATTGCCTTTGTTCAGCTCACCGCTTCTGATTTCGGTGGGAATTGTATTTGCATAGGTCCAGTATCTGGTAGAGAAGGTGGTGTGTGTAGGCTGCATAACACTTGCTTCACTAGCTTCCTTAGCGATAACCGCTGACATAGGATCGGAAGTTACCGCATCAATGGATGCTGCTGCAACGTTAGCAGGAACCTGTGCGGACTTCTCATAACGAAGGATCTGGTTCTCCTCATTGCCAAGGAAGGTAGCGAAAGCAACTGCTGCTGCCATGTTCTTGGAGTGAGCGTTTACACCGATTGCCTTGGAGCTGTAGAAGCTCTTCAGCTGGTAATCATTTCCGTCGGGATTGAAGGTAGGGAGGATAGCCATGCCCAGGTCATCACCCAGTGCCTCGCTGTAGGTCGGGAAGTTCCATGCACCGTCAAACCAAACACCGAGTCTGTGGTCTGCAATCAGCTCGGATACAGCAATCTCACCGTCATATGCGCATTTGGGATTGTTAATCAGATCAATCAGGTAATTGGTAACTGCAACACCTGTCTCGCTGTTCCAGTCACAGCCTACGGAAAGGTCATTGCCTTCCGGTCCGAATACATTTAGGCCTGCACCGTAGTAGTAAGCACCCAGCTTCCAGCCGCCTGCGGACTCGAAGTAATAATTGTAAACATTGTCTGCAGTTTCCTTTGCCATAATCTTCTCAAGAGAAGTAACATCATCCTCACTCATGATGGTCTTATCATAATACATGAAGAAGGTATTGTGGGTATAGGGAATTGCGTAGGTTTCATCTCCTACCATAACGGTTGCCTGAACGGAATCTGTAATTTCTTCCTTCACCATCTTCTCTGCCTCGCCACCCAGCTGAGCAATTGCACCGGCGTCAACCATCTCCAGCAGCTGGTCGGATGCGAACATAAATACGTCTGCGCCTGCATCCACATCCTTCAGAAGTTCTGTCTTACAGTTATCATCACCGACAATCTCAGTTGTCCAGGTAATGTTCCACTCAGGATGCGCTGCAGCGAATGCTGTCTGCTGTTCTTCCATGATACCGGTATCTACCTGGTTCTGTGCACACCATACCTTGAGGGCAACATCTGTTACCTCTGCAGGAGTCTCCGTCTTGGATTCCTCGGAGCTTGCTGCCGGAGCCTTGCTCTCTGCCGGAGCCTCGCTGCTGCCGCAGCCTGCCATTGCTGCAACCATAGCAGTTGCCATTAACATAGCGATTACTTTTTTCTTCATTTTGAAATTTCCTCCCTAAAATTCTTTCGGTCAAAATGTTGTTTTGCAAATATTATTTTGCTTTGCACGGTCATACTAGCATGGCAAAGTTTCGTAGTCAAGTGCATTTTTGTGCACCATTTACATTATTGGAGCTCATTTCCATCATATTTGTGCACATTGTACTTATTTTCGAATCTTTTTGTTTAATTAGTTTCGAAACATTTAAGAAAGCGTTTTCGTTGATTTTCTTTTCAAAACAGCACAAATCAGGCATTCTTCCTCTTTTTTCAGTATTCCCATTTTTCCCAAGTTTAGTGATTTTCTTGTTTTTTTTATTTTCACTTGGTATAATAAGCATAGTTTTTTTGGTCAAATTGATGATTTTTTTGAAAGGGATTTCAAAAGCTATGGCAACTATCAATGACATTGCAGCAAGGCTGGGCATCTCCAAAAGCACTGTCTCCAAAGGCCTGAATAATGCTACCGACATCAGCGATGAAATGCGGAAGAAAATATTGGAGACTGCCGTAGAAATGGGTTATACCAACAAGCGAATGATGAACCGAGAAAAAAAGCTCTGCATCCTGATTGAAAATATGGATTACAATACCCCCAACCAGTTCGGGCACGACATTATCCTCGGCTTCAAACAGATGGCAGAGCCGGATGGCTGGGTTGTGGATATTGTTCCGATTGACAAAGACTTCCAGCGTTCCATCCCTTATGGAGTCTTTATGATTCAGAATGGCTATCAGGGGGCTTTTATTCTGGGCTTCTCCCTGATTGACCCCTGGATGGCGGAATTTAAGGCAAGCAAGGTTCCCGCCGTTCTCTATGACAACTATATCGGCAGCAATCCCAGAATCGCTTCTGTAGGCTGTGACAGTCAGGAAGGCTTTGATCAGGCCGTAAAACATCTGATTCATCTCGGTCACAAAAAAATAGGACTCATATCCGGTCCCCTGGAATCTTATATCACAAAGGCCAGATATAACTCCTATTTAAATGCATTGTCAAAATACGGTCTGGAAATCAACGAAGACTATATCGGACTGGGATACTATATCTCCGATTCCACAAAAGACCACGTCCAGCGCATGTACGACCTGGGCATTACCGCCATTATCTGCTCCCATGACATTCGGGCAATTTCCGCAATGACGGAATGTATGGACAGAGGCTTGCGCATTCCGGAGGATCTAAGTATCATCGGCTTCGATGACCTACCCATGACAGCTTATACGGAACCGCCCCTGACAACCGTCAGACAGGATCGCCCTGCACTCGGCAAGGCCGGCTATTACGCCATGACATGCCTGCTGAACGATTTGCCCATCAGTTCCATCACACTCCGGGCTCCTTTGATCGTCCGCGGTTCCACAGGACCTGCGAGAAAAGTGTAAGCGTAAATTAACCCATATAATATAGTCTTGCCTCATAAGGGCGCAGCACATTTTCCGTGCTGTGCTCTTTTTCGCTGATTTTATCCATATGTTTTTCAAAATCCGCCTGTGAGAAGTTTTCCTCATAGTTTGAGAGAACCAGCTGCTTTCCTTCCCACTCCTCCGGATTCGGATATTTCGTTTCCTGCCCATAGAAATTACAGATGACCAGAAGCTTTTCCGTATCTGTCTCCCTCAGATAAGCAAAAATCTGCGGGTGCTCTCTATGAAGCAGCCTGAAATTGCCCTCCGCGAAAACCGGATACTGCTTTCTCATTTGAATCAGCTTTTGATAAAAGTGAAAGACAGAATGTTCCTCTTCCCTCTGGTTTGCCGCATTGATCTCCCTGTAATTTGGATTTACCCGTATCCAGGGCACACCCTGCGTAAATCCTGCATTCGCACTGTCGTCCCACTGCATGGGCGTTCTGGCATTGTCGCGGCTCTTCGCATGAATACTCTCCATAATGGTATCATGCGAATAACCTGCCGCCTTCCTGTCCCTGTAGAGATGAAGGGTTTCGATATCACGGTAGTCTTCAAGTTCAAAGCTGACATTCGTCATGCCAAGTTCCTCCCCCTGATAAATGAAGGGGGTTCCCTGCATTCCGTGTAGCAGTGCCGCCAGCATTTTAGCGCATTCCACCCGATATTCACCGTCATCACCCCATCTGGATACAATGCGAGGCAGGTCGTGGTTATTCCAGAAAAGACTGTTCCAGCCTTTCCCATACAGCTCCAACTGCCATTTTTCCAATACTTCCTTCAATTTCAGGAAAGGCAGCGGTGCCAGATCCCATTTTTCCTTTCCCGGTATCTGATCCAGACCGATGTGCTCAAACTGAAAGACCATGGAAAACTCACTGCCATCGGGATTGCTGTAGAGCTTTGCTCTCTCCGTATCTGCTCCCCAAGCTTCGCCGACCGTCAGAAAATACCCTCTTCCGAAAGTTTCCCGATTCATTTCCCGGATGAATTCATGCAGTCGTGGTCCATTGCAGGTAATCTTCCGCTCCGGGTCTTTTGCAATCTGGTCAATCACATCAAGACGGAAGCCCGTCGCTCCTTTGTCCAGCCACCAGTTAATCATCCGGTAAAGTTCCTGTCTCACTTTCTCATTTTCCCAGTTTAAATCCGGTTGTTTCACGGAAAACTGATGAAAATAATACTGTCCCACTTCCGGCACCCATTCCCAGGCCGAACCGCCAAACACGGATTTCATATCATTCGGGACAGCCGGGCTGCCATCCAAGCCACCAGAAACGTCCCAGCGGCCGTCTCCCGGCACTCCGTCCCGCCACACATAATAATCATGGTAGGGATTGTCCTTGCTCTTCTTCGCCTCCAGAAACCAGCGGTGCTCATCGGAAGTGTGATTCAGCACAAGATCAATCAGAATGCCGATGCCCCGCTTTGCAGCCTCCCTGATCAGCTGCTCCATATCCTCCAGAGACCCGAACATAGGGTCAATATCCTGATAGTCTGAAATATCATACCCATTATCATCCTGTGGCGACCTGCACACAGGCGACAGCCAGATACAGTTGATGCCCAGTTCTTCCAGATAGGGGAGCCTGCCGATAATCCCCTGAAGATCACCGATACCGTCTCCGTTGCTGTCCTGGAAGCTCCGGGGATAAATCTGATAAATAACCGCTTTTTTCCACCAATTCTTTTCTACCTTAAACATAGTTCCTCTCTGTTCCGCCGCAGACAACGGCTCCTTTTTCGTTCCGACACAGGCAATTCTGCATTGTCAGAAATTCATTGTATCGCCTGCTGCCCTTTTTGGCTACAGTTTTTTTCGAAAACTATTGTAATTTTCGAAATTTTTTGTTACTTTTCTCATGGACAGCTATTACTACTTCATTATCAGCTATTCCTTTCTTCTTATCATTATCGTTACTGCAGGGGGAATTTTTATGTATCAGAATTATATATTTGATTTATACGGAACTCTGGTGGACATTCGCACCAACGAAAGGAAACCTTCTCTCTGGAAATATATGGCTTCCTATATGACTTTGCAGGGTGCCTCCTATACAGCACCGGAACTAAAAAAAGCCTACGGGCAGTTTATAAATGAGATACGCAGGGAAACCCACTGTAAAATAACAAGCTCCGAAAAACAGAACTTTTTCCGGACGCTTCCTTTGCGTGCAGATTATACGCCTTCTCTCGGAGAAATCGAAGTAAATCTGTCAGAAGTACTGGAAAGGCTCTACCTGGTCAAAGGCATCAAACCCACAGAGGAAATGATTTCCCACTGGGCTTTGATGTTCCGCACACTATCTCTGGACTATGTCCGGTTGTTTGACGGAGCAAGGGAAGTGTTGACAGAACTGCATAATCGGGGCAAAAAGGTCTGCCTGCTCTCCAACGCACAACGGCTTTTTACCGAGCCGGAGCTTCGCAGCTTAGGGATTTACAATTTGTTCGACGACGTCTTCCTCTCCTCAGACCTTCGGGTTATGAAGCCATCACCTCTCTTCTACGGAGCACTGCTGCAAAAACACCACTTTGCCCCGGAAGAATCCGTCATGATTGGAAACGACTGGCAGGCTGATGCATGGGGCGCATATCAAAACGGGCTTGCCTCCATGTATGTCCACACCGCCCAGTCCCCGGAGGTCACAGGGGAACTTCCCCCCGGGTGCCGGATACTGGGCTCTATATCAGAAGTACTTCCTATTCCAACCTAATCTTCAGCGTTGCCGCCCACGCTGCCGCAAGCAGCACACCCAGTCCCGCAAAAACCACCGGAAGCCCCAGTCTGTCTGCCAGCGCTCCAACCAGTGGAAAGTTCAAAATCATGGACAGGGAAAAAAACATGCTGTTGACGGAAAGTAATGTGGCCCGCTGTTTTGACGGAACCAGTCTGTTCAGAGAATCCGACTGTACCGGATACAGGGCGGAATTAAAAAAGTTTGCAATCAGAAATACCGGAATCACCACTGCCAATCTCTCCGATACATAACAGGCAATACAAACTGCAATGACGATAGCTCCCATCTTTGAAAGCCTGATTCCGATTCTGTTAAATATGACTGGTCCAAGCAGTGCCCCGCCACAGGAGACAATCCCCGCCGCAAGCATAATCAGACTGATTTCAATCTTGTTCAGACCCATATCCGCGAAATACTGCTGGCTATAATAAAACATCAGCGTCTGTGCCGCAAAAACCGCCGCATAATACGCAACCACGTTGAAAATTCTTCTGTCTGATTTCAGGATTTCCATGCTTGTACGAAAATGCAGGGTCAATGTCTGAATCGGAGACTTTTTTCCCTCCGCCTCTTCCTCGCTGTGTATCGGAGGTTCTGTCATCAAAAGAATTGGCAGTAATGCCAAAACCGCAACCACCGTGCAGGCGCTGTAACACCAGAAATAGGAGTATTCTGCCAGAATGCCGCCCACCACTGTAGCAACCGCCTGTGCCACCTCAATGATGACATTCAGTCTGCCGTTCACCTGCATATACTCCTGCTCTCTTCCGAGGCATTTCATGCTGTCGTAAACAAGTGCCTCCTCGGATCCGGAATTAAAGCTGTTGCCCACAGATTGCAGAATAAAACTGAAGGCAAACCATCCGAAATGCCTGCCGAACAGCATGATAACGCAGGACAGTGCAAGAAGCACCCTGCTGACAATCATGCTTTTTCGTCTGCCCAGCAGATCCGCCATGGCTCCTGAGGGGATTTCAAAGACAATGCTTGTCGCGTGATAGATGCCCTCCAAAAGACCAATCTGCATCAGGTTCATTCCCAGATAGGCCAGATAGAGCACCCATATGGATGACTGCATGTTCAGATTGCTGATCAGAGTATGTAAATAGTCAAGATTGACGTTTCTATGTAATTTATGATTCAGTTTTTCATTCTCATTCGCTTGATACATATGTAATTCCTTTCTTTCCTGTCATGATACCGATATTCTGCAGTTTCCTGCATAATTCAATTTCAGTATTTTTTTCTGCAACAAAAAAACACAGTCTACGCTCACATAAAAAATTTTCTCGGCTAAACTGTGTTCGGAATTACCCTACCCTATTGCCCATGTAAAAATTACCGGCGATACTCTAAAAAAGGGCGCAGTAATCCCGTAAAGCTGCTAAAATGCATGTTTTCTGCATAGCACTGCTGCTCATAACAGGTGTATAACCTAACCCGCTCATACTGCGTTCTCCTTTTCGTCTTACAACTTGATGTTAACAATATAGTATGAAATTGAAAGAAAGTCAATTTAAATGTATTTTTATTCCAATAACTTATTTAATTCATAGCCATCACAAAAATATTATGATATATGTAAGGAAAGCGTCTGCCTCGCAGGCCGCTGAGATGAAGGAGGAGTTTTTATGTTTCAAAAATTTAATGTTGCCTTACCTTCCTTTCCCGACAATGATTATCTGCTCACGGATTTCGGTGCTGTAGGAGACGGAAAATTTGTGAATACCGAAGCCTTCCGCGCTGCCATAGAAGCGGCTTCCGGGAACGGAGGACGTGTTATTGTCCCGAACGGTATCTGGCTCACCGGTCCCATTTGGCTTCTTTCCAATGTCAATCTGCATCTGGAGGACAACGCTACCATTGTCTTTACCAAAAGCAAAGAAGAGTATCCCCTGTTTGTCACCGACTACGAGGGAATCAGCCGCATCCGCACCATCTCCCAGATTAACGCGGAAGGTGCGGAAAACATCGCCATCACCGGGCACGGCACCATCAACGGAAATGGTCATCTGTGGCGTCCGGTCAAGCAGTTCAAGACCACCGAAAGACAATGGAACGCACTGCTTGAGAAATCTTCCTATGTCATTGAAAGCAAGGAAGGCGGCGTTTGGTGTCCCACCCAGTCCATATACGATGCCCGTTTCGTGGGAGAAATCTTCCCCGGAACCTGCGAGACGCCGGAAGAATCCCTGAAAAAAGCAGACCCCTATTATGATTTTTACCGTCCGGTTATGCTCAGTCTCCGCCACTGCAGCAGAGTGTTGATTGACGGCGTGACCCTGATAAATTCCGCCGCCTGGAATGTGCACCCCTACTTTTGTACCGACCTGACGGTGCGCAATATCTATCTGGTCAATCCCCCTTACGCCCAGAACGGCGACGGTATTGATGTGGATTCCTGTAAAAATGTCCATATCCACCACTGCAATTTCCAGACAGGGGATGACGCCATCTGTCTGAAGGCCGGAAAGGACAGAGCTGCAAGAGCACTGAAGACTCCCTGTGAAAATGTCCATGTACATGACTGTAAGGTACTCTTAAGTCCCGGCAGCTTCGTCATCGGCAGTGAAATGTCCCGCGGCGTCAGAAATGTACTGATTGAAAACTGTATCTCCGTCGACTCCAACACAGGCATCTGTTTTAAGAGTGCCATCGGCCGGGGAGGTGTGGTGGAAGACATCTACTTCCGCAACCTGGAAATGTACAATTTAAAGACAGGAGCCGTGCGGCTAACCATGGACTACGTCCACAATCTCATGGATTATCATGATCCCGTGGTGCAGAGCAAAGACCCGGAGGATATTCCTCATTTCAGAAACATTCACTTTGAAAACTGCCGCTGCATCGGAGGAAAGATTGGCGTAAAAATTCATGGTCTTGCCGGGCATCCTGACACCATCAGGGACGTCTGTTTCGAAGGATGTGATTTTGATACCGAAGAAACTTATGACCTGCTCGACTGCACCAACGTCCTGGCAGACGGACTAAGAATCAGCACAAATTAATATGTTCTGTTCGGCCGGTTCTCCCATGCTGCATTTTCTCCGGGAGATCCGGCTTTTTGTAGTTTTCATCTTGTGCAAACCGACAAAATCTCCTATAATCATAACGAGTATAGCAATGCTTATTTTTCACATATATTTAATGAAATCAACGCTCTATTATATAAGGAAGGACGCAACATGATTATTCAGGAAGTGCGTACAATCGATGAACTGCTTCAGTTTGTAAACAGCCTGTACCAGCAACATGGACAGCGTTTGTGGTACCGGGGAGAGGAAAATGCAGACCTGACTCTGATTCCCTCCATTCAGAGAAGTCAAAAGCGGCTGGACGCCGAACGGTATATCACAAATGATTTCTATATCCGAGCGAAACAGATTTTAAACAATGCCCCGGAGAAGCACAACTATGCAGGCTGGGTTTCCCTGATGCAGCATTACGGTCTTCCCACAAGAATGCTGGACTGGAGCCAGTCTCCCCTCGTAGCTGTATTTTTTGCAACAGAAACCTATAAAGACACCCCCGATCTGAACGCATGTGTATGGGTTCTTGCCCCCGGTCTGCTAAACGAACGGGAGGGCTTCGGAAACTGCATTTACCCCATTGATGCAGACACCACCCAGGAGATGCTGCTGCCGGCTTTTAAACATGCACACCATAATCCCGATCTGCGGGACAGGATTCTTGCCTGCAGCTCCACGGAAAACAATCTGCGCATGTATTCGCAGCACTCCAATTTCACTGTACACAATTCCCTGCAGCGGCTGGAAGATATCTGTGATGAAAATATGCTGTACAAGATAATCATTCCTTGTGACAGGAAGAAATACTTTATCGACAGTCTGCGGGTTTTCGGTATCACGGAAGGATTTATCTACCCCGATCTCGATCATATCTGCAGTGACTTGAGAGACTCCTACGGCATCTGAGATGGAAGTGAATCGTTACGTGAATTTTATTTGACATATGAGCGCTGCCAGTTTGCAGCGCAGAAATGAGGAAAACATGAAAATTGTATTGCAGCATCTGACAAAGAAATTTCCAAGCCGTAACAGAAAGGTTCGCGAGGAAGTGGTCGCCGTCAATGATTTTGATTTTGAAATTCCCAACGGCAAGCTGGTCGGACTTCTGGGACCATCCGGCTGCGGTAAAAGCACAACGCTGAACCTGATCTGCGGCCTGCAAAAACCCACTGACGGCAGGATTTTTTTCGGAGAGGACGATGTCACCGACCTGCCTCCGGAAAACAGAGGAGTCGGACTGGTATTTCAGAACTATGCCCTCTACCCCCACCTGACGGTAGAAAAGAACATCCGATTTCCTCTGGAAAATCTGAAAGGTGCGGACAAGCTGTCCAAGGAGCAGATGCGGGACCGTGTCTATGAAGCTGCCAGGCTGGTGCAGATTGAAGAACTGATGGACCGCAAACCCAGCGAGCTCTCCGGTGGTCAGCAGCAGCGTGTGGCAATTGCCCGGGCACTTGTCAAAATGCCACGAGTACTCCTGCTGGATGAACCGCTCTCTAACCTGGATGCACGCCTGAGACTCCAGACCAGAGAGGAAATCAGAAGAATCCAGAAACAGACTCAGATTACCACCGTCTTTGTCACCCACGATCAGGACGAAGCCATGAGTATATCCGACCTGATTGTTGTAATGAAAGACGGAATCGTACAGCAGATTGGAAAACCTCAGGAAGTCTACGACAATCCGGTCAATCTCTTTGTTGCAAAATTTCTCGGCACACCGCCCATCAATGTCTTCGATGGCAGGGTGCAAGACGGCCGGCTCTACATCGGTGAAGATGCCATACTTGATACAAAGGGCGTACCCGACCAGGAAGTTTCCGTGGGTATCCGTCCCGAAGGATTTCTTCTGCAGGAAGACGGACCCATGCATTGCCGCTTAAGCAGATTGGAGGTCATGGGACGCGATGTCAGTGTGGTCTCTGCCAGCGAATACTCACAGAATCCGATCATCCGCGCCATCATCAATGCCGAAAACAGCATTGACCTCAACGCGGAAACTATCCGATTTGCCGTGAAACCTCAGAAGGTATTTATTTTTAATAAGGAAACAGAGGAAAGAATCCTGCTGTAAAAGGAGCTGGTCAACATGGAAAAAAACAATTTAAAAGGATGGCTGTACCTTCTTCCGGCATTCCTCTTTCTGGGTGCATTCATGATATACCCGCTGATTGATGTATTCGTCTATTCCTTTGAGGAAGGCTATAATTCCGCATCGCAGACTTTTTTCGGCGTCGGCACGTATAACTATTCCTATGTCCTGCATGACCCCTATTTCCTGCAGGCCGTAAAAAATACTTTTATTCTCGTCATGATAACCGTACCGGTATCTACGGGGCTCGCTCTGCTGATCTCAGTGGCCTTAAGTTCCATTAAGCCCCTGAGAGACCTGTTCCAGACAGTGTATTTTCTGCCCTATGTGACGAACACCCTGGCGGTCGGTCTGGTATTTATGATTCTGTTCAAAAAGACACCGTATTCCGACGGTCTGGTAAACCTGCTCATCAACTGGTTCGGCGGAAACTCTGTGGATTTTATCGAAGGACCTTACTGGGCGAAAATGTTCGTTCTCTGCTTTTATACCGTCTGGGTTGTCATGCCCTTTAAGATACTGATCCTCACAAGTGCACTGGCTTCCGTCAATCAGGTTTATTACAATGCGGCCAGAGTGGACGGCACTTCGTCATTCCGCATTTTCCGGAAGATTACACTGCCCATGATTTCTCCCATGATTTTTTATCTGGTTATCACAGGATTTATCGGTGCATTTAAAGCATACAGCGATGCTGTTGCCCTGTTCGGCACCGATTTGAACGCGGCGGAAATGAATACGATTGTGGGTTATGTCTACGATATGCTTTACGGTGACAGCGGCGGCTATCCGTCCTACGCATCCGCGGCAGCGATTATCCTGTTTACCATCGTGCTGACAATCACCTGTATCAACCTGCTTGTCAGCAAAAAGCACGTGCATTATTAAAAGGAGGGACATCAGATGGATTATGAAAAAATACAGAAGTCCGCAAGGATTCGTAAAATCATTGGCAAAATTCTGATCTATGTGCTGCTCTCCTTCTGGGCAGTGATGGTTCTGTTTCCTTTTTACTGGATGGTTCTGACTTCTGTGAAAAGCTACGGCTCCTACAATTCGGAATATATTCCGAAATTCTTTACGCTCTCCCCGACATTACAGAATTATGTGGATGCCTTTACCACGGTTTCTCTGGGAAGATACCTGCTGAATACACTGATTTTCACCGTCATTACAACTGCAATTATGCTGGTGGTCATCACACTGGCGGCCTTTGCCTTCGCAAGACTGGATTTTAAGGGAAAAAATATTGCCTTCACGCTTTTTCTTTCCCTGATGATGATTCCCAACGAGCTGGTGGTTATCACAAATTTCACAACCATCACCAATCTGGGGCTGCGCAACACCTTTACGGGACTGATTCTTCCCTCCGTGACCTCAGTCTTTTACATCTACCTTTTGAAAGAGAATTTCGCCCAGATACCGGACGAACTGTACTATGCGGCCAAGGTGGACGGGACATCGGATCTGCGCTACTTGCGCAGGGTCATGATACCGATTTGCAAGCCTACACTGATTACCATTGTCATTCTGAAAATCATCGAATGCTGGAATTCCTATGTATGGCCCAGACTGATTACCGACAACCCTGATTACTATCTGGTTTCCAACGGCATCCAGGAAATCCGTGAAAACGGCTTCGGACGGGAAAACATCCCGGCAATGATGGCAGCAGTTGTTGTCATCTCCATTCCGCTCATTGTCCTGTTCCTGATTTTCCGCAAAAAGGTTATGGCCGGTGTGGCAAGAGGAGGTACAAAAGGATGAGACAACTTTGGAAAAAGAGTCTTCTGCTTCTGCTTACAGCTATCTGTACTTTTTCCCTGACCGGGTGCCACGGTTCCAGGGGGCTTCCGGAATTTACCGTTCCGGAAGAATTTGACACCTCCAGGAATTACGAAATCACCTTCTGGGCAAAAAACGATACCAACAAAACACAGACAGATATTTATAAAAAAGCCATTGCAGATTTTGAGAAGCTGTATCCGAACATCACTGTAAACTTACGCCTGTACACGGACTACGGCAAAATTTACAATGATGTCATCACGAACATCTCCACCAATACAACGCCCAATGTCTGCATCACCTATCCGGATCATATTGCCACCTACCTGACGGGAATCAATATTGTAGTTCCTTTGGACAGCCTGTTTGCAGAGGAAAGGTATGGGCTCGGCGGCAGTGAAGTCCGGTTTGATGCGCCAACGCAGGAAGAAATCATTCCCGGTTTTCTCGAAGAATGTTCCATAGATGGACACTATTATGCGGTTCCTTTCATGCGTTCAACGGAAGCTTGTTATGTCAACAAAACGTATGTGGAAGCGCTGGGCTATACTTTGCCGGAGACACTTACCTGGGATTTTATCTGGGAGGTTTCCGAAGCTGCAGTCGCAAAGGATTCCGACGGAACCTTTCTGATTAACAACCAGAAGGTCATGATACCCTTTATCTATAAGTCCACAGATAATATGATGATACAGATGCTGAAGCAGAAAAATGCCGGTTATTCCACGGATAAAGGGGAAATCAACCTGTTCAACGATACCACAACCGGACTTCTGTATACTGTTGCGGAGCATGCAAAAACCGGAGCCTTTTCCACCTTTAAAATCTCCGGTTACCCGGCTAACTTTCTGAATGCCGGGCAATGTATCTTTGCAGTGGACTCTACTGCAGGCGCCACCTGGATGGGAACCAACGCACCCTTGTCAGACATCAGTGCCGATGCCCTGGTGGATTTTGAAACAGCGGTTATGATGCTTCCGCAGTTTGACCCCAAGCAGCCTCAGATGATTTCCCAGGGACCTTCCGTCTGTATTTTCAACAAGTCTGACCCTCAGGTGGTTCTGGCTTCCTGGCTGTTTACGCAGTATTTACTGACAAATGAAGTGCAGATTGCCTATGCGGAAACGGAAGGCTATGTTCCCGTCACCTCCAAGGCACAGAATTCCGAGTCCTATCAGGAATATCTTTCCCGCATGGGAGAAGATAACAGTACCTACTATGATGTCAAGATTAAGGCTTCCAAACTATTGCTGGATAATCTTGATAATACCTTTGTAACCCCGGTATTCAACGGCTCCGCATCCCTTCGCGATGCCTCAGGGCAGCTGATTGAAAATGTCACAAAATCCGTGAAGCGAAAAGAAACCGTTGATGATTCCTATATGGAAAAGCTTTACAGCGACGTCACTTCCCTTTACCGTTTAGACCAGAGTCATCAATCCTCCATGGAAAAGGCAGATTTGGGTAAACTACCCTCCACTTCTGTCATTTTGCTCTCTGCTCTCGCGGGTACTTGGTGTCTGATTCTTCTGTATTTGGTTCTGAGCGCCGTTAAGAAGAGAAAAAGAAGTCACAATACCCATTGATTTATTGGAAATTTAAGGTATAATAACATTGTTTCTATAAACATTATAAGAAAAGAGGAGTACCTATGAAAAAAACACTTGCAATCACTTTGGCACTTTCACTTGTGCTGGCATTCGCAGGCTGCGGTAAGTCTGAGAGTGGCAATGCAGCTGACGCTGCAGATGTTAAGTCCGAAGGCGTTATGACGCATGCGGAGTATGTTGCTGCTGAACTTGAAAGCGAAGTTGTTATTGAGACCTATGTTCAGGCAAAGCAGTCCTGGTGGGACAACAAAGCAACTCTATATACCCAGGACAAGGACGGCGCATACTTCATCTACAACATGACATGCTCCGAGGAAGACTATGCAAAACTGGTTCCCGGAACCAAGATTAAGGTTACCGGCTACAAGACTGAGTGGTCCGGAGAAGTTGAAATTGCAGAGGGCGCTACTTTCGAAATCGAAGATGGCAGCTACATAGCTACCGCAACCGATGTGACATCCCTTCTCGGAACCGACGAGCTGATCAACCATCAGAACGAGTTCGTATCCTTCAAGGGTATGACTGTTGAGGCTGCTAATGACAAGGGCGATGCCTTCTTGTACAACTGGGACGGCTCCGGTGAAGACGGAAACGACCTTTACTTTAACGTTTCCCTGAACGGACAGACCTATACTTTCACTGTTGAGTCTTATCTGTGTGACAACACAACCGATGTTTACGCAGCAGTAAAGAATCTGCAGGTTGGTGACAAGATTGACATGGAAGGCTTTCTTTACTGGTATGAGGGTGTAAATCCCCACATCACTTCCGTAACAGCAGCAAAATAAGCAACTGACAGACACAACAAAAGCCCCCGGCGCCGTTTGGTTGTCGGGGCTTTTTCTGTCAAAATCAGGATTTGAGATGCTGCTTTTTCGGCCATAGAAGCGCAATATAAAAATGCAGATGCTTTTCTGCGTGATGGACTGAATATTCCCCAGAAACTGATTGAGCAATTTCAAAGTAGTTTGCTTAATAATTAGGAGTTGTCGAGTCTAAAATTTTATAATATCACTTTCTGACTAACCACAAGCGTTCAAAATTACCACATCCTTTCTTTCATAAAAAAGGACTGTATATTTACAGTCCGGTAAATATACAGTCCCTCTCAAATCCAAAGAACTTCCTTAACCCTCAATGGGAATATATTTATTTTCTTCCACAGCGGGTTTTGCTTCCTTCTTAGGAATACTCAGTTTTAGGATACCATGTTTGAACTCACCCTTAATGTCATTGGTCGTGATATCCTCGCCCACATAGAAGGAACGTTCACAAGCCCCGGCATAACGCTCCTTACGGATATACTTGCCGGTCTTTTTCTCCTGTTCATCCTGATCAACCCCTTTCGCGGCGCTGATAGTCAAATAACCATTCTCAAGAGAAACCTTCACTTCTTCTTTCTTAAATCCGGGCAAATCCATCTCCAGCTCATAGCTGTTATCGGTTTCCCTGATATCGGTTTTCATCAAATTTCTTGCATGATGCCCGTACAGCTTTTTCTCCAGCTTCTTCATGTCCTTGTCATTGTAGAACGGGAAATCATCCATAAACTCATCAAACAAATCTTCTCCAAAAATACTAGGCATTAACATAAGTCATCTCTCCTTTTTTACTAAAATTATGCTTGTTTACCTTGTTTCTTGGAACCAGAGCCGGGACTTAAGAAAATCCATTTCTTTCTTCTCTTCATCCCTCTTTCTTTGTTCTACATGTAATATAACACCTATATTAGCACTTGTCAAGAGTGAGTGCTAATATTTTATATAAAATAACAATAAACTGTTTCTAAAGTGCCTCTGAAGTGATTATAAGAATAATGGCACAAAAAAGGAAAAGTCAAGGCAGGATTACCTGCCTCGATGCTTTTCCTTTCTTTTCTGCTGTTTCAGCTCAAACTGGCGCTCTTTCTCTGCTTCCCGCTGTTCCCGGCTCAAAGTTTTGCGTTCCGTTTTCCACTGCTCCTGCTGTAGTTTTAAAGCCTGCTGTGCTTTTGTTCCGATTCCGGTACTCTGCACCTGCCTGTGTACCTCCCGCTGTATCCTCTTGGGATTGCGGGCGGCATCCTTTACATCAGTTGCCACAGCCGGACTGAATCGCAGCCGACTATAGTTTTTCAGAATAAATCCGTATACCTCATAGTCTGTCGGTTCTGTCCATTGACAATTCCTCCTTTTATTTCCCGCGCTATTCACAGGATTGTAGTACGCAAAGAACGGACGACCCAAGGAGGGAGGGTTACTTACACCCATGTGCACTCATAATGGTCCATTGAGGACATGGCACACAAATCGGTACGGCCGGGCTACCTACCGGCTCTGCAGGAGAAATGCTCCTGCGTTTGCGTTTTTATCTTTGCGCTTTCATTATACTACACAGCAGCTGGTACACGCAATGTATAACTGTATTATTGAATCAGCCCGCTTTCCTTTAACAGCAGTTCAATGTCCGTACCCTTCACTTTCTTCATCACAACCTTCAACAGTTCTTTTTCCGCAAAGGAGAGTTTGACATCCGTAATCGGTTTCTTATCGATTGCATAGTAGCAGGCGCGAAGCAGTTCACGGACATCATACTGGCTGCCCCATACCTCCGGGACACCGCGGTCCACATTAAGCAGCGTATAAACAGATTCCATACCGGTACGCATGGAATATTCAGTTGTGAAAATCGTATCGCGGGGTGTCTCGGCAAACTGACCGATAAATGCAAAATTTACGGAGCCTTCCGGTACAACGCGGGGACGATCTTCATTCTTTCTGGGCTGGAAGAATGCATTGATAAACGGCATGAAGCAGGTTGTTGTATTGCAGGCATTCTTTGCAAGCTCCTCAATTTCATCGGTGGGAATGCCGATATGATACAGCCACTCGCGGCAGACCTCTTCGCCGGTGCAGTCACGCATTGCCTTTTTGACATAGTTGCCCTCTTTATTGGTAGAAAGTGCATATACCCAAATCAGAACGGTATTTTTATCCTGCGCCTTGAACTGCGGTTGCCGATTGATTGTCCAGGACAGATACCAGTTGTCTGTGCTATCCTTTACGGTGACAATACCTCCCGTCGTAACCTTGCCGGAGCGGGGATCTCTCTTGCAGACATTGATAATGTGCTGAATGATCTCTTCATTAGAAGTTGCAACCGTGGCACTCATCCAGTTGGTTGCCTCAAAATCATTACAGAAATTGTCTGGGTTACCGAATTCACCATGCTTTGCCTGCTTTGCAATGTTCTTCCACAAATCCCAGGACTCGCCGGCACCGTTCTTTACACCGGATAAATCCGGAGCATGATTCTGGTCGCCATAGCAGGAAGTATCGGTACAGCAGCCGTTCGTGATGAAGACAAGGTCATCCTCCACCAGATCAATGGACTGTTCCAACCCATCTTTCACATAAAGAATCTGTCTTGCAATCTTCTTGTCACCCACGGTCTCGATGATAACATTCTTCACATCCATGCCGAACTCAATTCTAACCCCATGCGCTTCCAGATATTTTACCAGAGGCAGAATCATGCTTTCATACTGATTGTACTTCGTGAAACGAAGCGCACTGAAATCGGGCAGGCCATCGATATGATGGACGTAGCGGCACAGATAACGCTTCATCTCCAGTGCACTTGACCACCGCTGGAACGCAAACATGGTCTGCCAGTACAGCCAGAAGTTTGTCTCCCAGAAAGAATCCGGCAGCACATCGGAAATCATTTTGTCCTCCAGTTCCTTTTCCGGTGTGATAAACAGTTTGGACAGTGCCATTGCGGACTCCTTGTCCAGCTTAAACTGCTTATCCGTATGCGCATCTTCTCCACGATTGACGGTTGCTCTGCACAGAGAATAGTTCGGGTCATGCTTGTTGAGCCAATAATATTCGTCCAGAACGGAAACCTCCGGATTCTCTATGGATGGAACATCTCGGAAAGTATCCCACATCACCTCGAAATGATTATCCATCTCTCTGCCGCCGCGCATGTAAAAGCCCTTCGTGACATCCTTATAGCCGTCGCAGCTGCCGCCGGCAAGTTCCAGCTTTTCCAATACGTGAATATGTTCTCCCTTCATCTGACCGTCACGCACCAGGTAAAAAGCCGCCGTCAGGCCGGCAAGACCGGTGCCGATGATATAAGCTGATTTTTTATCCACATCCTTCGGCTTTTCGGGATGTGCAAAAGATTCATAAGTTCCTGCAGAATAATACATAATGATTACCTCCTTGACTTTTGTTTTCTGTCCTCATTATATTCTTTCCCCACAGGTTTACCATAAACAGAAAACGGCCCGCGATAAAGATTTTATCACGGGCCGCAACATTGTCTGATTTTTTATCAAATCCGGGATTTTGATGAAATTCCCTTGTAATTTCAAAAGTCATGGTTGCAAAATACAGGTCAAGAAGCAGTTACGGTTTATCCGTCCTGAACCGCTCCAGCGCATCGGAAAAGGTATCCTGAATCACCAATGCCAGCCTGCTGACCAGTTTTTCCGGTTCTTCCTTCATATCGTCCTTAATCCAGTCCAGCATCAAACCGACAAAAATGTAGGAATACACTTTTGCGATAAAGGCTTTATCTTCCTCCCGGACAACCATATTGGCTGACTGTTCTTCCACTACTCCCATCAGAAGATTATCCGTAAGTGGTTTCAGATATTTCTCCACCTGTTCCCGATCCACACAGCGGTAAACATTCATAATGAACGGCTTGTTTTCCCGCACGGCATAGTATATCTGTAGCAGACCCTCCTGCCAGGTATCATGCGTCTTCTTTTCCTGTAAAGCCTTCTGCGCATCCTCCATACAGGCCCACTCCACCAGATCATAAATATCCTTAAAGTGATAGTAAAATGTCATTCGGTTGATTCCGCAATCCTCGGTAATGTCGTTGATTGTAATTTTATTCAACGGCTTTTTGAGAAGCAGATTTTTCAAGGATTGCTCCAAAGCCCGTTTTGTTATCTGCGACATACTACTTTCCTCCTCACTTTTCTGCCTTGCCTCGCCTTTTATCCTCATACATACAGGCATCTGCCTTTTTTACCACCTCCGGAATCTCCTGTCCCTTTCCGAAGGCAATACCCACTGCTACAGAGACCGGGATCTCACTGCCTGCATTTTCTCTTTCCAGCTTTTGTCTGATTACTTCCACTAACTTGTCCGCCTCATTGGATTCAGGATTATCAAGAATCATCAGAAATTCGTCTCCGCCAATTCGATAGGCACGGCATCTGTCATCCGTACAATCGTATAATGCGGCGGAAAGCTTTTCTATCGCCTTATCTCCCACTGCATGTCCGTATTGGTCATTCAGTTCTTTGAGATTATTCAAATCCCAGAATGTCACCGCAATCTGCTCTATTCCCGGATAATACTCCTCCACCATTTCCTCATACTTGCTTTTATTGTAAACCTTTGTAATGGTGTCCGTTTCCTTGAGATAGGTCAATCTGGCTATTTTGTACGCATCCTCATTGCTGCTGACAACCATATAGTGTACGATAATGGTAAACAGTAAAAAGATAACTGCCCGCGGAAACACTTCAAATGCCCCGATAATATATACAGGATTTTCATTGAACGGAAGCGTCAGCCCGTTTCCTTCCGCCAGATTCAGATACCAGCTTCTCACATGCTGGCTCTGGAGCAGAATATTCAAATCACAGATACCGTAATAAAAACTGACATAGGAACTGATCAGCATGGTAAGCGTATTCATCCCACAAACGAACCAGACGGTACTGCGTTTCCGATACTGAATAGCAAACAATAACGGTAATACATAAATATAGACCGCGTGAAAAGACAAAAATGATGCAATCACTCCCGACTCAACACACATCAGTGTCAGCAAAGCATATTTCAGCCAGGGCTTCGCAAGCTCACCTTTAAAGAAAATATACATTGCCGACAAAAGCAGTACAAAAGTAGACAAAAAAGCAATCGAAATCAGTTTTTTATCCACCTCAAAAAAATCTACCATTGTCAGGAACCACATCAGGCCGACTGCTGCAAATGTCCAGATAAATCCTTTCAGTGTACGCTTATTTGCTTTGATTTCCTGTTCCAGTACCTCACGGCGATACTGTTCTTTAAAATCTTCCATAACAATTTTTCCTTATCTTTTATCCGCATTCTTATGATTTACACAGAGGCAATCCGGCTTCTCAGAAACGCCGCCGACTTTTTCATGCAAGCCTCCTGATTTGCCGCATCAAAGTGTTCTATGGCCAGATACCCCTTGTATCCGGTCTGCACAATGTTATCAAGAACTTTGCTCATCGGAAGATAGCCGTCCCCCACCGCTACCGACTGTTCTCCCCGGTCCTTGCAATGGACATGTACCACTCTTTCCTTCAGCAACTCCCACGCTTCCAACACATCCTCACCGTGAATGATAAAATTGCCCGTGTCAAAAGTCATCTTTAACAACGGTATTTGTTCCAAAAACCAACACACTCCGTTTTCACAGCACAAGGGGGATTTTGTATCATCAAAATCTTCCACTGTCACGGCAATGCCCGCATCTGTTCCCAGGGAAACGATATCAGCAAGTCCCTCCGCCATGCGCATCGCTTTCTCATTTTTGCTTAACAGCGCTGCTGTACAGTGATATTCCGGCACGCATTTTCTCAGTGCTTCTGCTTCCTCATTCGAAAAGAAGCCCGGTACCACAAGGATTTTTTCAGCTCTTGCCTTGAAAGCTGTGTCTATATGCATTTTTGCTTTTTCCTTCTCGTCCTTGTGATCCATCTCATAAAACTCGTAGATACAGCTGATATGCAGACCCGCCTCCCGCAAAAAGTCATACGTTTCTTCATGGGAGTATAAATAGGTCATGTTGATTTCCACCGCTTCTATCCCGGCACCTCTTGCTCCGTTCAGCAATTCCTTCAGCGGCTTACCCGTCTGTTCCGCCGCCTGCAAAATATGATCATAAAATACAGATACCCCTATTTTCTCTCTCATTGCCTCAGTCCTTTATCTCCTGACATGCAAGGCATTTTCTCTCTGCTGACGCAGGAGCACAAAAACGCACTGCATTGATAATAATCTGCTGGATTTCCGGTATGTAATATATGGGATATTCCTCGTGTCCCGGCTGAAAATAGAAAATCTTTCCGCGTCCTCTGGTAAAGGTACATCCGCTTCGAAACACCTGCCCGCCTGAGAACCACCCGGAAAAAATTACATCATCCGGCTTCGGAATATCAAAATATTCACCATACATTTCTTCCTGCGGAATCTCCAGCTTCTCCGGGATACCTGCGGCAATCGGATGTGTAGGCAAAATACACCAGAGTTTTTCCTGCTCCCCATGTTTCCACTTCAATGTCATGGAAGTTCCCATGAGCCTTTTCATAATTTTGGAGATATGCGCCGAGTGCAGCGCAATCAGGCCCATACCCGACAAAACATGCTGCTGAACACGTTCTGCCACAGCATCCGAAAATTCATCCTGCAGCGCATGACTCCAGATAATCAATACATCTGTATCCTGCAATACTTCCTCCGTCAGGCCATGCTCCGGCATGTCAAAGGTTGTCGTCCGCACCTGAAAATCCTGCTCCTTTTCCAGAAAAGAAGCAATACAGCCGTGAATCCCGTCCGGATAAACCTGACGGATCGCTTCATATTCCCTTTCATGCTTAAATTCGTTCCAAACCGTAATTTTCAACATCGTGCACCTCTTTTTGCAATCTTTCCGCCAAACATCACTCTCTGCATTTTACCGGATAACAATACTCGCGCAGTTAATATCCTCTGCGAGATTATAAACTTTTCCTTTTTTCAGCTCTACAACCTTTGGCCGCAGCAGATTTTCCGCATTGTTTTCTACTACCTTTGCAGTTTCACCATTACTTAGCTGAACGATGCTTCCCACCGGATATAGAATCACACTGTTTAAGAAACTCCGCATAACAGTAATATCCAGCTCATGTGTCATCGCCATAATCATTTCCACCGCATCCCTCTGTGTCATGGGCTTTTTATAGGGTCGTTCCGTAACCAACGCATCATAAACATCCGCTACCGAAATCACTTTCGCATAGGGACTGATCTGTTCTCCCTTCAATCCAAGCGGATAGCCTTTCCCATTAATTTTTTCATGATGTTCCAGCACACCACGGATTACTTCCTGCGATATATCCTGTTTTCCGTTCAAAATGCGATAGCCTAAAACCGGATGCTGACGCATGACAGAAAACTCTTCCTCCGTCAGTTTCTCCGGTTTATTCAGGATTTCATTCGGGATTTTTTGCTTGCCAACATCATGCAAAAGCCCTACGATTCCCAGTTCGTGGACTTCCTTTTCACTGAATTGAAGCTTTTTGGCAATCACCATTCCGATGGTCGCTACATCCACACTGTGCTTAAATGTATACTCATCACTGACTTTCAACATCCCGATATCGACTGCAATTGCATCGTTTTCCGCAATCGACCGCATCAAATCATCAGCGATATTGTCTGCAGCATTGGAAAAGTCTGCCGATTCAATATTGCTGTATAGATACTGCATTCCTTCCGCGACCCGCTTTTTCACGCTCTCGGAAAGCATTACCTTCGCCTTATCTTCTACCTTCAGCTGCTCTATCTTATTCTGAACCGGTTTGGGTATTTCCGGTTCCTTTAGATCTTCCGGTTCCGGTCCGCCCTCTCTGATGTAAACACCGGTTATTTTCATGGATTTCAGAGCGTCAATCTGATATTCATCCAGCTTTGCTCCCCTTGCGATCAAAGTCCGCCCCATTTTATCCACAATTACCTGATCGATAACCATTCCGCTTTCTAACAGCCTTATACTTATATACCTTCTCTTACTCAAGATATCACCGCCTCAGATTCATAAAATTCCAGCCGCTTTTTGGCACTTTCCAAAATTTCTTCCCGAAGACTTTGCGGCTCCATTACCAAGACCGAACTTCCGTAACCGTTAACCCAATTTCTGAAATTTTTAATGCCAATAACATCGTCCTCAAAATAAAGGTTCTCACCCTTCTGTGTCCAGATTCCGTTCGTTCTGGATGCCAGATCCCGCTTTACTTTGTGCTGTACATTCGCCTCGTTGCGTATCAGAATTTTTACATGTACCTTACATCCGACTTCCATTCCCCAGATATTGGGCAGCTGCTCTAACACACTTCTGTCTTCAATCTCAATCTTTTCTTCCGAAATTTCATACTTCCGGATTCTGTCCAAACGCAGGCTGAGGATACTCCCTTCCTTAACCGTAACCACATAGTACAAATCATCCATTGCATTATGTACCAGCTCCAATGGACGAATTGTGGTAAATACCAGTTCTCCGTCACGTGTTTTATAGGTAACCCGAATCGTTTCGCCTTCTTGTATCAACTGATTCAACTGTTCCGCCTTAACCTGCATATTGGCTCGCGCCTGATTGTACATCGGTTTCATTGCATAGTTCTTATGAACCCTGCCTATTTCAAATTTATCACCATCTAAAAATTCATTCAGACAGGAAAACTCCAGTTCACTCAACGGCAAGTAGACCTCATTGCGACAGATTGCATTGGCATACAGCGGAACTTCATCTCCTTCTCCGCTTTCCAAAAGTGAGACAATGCTGTCCGTATCTTCCTCATCCTTTGTAAAAAAGGTAATTCCACATTCCCTGTGCGTATGCAGCATCACGATATCTTTCCGCACAACAGAAGCAGGAATATCCAACATTGCAGCAATATCCCGAATGGAGTAGCATGCACGTTCCGCCTGAAAAAGAGCAAGTATCGTGTTCAACCGATAAATCGAATTTAAGCTGCTGCAACTCATTCTTCTTCCTCCAATTGCCTGTATGCGTCCAGAATGCGGCGTGCGGATTCCTTCATGATATTTCGCAGTCTCTCCGGCTCCAACACACGACAATTATATCCGAATCGCCTTAAATATCCGGCGAAATCATTGATACCGCTCACCTCGTCCTCATAGTAAAGGACGCCGCCTTCCTCTGTCAGTCTTGCACCGAGTCTGTTCACACGCAGACGGTTTAATTTTTCTCTGATTGCAAAAATATTATCAAATTCAACTTTCACATGCACCGGATCTTCCACCGATATCGAAAACATCGAATCAATAATACTGCGATAAAACGCATTCCTGAAAATATGATTTTCCTGCTCTGTAGCCTCTATGTTTATGACAGTGCCATACTGAATGATCAGCCTTACGCCCTTACTTTCACCCAATAAATAAAGCTGATCCTTATCCACTGAATACACCACATTTCCCACAGCAAAAGGAATCGTAATTATCTGCTGAGCATGATTCCGATATGCAATCATCAGAATCTTTTCCTCAAACGGATACCGATTCAGTTCATCCAATAATGCCTCCAGTTTCCCGGCATTCTCAAAGCTTTTATTATAAACAACATAAGCCGAAGATGAGATGTCCTCGTCTTCGGGTTCATTGAATAACGCGATTGTCAACTTTTTCTGTATCTGCTTTAATACCTGCTCATGGTGATGTCCCCTCGAACAGGTCTCTAATAAGTTCAATAATTCTATGGCATCTGACGATGTCAGGGCAAGCTGTAACAAAGCATTGCCGGAAATGCTGTATTTATCGCCGACAGCAACAACCATCCTTGCCTCAGCCAATTCATTCAACGCAGTCCTGATAGTTTTCAAATCCGCCCGGACACCCTCCTGATTGTATTTCCGAAGCATCTTTCCAAGCTCAGCTACCGTATATCCGTTACTGCTGTTTTGTAAAATAAGCATCAAAAACAGTTTTCGTATCTTCTGTGCATCAGAAGCTTCAAAATACCCTTTCGATTCCTCCGCCTCCTCTTTTTTCAGCACATACCCCTGTTTTGCTTTGATCCCTTTTATTTGGTATCCCTGCTTACACAATTCCCTGATGTCCATCTGCATGGAACGTTCACTTATTTGATAGGTATCCATCAGGTACTTATACGTACAACAGTCATTGTCCAACAGATCTTTCAGTATATTTTTTCTGCGCGCTTCCCCGGACTTCATCTTCGCCATATCAGTATTTCCTCCCGGAGGGTCTCAACTGCCGCCTTCGCAGCCGCTTGTTTTTCTCATGCGCTCATTATATCATACTCATGCTACTCTTTGGTAGCGTCTTCTTCCAATATTTCCAAGATTCCCTCTTCCGCACGCAGTTGTATCAGTTGAAGCAACTATCTACCCGCCGGAATGCCGAAGGGAATTCGGTAATCCGATTCCTGAAATTGTCCAGCTCATCTATTTTCATGCTTAAATCAGAACCGGTTGCATAATTCATAATACTGACAACCCCAACCCTCTGCAGAACTTACTGTCCCATGGGCTGCTGTTGCTTAATTTCAGTAATTACTCCGACTTCGAATTATAGGAAATCACTGTCCGTTCTCGGTTAAATTCCTCCTCGCCAAGCAGCAGATACAAATTGCTGCCGTTTGAATCATTCCAGGTAACATCCACATAGTAATAAGTACCATCGATGTATACACGATTCCATGCATGGGTACTGGTCCTCTTACCGCCGACGTAGCCTCTGACATAATCAGCGTTGACTCCTGCGGTATTCATCAGATTTTTAAATGCATTGGCATACCCCTGGCAGCGGCCTTTCCCGAGCAAAATAGCATCTCGGGTTGTATAATAATTCAAATCATATGTCATGTGGTCGCAAAGATATTGATTTACGGCACGCACCTTATCAAAATCATCCATGTCCGGCGTGATAATCTGTGATACCACCCACTCACATAACTCCTGTTTTGACATTTCTTCCGGATTCTTCTGAACTGCCTGTGCAGATATTTCCTGCATCGGCTTTTCCGCTGCGGGTTCCGCCTGTACGGTTTCCAGTATCGGTTCTGTCTGCACCGGCTCCGCCGTTGCAGACTTTTGAATTGACGTACCAGCCGGCTTTACCAAATCGCCATTCGTATCGTAAATGTCGCCATACTTGCCGCAGACATACCCTTCGCCTTCTCCATAGGCAATTTTGAGCCATCCGCTCTCCTCCTCAAAGTAATCATGGGTTTCGCCCTGACTCACAGTTCCGAGGATTGTGCCGTTCGGTGTTTCTCTGACATTCAGTTTTCCTGCCTGAATACAAATGTATCCGATTGGTTCCGGCGCATCGCTTACTTCGGTCTCGTTGATTTCCTCAATCAATACTTCGGGCGATATAGCAGCTATGCTTTCCCCAATCTCCGATTCCTTTGATACCTCGGGGAAGAAGAAAAACTGCTGATTCAGACGGGACAAACAGTCAATATGATTAACACCAAAGAATCCGGCTGCCAGAATTATGTACAGCATCAGCTTCCTCTGTACTTTCTTAATTTGTTTTCTGTTCATTGCAAGTCTCATCGTTTCCTCCTCCCCAAATCAATACTTTACTGTGCTCTTTTGCGTTTGCTGACAAGTACTGCAGCGATTCCTATCAGAACTGCCGCTCCGCCGACACCTACTGCAGCCGGAATTACGTTTGTTACGGATACATTGGCTGCGGATGTTTCTTCGGCTTTGCTTACGTTTTCATATGCAACCACCTGTTCTGCCGTTTCCTCACCTGCTTTCTCCTCCGCAGACTCCAGGTGTGGTGTTTCCAAACCTGCCATCTCGCAGAACTTCTCGTCTGTCAGCAAGTTACGGATTTCATAGTCATGCAGGATTTCACGGGCATCCCCGGGGTAGTAATCCAATAGGAACTGATAGATTTCTCTTGCTTTGTCTAAGCGTCCGAGAATGCTTTCCGCTATCAGTACATCCGAGTCCTCATAGGCATAACGGACACTGTCAATGTCTGCTATTACTTCCTCAGCACCTTCCTTTCCAAGTGCTGTAAGCGCTGCGGCTTTATATGCCTTCCCCTTTAAGGAATCCGGGGCTCCTTTCAAATACTGCTCCGCATTAGTCAACAAGGCTTCATAGTCCTCCTCCTGATATGCAAGCAACATATAATAGTAGGACACATCTTCCAGACCGCCTTCGTCGAGATAGTGCTCGATTTCCGACCTTGCCCGGTCGTACTGCCCGGCGGCAATGTAACATTCCGCCACACTGAGTATACTGTCCTTGTTAAGAGCTATCCGGGCATTTTTTTCATACTGCCCGGCAGCCATATCATAATCCTGATTGGCATAATAACTGTTTCCCAATCCGTTGGTTGCATAATAAGTCAGCATTTCCGTCTGATTCAGGGCTTTCTCATAACAGGACAGAGCCTCCTCATATTGTCCCAGGCCGCGCAATAAGGAACCGGCTGTCGTCAAAAAGTAATAATGATTGCCGTCCTCTACCAAACGTTCCCGGAAATAAGCGAGATAACTTTCCAGCGTTGCCTTTGTCATGTAAGAAGTATTGATTGTATCCGCCAACATAAGTGCCTGCATTTCCTCCGTTTCAGGCCATCCCGGATATCCGGATAAAATTGCAAGTGCTTCCTCTGCCGTGATATCCTTTTTATACATAACTGCGTAATTGTAAGCTTTTAAATAGGTATCATCCATCTCAATGACTTCCCGGTACAAATCCGATACTTCCTCAAGATGACCGCTCTTTCTTGCTGCAACCGCAAGATTCGCTTTACTGCCATTTGCATCCGGATGCAATGCTACAACCTGATTGAACAGTTCTCCGGCTTCTTCGTACCGCCCAAGTCCATCGCAATAAATAGCTCCCAATTTGTTCATAACGACGGTATCTTCCGGATTCTCTGTAAGGAGCTCCTCGTATAAGGCAGCTGCTTCCTTTGGCAGTCCCATACTGTAATAAGTGTCTGCCCTGGAGCTTCGCATATCCGCACCGTCTTCGCTCTCAGCTTTCTCATAATAGAGTAGTGCCTCCTCGTAATAATCGTAGTCTGAAAGAGTCTCCGCAATTTCTTCATAGGTGTTATCACTCATATAATTGAAAACAATCGTTTCCACATCATTCAGTTTGTACTCCAGTTCCAATGCTGCCATTCTTTCCCGGTATGTCTCCGAATCTTCATCCAATGCATACATTTCTTCATAGGCCTGTGCTGCCAATTCCGGCTCTCCCATGTTCTTCAGGCAATTTCCGATTGCACGCCTGTAATTCGCTCTGCCGGAGTCATCACCGGTGTAATTATCCAGAATGTTCTGGTAGACCGATATGGCTTTCTCATATTGCTTGCATTTAAGCAATGCGTCACCATAGTAGGACAACATATAATTATCCTCATATCCAAGCTGCATCGCCTCAAGAACATACTTTTCCACATACCAGTATTCCTGCGCATTATACATGCTTCTGATTTTCTGTTCATAAACAGCTTCAGGACGATTGTTATCCGTCATCAACTCATACGCCCGGTCATACAGTTCAACCGCTCTGTAATGGAAGTTCAGACTCTCTTCACATCTCCCCGCATTCCAAAAGTCTGTGGCATTCGCGTCGCCTGATGCGATCAGTTCCGCATACAATTTTGCAGCTGTTTCATAATCAGCCTCATCATAAGCCTGTTTCGCTTCCATCCTCAGAGTCTCGGCATCCGCCGCCAATACCGTTCCGCAGTTTCCCAGAAACATTGCACTTGCCAGCACTCCTGCTGCCACTCTTTTTAACGTTTCTCTTTTCTTTGTTTTTCTTGTCTTCATAATAAAAATCTCCTCTTCATAAGTTTGTTGTTCCTTTTGTTTTTGTCTACATCGTTATCATATAAAACGGCCGGGAAATTTTTTTGCACTTTTTTGCAAAGGCAGAAAAACAATCAAAAAAGAAGTACGGGAGATGAAATTTGGAAAGAGATTGACTTGACATTTTATCATTCCCATACTATGATTAATTTTGATTTAGCAAAGAAGCTATCTGAATTTATTACAGATAGCTTTTTGTTTTTATATAAAAGGAGGAATCCCTATGACAGATTTTTGTTATCAGGATATCAAAGCATTGACCGTTGCTTTACCTGAAGAAATAGAAAAGAAAAAGTGGTTCGGTGATTTTGAAGGTGCAATCCATCTCATAGACCTGTGGCTTGAGAGAGATATTCCCCGGATGCTGCGCGCGAAATTACAGCTGGAAAGAGAAATCCTGCAGGTTCTGCCCCTGGAATACATTATGAATTATGAGGAAGCACTGGCCGCTTTACGCCGGAAGGTTCCCGATTTGACCGAAGCCGAATTTGCAGACTTAAAGGATCATGGCAAAATTGACTGGATTTATGTAAATGGTAAAGAACGGTATCTTGATGATATTGTGGATACCCTTCTCAAAGTGAACCCTTCCATAAAGGAACGTGCTGCAAAGCTGGATCCTTCTATCGGCCAGCCGGATGAGGAAAAGAAGGCACTGTTGGAAGTAATCAGACAGGTTCAAAGGCAGAAATCAGTAGCTTATCATTTCCGTATCAAAGCCGGTGTCCGGATTTCGGATGAAGCCTTTCATCCCGGTCATGTCAGGGTACATATTCCTGTTCCCTGCATGTGTAAGCAGGTGCAGGAAATGAAAATTTTGTCTGCTTCCAACCGGGAATATTATCTTTCAGATGAAAATGCCCCCCAGAGAACCATCTGCTTTGAAGAAGATATGACCGAAAACCATCCATTTTATGTGGAATATGAATATGTTAACCGGGTAAATTATATCGAAGTGGATCCCCAGAAAGTGGAACCGATTGTTCCTTCCGGATTTGCGGATGAGCTCGCCGAGAAACTCCCCCACATTCAGTTTACTCCGTATATGCGTTCCCTGGCCGCCAAGCTCACCGAAGGAATCCGCAATCCTTATCTGAAAGCGAAAAGCATATACGATTATATCACTACTCACGTAGAGTACTCCTTTGTCCGCAATTACCTCTCCATTGAAAATCTGGCAGAATATGCGGCTCTTGGACTCAAAGGAGATTGCGGCATACAGGCACTGATGTTTATCACTTTATGCCGCATCAGCGGAATCCCGGCCAGATGGCAGTCCGGGCTGTATACCACTCCCCTCGATGCCGGTATGCATGATTGGGCGCAGTTCTATATCGAACCCTACGGTTGGCTATTTGCAGACTGTTCTTTCGGGGGAAGCGCTTATCGGGATGGGGATGAGGCACGCAGGCAATTCTATTTCGGCAATCTGGATCCGTTCCGTATGCCTGCTAACTCGGACTTTCAAGAGGAATTGATCCCGCCTAAAAAATATCTCCGCGCCGATCCTTACGATAATCAACGCGGAGAAGTAGAATTTGAGGATAAGGGACTTCACTTCCATGAGTTCAAGGCCAGCTATGAAGTATTGGAATCCCATATGGAGTTTTAAAAAAAAGCGGAAATATCGCATTCTGTTCATGGAAGTGATATTTCCGCTTTTCCTATGGGTCGTGTCAATGGGCGCTGTCCGTGACGGAAGAATCGTCCCTGACGTAAATACGGGTGTAGACCTGTACGCCCCAGGCTTTTCCGTTTTTCACCCAGAAGTGCATGCGGCCGGCTACATTGCCGTTTTCGTCGATGAGCTGGAACCAGGTTTCACCGCAGAAACGAAGGGATGTGACTTTGCCGTCTTTTTCCGCCATCAGCTTCCCATTATCCAGATAAATTCTGGCAATCACCGGAACTCCTTCATGGCAGATATAGCTTCCAAGAAGCATTTCCGGCTCTGCGAAATCCGTTCCGGTCGGAAAAAGCCACCGATGATTTCTTTCCAAGGGGTATCCAAGCACGGCGTTGTACAGAATCCACATCATTTCAGTGACATCTGCATCGCCCTGGTTGCATAGGACTGCGAAGCCATAGTTTTCACCCTTCAGGAGACCTCCTTCAGAGGAAACGCCGTGAAGTCCGCCGGAATGTTCACAATACACATGGGAATCCTCCACACGCTTGTTTAATCCCAGACAATATGTCGGCTTTTCCAGTTCAGGGAAGCCGGAACCGATCATGTATTCCACTGCCCTGGCAGGCAGCGCCTGTCTGCCGTCAATGACTCCACCATTTGACAGGCACTGATAGTATCTCGCCATATCATGGGCAGTACTCTTGACACAGGCACAGGCACGAAACGGCGGCAGGATGGACCAGTTTTCATCACCGACCAGTTCTCCGCTCTCATCCTGCTCGAACAAAGCCGTAATATTGCCGTCCGATGCGATGGCTCTTGCACGGGAAGCATCCACATCCAGCGTACTTCTGGTCATTCCAATCGGTTCGAAAACCCTCTCATCCAAAAAGTCCTCCAGCGAAATACCTGCCGCTGCATCCACCACATAACACAGTATGGCATACCCTTCATTGGAATAGCTCATGTACTGACCGGACTCCCCGAGTGTGGGGTACGGGCAATTGGCGATGTAATCAATGATCTCCTGGATGGTACTCATGGCATTGGGTGCAGTCGCCTGCAACTTTTTATCCCATTCCGTAGCCCTTCCCGGAGTGTTCATTGCAATAGACCACTCCAGGGGTTCCATGGGAGGAATTCCTGTCGTATGCATGGCAAGATGTCGGATTGTCACGCTTTCCGGCGGATTGCCGGGCACTCTGAATGCAGGGATATACTTTGAGACAGGGTCGTCAATCTTAAGTTTCCCTTCCGCCGCCAGGATTGCGATGCACAGCGCCGCCATGGATTTTCCCATAGATGCGATGCCAAATACTGTCTCTCCATCCGGTTTGATGCTTCGTTTCAAATCCCGGTAGCCATATCCACGCTCAAAAGTATACCCCTCAGGTCCCCGGATTGCCACCGATACACCTGACACCTTTAATTCTTTGAATTTCTGTTCCAGACAGGAATCTAATTTCTGTTCATCAATCTGAATCATTTGTTTCCTCTTTTTTACTTACTGCACATTTCTGTAATTTCCGTTTGCATCTGTTACAACATCATTCAGCCAGAAACCGCCGTTTACAGTATATTTGATTCCTTTGATTTCAGATCTCCATACACGATAGCAGGAAGAATCTGCAAAAGGAAGCAGGGTACAGTAGTCCATTATCTTCTTCTGAAGTTCCGTAATTGCTTCTGTTCTCTTTTCGAAATCTACAATTTTTCTTGCCTCAGCGACCAGTGCCTCCTGTCCTTCCGGATCCGGATTGGTGCATTCGGGATTTCTCTGGCAGAACATATCCATCAACAGGAAAGGCTCGGACCATCCAAGACCCAGATAAGCCATCTGGAAATTACCGTCTCTTACATCCTGGTTTACATAGGACCAATCCTGTGTGGTAATCTGCATATCAATACCGATTGCTTTCATGTCAATCTGCAAAGACTGAACAATTGCTTTGGAAGATTCTGTATCACGACAATCAAAGGTAAAGGAAAGCGGTGTTCCGTCTTTATCAACAATACCATCTCCGTCGGTATCTGTCCAGCCCGCATCAGCCAAAAGCTGCTTCGCTGCTTCCGGATCATAGTCGTAATTTGCTTTATAGTAGTCAACAGCTTCCTCTGAGTAGTTTAAGCACTTGCTGAGAATTAAGCTGTAAGCCGGCTTCAGGGTAGCATCCATATAAGCGCTCAGATTATCACGGCTCATACCTTTGATGATTGCCTTACGTACATTGATATCGGACAGAATCGGGTCTGTCATATTGAATTCTGCATAGTAAATCTGAGCACCGCTTGCTTCTGTCACTGTCACATCGCTGTTTGCGCAAAGCTCATCATAGTACTCCATCGGAACCTCGGAAAGAACATCATACTCACCGTTCTGAATACCTTCCGCAAAGGTAAAGCTCTCACCGGAAAATACCACCTTGATTGTCTGAATCGGGCATGCTCCCTTGTTTTCAACAAATGGATTATTGGTCTTATAACCGGGATTTGCCTTCAGAATTGCATAGGCGCCGGGCTCATATTCGTCCAGATAATATGCGCCGTAGGGATGGCATCCCCAAAGCTTATCATCCTTAGACATATTGTCAATTTCATCCTTATCAATCACACCGACAAAGCAGCTCTCAAAGTTATACTCCATATCAGCCTGGTACTCGGACAGATGTACGATTACGTTTCTACCATCGATTTCCATGGACTCGATATTGGTATATCCATCTGCATACTCGCTGACTTCCTTACCGTATTCCACGCTGGCAACAAAATCTTCCGGCTCCAGCTGTTCGCCTGTGGAATAATACATGCCTTCGGGGAAGGTCAGAGTCCAGGTCAATCCGTCTTCACTCCAGACAGATTCCGAAGCAATATTCGGGGTTGCTTCCTTCGTCTCGGGGTCGGTTCCCAGAATCGTATCAGCCAGCAGGGACTGCATGTCATTCCAGGAGCTCACCTGAAAGAGGTCTACACCCTCCCAGTCACTGTCCTGAATCACAAGTACATCCTGTGTCTGTGCAGAAACTGCTCCCGCATCTGCAGAAGCTGTGCCTGTGCTGCCTCCTGTACTACCTCCTTCACTACTGCCTCCGCATGCAGTCAGGCTTGCGGTCATAACCGCTGTCATCAATACTGCCATCACTCGTTTTTTCATAAGTTCTCCTCCTTCAGTGTTTATCATATAAAGCCTTTCGGCAATATATCTAATTTTTCTGTTGTAAATAGCATGCCACCTGATACTCCGGTGTAATCTGTACGTTTTCCGGGAATGCTTCCCTGCATGCTTCCGTTGCATAAGGGCATCTGGGATGGAAATGACACCCTTTGGGCAAATCAATCAGACTTCCCGGCTCTGTAACCATCATATCCTTCTTCTTATCCCGATCCCTTGGATTTAAAATCGGCAGAGCCGCCATCAACCCCTGGGTATACGGATGTCTCGGATTTCCAATCACTTCTTCGGTGGGGCCGTATTCCACAAGCCTTCCCAGATACATCACTGCCACGCGGTCACTGATATAGCGAATGACATTCAAATCATGGGTAATTACCAGATAAGTCAGATTTAATTTCTCCTGTAGTTCCAACAGCAGGTTCAAAATCTGTGCCTGTACGGAAATATCCAGTGCGGAGGTTGGCTCATCCAGTATCATGACCTGCGGCTGAATGGCGACCGCTCTGGCGATTGCGATACGCTGCAGCTGGCCTCCCGAAAGCTGGTGCGGATAACTGTACAGATACTCGCTGTCCATCTTTACCAGCTTTAACGCCTCCTCCGCTTTCCCTTTTGCTTCTTTCTTTGACATTCCCTGTAAAATCAACGGCCTGGTAATGGAGCTCAGCACTGTCTCCCTCGGGTTTAGATTCGCCGCCGGATCCTGGAACACAACCGATACCTTATGGCGCAGCTCCTTCATTTGTTTATGCGTGGCTTTTCCCATGTCTACACCGTCAAAAATAACAGCGCCGTCCGTGATCTTTGTCAGCCCCAGTATTGTACGGGCCAGTGTTGTTTTTCCGCTTCCGGATTCCCCTACAAGGCCGACAATTTCTCCCTTGTTGATATGAAAAGAAACATCATCAACCGCCTTCACGGTTCCGTCTCCGTTTCGGAAATACTTTTTCAGGTTTTTTACTTCGATTGCTACTTCCGGCATGTTGACACCTCCTCACGGAAACATGCAAATGAATGTGTTTCGCTTAATTGGTGAACCGGAGGGTTTTCCGACCAGCACTTCTCTGTTGCATAAATACAACGGTTTGCGAAACGGCATCCTTTCTGATGATTCATCATTTTCGGCACAGCACCCCGGATTGTTTCCAGACGGCCTTCTTTTTTTGTGATACGGGGCAGTGCCTTCATCAGCTGCATCGTGTAAGGATGGCTGGGATGATCAAAAATCTCATAGACCGTGCCTGTCTCAACCATCTCTCCTGCATACATGACACCCACCATATCAGCAACTTCCGCCACAAGGCCGAAATTATGTGTAATCAGCATAACCGCCATGTTTCTTTCATCCCTGAGCTGTTTGATTATTCGCAGTATTTGTGCTTCCACCGTCACGTCCAACGCCGTGGTCGGTTCATCCGCTATCAGCAAATCCGGATTTCTTCCGAGCATCATCGCTATCATGACTCTCTGACGCATACCGCCGGAAAGCTCATGCGGGAAACTTCTGGCTCTTCTCTCGGCATCCGGCATCTGTACATCCTTAAACAGATCCACAACACGATTCCAGGCTTCCTGTTTCGGTATATTGTCCAGAAGCAATCCCTCCTGAACCTGTTTACCGGTCGTATATACCGGATTCAGGGATTCCAGTGGGTTCTGAAAAATCATCCCGATTTTATGACCCCTTACAGATTCCAGCTCTTTCTCCGATAACTCATTCAGATTCTGCCCCTGAAAGTTGATTTCTCCGCTGATTTTT
Source organism: uncultured Lachnospiraceae bacterium (assembly GCA_945913255.1). GTDB lineage: Bacteria > Bacillota > Clostridia > Lachnospirales > Lachnospiraceae > Acetatifactor. The sequence continues at coordinate 41,315 of CAMEDC010000020.1, forward strand.
TCATTGTGATCCGGCAAAAGTCGTAAAATCGAGTGTGCAATGGTGGACTTTCCGCATCCGGATTCCCCTACTATGGCAAATATTTCTCCCTTACAAATCTCAAAAGAAACCCCATGGACTGCCGAAAGATATCCGCCCTTTACTTTATAGTCCACCGAAAGATTTCTGATCTGTAATAATTCTTCCTTTTCCATAAGTAATCTCCTTTACTGGGACTTCATTTTCGGATCCAACAGGTCACGCAAACCCTCGCCCATAATGTTAAAGCCAAATACGGTATATACCAGTGCAAGGCCGGGGAAGATACAAACCCAGGGTCCTCTGGAAATATAGTTGATGCTCTCGGAAACCATAAGTCCCCAGTCCGGTGAAGGTGCCTGAGAGCCTACACCCAGAAAGCTTAAAGTTGTCGTCGACATGATTGTTCCGGGCAGTTGCATGGAGACAGTAACAATCAAGACCGGAATAATGTTCGGCAATATATAGCGGAACATTATTGCAAACGCTGATTCCCCAAAAGAAATTCCGGTTTCAATGAACGCCTGATTTTTAATTGACATCGCCTTTGCACGCACAACCCTGGCGTAAGCCGCCCAGTTTACAATGGCAATCGCGATAATGGCATTCATCAGGGAAGAACCAAGCACCGTCACAACTGCCAGAGCCATTACCATTCCCGGGATTGCATAGGTCAAATCGGCGATAAATGTCAGCGCCCGGTCAATCTTGCCCCCGAAATATCCGCAGATCAGGCCGATTACCGTACCGACCACAAGCTGCAGTCCGGCACCGACCAATGCTACCTTCAGTGCAATTCTGCTTCCGTAAACAATACGGCTGAACAAGTCGCGTCCCATATTGTCGGTACCGAAAATATACTGCCTGCAGGGCTTTACCAGAATATCCTGCGGATGCGCATCATCATACGCATAAGGTGCAATCTGGTTTGCAAACAAGGCGATGAAAACTACACTGGCTACCATCAGAAATCCAATCAGGAAATTCTTGTTCTTGTAACAGGTCCTGAAAAATTCTTTTATTGGGCTTTTACTCATTACTGCTCACCTCCCGTTACCGAAATTCTGATTCTGGGATCCAAAAGCCCCAACACAATATCACTTAGGATATTGCAGATTACTGTCAGCACTGTAATCAGCAGCACAATGGCCTGTATGACATTAAAGTCCTGCTGCACAATCGAATTTACCAGCAGATTTCCCATTCCGGGAATTCCGAATATTCTCTCAATGACGATATATCCGGATATCAGCCAGGGAAAGCTCAAAAACAGATTGACCACGATGACAATCAGAGAATTTCTCAAAATATGCTTCGCCAATACCGCACGTTTGGACAATCCTTTCGCATATGCGGTGGTTACATATCGCTCTCGCATGACATCCAGACATTCCGATTTTGTCAGTCGGATTGTACTTGCCAGTCCACCGACAACGCCGGTGATAATTGGCAATACATAATTCTGCCATGTTTCATATCCGCTTAACGGAAGCCAATGCAGCTTCACTGCGAATACCAGCATCAGGATAACTGCCAGCCAGAAGGAAGGTACCGCTGTAAATACAAGCGTTGTAGCTACTGTCACGCGTTCTACAATGGAATCTTTCTTATAAGCACAATACAAACCCAGCGGAACCGCAATCAATGTTTCGATGATCAAAGTCGTAAAAGTAAGCTTCAAACTGATCGGAATACGGGTTTTAATCAATGACCATGCATCAATACGATACTTATAAGACAAGCCGAAATCCTGATGCAGGATAACATTTTTCAACCAGTCAAAGTACTGTACCAGAAACGGTCTGTCCAGACCCAGTTCATGCCGAAGCCCTTCCAGATTCTTGGTTTTCGCCAGCTGACCCGCCATAATGGTAACAGGATCGCCGGGCATCATATATAACATGCTGAATACAAGAAAGGAAACGCAGAAAATCAGGACAATGCCCAATCCCAATTTTTTCAGAATGTATTTTTTCATAAGTTCCTCCTATCCGTTTTTTACACAGATTTTTAAATAAAATGCTTCATTTTCAGGTAATCCTTAATAATCTGAATGCACTCCTCATGCCCGACTCTTGCACTGTTCAGTGTAAAATCATAGTTAACCGGGTTCGTCCAGTCACCGCCATTTGTATAGAATTTGTAGTACTCTGCCCGGTATTTATCCGTTGAACTGATCAGCGCATCCGCCTGCGCGGCATCCACCTGCTTTCGGTCCATGATACGTTTTCTGCAGTATTCTCTGGGAGCTTCGATATAGATGCTCACCACATTGGGCATGTCCCTTAACAGATAATCCGCACATTTTCCCACAATGATACAGGACTGTGTCGTAGCCAGCTGACGAATAATCTTGCTCTGCAGGTCAAATACATGCTGATTTGCCCGGAACTCGCCGGTAACCGGACGCAATCCAAGTTCACTGGCTTTCTTTCCTATTTTGTTCATCAGAACCGAACCGTTAATTTTCTCGTCGTAATTGCTGAGCATATCCTCTTCATAGCCGCTGTATTCCGATGCCAGAGCCAGAATACGATGTTCATAACACTCAATTCCCAGTTCTTCCGCAAGCCCCATTGCTACCGCTTTGCCTCCGCTCCCAAATCCCCTTGCTATGGTTACCACAAAATTATCCATACTTCATACCTCCTTAATCAAAAAGAGCCGCATCTGACACGTATCCATGTCATATGCAGCCCCTTTACCGCTTAATCTTTTCTTCAATCTACTGTTATTGATTGAAAAGATTTGACTCTATTAACTTTTTATAAGCTTCAAAAATGAGAGTGCCATCCGCCTCACCGGGGATGTGTTTATTGTATGCCATCCTTTCCGGGTGCCACTGGGTTCCGAGAACAGGAAGCGTCTCATGCTGTATCGCTTCAATCACGTGATCATCACTATACTGGCAGACACGCAGGTTCTTTCCCAGCCGGTCTATGGCCTGATGATGAGAACTGTTTATGACTATCTCATCCTTTCCAAATAACTCACAAAAAATATTATTTTCTAAAGTTGTCGCCTTATGCTTTACTGCCTTCCCCTGGTAAGCTTGGTGATGTACATTGTTCTCTAAATCCTGAATAATGTCTCCCTTAAAGTAAATATTAATCACCTGGCATCCTTTGCATATCCCGAGAATCGGCTTTTTTGCTTTGACAAACAAATCCGTCATATTCAGCTGGGCAATATCCAATTCTTTCTCGATTGTCCTGCTACCGCAGTTTTCCTGACCAAAGAAAGACGGATCAACATCCCCACCTCCCGGTAAGAGCAACCCTGCGAAATCCTCCGCTGTAAGCCCCTCTTTCGTCGGGAACTGAAGGGATACAACAGGCTGCAAACCTGCATTCTTCAATGCTTCTACATAGTTTTCAACTTCTTCCGGCACACCTGCTATCAATACTTTTTCATTCATTTCCATCATCCCTTTGAAACGTGCGCCGCCAGACGCATCTACAAAAAAAGGCATTGTTAATTATCACTTAACAACGCCTTCGTTTCTTAAATGTTTAGCCTAGTATATCCTTAATCTAATTTTATGTCAACTGAAATCTTTCACAAAATTTCACCAGCTTTCAATAAGCTTTCCATCTTGACCTATTTTAACCTTCCAGATTCCCTAAAATAAGAAATCTAAATGAAAAAGGATAAAATACGTCATTGTTTTTTTGCATAATATGTTGTAAAACATAAGAAAATGTTATAAGATATCGCATTGAAGGGGACACATCACAAAAAAAGAAGCCGATCACAGAGAGTCGCAATATGGTGAAAAGCGACAGAAAGCGTTTTTGTGACATCACCCCGGAGCATCTTCTCGAACGTAGAAATATCAGTAGATGAGGACGTTTACTCCACGTTACAGGAGTGGTCGTTTATCAAAGACGACTCAGAGTGGCTGTAAGATTTTATAGCAAGTAAGGTGGTACCGCGGAAACTTCCGTCCTTATAATCCAGAGGGATTGTAAGGGCTTTTTTATTGTCCGAAAAGTGTTTTACACGCACACAAACCTTCTGTCATCATCTTAGAACAGGCTGGAAATCCCTTTACAAAGGATTATCCTTCTGTATATATATTTCACATAAAGAAAAGGAGAGATATCATGAGTGGAATTTTAATGATGGTAATTGCCATCGTCGTGTTGGGAGGCGCGTACCTTTTGTACGGTCGCTACCTGCAGAAAAAATGGGGAATCGACCCCAACGCAAAAACACCTGCTTACGAACTGGAAGATGGTGTTGACTACGTACCGGCAGATACAAATGTTGTATTCGGACACCAGTTTGCATCCATTGCCGGAGCCGGTCCCATAAACGGACCTATTCAGGCAGCCATGTTCGGCTGGCTTCCGGTCATGCTCTGGATTTTAGTCGGTGGTGTCTTTTTCGGTGCTGTACAGGACTTTGCTTCCATGTACGCTTCCGTAAAAAACAAGGGACGTACTATCGGCTACATTATTGAATCTTACATTGGTAAGATTGGCAAAAAATTATTCCTGTTGTTCTGCTGGCTGTTTTGTATCCTTGTCATCGCTGCCTTTGCAGACGTTGTAGCCGGTACCTTTAATGGTTATTCCACTACTGATGGTGTTGTTTCTACCATAACCGCCAACGGCGCTGTTGCGACAACCTCCATGCTTTTCATTCTGGAAGCTGTCCTGCTTGGAATCATCATAAAATATGCAAAGCTCAATAAATGGGCAAATACTGCAATTGCTATCGTTATGCTGGTTGCTGCCGTTGCTTTAGGCTTACAGTTTCCTATGTACTTAACCCGCAGCACCTGGCATATCATCATTTTTGTTTATATTATGATTGCCTGCGTTGTACCCGTTTGGGCATTACTTCAGCCCAGAGATTATTTGAACAGCTACTTATTAATTTTCATGATTATTGCAGCTGTTGTCGGAATTTTTGTAGCGAATCCTGCCTGCAACCTGGAGGCCTTCAACGGCTTTACTGTAAATGGACAGTATCTGTTCCCGATTCTTTTTGTAACGATTGCCTGCGGTGCTGTATCCGGTTTCCATTCCCTGGTATCTTCCGGAACCGCTTCTAAACAGATTAAAAACGAGAAAAGCATGCTGCCTGTATCCTTTGGTGCCATGCTTATGGAAAGCATGCTCGCAATCATTGCATTGATTGCTGTTGCTTCCTTTGGAAACGGAGAAGCAGCCGCACAGGGTCTGACTACACAGCCACAGATTTTTGCAGGTGCAATCGCAAACTTCCTGACTGTTGCAGGTTTGCCTCATGAGCTGGTATTTACTCTGATTAACCTTGCAGTTTCCGCTTTTGCTTTGACATCTCTGGACTCCGTAGCACGTATCGGCCGTCTTTCCTTCCAGGAATTCTTTATGGACAGCGATACAGATGACGCCAATATGAGCCCCGTTTTGAAGGTACTTACCAATAAATACTTTTCCACTATTCTGACTCTGGTACTGGCATATCTGCTGGCAAAGGTCGGATATGCTGAAATCTGGCCTCTGTTTGGTTCTGCAAACCAGCTCCTGTCAGTACTGGCATTGGTTGCATGTGCTGTCTTCCTGAAGAAGACAAAGCGTCAGGGCTTTATGCTTTGGATTCCTATGGGCTTCATGATGGCTGTTACCTTTACCGCTCTGTCCATGACAATTGTAAAGCTGACCAAGGCATTTGTAACTACCGGCTTAAGTCTCGGAAACACTCTGCAGCTTATCTTCGCCGTACTGCTTCTGATTCTCGGTGTCATCGTAGCTGTACAGGGTATTCGCAAGTTGTTTGAGAAAAACACGGAAGAAAAGGTTGCTGCCTAAACAGAAATTTCATAGTAAGAGGAAATGAAAAGAGGGACTGTACTTTTACAGTCCCCCCTTGCTATGTTATTCTTGAAATGTGATACTAAGTTCTCCGATTCCTCCGTCAATCTCAATCTGATTATTACCGGAACCATAGACAGAATCACCATGTATGGATTCCCCCTCCAGTTTCGCTGACATGATACCCTTATCCAGCTCGATTCGATAATCATCTGCCGTTCCGAGAAGCGTCACATTTGCTTCTCCGATGCCATATGCCAGATGACTCTTGCCAAGAATCTTTCCTGTCAGATTCAATTCACCCACACCCATATCGAGATCTAAATTTTGAAGCATTCCTTCCCGGATTGTCAGCTCCCCGGCTCCACCTTCAATCTTTGTCTTTTTCGTCGCCGTCAGTTTTTCTATCTGTACCTCTCCCGCTCCCAGTTGCAACTCCAATACATCTGCAGAAAGTGCATCAATCTTTACACTTCCGGCGCCTGTCTGCATATCTGCATTCTCAAAATGCACACCTTCGGGAATATAAATTTCCACCCGGATTCCTTCGGGATGTGACGCAAACCACTTTTGTTCTTCCGAAACAATCAGCTTTCCACTGGATTCCTTTACTTCCAGATATTTGTGATTACTGTCTATTCGAAGTTTATCACCTGTCTGTATAGACAGTTCAGCCGCACTGATATCGATGATCAATTCCTCTACGGTTCCATCAACCGAATAACTCGTCAGCTCCCCGCTGCTGTCCCTGTGTCCAAACAGGAAAGAGAGTGATGCAATCGCACCGCAGATTCCGCTGAAAATGCTGACTGTTATAAAAATTGCTAACGCAAGTGCAAGATATTTGACTGTTTTCTGCCATGTTGTCATTGAATCTCCACACCTCCAAACATACAGGTCCCATTCACATAGATCGTTGTCATATAATTGTCGCTCTGAAACTTTCTCTTGTCAGAGACTCCGCCAAACAGGGAATTGGAACGAATTTTTACATTCACATTGTCAGGAACAATCAGGTCAATCCCTCCAAAAATGCTGCACGCATTAATCACACAGTCATTCTCGATTACAGCGCCCCGAAGGTCACATTTCACACCGCCAAAGACAGCTGTCAGCTCTGCTCCGTGAAACTCTTCACCGGCAAAATTGATATTCTGCCCACAAAACACTCCGCATGTTTCAAAAAGATGTTCTCCGTTGAGTCTCATATTTTTCATAATTTCGTCACTCTTATTGCCGAATACATTTCCAAGAATCATCTTCAGACCGATGATAATGATGATACCGGGCACTGCCAGCTTCCAAAGAAGACCAAAACTCAGAATTCCCTGACAGCACAGCAGAAGAAACACTCCGATGCACAAACCGATCAAATTGCCGGTGCGATCATGTCCGTTGGTCAGTCCGATTAAGCTGGGTACAATAATGAACAGAGTCCACCAGCCGTCAAAGAACAGATGAATATCTGTGATGTCCAGTGCATTCAAAACCAGCACCACACCCAACAGTAAAAGAATCACTCCCCAGAAAATATTGTTGCTTTTTCTCATAATTTTACCTCTTCCCTCTTTATCATTTCTATAAAACTCAGCCACCAATCATGGCTCTCAAGATAATAGTATTATATGAAAACTCTAATTGTGCAGATAGGATTCTTTTATAGGCGTTTGTGTTCGTTTTATAGAAATCAAAAAGAACTCCCGTGAAACATTCTGTGGTATAATATGAGCAACCCAAAAGAAAAACAAGCGACGCGAAGCGGCAGGAGTCCAACCGACAATGAAAAAAATAGACTTTGAAAACGACACCATTACAAAAAATATCATACAAACAGCCTTACCTATGCTGGTAGCTCAGGTCATCAGTCTCCTATATAACATAGTCGATCGCATCTATATCGGAAGAATTGAAGGTTATGGCACACAGGCGCTCGGGGCAATCGGTCTTTGTTTTCCGATTGTCATACTAATTGGGGGTTTTACCAATATGTTCGGGCTTGGCGGTGCTCCCCTGTTTTCCATTGCGCTTGGCAAAAATGACAGAAAGAAGGCCCGTGATGTACTAAACACCGCTTTTCGACTGGAAATCCTGGTTGGTGCAGTACTTATGCTGTTCTGTGAACTATTGGCACCGCAGATTTTATCGCTTTTCGGCGCCACTGCAGAAGAACTTCAATTTTCGGTGCCATATATCAGAATCTACTTGATTGGAACAATTTTTACCATGATTGCCACCGGTATGAATCCCTATATGAACGCACAGGGATACGCAACAATGGGTATGAAATCCGTACTGGTAGGAGCTATCTCCAATATTATTCTGGATCCCATCTTGATTTTTACATTTGGTTTTGGCGTAAGCGGAGCAGCTATCGCTACCGTAATTTCTCAACTGTTATCTATGCTGTTTGTTTTGAAGTTCCTCTTGGGAGGAAAGAACGAGTTTACAATTTATTCTGAGCACCCTTTTTCGTTTCCTCACGCAAAAGAAATCATCAGCCTCGGTCTCTCACCCTTCATCATGCAATGCACAAATTCCATGGTATCCGTAGCTTGCAACAGTGTATTGATGAAAACAGGAAGCACTCTTTATGTATCCGTCTTGACCATTATCACTTCCGTAAGGCAGATACTGGATACCCCCATAATGGCAATTACCGAGGGTGCATCCCCCACCATCTCATACAATTATGGTGCCCAAAAGCCCCAGAGAGTACAAAAAGCAATTACTATCATGGCAGCCACAGCCATCCTGTACACTTGCCTGATGTGGATTTTGATTAAAAAGTTTCCACTGATGTTTATCAAGATTTTCAGCAATGATGAAGCCTTGCAGCAGCTGGCACTTCAGCCGCTTCATCTGTATTTTTATGCTTTTGTGTTCCAGGCTTTTCAGTATTCCGGTCAAACTGTATTTAAAGCCTTGAACAAAAAGAAACAGACTATTTTCTTTAGCCTGTTTCGAAAGGTAATCATGGTAATCCCTTTAACCTATCTGCTACCCTATGCATTTCACATGGGAACAGATGGTGTATTTATGGCGGAACCAATTTCAAATGTTATCGGCGGACTGGCTTGCTTTATCACAATGCTGATAACCATTCTTCCGGAACTGAAAAAGATGCGAAACTAGGGCGGACTTTTGCTTAATCGTCTGTTCCAAAGTACGTATTTCAGCCCCATTTTATCCATTCTTCAACCCTATCATTTGACAACTCATCAATATTCTCTGAAAATTCTTTGCTTATTTCACCCAGTATACTTGTAAAGATTCTAACCTTTTCAAGGACTTCAGAAAAGTTTTCAGCTCGGAATGAGCCTGAGAAAACATCGTCACCATTATTCTCATTTACCTTAAAAGAATATTTTCCCTTCTCCACAGTAACATGTGTTTGTAAATTAGTCCCAAAACTTTCTATCACGAAATCAATTGTCTTCGATACCAGGCGTACCTTATCGGAATGTCTTTTAAATAAGTCTGCATATGCTCCTGTATGATCTTTGCAATAGTTTTCTACCAGATCCCTGATACAATCATCATCTGTCAGAAAATCTCCCGAGGGAACTATTTTTTCAGATACGACTTTCTCATCAAAGTAAAAGGTAAACTTTCTTTCCGATTCCAGATGCTCCGCAACAGCTTTCATCCTATGGTTTTGCATGCAAAAATCATATGCAACCTTGATTGGTATCATTTTGCTCATTTGTAACTACCTCCAAGTAAATCTCAATTTCCACTATATGCTTATATTAGCATATTTTAGATTGAATACCAACTATTTGTCTATACACCACGTGATAACTGTCATGCCTTCAAATAGCCAGAAAATAAAAAAAGCACCAACTTGCAAGCAAGCTTGCAGTTGGCACCTTTTTTTATTTTCTGACTGCTCTCAGTCCATTTCCTACTCGAATTCGGCAAGTTGTTTCTTAGCCTTAAACTATTTTGTTTAATTTTCATTCAAAATCTGCCGATATTTTACTTCATATGCATATTTATTTTGCCTTACTGATTTTCTGTTGCCAAAGTGTTGCCACTTCTTTGTAACGGTTATTCAGTTCTTACGTAACCACCATTTGAATAAACTGCATCATTTTTAGAAAGAAGATATACGCAGTACTGGTTCAGGCTGATGCCTTCTCTCTTAGAATGCTCCGCAAGAGAACGGTGCAAACTCCGAGGTATTCTTAACTTAAACTGACCAGAATATTCTTCCAAGCTATCCGGCTCATGTATTTCGATTCCTTCCTCAACCGCTGCCTCCAACCATGCCTTTTTTGCATCCATGGCATTTGAAATTGCTGATTCCAAATTTTCACCACAAGTAAAACATCCTGGGAGTTCTGGAAAAGAAACTATAAATCCTCCCTCATCTTTATCCTCTACAATTTCCATACGATAATTCATTGCCATATAATCATTCAGTGTTTTCATCATTGTTCGCCTCACTTTCCACAATCTGCTTTACCATTTCTACATATACTTTCTTGATTGGTTCGTGCTTAGGTATTGTAATCGGCTGACACCCCGGTTTTCTGAATGTGTAATGACTGCTTCCACCCTTTGGAGCATTCATTTCATATCCACAGCTTTCCAGCACCTTCCTTTTTGATTTTTGTTCCGCATAAAACCTTCCTTTCCTTTTTCCGAAAAACAGATTCATTTTTCGGGATTTTCCCCGATTTTTAATTTTCGGGGAATTTACTATGTTCCTCTCACATCCCATTTTTCCCAAATTCTTCGAATTAATTTTTCTTCAATTTTTTCAGAAATCCAGTTCAAATGAATGTAGGTTTCGGTCTAATGCTTAACCTTACGGTTTCATAAAAAAGCTTTATTTTCGGACTTTTTCCGTCCTTTTTCGTGCCAATTTCAAATAATTTACCGTACAAAAAGGAAGCATTTGACGCTTTGTCAAATGCTCCCTTTTGGAAAATTTTTAGATTAAAAAATCGAACGATTTTGGAAAATCGGGGACGAAGATAATCACTTTCATTATTCAAACTCCCTAACTTAATCCTTTGTCCTAAACATTTTTGTTAGGGCGTTTTGTTATGATTTGACTCCATTTGGTTTCAGCTGCACCAGTCACATGTGCTGTATAAGCTAATGTTATCAAATTGTTATCAGTATTGCGTTATCACATGTTAAATAAATCTGCATGTGTTCCTGTATCGACCAAGGTCAATGTCAAAATACCATCTTCTTTTAAATATATTAGTAGCCAATCGGGCTGAATGTGGCACTCTCTAAATCCCAAATATTTTCCTTTTAATTCATGGTCTCTATACTTTTCTGCTAATGGAATATTATTCTGAAGCATAGAGACAATATTCTCCAGAAGAGTTATATCAAGGCCTCTCTTCCTGGCTAATTTCAAACTTTTCTTAAATTTGCCAGTAAGTATCAATTCATACTGCATCCATCAAGGTCCTCCATGGCATCCGAAAAACTACTGTATCTCTTAGTATTAGGATCCTTGCTGATTCTTTTCGCTTCTTCCATAGCCTCAATAACCTCTGGCTTATATTGTGGAACTACTACATCAAATGGAAGACCACCTCTCATAACACACTGTCTGAGGAATATATTCATTGCGCTGGACATATCCATTCCTAACTGCGAAAAAAGCTCTGTAGCCTGCTTTTTTAAATTTTCATCAATTCTTACCTGCGTAGGTACTGTAGCCATTTGAACACCTCCCATATGAAATATTTGCCTATAGTATATACTCATTTCTTAATTCATATTATATGAAGAAAAACATTTCTTGTCAACGTTTAGGTTTACATTGTATTTTAAATGTATCACTTTATCGCAACCACCAATTTGATACCATTCACTCTTTTGGTATGTCTATATACACTCTGTTTTGAGATAAATCTATGTTTTCTCATGGTCAGCGCAGTATGTGCGCAGACCTTCTGAACAGTTACTCTACAACTATAAATT
>CAMEDC010000021.1 GCA_945913255.1 uncultured Lachnospiraceae bacterium
CCTAACAGTTCAGCCCCAACGGCCTGCCCTAACAGTTCAGCCCCAACGATTCATAAAAGCAGATGCTTCGCATCTGGCGCCGCTTCGCGGCTCTCCTTTTATTCATCGTCGGGCGCTCCGCTCATAAAAGGATTTTCAGCATTCGCTCTGTGTGCAAGCACACTCGCGATGCTGAAAATCCTTTTATGGCTGAACTGTTAGAAGCGAAAATATAAAAACGGGTTGTAGGATGCATCTACAATACCTGCAATGGACAGAAGCAGCAGAGCGGGCGGAACAATTTTTTCCCCCAGGCGGTATACCGCAATTCCCAACCCGGTACGGGATTTCCCGAGCCTGCGTGCCAGATTTCCAAATAACGGCGTTACTGCCACCGCGGCAATCAGAAAGAGCACGCCATACTCACTGCCCAGATAGAGTCCAAGTCTGTCCGTCAGTCTCCCCGCAAACCCGGCCATGGCCTTCAGATATCCCAGTATCTGCCCGGGGCTTTCCAGAGCAAAAAACACCCAGCTTACCAGTACAATTGCCCAGCTGTAAATAACTCCGATTGCCCTCGGAATTGTCCTGAGCACTCCTCCCAGAAACCACTTTTCCAGAATCAGGAAAATCGCAAACCACAATCCCCACAGTAGAAAATTCCAACCAGCTCCGTGCCAGATACCTGTCAGCATCCAAACAATCAGGATATTCCGCATCTGCTTTAACAAACCTTTGCGGTTTCCGCCAAGCGGAATATACACATACTCCCGGAACCAGCTGCCGAGAGAAATATGCCATCTTCTCCAGAATTCCGTAATTGATGCGGAAATATAAGGATAGTTAAAGTTTTCCGGGAAACGGAAACCCAGCATCTCTCCCAGACCGATTGCCATATCCGAATACCCGGAAAAGTCAAAATAAATCTGGAAAGCAAAAGCCAGGATTCCCAGCCATGCTGTCAGCACACTGATTTTCTGAAAATCCATTGCCGAAACTTCTGTCCAAAGCTGTCCAAGATTGTTTGCCAGCAGTACTTTCTTCGCCATCCCTATACAAAAGCGCTTCATTCCACTGCTCACTGACACAACCGTAATTTTACGATTGTGAAGTCTCGTTTCCACATCCCTGTACTTTACGATGGGACCGGCAATCAACTGAGGGAACATGGTAACGAAGACACCGAAATCCAGCAGATTCCTTTGTGCCTTTACCTCTCCCCGGTACACATCAATGGTATAGGACATGGTCTGAAAGGTATAAAAGGAAATACCAATAGGAAGCGGAAGGTTGAGAAGAGGAATCGAAAGACCCGTCACCGCATTCACGCTTCCGATTAAGAAATCCGCATACTTGAAAAATCCCAGCACAAGAAGATTGATGAGACAGGAGGAGCATAAAGCAACTTTTGCTGCACCCCTTCCCCGGAATCTTTCAATCAAAAGTCCGTGTATATAGTCCAAAACGGTGGAAAACAGCATCAGCAGAACATAGATTGGTTCTCCCCACGCATAAAAGAAAAGGCTCCCCAAAAAGAGGATGAAATTCTTCATCCTCCCGGGAGCCAGATAGTACAAGACTAAGAATATGGGCAGAAATCGAAACAGAAAAACAACACTGCTGAAAACCATTTCTATCACTCCACTGTTACTGTACCTGTTGCCCGATGATTTCAATCACCATCTCATTTGCCTCCTGGCAATGGGTAATCACGGCTTCATCTCCTTTTTCCGCCGCCCCCATTGTATCGCCGCCCAGCTGTACAAAGCATACATAATTACCTATCCTCTCTACTCTGGATGCCTGAATCTTTCCCACATTCATCGGATACTGCATGGTATCATTGACCAGCGTATCTCTATAGGCAGTCAGAACCTCCTCTACGGCATCTGCCTGTCCTTCTTTCGCCTTCACGATAACCAATGTGTCCACGTTCGTGCTGATCATGGGCATTTCTGCCAGATAGTCATCATACATATCCGGTGTCACTCCGAAGGCTGACTCCAGCATCTCCGGATCCAGAGCCATAGTCGGCCAGTAATTCTCTCCTATCTTATCCGTAATTGCCGTTTTGATAGCGTTCATCTCCTCGGTCCAGCCCGTGGAATAATCATGTCCGTCAGGAGCACCGGTCTCTGCAATGCTCTCGCTCTCCTCGGGAACCGGGGTACTTTCCGTCGTCGCAGCACTGCTCTGATTGTTTTGACTGTTCTGGTTTTCATCTTTTCTTCCACAGCCCAGAGACCCCAGCACCAGCGTACCGATACATAACATCACAAATAATTTTTTCATAAATAACCTCCTTGCGTGAATGACTTACGTCTTCACTCATTATTACCAGAACCATTCTAACACATACCTCCAAAAAAAGCCCGAACTACTTTCTTAAGAAAAGTTTATATGTTATACTGTACGCGAGTATAAGCCGAATCGATAATAACGAAGCAAATTTATACTATTAATATCAGGAGTATGTCAAAATGAGTATTTTAAATGTCGAACACTTAACCCATGGTTTCGGAGACCGTGCTATCTTTAACGATGTCTCTTTCCGTCTCCTGAAGGGTGAACATATCGGGCTGATTGGTGCAAATGGCGAGGGAAAGTCCACTTTTATGAACATCATCACGGGAAAACTGATGCCCGACGAAGGAAAAATCGAATGGGCAAAAAATGTCCGTGTTGGCTATCTGGATCAGCACACGGTGCTGACCGCAGGCATGACTATCCGGCAGGTATTGTCTTCCGCCTTCGACTTTTTGTATGATCTGGAAAACCAGATGAATGAAATCTGTGACAAAATGGGCGAAGCTTCTCCTGAGGAGCTGGAATCTTATATGGAAGAGCTTGGCACCATTCAGGATTTACTCACCATGCATGACTTTTATATGATTGACGCCAAAGTGGAAGAAGTGGCACGGGCACTGGGTCTTCTGGACATTGGGCTCGACCGGGATGTCACGGAACTTTCCGGTGGTCAGAGGACGAAGGTTCTTCTGGGCAAGCTGCTTTTAGAGAAGCCCGATATTCTTCTTCTGGACGAGCCTACCAACTATCTGGACGCTGAGCATATTGAGTGGCTGAAACGCTATCTGACGGAATATGAAAATGCCTTTATCCTCATCAGCCATGACATTCCTTTCCTGAACAGTGTCATCAACCTGATTTATCATATGGACAATCAGGAGCTGAACCGCTATGTGGGCGATTACGATAAATTCCAGGAAGTTTACGCCATGAAGAAGTCCCAACTGGAAGCTGCCTACAACCGCCAGCAGAAGGAAATTGCAGATTTAAAGGATTTCGTGGCAAGAAACAAGGCGCGCGTTTCCACCAGAAATATGGCTATGTCACGCCAGAAGAAGCTGGATAAAATGGATGTGATCGAACTTGCAGCCGATAAACCCAAGCCGGAATTCCGTTTTCTGGAGGCACGGACACCTGGACGTATCATCTTTGAAACAAAGGAACTCGTCATCGGCTATGCAGAGCCCTTGTCAAAGCCCTTAAATCTCTCCATGGAAAGAGGCCAGAAAATTGTCCTCACAGGTGCCAACGGTATCGGAAAGACCACACTGTTAAAAAGCATTCTCGGTTTGATTCCGCCGCTGGAGGGAAGTGTCACACAAGGAGATTATCTGGAAATCGGCTATTTTGAACAGGAAATGTCCGGAAGCGGAGACAACAGCTGTATCGAGGAAATCTGGAAGGAATTTCCCGGTTTTACACAGTACGAAGTCCGTTCCGCGCTGGCAAAATGTGGTCTGACGACAAAGCACATTGAAAGCAAAGTAAAAGTCTTAAGCGGAGGAGAGCAGGCTAAGGTTCGACTCTGCAAACTGCTGAACAAAAACACCAACATACTACTTCTGGACGAGCCCACAAACCACCTGGATGTGGATGCCAAGACAGAACTGAAGCGTGCATTACAGGAATACAAGGGCAGCATCCTCATGGTATGCCACGAACCAGATTTCTATGAAGGTCTGGCAACCGATGTATGGGATTGCACGAAATGGACTACGAAGGTATTCTGATACCATTTATAGAGAAAACACAAAGGAGATACACAAATGATAGATGCAGACAAGGACTTATCCACACAATTCCCCAATATTGATAATAAAGAAGCCATGGACAGTTTTCGCGAGACCATGGCTTCCTCACAGGCTCTGATGTCCCGGTACCGCTGTGCCATCATGGAAGTCGAGACCAAATTCCGCGTACTGAATGAACAATTTTCCCTGCAGCACGACCGGAATCCCATTGAAAGCATCAAGACAAGGCTGAAATCACCGGAAAGCATCCTGGGGAAGCTGCGCCGTAAGAATCTGCCCCTCACCCTTTCCGCCATCGAGAATAACCTGTTTGACATTGCCGGAATCCGTGTTATCTGCTCTTTTGTAGATGATATTTATATGCTGGCCGACTGTCTGATTAGTCAAGATGACATCACGCTGGTAGAAGAAAAAGACTATATCCGCAATCCCAAGGAAAACGGCTACCGCAGCCTTCACCTTATTGTTGAAGTTCCCATCTTTTTACAGGACGAAAAACGAAACATGAAGGTAGAGGTTCAGTTACGGACAATTGCCATGG
Organism: uncultured Lachnospiraceae bacterium; assembly: GCA_945913255.1. Taxonomy (GTDB): domain Bacteria; phylum Bacillota; class Clostridia; order Lachnospirales; family Lachnospiraceae; genus Acetatifactor. The sequence goes on from CAMEDC010000021.1 coordinate 4,579, forward strand.
AATTCTGGGCAAATCTGGAACACAGACTCCGCTACAAAAAGGATTTACCGGAGGATGTTCTGGCAGCCACCGAAAATTCCCTTCTGGAATGCGCAAATATCAGTTCCATGCTGGATGAGAAAATGCAGAGCATCAGAGATGTTGTGGAAAAATAAGAGAATCGCCTTCAGCCTGTAGATTGAGGGCGATTTCTTTTACAACCTTTTTAATTCCATAAACAAATACATTGGTATTCTTTTAAGCCATTCAATTCTTAACGGCTTAGCCGTTTGTTCTTCTGTTGGAATTGGTTCGTTCATATCCCTTATATAAAAACCATTTTGTGCAAAGATTTTCACATATTCTGATAAGGTATTGTGCCGATAAATAACAGGCATTTCTCGCATTCTCATAATACTGCTGGTGGCCGGACTTGAATGCAGGTCAGCTACTCGCAAAATAAGCATAGGAAAGCGCATATCGGAGTACTGGCTTGGGATTCTGCACCTAAATATATCACAACCAATGCTGTATATGTCTATATACCGCATTCTTTTCGAAATTCCGCAATACTTCCTGCTTTTGCTGCCGCAATGAACCAAGTATTCAGCTTCTCCGTCACATTTCACTTCCGATACCCAAACAGAAGGCTGCATCTACCTGTCACTCAATACACTATGCATATTAAAATGGAATTTTAAAGCATAGAATTCATTGAATGATAAATAGACATAAAAGACAGCTGTGCTGTTTGAAGCAAAGAATATATGATATCATTGGAATATAACTCGTCATTTTGTAATTACCATATGACATCTTACCCAGGATTCATCTTTATAACCAAATGCGTCTTCTACAATATTATTCTCAATAAAACCGACATTTGAATAACATTTCTTTGCTCTGTCGTTAGCGTCAAAGACATTTAATTGCACTGATGATACCCCTGCAATATCAAACGCATATTTCAACATCAGTTTTATCATCTGAGTCCCATATCCTTTTCCTCTCAATTTATTATCCACAATTACTAATTTCAAAAAACCTGAATTATTTGAGACATTAACTGCCAAAACAAAGAATCCGACCGGTATTCCATCGTCTTCCGTAGCAACATAAGCACAACCATCCCAATTCTGTGCATCCTTCTCCAGCACATCCTGTAGCTTCTTTTGCGTCATTGGATATGGAATTAAGTTTGCACACCATAGAGCATGCATTCTCTCATCATTAATCCAATTTTTTATATATTCATAATCTTTTGAGGGAATAAACAGCCTTAATCTCATTCTGTGTTCTCCTATCATTTCTGGTATATCTTTCTCATCCCGGAACCACAAAACTCATGTGACATTTATCTGCCTTACACCTTTCTAGTCCACCAACTTTACCTTCGCTGCCAGTCCGGCGGGAAGCAGATGCTCCAGGATGGAGTGATATTCTTCAAAGGTTACACTGCATTCGTATGTCATAATCTCCATTTCCACACCAAACAGGTTTACCAGGAAATCCACGGTCTGCATTCCATTGCGAAGATAAAACTCCTTGCGCCGCAGCCGCAGGATAGCTTCTTTGTCCTGTATGCCAGAGCTGTCTTTGCTATTCCCGCCTCCACGCTCCACAGTACTCTCAATTTCCAGCAAAAACTTCTTTCCTGCATATCGCCGCTGCAGTTCGCGCAATGCCTCTCCTCCCACGCCTGCTCCACGGCATCCGGAATTGATGGCAAAATAGTCCAACAGCACCAGTTCCTGATAATGCATGGTTATGGCAAGTCCCAGAAACTCCCCTTCCTCACTCTCTATCGCCATTATCTCATAATTTCCTTTTTCTCTCCCCTGCAAAATCATGCGAAAAGGCTTTTTCTCACTCTTGGGGAAAGCTTCCTCATATAAATCATGTACCTTTTTCAATTGTTCTCTTGTATCTGCATTAATAATTCTCATTCTGTAACTCCTTGTATTAGTAAATCTCAATTATTAAATCACCTGTTTTTTCAAACAGCTATTCTTTCCGAATGTCAATTTTGTCCTCATAATATGCTTATTATAGAAAAATAATCTATTTTCTTCAATATACGATTGTGCTAGAATAGAGTTTGTCTGCGGACAAATCAATCAACAAACAGGTGTTAATATGAAACAGGATACAAAACAAAAGAAGTTTTCTCTGCTTCCCTACTTATTACGATACAAATGGCATTATCTGCTCGGTATTATCATCCTTCTTCTGGTAGACCTGGCAAGTCTTTATATTCCGCAATATACAGGCGAAATCATTGACGGGCTGTCCGGCGGCTCCTTCGGCTTGGGGGATGTCAAACCCATTTTATTCCGAATTCTTTTTGCCGGCCTCGTGATGATGACGGGTCGCTTCGGCTGGCGCTATTTCATTATCGGTGCTTCCAGAGGGGTAGAATACAAGCTGAGAGACGATATGTTTGAGCATCTGGAAACGCTTTCTGCGCGTTACTTCAACAGCCACAAAACCGGAGATTTGATGGCCCATTTCACAAATGACCTGCAGGCTGTCCGCATGGCTGTGGGCATGGCTCTGGTCACCACCTTCGATGCAGTTGTTATGACAGTTATGGTCCTGGTAAAAATGATTGTCTATGTGGACTTCCGCCTGACGCTTCTCGCCTTTGCACCTCTGATTCTGGTTGCCATCGGCTGCTATTTTTACGGAATCGAATCCAAAAAGCGCCAGATAAAACGTCAGGACGCTTTCTCGGATTTGTCTGACAAGGTGCAGGAAAGTTTCGCGGGCATAAGAGTGCTGAAATCCTTCGTACAGGAAGAAGAGGACTTTAAGGCATTTGAAAAAGCCAGTCTCAACAATCTGGAAAAGAACCTTTCCGTTGTCAAGTTAAGAGCTGTGTTCGGACCCGCCCTGGATGCCATCACCGGAATCAGTCTGCTACTGAATCTTCTGATTGGCGGAAAAATGGTCTTAAACGGTCAGATTTCCATCGGGCAGTTTGTAGCCTTCAATTCCTATATCGGTATGCTGGTGTGGCCCATGATTGCCTGCGGCGACTGCATCAACGCCTTCAGCCAGGCTGCCGCTGCCTTCCAGAGAATTTCCCGTATCTTTGAAGAACAGCCGGACATCGTGGATGTAGCATCGGAGTCTTCTCCCGACACGAGCTATCACCTTGACGGTGATATTCTTCTGAAAGACCTGACCTTCACTTATCCGGATGGTGAAACACCCGTGCTGAAGCACATCAATCTGCACATCAAACCCGGCGAAATGCTGGGCATCCTGGGGCGCACCGGAAGCGGAAAATCTTCCCTTGCAGATTTGCTGCTCCGCGTCTACGACTGTGAATCGGGAATGCTTCTGCTGGATGGGAAGCCCATCAGTGAAATTCCTCTTGCCATTCTCCACCGTGATATGGCATATGTGCCTCAGGAAAATTTCCTGTTCTCCGACACACTGGAGGAAAATATCGCTTTTGGTCTGGAAGAGCGAATCGACGAGCACCCGGAAATGCGGGAAAACATTCACCAGGCTGCGAAAGACGCTTGCATCCACGACAATATCATGGATTTCCCTGACGATTATCTCACCCTGGTAGGGGAGAGAGGTGTGACCCTCTCCGGCGGGCAGAAGCAGCGAAGTTCCATTGCAAGAGCACTTCTGAAGGATTCCGCAGTGCTGATTCTGGACGACTCTCTCTCTGCGGTGGACACGGATACCGAAGAGCAGATACTGGAAAATCTGATACGGCTGCGAAAGGGAAAAACCACCATTGTGATTGCCCATCGTATTTCCACCCTGCAAAAAGCAGACCACATCGCAGTGCTGACAGACGGTGAGCTGACAGAATACGGTACCCACGAAGAACTTGTTGCTCTTGACGGCTTCTACGCTCATATCTATGAGAAACAGCAACTGGAAGCAGAATTAAAAGAAATGTAAGTGTAACGCCGCCCCGGCGACAGAATAAGAGGTAATTATGAGCACACTGACAGATGATCAATTGGAATCCAATTACAAAGGAAATGCCTTACTGCATCTCCTATCCTATATGAAGCCCTATGTGGGATGGATTTTTCTGTCCCTGATATTGGTATTGGCACTGACCGGCTTTGATTTGTACCGCCCCATACTGATTGGAGATGCCATCGACCTGTTTGAAACACAGGGCGACTATAACATCATTGTAGACACTGCCATCAAATACACGATCGTTTTGCTTTTCAGCTTTTGTTTTAATATTGCACAAACCTGGATTTTGCAGAAGACAGGGCAAAGCATTATTCACACTGTCCGCAAGGAGTTATACGCACACATCCAATCCCTGAGCTGCCGCTATTTTGACTTAACTCCCGTGGGAAAACTGGTCACACGTGTGACAAACGATGTGGAAGCCCTTAACGAAATGTATTCCGGCATCCTGATAAAACTGTTCCGAAACATTGTAAAAATAATCGGTCTGGCTGCAGTCATGCTGTTTCTGGATATCAGACTGGCTCTGATTTCCTTTATCCTTCTGCCCATTGTGGCAGTCCTCACTGTGGTATTCCGTAAAATTGCCAGACAGACCTACCGCCTTACCAGAACAAGACTCACAGACATCAATACTTTCCTGTCCGAGAATATCTCCGGAATGCGGATTATCCAGATATTCGGCAGAGAAAAACGCAAGTTTGAAGAATTTGACGATAAAAACCGGAAACTGTACAAAGCCTTTTTCAGAGAACTGATGGTATTTGCCATCTTCCGGCCTCTGATTTACATTTTGAGCGTCCTTTCCCTGATGATTGTCCTCGGCATCGGCAGTAAGGATGTATTGAACCAGATGATTTCCATCGGTACTCTCTATATTTTTGCACAGTATATCCAGTCCTTTTTCGACCCGATTCAGGAGTTGGCGGAGCAGTTCTCCACTTTACAGTCCTCCCTGGCTTCCGCGGAAAAGATTTTCACGATTATGAATGAGGAACCGCTTGTAAAAGAGGCAGAAAACCCTGTCGTTCTTCCCGAAATCAAAGGAAAAATCGAATTTTCCCATGTCTGGTTCGCTTATGACAACGAAAACTATGTTCTTCGGGATGTCTCCTTTGTCATCGAGCCGGGGCAAAGCGTCGCTTTTGTAGGTGCGACAGGCGCCGGAAAATCTTCCATCCTGAATCTGATCGGACGATACTACGATGTTCAAAAGGGAAATATCTACATTGACGGAGTGGACATCCGTAACATCAGCAAAAAGCAGCTGCGAAGTGCCATCGGTCAGATGCAGCAGGATGTGTTTATCTTTGAGGGAACCATCGAAAGCAATATCAGACTTTACAATGAAGAAATTACCATGGATGAGATAAAGGAAGCTGCCGAATATGTCAACGCCTCTCACTTTATCGAGAAGCTACCCCAGGGATACGAAGAACCCGTCTCCGAGCGCGGTTCCACCTTTTCCGCCGGGGAACGGCAACTGTTGTCCTTTGCCAGAACGCTTGCTCACAAGCCCAGTATCCTGGTTATGGACGAAGCAACCGCCAACATCGACACAGAGACGGAAGCTTTGATTCAGGAAGCGCTTGCAAAGCTCATGAAGGGAAGAACTACTATCATGGTAGCGCATCGCCTCTCTACCATCCAGCACGCAGACTGTATCATGGTAATGCATAAGGGTAAGATCCGCGAACAGGGTACGCACCAGGAACTGCTGGCTCAGAACGGCATTTATAAAAAACTGTACGAATTACAGATTCATCATGAAGTTACTGCATAGTCAGGTACACGCAAAAACGCCACCTCCGGTTTTCGGATAGTGGCGTTCTTATTTCCTGCATCTTCTTTCTTCATGTTTATCTGTTACATATTCTCCGTGCCATCAAGAAGCCTCTCTACTTCCCGATTCAGGACAGCGCGGTTAAAATCCCGGATATCCGTCAGTTTGCGGGGAAATACCATTCCTCCCCAGATCATGTCCGTATTATGCTGGTCGGAACCGGCAGTCAACGGAAAGTTGTGCTCTTGTGCATACAAAAGAGCCCTCTCATTAAACTCCGGCTGATGAAGAGAGCGCTTGGCCGGACTGGAATGGCTGGCATTCACACCTTCCACCGCATCCACGTATTCCGGAAACAATCGAATTTCACTGATATAGGGTGCTTCCCGGAAGGGATGCGCGTGGCAGACAATGCCGCCGCCCTCATGCACCAGGCGAAACTGCTCCGCAACGGTAGCGTCCCTGATTTCAGGATGTTCCAGCAGCCACTGCTTGTCCGGACCGTAAATCAGAAACTCCGTTCCCTGATAGCCGGACTCCCATCCGAAGAACACCTGCAGTCCCAGTTTATCTCCTTCTTCTTTTGCATGTTCATAACCAAGGCAGTATTTTTCCACCCACTCACTCCAGGATAACTTTCTGTCCACCGCTGTATTTCCATAAAAGAAATGATCCGTGATGATGATGCCGGTATAGCCTGCCTCCGCATAAGCTCTCGCCATCTCGCTTCCGGTATTCTGCGCACAGGCACTTGCCTCTGAAGTGTGCATATGTGTCTCATATAAATAGCCATTGATTTTCATCGCAAATCAACCTCCTGCATACGGCTGGCACGACCCTCACTGCCGTTCTCAAAGACGGCTGTCACATAATATTGCCAGATTGCTCCGCCTTCCGCTGTAAAAGGAAGGACCGCAAGGGATTCCTTTTCTTTCTTTGAAATGGACTTCACCACTCGGAAGGTAAGTTCATCCTTCCGCTTACCATAAATATGATAGGCAACAACTCCTTCTACCGGATTCCAGTTCAGCAGGAAACTGCCTCTTCCGTTTTCTACGGAAATCTCCTGTACCACAAAACCGGTTACGGCATCTTCTGCCTGTGCGATTCTGTTCTCGCTCCTTCTGTCTGCTGGTTTGGGAACCTCCTCCACAGCCACAGGAGCAGCCAGTCTTTTTAATGCATCCAGCCGGTCATCTCTGTCATATTCCCTTATCATCTGTGCCACCAGATCAGCATAGACCTTTGCACCGTACTCCTGCAGATGACACTTATCGGATACCCCGCCCGCATATGCGCCGTCCGGGTATTCTCCTTCTTCCAGCCACAGATAGAGCCGCTTACTTTCCTCTGAACCGATTTTGTTCAGATAATCTGTACTTCTGCCGCCCAAGTCCAGCAGCGGAATATCCTGCTCCTCTGCCAGCTTCCGCATCTGCTCCCGATACTCCGCAAAACAGATGATATTCTCTCCGTCCTCATCCAGCACGCGCATGGTCACAGGCGTGACAAATACCAGCTGCACATTTCTCTTTCGGCAGGCGTCCACATACCTTTGCAGGAAAAATGGGAAATCCTCCGGTGCGATGTAACGGTTCGGGCGAATCGCCGTGGCATCATTATGCGCAAACTGTACAAACATATAGTCCCCGGGGCAGATAACTTCCAGCACCTGATCAAGTTTTCCCTCATCATAAAAGGAGCGGGCGCTTCTGCCTCCGATGGACCTGTTTTCAATCACCAGCTCCGGCAGCTCGTAGGTTCTTCCCTGTGGGTAATCACAGTGCTCCGAAGGGTACTCCCGATATGCTTCAAATCCCCGGAAGAAATGACAAAGCATCTGCCCCCAGCCGGTCTGAGGATAAAAGTATTTCTCATAACTCTGTACCGTGGAATCTGACACCAGAAAAAGACGAGGCTTCTCCCGTCTCTCTTTCTCCTGTTCCGGTACAATATCTATATCTCTGATATAAACATCGCCTTCCAGAACTTCCTCATGGATTTTCTCCAGAATACCTGTTGAAAAGGTCAGCACAAATCTTCCGTCTGTCATGCAGGCCGTGATAGTGATCTTTTTCTCCTCACCGGGTGCCATTTCCATTCCGGACACCTTCACTATGCCGTTGACACGTATATGGCAGCTGTAAGGCCTGTCTCCCGGATTTGCCAAATGAACTGTCACAAGATAATTTGCTCCTGACAGTTCTGTCACAATTCTTGTTGTCTCCTCATAGTAATAGATTCCATAGCCCGTTTCTTCGATTTCCTGCCAGACACGGCTGTGAAGCTTCCACACTCCATCTGTCTGCTGTATGCTGTCAGGCTGCCCCGTTCCATTCTCCTGCTGTATACCACCGGTACTTTCATCACCGACTGCCTGCGGAGCTTTACATGGCTTCACCTGCTCATTTCTCGGATAATACACACCATCCACCCATCCGGGTGCCGGCTCTTGATAAGTTACTTCCTCAAACTGAAATTTACTGTACATTGTCCTATCTCTCCTCAATCCGTATTAGTTCTCGGCATCTGTTGAGCGCCGCAAACAATTCCTGCTTTCTGGGCATGGCAAGATTTCCGGGAATTGCTCCCGACTCACCGAAATTGTCTTCTGAACGGTTATTTCCTCCGCGACCAATTTCCCCGCGGCTGCCTCCTCCGCAAAATGCACCGAAACCTTTCTCTGCAATTTTATCATACAAGGCTTCCACCGCATCGCACAAGGTCTTCTTCCCGTCAAAGCTGTACAGTTTCATGTATTTAATTATATGTGACAATGATGTCAGTTGCTCAGAATCCACCAACTGCTCCACGTAGCGCATGTCCACTTCTTCACGGTTGATAGAAAATCCGTCCTTTCCATCCGTGCGCATTTTAATCCTGTCATCTTTAGCAAATGCAGCATCCCGTTTTACCACACGTTTGAAATCCGGCCTACAGGACGGCTCCATTGCATCCAGCGTATAGGGATAGTTTTCTGCCTCTTTTTTCGCCAATGATGTTATGTCCATGGGACGATACTGTTTCATCTGTATGATACAGTCTGCTTTATGAAAATAAGAACCGCAGCTTCCTGCCACCAGAATCGTGGAAATACCGTATTTCTCATACAGTTCTCTCACACGGTCAATAAAGGGAATGATTGGCTCCACCTCCCGGCTGACCACTCTCTGCATCAGTTCATCCCGAATCATAAAATTGGTCGCACTGGTGTCCTCGTCAATGAGAAATACTCCCGCTCCCGCTTCCATCGCCTCCACCGTATTCGCTGCCTGGGAGGTACTGCCGCTGGCATCCTCCGTAAAGAAGGCCTTCGTATCTCTCCCATTTGGCAGATTGCGGATAAACATGGAAATATCTGTCCTCTGAATACTTCTGCCGTCCTCCGCGCGCAGCTTCACAGCAGTATCATCCGTAATGACATATTCCCTGCCGTCTCCTGCGATATGATTATAGACACCCAGTTCCAAGGCTTCCAGCAATGTGGATTTTCCATGATAGCCACCACCCACAATCAGGGTAACTCCCTGCCTGATTCCCATACCGGACAGTTTTCCGTGATGGGGTAAGTCCAGAGTTACCTCCAGTGAATCTTTGGATACTGGAGAAGCAAAAGGAATCGCCTCCTTCATGGGGAGTGCGGAAACGCCGGACTTTCTGGGCAGAATGGCGCCGTTTGCCACAAAGGCCACAAGCTTTCTCTCCTTCAGCTCCCGGCGGATATACTGCTGGTCATCCGCAAGAAAGAGTACCCTCTCAAGTCCTTCCTTCGGGCAGGAAGCGGAAAGCAGCGTCTGACGCACACAGACCGGCAGAAAATCAAACAGAATTTTTCCCAGTTCCCCCGAATTGATGGTTCTTCCATTGGCAGGAAAACCGATTTCCATGCGCACTGTGATGTCTCCGTTTCCCGTATTCACCGCACAGGCGCTGCGCTCCAGAATTTCCTGTCCCGGCTGGCTGATTCCAAGCAATCCACTCTTGCCGGAGCCCTTTGCCTTAAAGGAATATTCCTTTATCTTTGCAGCCATACGACGCAACAGATAATCCTGAAAAGCAATCCTGCGATGAGTGCTCTCATAACACGCCTTGTCAAAGCCAGCCACTTTCCCCGGCACCAGAATACTTACCTTGGAGGGCGACGCAAAAGGATCTCCCTGTACATGATCGATTGATAAAATATATTGTTGGAACTGATATTTTCCCTTTGTATCCTTATAAGCCGGATAGCCCTTATGGTCTATCTGCATGAGTAAATTCTGCAACTCTGCCGCTGATTTCATTGCCTTACAAGTCCTTTCCCGTTTTCTAACCGATACTCTTCCATACTCTTATACTATTCTTTTAGTATCTTTCAATTATCCTTCCAGAACACTTCTCCTATTGTACTCTTTCGGGAAAACCTGGTCAAGCAAGGGAAAAACTTTTTTACGTTTCCACATGTCACAGTTTGCCATATATCAGTCGGACGCATTTTGTATCAGACTTTTCATAAGATATCTTGACACATTAAAGGTACGGATTCCGAAATTCTCCGTCCGGTTTTTCATATCATCCATCCAATAGTAGCCAAAGGCGTTTATATCTCCCGCGGAGAAATAACGCCAAGTATTGTAGCTGTCTCTGGCATATTCCGCAGGTGACTTCGCCTCAAACGCTTTCATATCATAACCCAGTTGCTTCAGGTAAGGCACCAGAACCGGAGCAGCATCCGCACTCAGGTTACTCAGATAGGAATAGTCATCATATGGGTCAAAGATTTCAAACACTTCCGGGTCACGCACACCGGCATTCTCTGTGTTTGCCACATTCACCTTTGCGATGATGAAATCCGGATGCGCAAAAGACAGCCCCAGATAAAGCACTGTCACCACAAGCATGCTATAACGGAACAAAGGAAATTCTTCTTTGAAAATTGAGATGATGACTCCTACAAACAAAACGGCCAGCAGCGCGAGACCCCAGAGCACCAAAATGCGCAGGAAGGTCAGATAATAGTACATAATATATATCATCATCCGCATGGCACTGGATGCAATCATGATAAAAGTGCAAAGCGACATTACTGTCAGTATCCACTTCAGAAGTTTACTCTCTCTGAAAAAGCTTAAAGCAACCAGCACAATAATCAGGTTCAGAATGCTGACCGCCAAAAGCTGGAAAAATCCCTCCCTTGCATACATAGCGTAGGTATAGCCCTCCGGCAGCTGCATTTTCCCCAGAAATAACCCCGCAATCTGAATTCCGGAAAAGAACAGATAAAGCACAGTTAACAGGCTCGTAACCGTAATTGCCAGAATAGGTTCTCCGTTCCTCCTGTCCCTCACTTCTTCCCTGATACTCTTCTTGCAAAGATAAGAAATCAGCGCATAGGAAGCAAAAAATAGAAAGGCTATCCGAAACAGTACATTCATGATGCTTCCGAAATTGATCGCATCAAACAGGCTTTTGGTCATCTGCCGGAATACCGCGTCAGCACCCGCCAGCAACAGAAGAACAATCAGGAATAAAGGAACCGCAATCACCAGCCCAAGAAGTACATATAAGCCTTTTTTATTCAGCTTATCGCCTTTTTCTCTGCAATACGCTTTGGCATCCCGAAACGGCCGTCCCAATTCTCCGAAGCTCATAACAATCAACTGACAAATACTGCCGAGATACTTACCCAGTTTCCACTTTTCCGTATTGCAGAATTGCTTCAGCAACAGGCTCATCATCAACAGAAGGATGCCCAGTTTGTTGAAGAAAATAATTCTGCCGTCATCGGTGCAGCAGGTGGAAATACCCAGAAGCACCATGGCAACCATGTAAAAGATGCTTCCTCTTTTTAAGGTAGTCCCCAGTTTTGATAAAGAGAAGTGCAAAAACAAGAGACCGCCTGCCACGAAAAAAGGGAAGGTCACCCCGGAACCGTTCCGATACATACAGAAAGCATAAAAAGAAGCATAGAGAAAAGCTGCCGGACCGAAAAATCCAAAATTGTCCCGCAGCTTTCTTGTTTCTTCCGTTTCTTGATCTAACATAACTCTCTGATTCTGGTCTGGCTTAATTTCCTGATTCAGATCTGACTTAACGTCGCAATTCATATTTAGTTTTGCATCCTGATTCATCTCACTCATAAAGTATACCTCCCGGTAATCTCTTTAGGCAGAATATAGCACCCTCCCCCAAGGCGGTCAACCGGTTTTAACGAATAGTAAGATGTCTTCATGGAATTACAAAAACTCTTAAAAAGTTCATAAGAATTGTATTAATTGTGCTCGTCATCAGCCGGATTACTCTACAGTGCCCTCAGCAAAAGCATGCTCCAGACAGGTGTTGCAAGCAAGGAGAGAACCGTAGTAATTACGACACACTTGCTGGCGTAAACCGCATCCCCATCGTATTTTGCCGCGAGAATTGCCGTGGTGCTTGCCGCCGGCATGGCAGCCAGGAGAACCGACACACCTGTCACAAGTGCATCCACACGAAAAATGAGACAGCCAATGTAAACCACAAGGGGAATCAGAATCAGCCTGAGACCGGAAAACAGGAGCAAGGACTTGTCCCAAAGCTGCCTGGGTTTCACGTCCGCAAGAATCGTACCCACCACCAGCATTGACATTGCCGTATTACAGCTGCTGAAATCCTTCAAAGCAGAATTTAAAAACACCGGAAGCGGAAGCTGCGTCACCATCAGGAAGAAACCGATATATACTGCAATAATACAAGGATGGGTCAATACACGCTTCGCCACTGCCTTTTTATCCGTTCCTCCCGTAAAATAAGACACTCCCGCCGACCACATGACAATCCTCTGCGGAATCAGGTAAATAGAAGCCAATGTCAGTCCCATACTGCCAAAGACACCCTCTGCAATGGGATTCCCCAGGAATCCTGAGTTGGAAGCCACTGTCGCATACATCAGAACCGGCCTGTGTCCCGGTTCCGTTCTGCGATACAAGGTCTTAGCCAGTATCGCACAGAATATCTGTATCAGAACCGAAATCATCAGAATCAGACCAAAGTTCTTCAAAGTTTCCTGACTAAACTCTATCAGAAAGGACTTTACAATGTTGCAGGGCAGAATCAGATAGATTACCAGATTCGTCAAATCCTTTTTCCCCTTTTCGGAAATAATACCTTTCTTCCGAAAGAAAAGTCCCACAAGCATAATCAAAAACATTCTAAACTGTAACGAAATCAATTCTGTCGTTCCCACGATGTTTTCCTCCGTTACCCTTGCACTTCACAGTATCCTTACGATATCTCATACACACGGACACCGTATGCTTCTATCTCACACTTACCGCTTTCTTCTTCCCCGTTCCAAAGATTACGAACGGATTTCTTCAATACAATTTCAGCCGACTGTGCCAGATAGTTGAGTATAAACAAATATCTCCTGCCATCTTTCTCTCGCACTGCCAGTTCACAGGTTTCTGGCAGAGAAATGACATCAGAATAGACTTCCGCCACACCGAGTTTTTTCAGGAATACTTTTGCAGTATCCGGTGCAAAGGCACCTCCGAAATAATAAGCTTCCCCTTTTCCGAACCGATTCTTAATCAGCGCCGGGGTTCCCGCATAATAACTGGAAACATACTTTGCCAGTACCTCCGCATGTTCACCAACAGGTGCAAGCAAATCGTTGAATACTGCTGCCTCAAACACCTCACCGTCCCATTCTGCCATCACATGTCCGTCATCCGGTGCCACGAAGGAATATTCCGGGATGTCCGTCCCCGTCACCTTTGCCGCCAGTCCCGGCAGACAGTCCATCACACACTTTCCGCTAATATCCTTGTACCCGGTACGGCACCCCATGACCAGTCTGCCGCCCTCTGCCACATATTCCTCCAGGAGGCTCATGCGCTCCGGGGTAAGAATACTCGCGTGAGGATAAAACAATACTTCATATTTTTTCAGGCTCTCAACCGTTGTATGGCTTTCGAGATACACATAATCAAATGGCGTATGTAGCTGCTGCATGGCAGTAAAAAGCGCGTTCTGGCTCATGCGCTCCACTCTTGCATGCCATCGGTCAAGCTGGGCATCCCAGATATTGTCGTAATCCTTCAGGATACCTACCTTGGCCGCATACTCTGCTCCGGCAATTTCCTGCATACGGCCGACCTTCGCCGCAACCTCTCTCACCTCTCTGAGCCTGCGATTTTCCCTGCCGGAATAATCCAGAATGCCATGCCAGTAAATTTCCGTTCCGAAGGTACAGGTTCTCCAGCGGAAATAGCTGATGTAATCCGCTCCGTGCGCAATGCTCTGCATGGTCCAGAGTGTCAGTTGTCCCGGTCTCGGCGTGGGCGCCTCCATACGGGTGTTCCAGCCGTTGGCGCCGCTTTGCTGCTCCATAATGCCGAAATTAGCTGATACTGCACGCACCTCCGACAGATTGCGGCTCCACTTTCTGTCCTTCATGGGATCATCCGGGTTGTATGTATCAAGCTCATACCCAAAATCGGGGTAGGAGTCATACATCAGGACATCCAGGCTCTCCCGCACCATCCGCTGATAATCAATGTTCGAAAACATGCCGTTATGGGTGATAAAATCGCCCTCCTTGGCATACTTACGAATAATATCCGCCTGCATTTTCGCAAAACGGTTTACACTGTCCGAGATGAATCGGTAATAATCCAGAACCTCGTGAGGATTTACGGAATTGTTATTCGTTTTCCTTGGCACGTATACCTCATTCCAATCCGTATAGGTCTGGTTCCAGAACATGGTTCCCCAGCCTCTGTTCAAATCATCCAGCGTATCGTATTTATCCTGCAGGAACTTGCGAAAAGCTACCGTGTCGCTCTCTGAATAAAACTGGTCGTTCTCACAGTTAAATTCATTGTCCAGCTGCCAGCCCACAATGGCAGGATGTTTTCCGTAATGAGAAGCCATTTTTTCCACAATATTACAGCACTTCTCCTGATACACCGGAGAATTATAATTGTAGTGTCTGCGGGAGCCATGCCGTATCAGATGCCCCTCTATATCCGCATTCAGCACCTCCGGATACTTCTCCGTCAGCCATGCGGGCGGCGTTGCCGTCGGCGTGCAGAAAATAACCTGCATCCCCTTTTGCTGAGCAAGATTTAAAAATTCGTCAAAAAAAGCATAGGTATAAACACCCTCCCGGGGCTCCACCAGATTCCATGCAAACTCCGCAATGCGGACCGTTTTCAAGCCCGCCTCCAGCATCCTGTCCAAATCCTCCGGCCAGAGTTTTTTATCCCAATGCTCGGGATAATAGCAGACGCCCAAATCAATATGCTCTCCGTTTATCAATTTCCGCATCGAAGTTCCTCCTTTTCTTCCGCCTCTACAAGCGATACAGTTTATGGGCATTCTCCCAGACTGCCCGCCTTACCGTTTCTTCCTCCACGCCCTTCAGCTCCGCCATGGCAGCAACCACATACGGCAGATTCAGGGAACTGTTCCGCTTGCCGCGGTTTGGCACCGGTGCCAGATAGGGGCAATCCGTCTCCAGAACGATGCGCTCTAGCGGGATATACTCCACAGCCTCTTTCAGTTTTTTGGCATTTTTGAAAGTCAGCACGCCGCCGATGCCAAAGAAAAAGCCCATATCCAGAAAGGTTTTCGCCGACTCTTTTGTATAGGAATAGCAGTGGATGACACCGCAGATTTCCTGCGCCTTCTCCGCTGCCATAATATCTATCGTATCTTTTGCAGCATCCCTGGAATGGATGATAACCGGCTTTTTTACCTCCCTTGCCAGATTCAACTGCCTTGCAAACCATTCCTTCTGAAGTTCATGCTCCGGCTCATCCCAGTAATAATCCAGCCCAATTTCACCCACAGCAACACATTTTTCAAACAGACACTGCTTCCGCAACCAGTCAAAAGCTTCTTCCGTCAGTTCTCCTGTCTCGTTCGGATGCACACCCAGTGCGCAATAAATAAAACCATATCTTTCTGCCAAAGCTCTTGTTGTTTTGCAGGATTGCAAGCTGGCTGCCACATTTACTACTCTTGCGATTCCGTTCCGGGGCAGACTCTCCAGCAGCGTCTCTCTATCCTCATCAAACGCCTCATCATCATAATGGGCATGGGTATCAAATATCTCCGTCATAATCCGTGCTCTCTTCTCTCTGTTGCAGCCATTTGCTTCAATTCCCTAATTACTGCTTCACTCAAAATTTCCCCGTTTTCGCTAAGGTCTCCCGTTTACCGGTATATCATAGTACACCTTGCTTTCCTCCAGAATTTCCAATTTCCCATTCTCCAGAGATAAGATGGAAACCGCACAGTTCGGCAACCCTATTTTCCAGAAATCCTTGTCAGGAATTCCGGCAATCGGATTTAAAATGCACCTGTTCAGCGCACCGTGTGCAACAATCAGCACATTCCGACAGCTTTTCTCCAGAGGAAATATCCTATCCCGCAGGAAATCTGCCGCCCTTTTCTTTGCCTGTCCGATGGACTCTCCGCCGTCCGTAGGTGCATAACACTCCGGTTTGCAAAGGAACGCATAAAGGGGATGCTCCGGATTCTGTTTCATAGGGTCAAAGCCCTGACCCTCACTCTGTCCAAAATTCATTTCCATCAGCCGCTCATCCGTCACCAGCGGAACCTCTCTGTCACCCAGAACCGTCTGTGCCGTCACCAGAGCCCGCTTCAAAGGAGAGGAAAATGCAGCGTCAAAATCCACATTCTTCAATCCTTCTGCCGTTTTTATCGCAAGCTCTATACCAAATTCGTTCAACGGAACATCACTCTGTCCCTGCAGTCTTCTCGCCTTATTCCAGTCCGTTTCTCCGTGCCGCATCAAATAAATCCGCATTTTTCATCTCCCGCATCTTACTGCCAGTTCATAATTCTCCTGACTTCCTTCACAACCAATTCCGCAGTCTTTTCCTGTGTCAGTGCACTGGGATGCCAGTCTGCACCATATCCGTCTTCAGGATTCTGCGGCGGCAAAGAAAGGAAATGAACCTTCTCATCTTTCTGTGTTTCGGCTAAAGTCTGTACTGCCTCTTCCACCTCTTCCAGCACGCGCTGATCCATGGTCCCCAGCATACAGAGAATCTGCGCCTCCGGGTTCTTTTTTCTGATTTCTATCACGAATTCCACATACCTGTCTCCGAAACAGCTTTTCCTCTCACGGATATCCTTACACCAGCTGCAATCGTTTGTACCCAGATTTACCAAAATAATATCCGGCACAAACCGGGAGGAATCCCATTTTTCCCACTTGCTTTCATCCGTACCAAACAGCTTCTCGGAACCGGCGATATCCGTATACCGGTAAACCTCCGGCATCAGCCGCTCATCACGGGGTTCTGTCGCCGTCTCCTCCACATAATGTGAAATAATCCCGTTGCCGCTCCAGGACACCAGATTTGCCTCCGCGCCAAGAGCCCTTGCCGTTAAGAGCGAATAGGATTTTGTTGGGTTCTCCTGGGCCGTGTGAAACGGCTGCAGCTCATTCTCCGCCTCTACGCCGTAGCCACAGGTAATGGAATCCCCTATGATTTCCATCCTGCGCTCTCCTGCTGCAGGCGGCGGGCAAAGACGGTCTGTATCTGTTTCGACATACCGGATGCCGCACATGCCAAACGGTGCCTCGGAATACTTCATCAGCGTAATTGTGACACTCTTTTCCTGTTCACTTTCATATAACAGATAAACCTTCTCCTCCGTATCCAGACAAATACGCCTGATTGGTTCCGGACTGTCATCAACATAGACGGCAATCTGTCCCTTCAGTGTTTCATCCCAGGCATCCGCATCACTCCAAATTGCAGCAACTGCTTTTCTTCCTTCAAAGGTAAATGCAATACTGCTGCCGGAATAGCTCAGATATCGGGTACCCTCCACAAATAATGTTCTGCCTGTCACCTTTACATTTTGCTCTGTCGCCTGAAACTTCATCTCTTAATCCATGCCTTTCCCATATCATCCAATGTCTTCTCTCGTAATATTATTCAGCCACTTCTCACTCCTGTAACGCCTGATAACCCATGGCCATTTTACAAATTCATCCGTACAGAGTAGGAAATAGACCCACATCACCGGAAGCTTTAGCACGAATGCCGCAAAAAAGCCCAGCGGCACCGCATAACACCACATATCAATGGTATCACAGATGAATCCGAACCTACTGTCTCCTCCGGCACGGAACACACCGGCAATCAGGGTTGTATTCACTGCTGCTCCCATCACATAATAGGAATTAATCAAAAGCATATATTTCAGATAATGCATCGCCGTGTCCGTCAAATCCACAAACCTAAGCACAAAGGGCGATGCACAGAGAATGATTACTCCTCCCAATGCACCGCTGATAACCGTCAGCTTCATTGCCTTCCGGGCACATTTTCTCGCATCCTCCATGCGGTTTTCGCCGATAATGTTTCCCAGAAGAATGCTGCTTCCGCTGGCGACACCGAAGCAGAAGGTGGTTCCGAAATTCCGTACTACCGTAACGATGGAGTTTGCCGCCACCGCATCATTTCCAAGATGTCCCATGATAACCGAGTACATGGAGAAAGCAGTTCCCCAGATGACATCATTTGCCAGCGCCGGAAGAGACAGCTTTACAAAATCTCCCAGAAGCACCTTATTTTTGATGAACATATATCCGGGATTCAGCTTTATTTCCCTGCTACGTAGGGAAACTGCAATGCAGGCTGCCAGCTCTGCCAGGCGGGAAACCGCTGTTGCAATCGCTACCCCCAGCACTCCCAGCTTTGGCGCACCGAGCAATCCGAAAATAAACACAGCATTTAACAGAATGTTTAATGAAAAAGCAAGGATGTTCAGCGCCATGCTGATTTTTACTTTACCAACACTCCGCAGAATTGAAAGATAAACCTCCGTGATTCCCCAGCACAAATAGGTCACACTCATAACCCGCAGATAGGACGCCCCCAGAGTAATGAGTTCCGGATCATTGGTAAAAACCGTCATGAGCAACTTGGGCCAAAACAACACCAGCACCGCAAATAATGCCGACAAGCCAAGAGAAAACCGAAGTGCAATTCCCTCAATAACGCGGATTGCCTGTAAGTCCTTCTTTCCATAATATTGTGCACAAAGCATGGTTGCCCCTGTTCCCAGCCCATAGTAAACCATAAACAGGATGTTTGTGTACTGTGATGCCAAGGAAACCGCAGAAATGGCTGACTGCCCCACATAGTTCAGCATAACCACATCAGCGGAGCTCACTGCCGCGCTGAGCAGGTTCTGAATCACTATGGGAATCGTCAGCCCAAATATTTTCTTTGTCATATTCTGTTCATTCATGTGTATACCGCCGTCCGCTCCCGGGTACATCTGCCCGGATTTTCAAGCTTGTACTCTTTAAACGCTATGGTAACACAACTTTATCTTACTTCGCAAGAGGGAGACCGACACATATTTCCCGCCTTCGCATCCATATATAAAATGCCAGGCAGATCAGGGCGGAGAAAAGTGAGCCCGCCGGAGCCGCCCATCCCATGGGATACAGGGTATCCGGAAAAAAACGGGATGCCAGATACGCTCCGGGAATCCTGATTAATAAACTGGATAGCAGATTGTGTACAAAGGAAAGTATCGCTTTCCCATAGGCACAGAAATACCCGCTGAAACAGAAATGAACTCCCGCAATTGCACAGTCAAAGATATAGGCTCTTAAATACTGCCCGCCAAGCCGTATTACCTCCGGCTCCTCCCGGGCGAAAAGCCCCAGTAGCGCCTCTGCACCGAACTGGCAGAATAACGCTACCGTCAAGCCAAAACCGACGCTGATGCAGATACCATATCGAAGTATCTTCCTGCTCTGCTCATGTTGCCCTGCTCCCGCATTCTGCGATGCAATGGCCGACACAGAAGAAAGCATGGCGGAGGGTACCAGGAAAAAGAAACAAATCAGCTTTTCCACAATTCCCACTGCAGCTGCCACGTCTACACCACGTCCGTTCGCAATGGCTGTGATCACCAAAAAGGAAACCTGAATAAACCCATCCTGGGCAGCAATAGGAATGCCTACCCGCAGGATGCCTGACATCGTTTCCTTCTCCGGCAAAAAATCCTGCAGACATACCGAGAAGCCCAATTTCATGCGCAGCATGGCAATCAGTTCCAGCCCCACGCTGCATCCCTGTGCGATAACTGTCGCCAATGCCGCACCCATAGCCCCCATAGAAAACGGCCCGATAAAGATATAATCCAAAATAACATTGATCACTCCGGCAACCGCAACAAAATACATAGGAGTTTTGGAATCTCCCATGCCTCGAAAGATACTGCTGATTACATTATATGCCGTAATAAACGGAACTCCCAAAAAGCACACCAGTAAATAGTCTCTTGTCTGTCCGACTGCCTCTGCCGGAGTAGAGATAGCTGCAATGATTCCGCTTAGCCCGGCAATCAGAAGTAGCATAAGCAACACTCCGAAAATAAGAAAAAGTGTCACGGTGTTACCAATGGCTTTCGCGACTTTTTCTTTTTTCCGCGCGCCGACACCATGTCCTATCATAACGGTTGTTCCCATTGCCAGTCCCACAATAATCACAGTGAGCATATGAGTAATCTGACTTCCCACGGAAACTGCCGTAATGGTACCCGCTCCGTTGAACTGTCCGGTAATAAATAAGTCTGCCAACCCGTAAAAGGTCTGTAAAAAACAGGATAATAAATAGGGCAGGGAGAATCTTATCAGATTTTTGAGCATACTGCCCTGTGTCAAATCAGTTTTCATTGTAGAATCCTTCTTCCAAATCAGAAAGTTTATCTAGTGTAACGGTTTCTATTTCAGATATTGCTTCATAACCTGCATCAGCTTTTCTATATCAAAGGGCTTGGCGACATGTTCATTCATTCCTGCTTGAAAGGCTTTTTCCCTGTCCTCAGCAAAGGCATTTGCCGTCATGGCGATAATGGGTATCGCTGCAAGCTCTTTGTCCTCAAGCTTTCTTATTTCCTGCGTCGCTTTATAGCCGTCCATTACGGGCATCTGGATATCCATCAGAATCAGGTCATAATAACCCGGCTTCGAATGTATGACCTTGTCCACCGCTATCATTCCGTTCTCAGCATTCTCAATCCGGAAGCCCCTCTTTTCCAGCAATTGACAGGCAATCTCCCGATTCAGCAGATTATCTTCCACCAGAAGAAGACATTTCCCTGAATAATCCGTCCCGTCTGCTTCTTTTTTACGTTCGAGCTCCAAAGCTTCAGGCTTTGCCACCTGAAAACATAATCTGAGAACAATTTCTGTTCCCTTTCCAAGTTCACTGTTTATTGTGATAGAGCCACCCATAAGATCCACCAGCTTTTTCACAATGGTAAGCCCCAGTCCGGTTCCTCTGACACCGCTCTCGGTGGATGTACGTTCCCGCTCGAAAGCTTCAAACACATGATCCTTGAACTCTTTACTCATGCCGATTCCTGTATCCCTGACGCGGATTTCATATTCGGCACAATCCTCTTTCACATCCCCTGTCTGCCTGGTACTGAAAATAATCTTTCCTCCGGGAGGAGTGAATTTTATGGCATTCCCTATGAGATTCACCATAATTCTTGTCATTTTTGTGTCATCGCAGGCTACATAAGCGTTTTTGATATCCTTTTCGACAATAAACTGTAGTCCCGCCTGACCTGCATTCTCCGTAAACATCCTTGCCAGATTATCAATCACCTGACTCAGATCTCTGACAGTCAGGTCAAGGGCTATCTCTCCGCTTTCAATACGCGCCAAATCCAGAACATCATTTATCAGACTCAGCAGGACATCTCCGGATGATTTGATTTTTTCCACGGAATTCTTTACTTCTTCTTCAGCACCGGGATTCTTCGAAATAATCTCCGCAAAACCGATAATGGCATTCAAAGGTGTCCTGATATCATGAGACATATTGAACAGAAATGTGGATTTTGCTCTTTGCGCATTCTGAGCCTGCAGCCGTGCTTCCATCTCACGTTCCAAAGCACTCTGCAACTCCACTCTGTGTTTTTCCTCCTCAATGCTCCTCTGCTGTTCCACCATAAAGAAATATGCAAACAGAACGCCTACCAGATAGCAGAAGGGCTGAAAAGGATATGCATCCTTTAAGGGAATCAGGTACACATTTGTTACGACACCTATCAGCGGAATCGCAGAAAAGAACAGCACCTTTAAAAGATATGGATTAATCTCCCTGTCTTTGCTGCATAAAATCATGAAAATTCGAATTACCGGCAAAGCATAATAAAAAAGATTCAGAGTAGAAAAAACCTGAAACAGCGAACCGCGGTCATATATCCCCGCATCACTGATGGTCCAAAGCGCCTGTGTCCAAAGATTGGTCAGTATCATTACCATCAGAGCAAAATACGGCACAAACAAAATGCCTCTGACAATCTTGCTTTTAACTGGTGGCATAAAAGACTGAGAAAAAAGGTACCAGACCATGGGTAGTGTAATATAAATCAGATAAAAAAACAGACTCACAAAGCGAAAACAGGAAGCACCACCCACTTGCCCGGTAAAGCAGGCCGCAAAAAACGCATCCGTAAAAACATACACGCCAACAGTAACTACTGCTGTTATGCAGGTTTCTTTTCCAAGGCTTTTGGGCGGAAGCATCATGGTCTTACGCAACAAAATAGTCAGAATAATTAAAATAAAGGCAGACGTAAGTATATACAGGGCGCTCATACGCTACTCCTTTCTATCCCAGCCGCATCAGGCAACCAACATTTGCCTGATACAGCATGCCGGATGTTAATCTGCCACATCAACATTTGTAATATGTAATACACAATTATTATACTTTAAAAACCCGCTACTGTAAAACGCTTTCCCTGCTCCGCCAGGCATATAAACATAGGCGGAATGTGACAAATTCCGCCACATTCCGCCTATACAGAATCACTTTGATACAATATCTTTTTATGCAATGCCTTTTATGCAATATCTTCCATCTGAGCTGTATACAGATGATAATAATAGCCCTTCTTTGCCATCAGCTCCTCATGCGTACCGCATTCCATAATTCCACCCTGATCGATATACATAATCTTATCACAGTTCTTGATGGTAGAAAGTCTGTGGGCAATAATAAAGGAAGTTCTTCCCTGCAGCATCGCGTTCAGGCCCTTCTGCAATGCTCTCTCCGTCTGTACATCAATACTTGAAGTGGCCTCGTCCAGTACCATAATGGAGGGGTTGGATAACAATGTTCTCGCAAAGGAAATCAACTGCTTCTGACCCTGAGAGAGCAGCGAACCGCGCTCCTTTACCTCCGTCTGGTAACCGTCCTGAAACCGGCGGATAAATTCGTCGGCACATACCGTCTCACTGGCTTTGATAATCTCTTCCTTCGTGGCATCCAGTTTACCGTAGCGGATATTGTCCTCAATCGTTCCGGAGAAAATAAAGCTGTCCTGAAGCATGATACCCATCTGTGAACGCAGAGAGTGCAGTGTCACCTTTGAAATATCCTGACCGTCAATCAGGACACGACCTTCGTTCACATTATAGAATCTGGAAATCAGATTCACAATGGTACTCTTACCGGCACCGGTAGGTCCTACCAAAGCCACGCTTTCACCGGGCTTGACGGTAAAGGACAGATTCTTAAGCACCATTTTGTCCGGCTCATATCCGAAGGTCACATTTTCGAAAGTGACCTCACCCTTAATTGCCGGCATCTGGATGGCATCTTCCGCATCGCTTACCGTAACAGGCTCATCCAGCGTTTCAAAAATACGCTCCAGATAGGCAATGTTATTGATAAAATTATTAAAAATATTGCCGAGGTTCATAATCGGCTGCCAGAACCGCGAAGCATAAGAGGAAATCGCCACAATCACACCAAGGCTGGTATTTCCCAGACCAAAAATCAGCAGTCCGAATATGAAAATCGCTGCCCGAACCCATACGGCAATATTATCAATGCCCGGCCATACCAGGTTGCTGTATCTGACCGCCTTCATCCAGGAAGCACGGCATCGTTCAGAGAGTTCGGCAAAGGTTTCCGCATTTTCTTCCTCACGGGCAAAAATCTGCGTGATTTTTGCACCCACTATGTTCTCCTGCAGATATGCATTCAAATTGGAATTCTTGTTTGACACCTGCTGCCAGGCTCTTCTCTGTTTGTTCTTAATCCAGAACATGAACGCTGCCAGTACGGGTACACCCGCCATAACCACCAGCGACAGCTTTACATCCACGCAGAACATGAACACCACAATGAAAATCAGGTTCAGTATTTCCAGCACTACATTAATCAGACCATTGGACAACATATCCGATACCGAGTTTACATAGTTTACCACACGAATCAGAATCTTGCCGTGGGGTCTGTCGTCATAATATTGAAAAGGAAGCTTCTGCAAATGCGCAAAAATATCTTTTCTGATATCAAAAATGATATTCTGGCTGACATTTACCATGATACGGGAACGGATTGTGGTAAATATCACGCTGACCACATAGGTAAAAACCAGCACGCCCACCAGAATAAAGAGCATTCTCACATCTTCGTTGGGAATTACCTCATCCAGAGCATGCTGCGTAATCATAGGAGCAAACAATCCGGCAATTCCGCCGATTGCACTTAAAGTCAGCGCCAGAATCATCTTTCCAAGATACTTTTTGATATAGACGGATGCGCGCAGCAAATGGTGGAAGTCAAAGGGTGTCTCCAGCACTTCATCTTCTCTGTATGTATTTCTTCTGGCCATGACTACTCCTCCTCTCCGGTCTGTAATTTTACCAGACTGTAATAATATCCCTTTTTCGCAACCAGTTCCTCGTGCGTACCGGACTCCGTGATATGACCGTCCTGAAGAACCAGAATCTTATCCGCAAATTCCGTGGTTGAAATTCTCTGGGCTATGATTATTTTGGTACAGGGGAAATCAAGTTCATTCAGGCTATGCTGAATCTGTTTCTCTGTCTCCATGTCCACCGCGGAGGTTGTGTCGTCCAAAATCAGTATGGCAGGCTTTACAGCCAATGCTCTCGCCAGAGAAATCCTTTGCTTCTGTCCGCCGGACAGACCCACACCTCTTTCTCCGACAATCGTATCATATCCTTCCGGCATCTTTGCAATAAACTCCGATGCCGCCGAATATCTCGCAAACTTAACCACTTCCTCCTGCTTGATATGGCTGTCACCGTAAGCAATATTTCCGTCAATGGTATCCGAATAGAGCAATACATCCTGTGTGGCAAGACCGATGTTTTTCCGAAGCTGATGCAGCTTCATATCCTGCACATTGATGTCATCCACGAGCACCTCGCCCTCCGTGGGTTCATAAAATCTGGGAATCAACTGAATCAGAGAAGTCTTGCCGCAGCCCGTCTCTCCCATGATTGCAACAGTCTCTCCGGGATTTGCCACGAATGACACATTATGAAGCACCGGCAGATTTCCGTCCGCATACTGGAAGCTTACATTCTTAAACTCAATCTTTCCTGCAAAACGTTCCTCTCGGTCAATGGCATTCGGCCGATCCACAATTTCCGGTTCGGAATAATAAATTTCCATTACCTTGTCGGAAGCAGCTGAGAACCTCTGAAACTCATTCATAATATTTCCCAGCTGGCGCATCGGGTTGGCTATCGCCCAGATCAGACCGGAAAAAGCCACATATTCTCCCATGGTAAGCTGCTTGTTTATGATAAAGACTCCTCCCACTGCCAGAAGCACTACCGGCAGAAGGTTCGCAAAGGACTCCACATAAGGGTAATAAGTGAGCCAGGTCATAGCTGTCTTCTTATTCGTTTTGGAATATTCCGTATTACACTCGTTAAATTTGGCAATCTCGTAATCCTCTCTGGCAAATGCTTTTACCACACGGTTACCGGAAATGTTTTCCTGTGCCGCTGTGTTCATCTGAGCCAGTTTTTCACGCAGTTCTTTATGACGCGGTGCCACCTTGTTCTTGAATAATACGATAATCAGGAAAATGAAGGGCGCAATGGTCAGCAAAGCCAGTGCCAACCGCCAGTCCATGTATAGGAAATAGATGGTTGCCGCCCCAAGCAGGGACAGAGATTCCACAATGTTTCGGATAACCCATGCAACCATATGACGCACCGCATCCAAATCACCGGTCAGCCTCGTCATCAAATCTCCCGTCCGGAAGGTACTGTAAAACTTCATGTCCTGATGTTCAATCTTCTCAAAAAGATAGGTTCTGATTCGATAAAGCACTTTCTGGGATACAAATTCCACATCCATGCAAACCAGATACACCACCAAAGTCCTCAGGAATGTCAGCAGCACCATGGCGATCAGCAGTTTAAAAAATAAATCTCTTTTCGTCGAAAGATTCGCAACTGCATTCTCTCCCGTCAGGAACAAATCCACAATCCTTTGAGTGAAGTACGGCACTGTCAGCTGCATCGCATTATAGACAACCGTTCCGAGGATTCCGATTATGTAGATGGCACGGTATCCCTTCATGTTCTCCCAGAGCCATCCGAGTTTCGACTTCTGTTTCTTTTCCACTTTTTCTCCTATCAGGCGGATCTTTATTTCTAAATTCCTGTCTCGCCTCGAATATATTTCAGTCTAGAGCAGTGTCATTCAATAGTAAATGTAGAAAATTGCACTCCGAATGTTCTTTTTTGGCATCTGCCAAGTACCGCGTACTGCTCAAGCGCTGGCGCGCTGTTCTAATACTGCGCACTGCCATTCGCTTCGGACTTTGTCCTTCGCTTATGTCGCGCTGGCGCGCTGTTCTAATACTGCGCACTGCCATTCGCTTCGGACTTTGTCCTTCGCTCATGTCGCGCTGGCGCGCTATAAAAAAGTGGAAGTCCTTATTCACTCGCTCGAGCAAGCTCGGCTCGGTGAAAAGGACTTCCACTTTTTTGCAGTGCTTGTAGTTCGCGCAAAAAAAGAACCGTCCCCGAGGCTCCTATGTCCTCAAAAACAGTTCTTCCGATGCACCGCCAGGGGCTCGAACCCTGGACACCCTGATTAAGAGTCAGGTGCTCTACCAACTGAGCTAGCGGTGCTTACGTTATATGTCTTTCACAACGCAAGTGTTATTATATTCTATGCTTCAAAAAAAAGCAAGCCCTTTTTTTAAATTTTTTCATTTTTTTCAACAGTTCAGTCATAACCAGCATGACTTCACTGTCATGTTATGATTAATCCGTTCTTTTCCGACACTCCTTGCAGTACCCATACAGCTCCAGCTTGTGCCCGGTGACGGTAAAATCCTCCGCATCTTCCAGATGAATATGTGCAAAGGGACAACTTTGCAGGGGAATCCGCCTGTGGCATTCCAGACAGACCGCATAATGGGTATGCTCTCCCCGATTCAGGGTATACACTACCGTCTGGTCTCCCATCCAGGTTGTCTTTTCAACAAGTCCGTTTTCCTCAAAGGCTGATAAAATACGATAAATAGTGGATAGCGCATACTCCTCTCCGTCCGCCTCTTTTTCCACAAGATTATAAATCTGCGTTGCATTCAGCGGCTCAATCGCTTCCCAAAGCACCTGATAAACCTTTTTACGCTGCTTTGTCCACTTCAATCCCTGAGGAAAGCTTATTTCTTCCGGATGTTTTTCCTCTGCAGCGTCCTTATACGCAAACTCCTGAGAAATTATTTTTTTCTTTCTGTCCATATTTCCTCGCATTCCGCTGTCAAGTCATCCCGACAATCATTAGCGCTCTCACAACGAATCCTTATCAAACCCTTACAGAATCATTCCAAGAACAATTCCCATTAAAACACCGATTCCATACAATAGACCCAGAATCTTCAAGTTTTCCCTGCGATTATGATTTACCCGCAGCAATACCAAAAGACCGACACCTGTACCCGTGAGCAATCCGGCCATGGCTGCTCCGATACCCATGGCTCCCTCAAGATACAGCTGGGTTATCACCACGGAGCCCGCACAGTTGGGAATCAGGCCTACGATTCCCGCCAGAACAGATCCAATCACCGGTTTATTCAAAATAAGATTTGCAAGTGCATCCTCTCCGGCAAAGTGAAGAAGCAGATTCAACGCAAAGCACACAATCAGAATAAATGCTGAAATTTGCAGGGTATGTGAAAAAGCAGACCTGAAAATTCCCTTTTCACAATGACAATGCTCGTGTTCGCAGATATCATGGATATGTTCCTGCTCTTCCACACCCTTTCTGCGAAGTACAAGATCGATCAACAGACCTGCCACAATGCCGGTACATGCCTTCACCAGCAGAATTTTCATAATCGTGCCGGCAGCTACCTGTTCGGAAATCAGGATTGGAAGCATTTCATCAGAGGTTGACAGATAAATAGCCATCAATGTTCCGAGGGTAATCACCCGACCCGCATACAGATTGGAAGCAGCAGCGGAAAATCCACATTGGGGTACAATCCCCAGAACGCCTCCGATCACAGGTCCGAACTTACCCGCTTTCTGAATCAATTTCCGGCTCCTGTCCCCGGTCTTATGCTCCAGGTACTCCATTGCAAGGTAAGTCAAAAACAAAAAGGGTATGAGCTTCGCCGTATCCAGCAATGCATCTAAAATAATATCTGCCATAATAAATCCTTTCTATACTGCCTGTCCGCATCAAAAACGCAAAAAATTCCAGATGCAAATGCAACTCATTCGCATCTGGAATCCTATCATACGTTTCTCTTACCTTTTTGTCAAGCCCTTTTAGCAATTTTCCGGCAAGACAATCAGATCCGGGCTGGGCTTTCCCTTACCATGTACGGGAATTCAGCTCCTTGAACTGTGCAACAGTCGGAACATGGGAGTTCAGACCGCCATCCACATTGACAATCTGTCCTGTTACATAAGCACTCTCATCGGAAGCGAGGTATACGCACATATGTCCGATATCCTCAGGGCATCCGTAACGATCCACCATAATGTTGCTCAGGAAGATGTCCTTCAAAGCCTGCGGTACGTGTGCTTCGTTCTGAGGAGTTACAATCAGACCGGGACGTACACAGTTACAACGAACCTTCTGTTTTCCATACTGCAATGCAGTCGATTTGGTCAGCATATCCACACCAGCCTTTGCACAAGCATAAGCGGTAGAACCAAGGTCTCCTCCGCAGGAAGCCATGGAACCGATATTGATGATGGAACCGCCGTTTTCATTCTTCTGCATATAAGGAAGAACACACTTTGTTGCATAGAAAGTACCGCGTACATCACTGTCAAAAATATTATCCCACATTTCCAGGGTCAGCTCATCCACTCTGCCGTCCTTCAATCCGACATTGGCAGCATTGTTTACCAGAATATCAATTTTTCCATATTTTTCAGCAGTATCTGCAAATAACTGCTCAATACTCTCAACTGCGGTAATATCCATGAAATGATAGGTTGCCTCTCCGCCTTTTTCTACGATGGCATCCACTACAGCCTGCCCCTTCTCCGCTCTGCGTCCGCAGATAACTACTTTTGCTCCCTCAGCAGCAAACAGGTTTGCAATACCCACTCCAATTCCACTGGTAGAACCTGTAACCACTGCAACCTTTCCTTTTAATCTGTCCATGCTATAACTCCTCCTTTTTTATTTAACCTCTCTTTTCCAGCGACCGGAATAACCTTACCATCTTGATTTCTTCCACACGTCTTTCCATGAAAAGTTATATAAAAATGATACTTCCCGTTTTCTGAAAAGTCAACTCAGATTTCCGTCAAACACGTCACAGTACAATTTTCCGATTTATGCCTTCATATAATCCACCACTTCAATATTGGTGCAATAGCAAATATCCTCACGATGGGCAATAAACTGGCAAAATGCTGCAAACTGCTGCCAATCTTCTTCCGTCATAAGTTCATAACTATGTCCCCATATATAAAACAGCATCGGCTGATCTGCCTTACAGTTTACGAACTCCTCTGCCAGCCCGCGAATAGAAGGAGCCATGAAATGGCAGGTCGGCTTCCACTCCAGTAAAGAATCCGGCAATTCAAAACTATGGGTAGCCTTTACTACCCTTGAATACTCAATGCCATTTTCCCTCAGAATCTCCAGGACTGTATCATTATAAGTACCATAGGGATAAGCCATACCGCGGATTGGATATCCATACAGACATTCCAGTATCTTTTTATCCAACCTGATCTGATTGTCAACAGCCTGCCGTTCCATTTGCTCCAGGTGCGGATGCGTATAACTATGGCAGGCAACCTCATGCCCATCATACAAGTGAGGATGCTCTGTATAGTTAATATGCTGCACCAGCTTGGTGTCCCTGAATGTCCAGCAGTTGTCCTGTGAAAGCTTACCTGAATTTAAATTAAAGGTACTTTTCAATCCGTACTTATTGAGTAATGAAACCAACCTGATATCATCCAGGTTTCCATCGTCAAAACTGAAAGTGATTGCTTTAAACTTATTACCGAATTTCATTTTCGTCTGCTCCTTACCATAAGAATATATCCCGGATTTACTCCGTTCCGCCTTTATCGGAATCATTTCCTCCCTGAAACAATGTCGCCAGCGCCATCCCCCACAAAGGTCCCAGAGCAAATCCCATTGCGTGATTTTCCCAAAGTCCTGCACCGTTCAGTGCTACTCCAAATAATAGTCCCAGTGACATGCCGAGCGCCATACTCTTTTCCAATGCTTTTTCATTTTCCTTTGTTTTTTCGCGCCCCATCCTTGTGCAGATGATGGCAACAGCCACGCCACACAACACCCAGGGAAGCGCTGCCAGAATAAACTCTCTCATTGTCTTTTCCTCCAGTTTGGCACCTCAATATGTAATCGGAGTACGATACAGCGCACTCATAATACAATCCAGTAAAAAGAGGCTGAAAATAGCCAGACACCCCGTATAGATTACTTTTGAATCAGTTTTTTCATACATTCTTGCCGCCCACGGTTCCAGCAGATAGTGAAACACCAGCCCCATAACAGCAAAGCTCACAACACTGCGAAAACAGATAATGCCATTCAGATTCCAGAATAGCCCGCGATAATCCCAAAGCCGCATGCCAAAGAAGCGAATTCCCGCATAACCGATGATATACTCCACAACACCTGTAATCACCAGGCAAAGCACAAACAGCAAAACCGGATTTTTCTTTAACGGCTTCAAAGCATAAATCCCCAGTGCTCCGATTCCATAAATCGGTAGCCACGGTCCATAGAGAATACCTCGGTTTCTCAGCATTCCTTCGGTTATCCAGTAAAAAATTTCTTCATAAATCCAGCCCACCAGGCATCCGGCCAGGAAAACCAGAAACAAATAGCACAAGTTGTCTATTTGTCGTTTATTGCTGTCAATTGCAGCAGAAACAATCATGTTTAAACTCCTTATCCTTTGTATCTATGAACCTTTTGCTTATATTTTGTTTAAGCTTATTTTTTCTCCAGCATGGAAATACCTGCACAGGCAAGACCGATGCCCAACAGGGTAATGGCAGTCTGTGCTTCCAGTATATCCAGACAGGACAGCACTACAACTGCGACTCCCATAGCCAGGGTAAGTGCCTTCAATACCAGTGAAACAATTTCACGAACTGATTTCTTTTCCATCTTATATTTCTCCTTTAGTCTAACAATACTGTACCCGGTACACTGAATAACAGATTACTGCGCATTAACGTATCTGATTTTCAGTGTACTGGTACCATCTATACCAAGACTCCCCCTTCTTGACACTTAGCATTATAAACGGATTATGCCATATCAAATAGGCATAATTTATAGTTGATTGTGTCGGATTTATAGAAGAGTATCTTCCAGGAAATCCCGTCTGTACTGGGAAGGCGTAATCCCCTCTGCCTTCTTAAATATCTTGGTAAATACTCTGTAGTCCCCATAACCTGACTGTTCCGATACCTCCGCAATTGACAGCGAGGTGGAAAGCAGCAGCTTTTTCGCCTTCTCCATGCGGATATTGGTGAGATAGCTTAGAAAATTCACCCCGATTTCATTTTTGAACAACTGACTGATATACTGAGCGCTGAGATGGAATTCCTCTTCCAGTATGGACAGACTGATTTCTTCTGCCAGATGCTCCTGCAGATACCGGATGATACCATGGATGGGGCGTTCTTCCTGCTGTTCCACATCCTGCACCGCCTGCTGCTGAAACATTGCGATTTTCAGGTTGTCGATACAATTTCCAAACTCTTCGTAGTTCACCGGTTTCAAAAGGTAGTCCGTGATTTTCAACTGTAAAGCCTTCCGGCAATAGGCAAAATCATCATAGCCCGACACAATGACAAAAGCCATATCCGGATGCTTGATGCGAGCCAGTTCAATCACCTTCAGTCCATTCATGATGGGAATATTGATATCCATAATGGCAATATCCGGCTGTAAATCATCAATCTTCGTCAACGCCTCCATGCCATCCGCGGCTTCTCCGACCACTTCGCAGTCATGTGCTTCCCAGTCAAAGAGACGCTTAAAACCCTCTCGAATCATGATTTCATCATCTACCAGCAATACACGTAGTTTTTTCATCTTAATCTCCATTCCGCAAACGCTTATACAAAAGATATGCTGTCAGGCACTTTTCCAACCTATTTTTCTCCCATGGGCAGCAGGATATGAGCCGTCACTCCACCATCTTCGTTTTCCGAATACCACAGACCATATTCCCGACCGCACATCAGCTTGATTCGCTTCTGTACATTCAAAACGCCAATACTGTTCCCCGTAAGCTTAGGTGCCTGTTTATCATAGTGCAGCAGCATATCATCAATAAGCGCTTTTTTCCCTTCTTCAAATCCACTGCCTGTATCTTTGACACAGATTTCCATATGACCGGCTTCCGTCTTCTGCGCAGAAATGGTCACCTCCCCCTTGTATCCCTTATTTTTCAAACCATGAAGCAGACTGTTCTCCACGATGGGCTGCAAAATAAAATTGGGAACCTGCTCCATCCCCAGCTCCGGATCAATATCATACTCGCATTTCAGTTCCGGATACCGGTAACACATCAGTTCCATGTACGCTTCCAGAAGCTCTGTCTCATCATCCAGACTTACCATGGGACAATCCACCTTGACGCTGAGTCTGAAAAAATCCACCAGTCGCATCAGCAAATCCGCCACTTTTTTATCCCCGTTCAGCTGTGCCTGAATCCGTATGGAATCCAAAGTGTTATAGAGAAAATGCGGATTAACCTGGCTTTTCAGGTAAAGCATGGACATCTTCTGCTCATACAGCTCCGCCCGGAGAATATCCGGATTTTCCAGAGTGAGATAAAAAGCCAGTGTCATCAGCGTGAGACCCATTCCACTGATCAGCCAGGCATGATTCATTGCCTGCAAAGCACAGACAGAAAACTCAATGAGCAATGCTGCACCAATGGCCGATTTCTTTTTGTTTTCTATTCCGGTCCAATTTGCAATCAGCAGACCGGCACACAGCAAAAGGTAAAAAATAACGGCACCATAACAAATCATAACGTAAGGACCATCTGAATAATTTCCATCCGGTGTAACCGTATAGACAATAGGCAATGTGAAGTTACCCACTTCGGCAATAATCAGGAAAAACTTAGCCGCCAGATCCAAATATCGAGGCTTTCCGGTCTCCTCCTCCACCAGAACTGCAATATACTGATAAAACAGATAAACCACCAACACCAGGCTTCCCAGAAAGAATCGGTGCACAATATCATTCAGCAGTTTCGGAACGGTGTCCAGCTGATTCACCGTGTATACAGTAATCGCATCGAACACCATATTTATCATGACAGTCACAAGCAATACGGAAAAAGTCTGGTGCAGTAAGGTATGTTTTTTCTCTGACGAAAAATAAAAATAGGCCACAAACGCCAAAACCAAAAAAAGTGCAATCTCCATTCGTATCATAAGCTTCGTTCCTCTAGTATTTCTTACTTATTTCAATATTCTTTCCTTATTTCATCCAATCCATAAATTGCTTTAAACCTTTTCTCATCTTCGGCATCCCTTATCAGCATTACTTCCGTAATATGGGCGTCATCATAATTTTTAAAACCCGCCACCTTTTCACCGGTGCAGATGGAAACATGATTTTCATCATTTTATGTACCCTCATGCCTGCTGCTTAACTTGTAAAACAAAAAATCATAATCGCCTGCTGGACATCAAGGAGATATTTCTTGAATTCATACCCGACAAAGTATTTTGATTCGATTGCTTCCTCCGTGACTTCCTCCCCACGGTAAAAAGGCGGACAGGGATTCAGAATTGCCCCCTCATTCGCCCTCTCCATTGCAGCAATTGTAACCTGACACTCCCTGAAATCTGCAAGAGCACTTGCCGGAAGAGAATCCGTGCAAATAATATCCTTTTCGCTGATTGCATCATAAATATTGTGATAAGATACCACACCTTCCATTTCATAACCCTGACCGCAGCATTGTTCCAAACTAAATCCCATTACATCAGAAGCTTCTTTCCACGCCAGCCCGATATTCCCTCTTTCTCCAACAAACAAAAACCTGTCCTTTGTGAAATCTTTTCTTATCTTTGACAACGCATACAGATCTGCCAGCATCTCACAGGGATGGTTGCTGTCTGTCATGGCATTGACAACAGGCACCTTTAAGCAATCCGTCATTTTCTGCATCAAGTCAATCTCTTTATGCCGCACGATAACCATATCTGCCCAGTTATTCAGATACCCGCATACATCCCGCAAATCTTCCTTTTTATCCAGTGCATCTGTGGGAAACAGAACAGGCTGTCCGCCCAGCAGATAAATGCCTTTCTCAAATGTCACCCTTGTCCTGATACTTGTATTGGGGAAAAATAAAATAACACTTTTCCCTTTCAGGAAATCCTGATATTTTCCTTTTTTGATTTCATCTGTCAATTTAAAAATATCGTAAATATCGCTCACATTTAAATCAGTTAATCGAATCAGATTTTTCATTTTTTCCTTCACACACCTATGCCGAATTCCGCTTGATTGTTCCGGATGAAATCCATTTTCAGCAAAGTTGCTTCTCCTGTATTATTTTTAATACCCTCAGTTCCCTTTCAATCATTGAATCCAAAGAATTCTCTTTCACATATTCTTCATTTACCCTTATCGCTTCGGTCAAATCTACAAACACAGGAACAAACTCTTCTCGCTTTTCGGCATCCGAGTATTGAGGCAATTCCTGTCCATCTTCAACGCTGCATAAATAGTAAAAATTGTCCTGAATAAAAACAGGTTCATGCTTTCCTCTCTGTATTCTATGTACATAGCCAAATTCTTTTACGGTTTCAGGCTTCACTGTCAATCCGACTTCTTCCTTCACTTCCCTGATCATAGCACTTATATTATCTTCACCGGCTTCCACACCGCCACCCGGAATCTTATAAAACTTATTCTTTCTGCTATAAATAACAGCAATCTTTCCATCTTGAATAATGACTGCTCTGGCTGACGGTCGTCTGAAAACTTCACCATCAGGATCATAATCCTTTTTATCTATTTCAAATAATAACTCCATATCACTTATGCCTCCTATGCTTTCTCTGATACTTCCCGATTAACTCACCTTTTGCCAATATAGAATCTCCAATTGCCTCGTACAATTCGTCTCTTCTTGTTTCAGAGTTTAATTGTAAATTCTTACTCAATGCATAGATGGTAATTTTATAGCGATGATTCCAGTTGAATGGAGGCTTAGGGCCACGATAACAATGCTTACCGTACGCAATACCCTGCTCCATATGAATCGGTTCCTCTACAACAGCCCCTTTAGGCAACCCTCCCGGAATAACATGAACAGGAGGTATATTCCATGCAACCCAATGGTTAAATCCGGGCTGTATCGGATGATCCAAATCATCCATAACAATAGCCAGTGTTACTGTTCCGGTGGGTATGCCTTCAACGTGCAATTCCGGCGATTTATCCTCACCATAACTGGCACAGCAATCCGGTATCCAGTCATTCCTTTCAAACTGCGTAGAGTTAATTACTAATTCCTCCATGATAACCACCCTTCCATGTGTTTGGCTGATACCCTGACTTCACAAACCCGAAGAAAAGCTTTTCTTACTTTTCCATTCATTTTTCAAACCTTCTGGCATTACGAATTACTGTCAGGTACTTGTCCAACTCACATATTTTGCATTCCATAAAATGCAAATACAATCTTCCCATTTCATTTCTGCTGTTCTGCAGCAAAGCCTTCTCTTCTTCTGCACAGCCTTCCGGCAACTCTGTTTCAGTCAATAAATAGTATGTCCTGGCGATATCATATTCTCTGGGGCCATGGCATACATTCATAAAATCAATAATACTCAGTGTTCCATCTTCATTTCGCCACACGTTGCCGGGATGGAAATCGCCATGGCACAAATAGTCCGAATCCGGAAGCCGTCCAATCAATTCCAGCTCATCAGCATATTGTGATTCTCTTCCTCGATATAACTCTTTCAAGAAATCTTTATAGTCCATGCACCCTGTAATTCGATGCTTGATTATTTCTTTATGAATATCTGACAATATTTTTATTAGCTGCATAAGCTTTTCTGCATTCATGGCATTTTGAATGATTTCTTCCAGGAGGTCATGACCCTTCAATTCCTCATATATCAAGCCATGTCTGCCATTAATCTCAACCAAATCATATACCTTGGGAGCCATAATCGAAAGCTTATTAATTAATCTGGCATTATGAAACTCTCGTTGTATGCTTTGCACAGAATATCCCTCAAAGAAAAGCTTACATACCTTGTATTCATCGTACTCATATACTTCCGCTGTATTTCCCATTGCTATTTTTTTCAAGTACATGTCCTCCAGATTCTATTCCTAAAATTTACCAACAGCAACGCTGATTGTATCCTCTCTTCTATTGCATCCCAGACTTCTGAAGCAATTTTTTATATACATGTTCTACCATCCACGGCTCCGTTGACACGCGCAGCGCCTCCTCAAACGGCCACCATTTCACAGCCTGATTTTCTGCCCTGTTTACAACCAATTCTTCCTTTTCATCAGCCTCTGCCAGATAAGTAACATTTAAGTGTAGATGGCTTGGCACGTAGATTCCCCTTTTTATGTGTCCGTCAACCGTTAAGGCTTCCAGACTGAAAATGTCCCTGCTCACCGGAACTGCATTTTCAACCCCCGTTTCCTCCTGCAGTTCCCGCATTGCCACGGAACACAAATCCTCGATGCCATCCGCATGCCCGCCTATCCAGGACCAGGAATGATAGATGTTATGGTAAACCATTAGGGTTTTCGTACGTTCTTTATTCACAGTCCACGCAGAGGCGGTAAAATGTGCAATCTGGTTTTGCCGGTCCAGATAGTCCGAATTCTGCATTATATACCGCAGCATCAGTTTTTTATCACATTCTTCCTGTTCATTCACAGGCTTATAGTTCTGAATATCCTGAAACAAGCTCATATGCTCCATCCCCTATTCATAAAAATAAATATCGGTATCAATCCTGCCTTTTGCAGTCAGATTACCTTTCCCTATGCATGGGACATTGTCGGAAAATACAGTCTCTCCTGCTCAATACTTTTTAATCTGCTTCCTCTGAAAAACAGACGATAATCGTCCCCTCCGTCAAACACAGCAGCATCAAATAAATCAGCATCCTCTTTTCTGGGTGTAAATCCTAACAGTAATTTCTTATAGTCGAAATGTATTTCGCTGATTACTTTCTCCAACGAAACTGTTTCCGGGCTAATCACACTCTGAAGTTCAAGGGTATCACCATCCTGCCCCATAACAACAAAACAATTCAGCTCTTCCGCATAATATACATTTTTCAAATTCGACGTATAAAACATCTGGAGACTATATTTATTCTCCTGTTCAAATGCTCCGTTTGCCACGCTGTTTCTTACTGCATTACAATATCGTTCTTTTGCCTTCGGATCCGCAGGATCCAGTTTGACAAATCCTCTTCCATCTTCTGTCATGGCATTTTTCTTCTGTATATCTGCTCTCACATCATCCCTTAGGGAATATTGATACTGCACACTCTCTTCAAAGCCCATTTTTCTGTAAAAATCCAAAGCACCCAAATTTCCAAAAAGATAGATACCGTCACATGCTCCTTCATATGTTTCCAGTACATATTCCATCAGTTTTTTTGCAAGACTTTGTTTTCTATAAGCTTTCGCAGTCATCACTGTACCAAGCTGGATATAGTATCTTTTCTCGCCATTCTGAACAAAGTGCATTCGATTTGCTGATATATTGGATATAATTTCCCCGTTCTCTTCAAAGGAAAACGGGATATAGTCTCCCTCAAAATATCCATTCGTATACCAGCTTTCAAAACTAAAACCAAATGTTTCCTTCGTCAATTCATTTAATTCATGCCGAAGAATATCCTGATTCATATAGTCTTTTATTAATCTCATCTCATTCATTGTCTGACACTCCATTCACATCATTTTAGCATTCCCTTTGAAAGATTGATTTCGTATTGGAACGGTAGGTTCGTCTCTGAAGGTGAATTATCAGTTCCTCGATTGCTGCAATCACCGCAATTGCACAGATAATCCAGCAATATGTAACCGCATACTCAGTAAAAAGCACAAAGGGTACAAAAAATAACATCCCACCTGTCAACTTGTTCAAGTATGTATGCAAGGAAGCGAATTGTCGGTATTTTACCATCGCCGTCAGATACGCCGATATACGCAAAATCAGGATAACTGCTACCGCATACCAGATAACTCCCGGAAGCGTATTCCAAAGAATA
This sequence comes from uncultured Lachnospiraceae bacterium, assembly GCA_945913255.1. Taxonomy (GTDB): domain Bacteria; phylum Bacillota; class Clostridia; order Lachnospirales; family Lachnospiraceae; genus Acetatifactor. The sequence continues at coordinate 42,891 of CAMEDC010000021.1, forward strand.
GGAAAAATTCGAAACAGCATCACTGCATAAAATAACAAGTCAGCCATACTGTCCAGCCTCGCGCCAAAGTCGCTGGCTGTTTTTGTTTTCCGGGCGATCCATCCGTCTAAAACATCAGTCAGTCCCGTGAGGGCATATACCCCCAGGAAAGCGGTCGTAAGTGGGCGCAAAAACACAAGAACCATCGTTCCTGTCATACGTATCAGCGTAATAATATCTGCAACATTCAATCTATGTTTCTCTGTCAGTTCCTTTTTCATAATGGTCCCTCTATTTTGTTTATTCTCTATTTGTTTGTTCTCTATTTGTTTGTTCTCTATCTGTTTATCCTCTATTTGTTTATCTTGTATTGCTTTATCTTTTATCGCTGTCTCAGCGCAACAGACGAATCCTATAGCTGATTTTGTCAGATTAATAGTCTTCGCTAATATTGTACAAATAATTTTCTATGTCTGATAGACGCATTTTTCAGGCGAATGTGTCTGTTTTATAGCTTCATGCCCTGTCAACGCCTTTACAATCCTGTCATCATGGTTGTCAAACCGTTCTGTGTCTATCCGAGGCAGGCGGGAATCCAATGCATCTTTGATATTCCTCTCCACACTCCGGATGTACTTTATCCTGTCGATTGTGTTCCTGACCTCTGAAATCCCCAAGGTTCTTTCCGCTTCGTCGACACATTCTCCAAGTGCTCTCCGAATATTATATTCCAGCCATTCTACCCAGGTATATGCCAATCCGAGGACATCGCTGTAACCCCTGAAACAATTATCGTATGCCTCCAGATAGCCGTCAAAAAAGGCAAGCATTTTATCAATATTCATGTCACATGTGGTAATCCCCGACCATTGAAGTGACAGTTGAAGTACATGAGATATGGGATTTCCATAGTCCAGACATTCCAAATCTATCACCCACGGAGTACCGTTATCCCACATGATATTCTTGGGATCCATATCCTCATCGGACACACAAAGTACACCCGGCAAAGCGGTTCTGGCTTTGTTCATCTCCTTCTCGGCATAAACCAGAAGTTCCTCATTATCCGCCAAAAGCGAGGCAATCTCGCTCTTCTCCTCTTTCGCCTTAAGAACATATTCATGCCAGTGGATTTCACTCAACTCAGGCTCCTGATGAGGAACATTCTCAGGCTTAATCGCATGTATCCTTCCGAGAATGCTTCCCGCCATACGACACTGCTCATTCGAAATATTGTTCCAATCGGTAATGTGTCCCTTCTGCCAGCTAAAAATGTAGAAATAATGTCCTTCTATATTCTGCATTTTACTGCCATGAACTGCTATGGAAGGTACAATCGGAATGCCTTCCTTTTCCAGCATACATTCGATTTTTTCTGCCCGTGCATAATTGTCATGCACACCCGGTCTTCTCATGATCTCCTGATTCAGGTGCTTCACAGCATATGTTCCACAATCTGTTGTTACTTTGTACATCCGATGCAAAAAGCCACCGGATACAGACTCAATCGGAGCAATAATCGCCCCAAATTCACATGTCAGCATCAACTCTGCCAACAATTCTTCTATCGTCATTTCTTACAAATCCCTCTCCTCATGTCAATACAATATTGCATACTTTATAACACAGGGATTTTTGCCATCACTATCTAATGGCGAGGACACGATTTCAAGAGTCTTCAATTTTACACCCAACATGATCTCATAATGATGTTTGAAATGTCCTGCGCAGCAAAAGCAGTAATTCTTTGATACATGATAATCCATTTTCAGCCCATTAAAATTTGAGCAGGCGCATAAGTACTTTTCTCCATCTGAGTAACTCACAGCCATTACTGTAATTGTCCCGTCCTGATTCCGCAAAACTTCTCCCATATAGGGAACCTCTTTTATCTTCTCCAGCTTTTCATACAGGGAAAGATGGGCATTCTCTTTTGCAAACGCTTTTGATGCTTTCTCCCTTGCTCCACCCTTACAGCAGGCATTCCACTCAAATATATCCTGCAGCTTCTGTGAATCCACCTGCTCATTCATAATCTCTACTGCACGCTTAAAATAAGCTGCTTTTGTCCTTTTTGGTGTTTTAGATACGATATCCTCATATCCTGAATTGATTTGTGATATAACATCCTCACTTACGTTGAATTCGACTAAGGATTCCTTGAATTTTTCCGGACTTGGCATACTCTATCCCTCCATATCTTGAGATTTATCTCTGCGTTGCATAATATATTTTCCCTTTTCCATTCATGTATTTTCATGTTGCCATACTATATTTCATTGTAATTCAGTAGAACTTCCTGCGTGATTTAAACAAAACCATGCCCCTTTTGTATCAATCTGACCGGAGCTTTTCAGCTTACCAATTTCAGCTGACATGGCGCTGCGTTCCACACCTAAGTAATCTGCCAGTGCCTGTCTGTCAAAGGGAATTGTAAATTCCGCACTTCCCTGTTGTTTTGCCTGATCCAGAAGATACGCCATTACCTTATCTTTTGTTGTTTTCTGAGACATATATCGGATTTTCCGGGAGAGTGCCAAATTTTTCTGCGCCATCCCCTGCAGTAAATTCTTCATCAGCAGACTATGAAAATGGCAGGAGTTGGAACACGTGGTCAGAACACGCCTGCAATCAAGAAGGAGCACCTTACTGTCCTTCATTGCGATAACGCTCACAGGCATAGTTTCAAGTCCCGCAAAGGAAAATACCTCTGCAAATAATTCTCCGGGCTGCAGAATGTCCATGATACTTCGGTTGCCGTAATAATCCTCCCTGACCACCTGCACAGAGCCAGCCAGAACAACGCCTGCAAACCGGGCAGGTGCACCTTCAAGAAATACCGGACTGCCTTTCGGAACATCAATGGTTTTACCATTCAGACATGCTATCATGGAATTCAAATCTGACTGTTCTATGCCATCAAACAATGGACATCGCGATAAAACTTCAAAAAATTGATTCATAAAATTCTCCTGTGTTGGAATTCCAACAGACATTCTACAGTCAGTATAATAAAATAAGCACGTAACGTCAAGTGCAGCAAATATCAGGAGGAAAGACAATGATTCGCAAAATTATCCAAATAGATGAAGAAAAATGTAACGGATGCAGCGCCTGTGCTTCTGCCTGCCATGAGGGAGCCATTGGTATGGTGGAGGGTAAAGCAAAGTTGCTTAGAGATGACTACTGTGACGGTCTGGGAGACTGTCTGCCGGCTTGTCCTACAGGCGCAATCTCGTTTGTCGAACGAGAAGCTGCCGCCTATGATGAAGAAGCAGTTCTTGCTGCAAAAGCAAAAAAGGAACAGCCTTTGCCTTGCGGTTGTCCGGGTTCCGCAGCAAAAGCCATCAAACGTCATGAGACGGTTCCTGTAACAACCGCACCGCAGGAGTCCGAGCTTCGGCAGTGGCCGGTTCAGATAAAACTGGTACCTGCAAAAGCTCCTTGGTTTGATGGCGCAAAGCTTTTGGTAGCTGCCGACTGTACAGCTTATGCTTATGCCCATTTTCATCAGGACTTTATCAAGGGACATATCACATTGATAGGATGTCCTAAGCTGGATGCCGTGGATTATGCCATAAAATTGACCGAGATTATCCGCAATAACGATATCCGCAGTGTCACTGTGGTACGGATGGAGGTACCTTGCTGTGGAGGCATAGAATATGCCGTTAAAACAGCATTGCAGGATAGCGCAAAGTTTATTCCTTGGAATGTGGTGACCATAGCAATCGATGGGAGTATTCGAATGCAGTGTTAATGAGTTTCCGATGACTTTGGTATTGTCATGGCATGAGCAGAAGGTGATTTGCATTCTACTGACACTGCTTATTGAATTTATTTGTTAGATATTGGATAATAATTATTAGTAAAATACACTGGAGGCATTAAGATGTATAAGAACATTGAAAAACAGGTTAGCTTGAAATTGAAAGATTTAGTTGATTATCAGCAAGGACAGGTGGTCAGCAAAACGCTGGTGCAGAATGCGCAGCTTAGTATGACAATTTTTTCTTTTGACAAAGGCGAAGAGATTTCGACCCATGCAGCCGGTGGTGATGCCATGGTTACAGTGCTGGAAGGTACAGGCAGGTTTACCGTGGGGGGAGAAGTATTTATTTTGAAGGAAGGAGAAACTCTTATTATGCCGAAGGATATTCCTCATGCGGTATATGGAGAAGAGCGATTCAAAATGCAGCTTACTGTTTCCTTTTAAGTATAGTCACAGAAAACCGTCCGGCAAGTGCCATTGAGATAGAAATACAATCAAAAAACAATGCCATTTGAAACAAAGCGTTCAAATGGCATTCATTATCTCAACGTTTCTCGTATTTATGCGGCGAATACACTTCGATTTGACTGACATACTCCTCATCGAACACAAGCGTTTCACGATACATTTCTCCCCCTAGGGAAGGATTATAGTTCCAAATAACAAGAGGTTTTATGATATACAATTCATTTCCGACCCTCGCAAACATTTCATCATATTGCGGAAATCTGCTGTCATAGTTTGCGCGTCCGATTTTGTACGCTTCCGTACCGTACTCGACAATACCTGCTATACCATGAATCTGCAATGTTCCCACTGTAACTGCCACATACCTGTTATGTGCGATGTTTTTACATTTTAATGTATCGGAATAACTTCCAAAATAGAGATTGCAATCCCCGTCATACGAAAAACATACTACAGAATTATCAGGAAACATTTTCTGGTCATGAAATAAAAGCGTTGCCAAATAATACGCTGGTTGTTCGGTAATTTCTCCAAAGTCTCCGGACTCATCTATAAATACACTGAGTTCTTTCATTAACTCCTCCAAAACTCTCATAATAGTAAAAATGGCGGGAAATTCTTCCCGCCTGCGGTGGTCCAAAGAGCTTACGCCCAGACCAAAACTATAATGCATTACAATTATATACTATACATATAATACTACAAGTATTCCTATTTTCCAATAGAATTTTTTAAATATTCTCAGCCTCGTATTTGTCTCAATAGCTTTGTCACTTGCAAATTGAGATGCCGAGAATTTTATATTACGTAACTATGGCTGGTAATTTCCTTGTTTAAATGCTTAAAAAACATTGTATAATCCTCTAAATAACGATATCCGCTTTTGATAATCACCCGATTAGACGCAGCGTTATCCATAAAGGCATCTGCAAAACAACAATCAAATTCTGTTTTTATGTATGGTGTCAGAAAGGTCAGCATTTCCGTTCCATATCCCTTTCCATGATAGGCTTTCCCTAAAACGAAACCGACCCCCGCACATTTTTTTCCTGCAAATCGTTCATCATCATCCATATTTTCCTCAAAGACTCTGAAATATCCGATTGTGGTATTCTCCAAAATAACGGCAATGCCACAATTATTTCTTTGCAAACCGGCAAAAAAGGATGAAAATTCTTCTTCTGTTTTGAACGGTAAATATCCTGCCGGCTCAGTCACTGAAGAGTCCGCTAAAATAACCCTCAGTGGTTGAAAATCACTTTGATTTATCAGTCTGTAGCTTAATCTTTTTGATTGTAATGATTCATTCTTTTTCAAAAACATGTACTATGCCCCTCTGTGAGTAAACTAATATTCAAATATCGCCCTTTCATCTCCATCGGCTTAAAACTATGATCTTACTTATCATTTTTTCTCATGTAGCGTGCATCCTTATAAGATCCGATTTTTGTTATTTTATTTTCCTTAACCATCTTGCTCAAAACAAGTTCAATTGTTTTAATACTGATATCTGGCACTTTTTCAGCGATATCCTGCTTTGATACCGGAACAATCGCACTCATCAAAATACTTTCTACCCGTTCGGATTTTTTCGCTTTCTTTAATGATATTTCCATAAATGATTCATCTAAATCCTTAAAGCATCTATACAATATCTGAAGAAAATTTACGATAAACGGAACATAATCATTTGACTCTTCATGCCATGAAACTGAAGACTGCTCTATTGCAGCATAATAGCTTTCTTTATATTTATTAACCTGCCCCTCAAAGGAAATGTATCGTACAATATCATATCCAAAACTGTATAACAATAATACTGTGAGTAGTCTTGAAACACGTCCATTTCCATCATGAAAGGGATGTATGCACAAGAAATCAACAATAAAACATGGTATCAGCAAAAGTGGCACAATCTCCGAATCCTGCCTGGCTTCATAAAAAGATAAAATCAACTGCTCCATCGCAGCCTTCGTTTCTCTGGCGCTTATAGGTTTAAATCTTACTCTTCGAGTTCCGTCGGGATTATACTCCATTATGAAATTATTGTTCTTTTTATATATTCCGGCCGCATCAGTATTTGTATGTTCTTCAATCATTTTATGAAACATACAGATTGTATCTTCTTCTATTTCCAGGTTGCTATATTCTGTATGAATCAGATTAAGCGCATCTTTATAACCTGATATTTCTAACTCATCATGTGTTATAGGAGTAGCACCCGCAACAATCTCTCTGATTCTTGAATCAGTAGTTACAATCCCTTCAATCGCATTACTGCCTTTTACAGATTCAATAATCGCTTTCTTTCGCAGACTTTCAAATGTATCGCTATACTGTAACTTTCTAAATTCTTCCTTCCTCTTTAAATCCGCAATAATGCCTGTTAACCCTACTATATTTCCTGGAATATCTTTTTTTAAGAATGAATAATCATATTTACGCATAAACTTCTCCCAAAGCAAATTTACTACCTAAAATATATCATTTTTTAGGCAGTAAATCAATCTGCATCTGATATAAGATTTGATATAAAATTAGTGACTATTCCTAAAACCTGTTCAGACCAGAACTCGCGGTCACCATGATACGCATTATCAACAGCATATAACTTTGCCGTTTTGCCGCACGACTTCAACTTGTCATAAAGCATGCAGCTTTGTCCAAACGGTACCAGTTCATCATTCGTTCCATGAAACATAAGAACGGGTGGGATTGCACGGTCATCAGAAATATAATTCATGATAACTGTCCGGTTCAAAATGATTTTGAAATGTACAGTAGCTGTACAATTTATTATTGAATATCTGTTACCTGATATCCCTGATCGGCAACAGCCTGCATAAGAACATCATCTGAAACATTTTTTTCAAGCGTTACAACAGCGGTTCCGGTCTTGTGACTGACCAAAGCCTCCGTCACACCATCAAGTGCTTCGAGAGCTTTTTTTGTGTGCATCTCACAATGCCCACACATCATACCTTCGATTTTCAGTGTCTTTGTCATAGTTTTTGTCTCCTTCTTTGTTGTGATTTTAATTTTATTTTTGATTTTATGATCCCGTTTGGAATCGTACATCCGAAAGAAATTCAAACGCAGTGCATTCGTGACTACACTAAAGCTGGACAAGCTCATGGCTGCCGCAGCGAACATTGGATTAAGCTGCCAACCCAAAACACTGATAAACGCACCCGCCGCTAATGGAATACCGATAATGTTGTAGATAAATGCCCAA
>CAMEDC010000022.1 GCA_945913255.1 uncultured Lachnospiraceae bacterium
AACGCGACGCATAAGTGGACAACCTTTTCAGTTGCCAACGTGTCGCACCGTTCATCGGGTCAATGACGATAATCTCATCATCCCCGGATAAGAATACGCTTCCCATTTCCATCTTACAGAAAAAGGATTTACCGGAACCGGGAACACCGAATACAAATCCGTTACCATTGATGAGTCTCTTACGGTTTCCCACATTGATGTTCTTACTTATCTGGTTGATACCATAGTAATTACCACCGCTGTCGTTAAGCTCCTGAACATTAAAAGGCATCAATACTGCAAGAGACTGTGTAAGCATGGTTCTCATTGTTTCAACCTGTCTTACTCCAATCGGCAATGCTGTATTTAATGCCTCTCTCTGTTTCAGGAAATGCGTATCAATGGTACAGCTGTTACGCTTTCCAATGGTTTCGATTGTCTCACAGATACTGTCAAGCTCCTTCTTGCTCTCCGCCATAACAATAATTGTCACGCCCACATAGAATAAGCACTGGTCGTTTTCCCTGACATCATCCATAATCGCCTCAATCTCCCTTTTCTCGGTTCTCTTTGCATAAGAGATTTCTGTGGAAAAGTCATTGTTCTTATTACGGACTCTCTGCTGCTTGATGATATCCGATTCAATACCCAGATACTTTTTCTGTAAGGTCTTTGTTGTCAGATCCTTCGGTACGGGAACCACATCAATGCTTGTAATGGAGTGAACCGGCAGCGAAGTAATTTCATTGATGAAGCGGTCAGATAAACTGCTCGGATACTTCTTGATGAATAAAGCCTTACAGAACTTGCTCTCATCCTCAAAGTGATCCGGGAAGAACTTAATCATTCCGTTGCACAAATCATTCTTGAAATCTGCTCCTACCTTCTTTGCTTCCTTCAGACTAAAGTTGAAACTGTTTTCATCTCCAAGATGGTAATAGTCATAAAGCACCTTGATTCTTTCATCCCCCGAAAGCGGTACAATCTCTGCACCAAGCTCAATAAATGCCTTATGAATGGTCGCCTCCAAAGTGGCAAACTGTGCCTTTGCCTCTTCAAAGTTCTTTCTCTCAATCGTGATGGTTAAGTATCTCTCCTGTTCAATACCCTGTCTTCCCTCACGAATCTTTTCCTCAATAATATCATTGTAAATCTTACGGAAATGGTCATATCCGTCATCACAATAGGCAAGCAGAACCTTCTCTCTGAGGTCAATCATGTTCTTATTCTTGTTATTCACGGTAATCTTAAAATTACAGTCAAGAGAATTTAAGAACTTGCAGTATCTCTCAAAAATACCAATCTGCTCATCCTCGGTTGCAGTTGTGTAATTGATGTCCTGAAAACGGTAACACTTGCTGTACCTGTTTCTTGCGACCTCGAAAATACCATTTTCCGCAACTGCCATTATCTCAATGGTTTCCTGTATGGATTTTGGAGTTTTATACAAAGGCTCGCTGGCTTTCTTAAGCTCCTTAAATCCGTCTGCAAATAAACCCATATCTTTTCTACCTTCCTTTCTGCTTTACGCTTTCCTTATGGATTCACGCACCACACCGGGAACAACCCCGGCTGGTGCCCGGATTGCTCCCCAAAGGAAGTCAATCAATTCTGGTTACTTATCTTGTTGCCTTGTAAATAACAAGTCCTGCCACAGCTGCAACCACAGCCGCAATCATTCCAATCAGAATACCTTTTGTTTTTCTCTTCATAGCCTCGAAATCCTCCTTATTCTTGGTATTGTCGGTTGCTTCCGGTTTTGCTCCCTTCCCGGCTTTTTTCTTCTTACCTGTGTTACTTTGTTCTGACTCGTAAGCCTTGATTGTCTGCTCACTCTCCGTTGACACATAAGTCAAAGCCTTATTATGGAACATAAACTGAAGCTTTTTACCCATATACTCATAAAAGTTCATCCCGTTATAGGAATAGAACCCACCAAGGGCAATCGGTGCTACACAGGGAATTGCAACATAGGCTGCCCCCGTAAGACCGATATATTTATAAAGCAGAAGAACCAGCCCTCCGCCTACTACCACACTTGCCACAGAAAACAGCAGCTGTCTTGCAGTAAGTCCAAGTGCCACGGTTTCCTGATAGCGGTCAATATCCTTATTGATTTCAATTACCAATGTTCTCACCTCGCTTTCTCTGTCACTTTTGTTTCCCTGCCTTTTCCAATACCCGCTTCATACACCTGCATCCCGTCCGGGCACAGTTCCCTCAGTCTGTCCACATTGAACAGATAAAGAGGATATTCACAAAACCCGCTTCGTTTCATAAGTCCCGTAAACTCGCCCAGCTCATTGTCAGCGATAAACTTCTCAAGCTCCGGCATATTGTTAAGGTCCACATATCCGCAGTAATCAGGGACTTTACCCATGAGATTTACAGTCAAATCCCCGTAAGGCTCCGGATACTCCCCCTGCTCTACAAGACCTATATACATACACCCATTATTCAGATAAGTATTGATTTCCAGAGAAACCTTTATCTCTCCTCCGTACTGGCTCTGTAAGTTTAATGTCTTTTCCATCTGGCACCCTCCTTATAATCCTAATGCTTTGCTTGTCAGTGACTGTGCACCCTTGACACTGCCCACTGTCATGGCAATCGTAAATGTCATTTCACACAGGTAAATAAGGGTCTTTGCCCAGTCCGCATAGCTGCCCGTAAAGGACGGAAGCCCTGCACTGATAAAGGCATTGCACACGATAATCGCAAGTGCCATGGTGACTGCTTCCAACACAACGGATAAAAAGTATTTACAGTAAGTAACTGCTGTATGACTTACCGTTCTGTTTCCACCCATTGTTGAGAATGCAATCGCACCAAGAGGCACTATGATCAGAATCTTTAAGAACCTGAAATATACCGTGTAGATAACAAAAAAGCCACAAATAATGACAATGATGGACAATAGAGCAGCCAGAATGAGCATTACCAGACTTTCTCCAAATCCAAGATTCTTAATGACATCCGCCTGGGTGCTGTCGATGCTCAGTGTGACTGTTGTTCCGGCAGTCATCAGATTTACCAGATTACCTATGGATGTGAAGAATGCCTTCATAATCGTGACATTATTTGCCACAAACCATTCCGCAAGTCCTAACCGGATGAGCATACGAAGAATTGCTTCAAATCGCATTTCCTCTTTCACATCCACACTCTCCGAGCAAAAACCTATGACAAAGAACAATACCACCAGGGAAGAGCCAACCGCTACGAAGATCGGCTCTATTCCCTCAATGATTGCCCACGGACCGCCGCCCTTGAAATTCACGGGCGACTGTCCAAGCATTGAAAACACCAGTGATATCTGGTTATTCCAGAAACCAAATACCATTTCAAGCAAAGCAAGGATTTTGTCTCCAAGTTTAAATATATCCATACTTGTTACATCTCCTTCCTACCGTTTTGGGGTACTCCTTCTGCATCTTAGAAGCCTAAGAATGTCAACACTGTAGAAATACCTGCCATCATAACACCGGCAACGATACCCTTAAGAGCAGAGTTCATGGTAGAAGAATCCTGCTGCTGATATGCCTGTGCAAACTCCATTACGTTCTTCGCAAGGATAATGACACCGACCGCACCGATAACTGCAATAACCAGCGTCTTCAGATTGTCAAGCGGCTGTGTAACCGCTGAAGTACCGGTTCCTGCCGCAAAGCAGGTTGTGGTCATCTGACTCATCATCATTCCCATACCGCATAAAGCCGGTACTAACTTCTTTTTCATTCCTCCAAAAAATCCCTTCATGTTGATACCTCCATTTGTTTTGTTGTTTGTTGTTACTGCTACCTTTTCTGTCTTCATAATCAAAAATCTCCTTTTCAAGTTTGAGGCAGGAAAAAAGCCGCATATCCTTCTGATACACGGCTTATTCCTGCGTTATTAGTGTCTCTATGAAAACGGGATAATCCCGGTAAGTAAAGTAAGGTCGGGCTTTCTCCGACATGCTGTTTTAATAACCACCTCCCTCTTTCTAATGCTCCGAAAGATACTGCTCCCGTATCTTAGCCATCTCGCCCGGCGATGTCTTCGGATAAAAGAAGGATAGTATCACAGACTTAGGAATTTTGGCATCCATCGCCTTACGAAGCTCCGCTTTCTGCTCCTCGGAATAATTCCAGTGCATCATACGGTTCGTAATACTGTCCCCCCAGTCCGTATCTTTCTTTTCATCCGGTATCTCATCCACACGCTCCGGCTCCGGCTCTTCGGAATACTCCAGTTCGTTATCCTGCGTGCTGTTGAGTTTAGCCTTCTCGCTTTCTTCCTCAAGCTCCGAGAAACGCCTGCTCAGTTCCAAATCTCCCAGCATCATAAATTCATCATAGGTCAAAGAATCTATATAGATATTCTCGCCCTTCTTCTGAAGCTTTTCATAATGCTCCACTGCCCGCTTTGACAGAATTTCAAAAGGCGGACCAATGAGATTGTTCTTCACATCTATCTGATGCACATAGGGTTCTCCCTTTCCATCCGCAGTCTGGTTAAACATCGGATGTGCAAACGGTATATACTTGTTATCCAGAATCGGATCAAACCCACGGATAAAAATAATACATTTCTTGTTATCCAGTTTTCTCACTTCATCCGGTGTAAATATCTCACGACCAAGAACATCGTAGTTTCTCGACGAGCTTCCCTGTCTGCCCTTTGTCTCTCCGCTTGACTTCTTATCAATCGTGCCTTTGCCCAAAAGCTCCGACACATACTTATGGGTACTCTGCTCATTGCCTCCAAGATAGATGAAGGTATCGCAGTTGCCCGGTATCGTCTCCCAGGTATCCTTAAACAGTGCCTTTAGCTGTGCAAAGTTCTGTATAATGATAATCGAACTGATTTCCCTGCTTCGCATGGTGGAAAGCAGGGAACAGTAGTCATCCGGCAATGCCACATTGGCGAACTCATCAAGCATAAAAGTGACATGAATCGGGAGTCTTCCTCCACAGTTAAAGTCCGCCTGATAATACAGTTCCTGAAATATCTGCGTGTATAACATACCAATGATAAAGTTGTAAGACTTATCACTATCCGGTATGACACAGAACAGCGCTGTCTTTGTCTCTCCATCCCCGTTTACACCAATACCGATATCAGCAAGGTTTAGCTCATCCTTGGATAAAAGCCTAAGTACCTGCTTATTTTCAAGAAATGCAAGTCTTGAGTTGGCACTGATAATAATGGAACGGACTGTATCGCCTGCACCACGCATACACTTGTTGTACTGTTTTACCGCCGGGTGATTTGCTCCAAGCGGTGAGTTTTCTTCCAGAAACTTCATACGAACATCCAACCTTGAAGGCTTTCCCTGCTCCGTCACTTCTGCTTCTCCAAGCAGCTTTAACACCGTTTCAAAGTTTCTTCTGCTCGGTTTTTCTTCCAGCCACACATAATAGAAGATTGCCTGTAAAAACAAGCCTTCCGCTTTCTCCCAGAACGGGTCGGAAGGGGTTGCCCCCTTTGGTGTCGTATTACTGATAAGGTTGGTAATAAGCTTTACCACATCAGTCTCTTCACGGATATAGGAAAACGGATTGTAACAGTCTGACTTATCCATCTCCAAAAGATTGATAACCTTTACATTGTAGCCATTGTTCTTTAACATCTGACCACAGCTTCTTAGGATTTCTCCCTTTGGGTCGGTACAGATAAAGGAACAGTTATGAGGCATCTGCATCAGATTCGGCTTTACCTCATAAAAAGTCTTTCCTGCACCGGAACCACCACAGATAAGAATGTTACCGTTTAACTTAAGCCTTCTGAAATCCAGTGACATCTTCACATTCTGACTTAAGATACGGTTAAAGTTTTCATCCTTATCCATCAGAATCTTGTTTACCTTCGCCGGTGATTCCAACTTGGCTGTACCAAATTCCCTGCCGGGCATATAATTCCTCTGACTGGTGTAATACATAACAACAGCCATAGCGTAGACAACTACAACTATGGCTATCATTTTCACTGTATTCTCATTAAAATAATTCGCAAACGGAGCTTCACATACAGCACTGAACCTGTCAAGAAATTCCATTAGTTCAATGCCTTCCTCCCAAGCTCCCCCAATCAGATATCCTAAGTACCCGGCAAGGACTGCACCAAGTAACAAAAAGACCATGGAAGGTTTCTTCTTACTTGTCTGCATAGGCACTACCTCTTCTTAACGGTTGTGGTGGTTTTCTGTTGCACGGTCTTTGTCCTGGTTGTTTCCTTTGTCTGCGTCTTTTCATACTTCTCACGCACGGAAGCCTCCACCTTGTCATAATGACTGTACAGCTCCTCGCCACGCTTGGTTTCCACAACCCTGTTTTCCTCGTCATATAGCTTATAATTCTTGCTGCTGTCAATAAAGGTCAGCATGGTCTTTCCATTGTGAATATCCATGATATTCTCCTTATTGATCCAGACATACCTTGCATTCTCTCCCCACGTTCCCGGGATTCTGGTTTTAACTGCATGATCATTCTCCTGCACAATCAATGTCTTGCTGATTGTGACATCTGAAAGGTTTGCATTCTTGGATGCCGATACTGCCATCATTCTCTCTGCGAGATTCTGATAGCCCTTAATCCGGTTCATAAATGCATCCTTGTCCATGATAACCTTATGCTCCCCGGCTTCATCCTTTGCCCCCAGAACACCAATCGTTTCCAACTGCTTTAACACGGTTTCTGCCTGCGACTGGTTAATACTGAAATTCTCCTGTACTGCGTCCACACTGATACTCTGCTTCTCCATGGCAAACAGCCCGACCTTTTCAATCAGACCGTCCATGGCTGCACTGGCTCTCGCCCCTTCCGCAGTGTGGACTTTCTCGTTTCCCATTTTCTGACTCTTAAGGAAATCCATCAGCCTGCCAAGCTGTTTTTCATCCCCGTTTTTTAAGTAGTCATCAAATGTTGCAATACGACCAAAGCTGAGCTTCTGTATCATCATGTTCACTCGTGGCACTGCTTCCGTATGAAAGATAACTTCACTGAGACCATCCTTCTTATTCACATCCGGCAATACGGAATATAAAATACCGTACTTCTTTGCCATCTTCTCAACCTTCTTCATATCTTTGGTTTCAAATTGCAGTACCTGAAGGTCGCCGCCCTTCATCAGAAGCTTTCGCATGGATGTCTTACCAAGCGATTTCTCATAGTCAAGCATTCCCTTCAAAAAATCGATTGCCTTCTGCATGGCACCTAATCCTCCACTGCCCACCTTCATCGCAATCTCAATTCCGTCATAGGCTACACGGATAATCTGTACCGCTTCCTGAATCTCTTCTGCCATATACGTCCCTCCTTATAAAACCGGTTCCCTGAGAGTGCATTTCGGAACATACTGTTCGGACTGTTCTTCCTCTTTGGTCTCTTCGTCCTCTTCCTCCTGCCTGCTTCTGCTCTCATTGACCTTTTCCTTGATTTCCTCTGCATCAGCCCTTCTGACCTGTTCTTCCGTTACATCCACTCCATAAGCGGTAAGCACTTCCGCAAGACGGTTGATTGCCTTTTCCTCTTCAATTCGGTACATCTCAATGGATACCAGCAGATTCTCAATCTGACTTACCCATACAGGCTTCATGGCAATCATGCTCATATACTGCTCCATTACCTTTTCGGATTCCTGCTCATTCTCACAGGCAGCCATTTCATCAATCAGCTGATTGGATAAGGACTTGTCTCCGCTTCGGAATGCAAACTGAACAACAAATTCCTTTTCCTTGTCAGAAAAGCCATGCTTTGTTTTACATAGACTTGTTACTGTCTCATTAATAATCGTTAAACCCATCGCTTCCTCCTAATAGTCCATACTGTTCTCAAGAACCGCAATATCAATGATTTCTTTCATCTTCTCTGCCGAAACATTGTTATTGATAAGTTCTACAAGCTGTGATTCTGTCAGTCCCTTTTCAATGGCACTTCTAATCTGCACAAGCTGTGCCGGAACCAGATCGCCACTGGCTAACAGTTTCACAATATCCTGTCGGGACTTTTTCATAAATCCAAGCTTACCAAGCAGCCCGGTAAACGCACCCGTATTTGCCTTTCTGACAGTTCTTTCAACCTGCACATGCTGAATCACCCTGCCATTTGCATCTACCACAGGCAACTGGTAAAACACAGGAATCTGATAAGGTCTTTCTGCAACCGGCTTTTCATCAAATACAGTCTGATTGCCTAAAGGCTCCTTACTTTCCTCCGGTTTCTCCGGGGCTTCCTGCTTTACTGTCGCACCTGCTGCTTTCTCAAGCAGCTTATCTTCCAAGGTATCAATTCGGTTCTGCATCTTCTCCATCTCCTTCTCTTTTTCATCTATCTGCTCACGAAGTCTTGCTATCGTAGCATTCGCTCTGTTTAACTGGTCCTGCTGACCACTCAGCTCTGCTTCCGTATCCTCCAGCTTCTTTACAAGCCCTTTATGAACCTCCTCATCCTTCTTGGAATTCTCAAATACCTTGAGTTTTTTATTCAGTTCATCGTAACGCTCCTCTTGAAACTGGATTTTCGCAACCGCCTCCTCAATCTGCTTTACAAGACCTTTGACATAATCCGGTGACACATCAGCATTTGCCTGAATCTGTTTTACCTTATCAAGCATTGCCTGGAACGATTTACGCATCGCCAGCGGATTTTCTCCTTTGGCAATTACGGTTTCGATATTCTCAATGGAGATACCCTTCTCCATAAATTCAATCGCAACCTGTATCTGATAACCGCTCATATCATATTTAGTAAGCAGTTCAATAAAGGCTTCATCTGCCCCTTTTCTAAGGCACTGGGACAAAAGCTTCATCTGAGGAAATTTGATATCCCTCTTTAAGTAGAGCTTCGTCTGTTCCATTGTCAGACCATATTCAATATCTGCTTCCACAAGGTCGATTACCTCCTTGCTGTACTTTGCCGCACTTCGCAGATTATCAATATAGGTCTTATTCTTAATTGAATCTTCTAAACTTCGTTCCATAAATACCTCCAAAAAAATACAGCCTATCTGTTAGGCTGCTTAATATTCGTTCTCTCTTCGGTTTTTTCAGGGATTCTTTCCTTATCTTCGGAAAGGCTTGTATCCTCGCTTACCATATCTCTCCAGATTGTTTTCGCCAGATTGAGTTCTTTTACAGATGCCCGTTCCCTTGCAGTCACATAAGCAATCTGTTCCTTATAGTACTCCCGGAGCTTCTTAATCTCCTCATAGGAATATCCTTCCTCCAAAAGCTGCTTTGATAGCTCTTTCCACTGCCCGTGTTCCTCCGAAAAGAAGTTATCCCCATTCTGAAAACTTTTTTCCGCACCTTCTAACGAATCCATCTGCTCTGCAATATCAAACAGACCTTTGCACCTCTGCTTTGCCCGGTACACCCGGCTTTTGTCTGCAGAGGCTTCTTTTCTTTTATCCGTCAGATTCATCATAGCCGATGCAAGCTCCTCTACACTGTGTACATCATGCCGGACGAGAAAAAGATACTGCTGCTGAAGCTTTTCCATCTTCTTTATATCATCCCTATACTTCCATACCTGTGAGTAGGGACGCTTCTTCAGTTTCCCAATCCGGTACAGTTTTGCATAGTAGCGTTTCTGCAATCCGGTAAGTCTAGCTCTCTTATACCTTCTGACATAACACTTCACAATCTCCGGCTTAAACTCCTTATTCGACCGGTAAAAAGATATATCTTCCTCCGCAATCCTCTGTCGTATTCTCTCCTCGGTATAATCATCTCCCAAGGCTCTGCATCTTCTGTACCTGCCCATTCCCGGCGGCTTCACAGCAAGATGTTTTCCCTGCTTGATTTCATATCCCTTATCCCGAAGCAGTTCCATAAACTCCTCATAGGAGCCAGCCTGCAATATACAGGCATCCAAATCCCTCGCAATCATCTTACCCCAGACAAATCTGCCATCCCGGTAATCATTGTGTTCCCTGTAACGATCCCGCTCTTCATCCTTTGAACCTATATCAATGGTGGATAGTCCGTACTCTTCACACAAGCGGTTGGTTATGGGCTGAATATCCCGCTCCCAGTCACCCTTCTCATACCGGTACTTTCTGCCATCCACAAAGCTGACACTATTGAATATAATGTGGGCATGAATATGATCCGTATTATCGTGAACACAATAAACTGCTTCATACTGCCTGCCCAGATATTCCTTCACAAACCTCTGCGTTATCTCATAGGCGGTATCAAGACTGACCTCACCTTCCTTAAAGGAAATGATAAGATGATAGCCCTGACGCTTATCCACCTTGCCAAACGCTTTCTTGGTATCCATCATTTGTCTGAAGGCTGTATCCGGCTGACAGTTCATCCCGCCAATCAGTCTCCCATTCTGCGTCTTCTCCGGATTCATTACATAATCCAAAGACTGTTTTAAGTGCTTGCCATGAAAATGGTTGCCGCAGTCCTTCATATAAAGAATCTTACTGATTGCCAACGATATCCACCACCTTTGCCACAGCAACATTCAGCTTACGCATATATGCAATAAGCCGTTCCTTATCATCCTTGGAATAAAGCTCTGCATTGTGGTTGTGGGTAATCTGGTTGATATTGACACCAATCCGGTTCACCTCATTGATTAAATCACGAAGAAGCTGCCGGACCTCCGGATAGTCATTCGGTTTCTGGGAAATCATAAGCCGAAGATACTGCGACTCTGTCATACCCGCCTGCTTCGCTTTCTCTTCCAAGAGCTTTGCTTCCCTTGAACTAAGGCGAAACTTCTTTGTTAAACTTAATCCGCTCTCCGACATATGATCACCTTCCTCTTCCAACTACATTAGGTTGCCTAATATCAGATACCAGTTCTTTGACTGAATTGTCTAATCCCTTCTGGTTAAGATTCTGAATAAAATGATTTGCCAGTTCCTCTGCCAGCTTCTCAATTCCGGCTCGATACTTTGTCTGGTCGAATAACTTATCCAGTATGGCTTCCTCATGCTTCAGACTTTCATACTTGCTCTGCTTATTGGAAAAGTCCACCATATCCTTCGGATTCTGCCTCTCTGCATCCATATCAAGAATCAGCTCATAATTCCATTCACAAACTGTATCAATCAAATCATCCACGGAGAAATCATCATCCCAGACTATCTCTCCGGGCACATCGTCCAAATCTCCACGATACAGCCTTCCCTCTGCAAAACCCACCACATAGTCATGCCCTTCCATATAGCCAAGAAGCATCTCTGCCTCTTTATCCGTCATGATTATGGAAATCTCATTGTCCTTTATGAATGCCAGTAACTCTTCCGGCTGCCGAATCTCTGTTATGCTTACATCTCCTGTTCCCATTGCTGTAACCACACCTCCTTATCTGTGTTTTGAGAAACTTTTCAGGAGCCTTTAGAGTCCAGAGCAAAGCCCTGTCCTCTGCCAGATACGCACTTTGTGACCACAAGTCACTTCGTGCAACTGGTTAGGGGAAAAATCCCCTAAAACCCCTGATATAATATAGGTGCTCCACTTTTTGGAGCCATTTTTGAAAAGGTACTCCACTTTTTGGAGCCACTTTCTGAAAGTAGCTCCACTTTTTGACTCCCTTTTCAATACTAATATGGATACTTTATAAAACCTGAAAAGCAGGTGCTCCACTTTTTGGAGCCATTTCTTAAAAAGTACTCCACTTTTTGGAGCCATTTTCTGAAAGGTGCTCCACTTTTTGACTCCCTATTAAATCTGTCTTCGCAGCTACAAGCCATTCATTGTAATCCTTATATCCGGCAGGAGGAGGGCAATCCTCCACATCATATCCCAAACCATAATACTTCTCCGTAAGCTGCAAGGCTGCCTTTCTCCCCGGCTCATCACCATCCAGACAAAACTTAATGGAAGTAATCTGAGGATGCTCCTTTAGGAAAGTAGTAAGAGGTGCATCTGCAAGCATTCCAAGAGCCAGCTTGTTGGTCTCATAATCTGAGAAAATATCCACATAACTCATCAGGTCTATCGCCCCTTCAAAGACAACCAGTTCCGAACTATCATCGTTAGGAACATTAAAGCCATACTCCTTATCATTGCCTGCCACATCACACTTAAAAGGCTTTCCTTCCCTGTCGAACACACCTCTCATACTTGCAAACTTCGTAACACCGTCTTTGTTATTACCCTTAAAAACAATGTTGTGGTAATGCCTGCTCTCATAAATAAGCCCCTGCGAAATAAAGTAGTCGATAACACTTTTACTAATGCCCCGCTCCTGATTCAGATACGAATAAAGGAAACAGTTATCCGGTGCCGGTACTGGCAGCTCAAACTTTTTGGGTTCCGGCTTTTTGCCCGGTTCCACCTGATACTTTAGAGGAGGTTTTCTATCCTTCTCTTCAATTCTCCGGTATCCCGCAAAATCCAGAAGCCACCATACAGCCTCTTTTACTTCCATTCCACAAAACACCCTTAGAAAATCTATCTGGGACCCGCCATTCTCACCCTTATCGTACTGCCTTGACCACCGAAACCAGTGGCTCTTATCATATATCCGGATAGAGTCCATTTCCTTGAGTGTATGATAATGCCCCACTTTCTTTACCGTATAACCAAGATAAGAGGCAACAGCGGTCAAATCCACGCTTTTTGCAATGGCTAATTCTGCTTCCGTAAATCTATCCTCCATCGCTACCTTCCTTTCTCCCGTTCTGCCACAAGACTGTTGGTAAAACTGAAATTCCTGTAATCACTTGTATAGGATATCTTTGGATTATCCATAAGTCCTTTTTCCTTAAAGCTGAAAAATTCCTTATTATCGCCTCCTACTATCAGATGATCCACCAGCCGGATACCCACCATCTCGCATACGGAATTCATACGGTCGGTTATCATCGTATCTTCTTTACTCGGAAACAGATTACCGCTTGGATGCGAATGAATGAGCATAATACTCGCTGCATTTGACAAAATGCTTGCCTTGAGTATTTCCCTCGGATGCACCAATGCTTCATTTAGTGCACCAATACTAGCAAAGGTAACATTAATCGGTTTCAGGTCTGATTGCAGATTGACTACACAGACAACCTCCCTGTCCATTTCACAGAGAAGATCTCCGATAGTGGCTGCTGCTTCGTAGGGATTCTGTAAAGGAAGCTCCGAATATAACGGAGCCTCCTTCACAAGCTTTACTCTAACCACATCAAGCTTAAAGGCTTCTTCTGCTTCCATCTGAGGTTTCTTTTCGATTCCCATTCGCATCATCCTCCTTTAGCTCAATCTGTAAAATAAAGTCCCCTTCCCAGGCATTCATAAGAGCAATCAGTTCCTGCACGGTCATCTCCTGCTCCATAGTCTGCCTCCTATCTGGACTTTCCGTTGTCATAAATAAGCTGCGCCTCTGCAACCATGCCATCCAGTCTCTTATTCGGAGTATCCGTTGCAAGTGTAAGTCTTCTTGCATCCTTATCATAGTGATATACCTGATTGGATAATCTGTCTTCCAAGGCAACCTGTCCCATGTTGATTTCGCTCACCATTTCCGCAAGCTCATAAGGGTCTCCAACGTTTGTAGATACTGCGATGCACTCATGCACGGATGAAGGCAGAATATAGAGGTCTGTTTCAAGCTTCATAGCCAGCTTATGGAGATTATCTTCATAAAGCATGGAACCAGCTCCATTAATCCCCCTATCGTTACTGATTACCCACATCATCTTATCTTCCGGCATCTCACCGATCATCATGTCCGCAACCTCAGCAGGCATACCGTCACTGACAAACATTTCACGAATAACATCGTTCATGGATTTGACGGTCGGTGGGAAAATACGCCTTGTGTTTTCCACAGCACACTTAAACAACTGCTCTTCATTCATGCCAAGCTGTTCCGCAAGATTATTACGAATCGCCGAACTCTGGATTCCATTCTCATCCACCTTTACCACCCAGCGGTAAATAATGGACAAATCCTGAAACTCTCTGTGTGGCATATCCCTGAGCATATCTTCATTCTGCAGTGTGTTAATAACCTGAAAGACAATGTTATCCTTTGCACCTTCAAGATTCACATCCCCTACCTCGGGCATTTCCTTGAATGCCATATCCATTCTTCTGGCAGCACTCTGTAACACCTCCTGAAGATTCTCTGTCTCAAGATAGTGTTCATACATGTGATTGATATACAGTGTGGGAGATACGCTTCTTCCTGCTCCGCTTCCCACTAATGTGATACCATCCAGAACCTTGTTTACCTTATTGACAGGCTCAACACGAAGTCTCATTCCCTGATACTGCTCCGGCATATAATCCATAAACTTCTCAGCCACGACTTCCTTAAAAATCTCGTAATTCATCATATAAAATGTCCTCCTTAATCTAAATTGTCAGTTTCATAACCGGGACCATCATCCAAATGGATAATTGCTTATTGGGACTGTTTACCTTCTATAAAAGGACACTCCCTGCAAGGTACAGAACACAATACCTCCAATGGTACACACAGCACCTCTGCAATTCTTTCCAGCTTATCAAGATCCGGAAATCCTTCGTCACGCTCAAATCCTGAAATAATGGCTTCGCTATTACTTCCAAATCCGCATAGTCTTCCTAATTCCGCCCTTGAATATCCTCGCCTGTCCCGGTATTCCTTTATCTTTTCTCCAACCAAAGCTATCCCTCCAAAAAAATTAGAGGTGTAAGCTATTACGGCCTACACCTCTTTGAAAATACATTATTCAGTTACTTCATCCTCTTCCTTCTTTTTCCAGAAGAAAGCACCTGCTCCTGCTAACATTGCAGCCAGACCAAGTCCGGCAAAAAGCCAAGGATTGAAGGTATCCCCGGTCTGTGGAAGCTTCGGTTCTGTAGGCTTGTTAGTAATATTCAGTGTATAAGTCACAACCTCAGGGGCTGCGTCGTCATACTGTAATACCACCTCGTGAACAGTCTCATCAAGGATATACCCTTCTGCAGCCTTATTCTCGACCACATAATACTTGATATCCTCCACGAACTCGCCATCCTTGAATACACCAATCGGAAGCTCTCCGGATTCCGAATGACCGTTCTTGTCAGTCACAAGTTTTTCAATCACATTACCATCTTTGTCACGGATTTCAAACTCTACTCCGGCAATACCCTTCTTGGTATACTCGTCAGTCTTATCAATGATAATCTTTCCGTTCACAAGTTCATCCTTCATGGATACCTTCTGAATTTCCTTTGTCTCAGTCACCTCAAACTCCACATCATTTGCAATTCTGTATCCATAAGGGGCAATCTCTTCCCTTAAGATATACTTGCCAACAGGAATTCTGTCGATGACATGAACTGTTCCATCGGACTCCCAGCTGTAAACCACATTTCCATTAGCATCAATAATGGAAAGCTTTGCTCCCTTAAGCTCATGCTCTCCGGTAATATCAGTCTTGGAAATTTCAAGCTTGGTAGGATAGTTTTCAAATTCTGCCTCAAATTCAATCACTTCCACATCATCACCCTGATAAGAAGCATCTACATCAAAGCATTTATCAGACTTCACATATCCTGCAGGAGCTTCCATTTCCTTCACATAGTACTGTCCAAGAGGAAGGTCTGAAATAAAGGTTACTGTTCCGTCAGCTCCTGTTACTGCTTTCTCAATGAAAGTATCAGCTGCTACAATCAGTCTGCCATCAGCATCGAAAATATCTTCCTTTGCATATAAGCCGAATACTGCTCCCTCAAGAGCCTTCTTCGTCTCAGCATCATTCTTGATAACAGTAATCTGTACCTTCTGTCTCTCATTGGTTACATCCATACCTGCATATACCACTTTGGTATTCTGGTCGATATAGGAAAGATCTGCTTCGATTGGTGTACTGTCAAGTACAAATCCCTCAATAGTTGCAGTCTCAACAAGGTAGTACTTGCCAAGTGGCAAATCACTAATCATTGCAATTCCTTTGTCATTTGTAACAATGGTTGCCACAAGCTCATCAGCCTCATAATATACAGTGTCAAGACCATCCGGACTTACAATGTTCTCTCTTGCATAAACCTCAAAGGTAACGCCTGCAAGAGATTTCTTGAAGTAATCGAATACAAAGTCATACCACTTACCTTTTACAAGGTTAATGTCTGTCAGGAACTCTCCATCCTTGTTGATGATGATTGACCCGGTAGGAACCTCATCCTTCATAACAACGCTCTGGATTTCCTCCGTATCCTCTACAGTGAAGGTTACATCCGATGCCTTAAGGTATCCGTAAGGAGCAAATTCCTCACGAAGCACATAAGATTCACCTACTACAAGCTTCTTAATCACATGCGCTTCCCCTGCCTTGGATGTCCAGGTATCAACAACATTTCCGTCCTTATCAAGAACAGTCAGTGTTGCACCGGAAAGCTCTGCACCACTTGTAATATCTTCCTTTGTAAACTCAAAAGTTGTAGGCATATTGTGGAAGTTTGCTATAATTGTTGCATACTTCACTTCCTGCCCCTGATACTCTGCATCAAATTCGATCACATCATCGCATGATACATAGCCTGCAGGTGCCTTGATTTCTTTCGCATAGTAATGACCCAGAGGATAATCCTTTACGAACTGGATATCACCGTTTGCATCAGATACTGCTAACTCAAGTAAAGTATCTTTCTCTACGATTACCTTACCATCCACATTTACAATATCCTCCGCTGCATATAAGCCAAACTCAGCACCGGAAACCGGTAAACCGGTCTCTCCATCCAGTTTTGCTAAGGATAAATCAACCTTCTGTCTGTCATTTGCGAATGTCAGACTTTCCCTGATAACAGGAGTCTTATCATCCACATATACGAAAGTTACATACTGCTCTTCTTTGTTCAGTACATACCCGTAAGGAGCTTCCACTTCTACTACTCTGTACTTACCAAGAGGAAGGTCTGAAACTTTTGCTTTGCCATCCTCACCGGTTACAACAGTTGCAACCCGTTCACCTTCTGCATAATACTTGTTTCGATTTCCGTTCTCATCTGTCTGCATGTCTGCTGTGTAAATATCCTCAGCTGCATAGATTTCAAATTTAGCACCGGCAAGGGAACCTTCTCTATAAACAAATTCCTTATCTTCAGAATCTGCAAATAAACCGCCCTTATATGCATCCAGTACCTCGCCCTTCTTCTCAATTACAAGCTCACCAACAGCAGGAGCATCTTCATACTCTACTGTGATAATTGCTTCGTAAGTGTCAGGGTCCACTTCGTAGAAGGTATCGGTATCCACCTTTACCTCCACATAATTCTGATTGAGCACATAACCAAATGGTGCTGCCACCTCTTCAATACGGTAATTACCAATAGGTAAAACATCAGGCAATATCAAATCTCCATCTACATCAGTAAAGAATGAAGTATGGACTTTCTTGGACGGGTAAGTGGTAATCATCTCCACATACTTATTGGTGTCCATATTGAAAATCTTAAACTCTGTGTTAGGAATAAGAACCGTCATTTTGGTATCTGCATCCTTCTTAATCACACGAAGCTTTGCTGTAAACTCTCTGTCCACAAACACTCTCCAGACCTGCGGCTCTGTCGGATGATTCTCCGTAACATGAACCTCAAATGGCTTGATTGTCTCCATGTTATGAGGAGTTACTGTCTCAATTACCACATAAGTTCCATAAGGGATAGGAATGGTTACCAGATGTCCCTTTTCATCTGTGAAAAGCTGTGTTTCTCCATTTGTACCAATTACAACAGGAGTTGCACTGTCAAAATCATAACCGCCATCTTCTTTTACGGATAAAGATGACTTAAGGTAAGCTGTAAAGCCTGCCTTTTCAAGCAATGGAGCTTCTGTATCATCTCCATTATCAGATACCTTAATCAACTGAAATGGCTGCTTCATAACCTGCTCTTTGGAAGTTGTGCTTCTTGATACCTCCGCAACAAGATCACCTTCATAATCGCAGACTACATCATGCTCTTCCTCATCTAAAAGATATCCTTCCGGTGGAGTGATTTCCTTTACATAGTAATTTCCAAGATAAAGGTTATTCACTTCCGCATCGCCATTGGCATCTGTTGTCATGGTAGCTACCAAATCGTTCGCTTTAAATACGACTCCGGTTGCTCCGTCCGGATGCATGATATCATCACGGGCATACAAACCGTAAACTGCTCCTTCTAAGGTAGCATCTCCCTGTGGTACGGGAAGACCTGTTTCCTTATCCACCTTGAAGATATGAATCTTTGCAGTGGTTCTGTCATTTGCAAACTCATGGCTGAAAGTAGCCTTGGCTGTAGTCTCTGGCAGGTAATTGAAATTGAAGCTGTATACATCGCTGCTGTTTCTCACATATCCATAAGGAGCCTGTGACTCAGAAATATAGTAGCTGTTTGCAATCGGTAAATCCAAAGTGTATGCTGCCTTACCATCCTCACCTGTAGTGACTGTCTGAAGTGCAGTACCTTTGGTAACGATAACCTGACCTGCATAGTTCTTGATATCATTACCGGCGTATAAAGTGTATTTACCGCCATCTAACGGATTTGCAGTATCAGAGTCCTTCTTTACTACAGAAACCTCTGCCTTCTGTCTTGTATTCTGAATGGTTGCTGATTCATACTGTACTTCCACATTCTGGTCCTTGTACTCAATATTCACTGGCACGGGAGTAGTGTTGATAGTATATCCATCAATGCTCTTAGTTTCCGTTACCACATAAGATCCAAGATGAAGGTCTGTAAGAACAACCAGACCGTCAGATCCTGTTACAAGGTTTTCTGCAATCAAATCTCCCTTACTGTAAACCTTTGTACCATCTGCCTTATAGATATCAGCACCGGCAGTCACCTTAAATGTTGCTCCCGGCAATTTCTTTACTTCATAAGTAAAGTTAGTTCCATTCCATCCGGTAAGTACCTCACCTTCCTTGTAAATAGTCAGTGCTCCAAGCTGCTCCTTATCAGTTGCAGTAAAGGAAGTTGTCTGACCTGCCTTAACAGTAAGTGTGTGTACCCTTCCGCTAATCACATAACCCTTCGGAGCCTGAATCTCCTTCACATAATAAGTGCCTGCCACAAGTGCCTTGGAAGTAGCTGTACCATCACTTCCGGTAGTAATTGTGTCTACCTTATTGGTGCACGCACTGTCAGTATAGATACCATACTTTGCACCGGAAAGCTTCACACCACTTTCCTCGTCCTGCTTGGTAATCTTTCCATAACCGATATTCTCAGTCTTGACCTTGAAATACGCTGACACCGGGTCTGCTGATGGCTTCTCAGAAATAAACTCCTGATAACCGGACTTTCCGGTAAGCCAGAACACGCAGCTTGATGTTGTTTCCACAACTCCTGCTGTTGAATTCATGGTTGCCGTGGTAGCTGTTGTATTCACAGATGTTGTGTGAATCGTAACGCTGTTACCACTTTTCTCTACAGAATATCCACTGAGGGAAATGTCGAAATTTGACAACACGCCATTGGAATCGTTTAGGGTTGTTTCAAATCTCTTATTACCCTCATTCCACTTCAATTCATAAGTGGTTGCTCCACTCTTGGTTGCGCTTGCGAAACTTGGTCTTGTAGCATAATAGGATGCACTGATATTGTTCTTAAGCGTTGTATAGTAAGCGTAAGAATTGGTCGGATTAGGTGCTGATGCACATAACTTATTAGCTGCAGAATCATCGGAACCTGTTCCAAAAAGATTTGCCACAATCGCCCATACCATTGCCTGTGTTGCAATATACTGGTCGCACTGATCATTGCTTGGTGCTGTAGCTGAGTTACATCCATATCCAAAGTACAGACAGTATGCAAGCTGTTTTTCCTGTGCTGCTGATAAACTCGTGCTCGGATTATCATAGCTGTTCATAAGCTGACCACCATCAGCCGCCAGTCCAAAATTCATACAATATGCCGCATTGCCATCAATCATAGAGTACAAAATCTTACCATGATTGTAGCCTGCCTTTAACTCACTTACCTCCCCGGTATTCTTTACAGAAGCATTCCAGAAGGCAATATTCGCACTCGGACTTGCTGCAAATGCAGTTGTTCCGTTAGAGAACAATGTGGTGAACATCGTAAGAACAGCAAGAAAACCTGCCATAAATCTTCTAAACTTTTGTTTCACTTTTCATTCCTCCTTAAAAATGGGCACAAAAAAAGCAGGTCACTTTCATGGCCTGCAATTTTTGTTATTGTTAATTTGTTATCTGAGACATCGGAACTCATAGAAGTCAGTTCCATTTCTGGAATATACACCCGCATATACCACATTGAACACCGGATTAGTTTCCAAAAGGAGCATATCAGCTATGTAAGTTGCAATAGCATCTTCACTTCTTAATGGCTGTCCGGAGGTCGTACTGGCAATATTTAAGTCAGTTTCCACAAACACACTGTAGTAACTGCTCTCTAAACCATCATAGGGATAATACTCGTTATACTCTTCCTGCGTAATTCTGCCCTCTGCCAAAGCATTTGCAAGGTTATCCTGCGTAGTAATCATACCTCCCGCCTGACACTTTGCAATGGCAAGTGAAACCACAGTACCCGGATTGTATCCTGCCGGTGTATATTCCGGCTCCGGAGTTGGCTCTGGTGTCGGTTCAGGAGTAGGAGTTGGCTCCGGTGTCTGAACCGGGGGCTGTGGTTCCTCCCTTTGTTCTGTTGATGCAGGTGGGTCTTCTCTTTGTTCTGTCTGATTCTCTCTGTTTTCAGAAACAGGCTGATTTTCAGTTTCATCCTTTACAGGAGCTTCACTGCTTTCAGCTTCATCCTTATTGCTTTGAAACTCTGTTTCGTTTTCAGAAGAGCTTTCCACCGTACTTCCTTCTGCAATAACCGGCTCCTTGCTTTCCTCTGTCTCTTTTGTTTCTTCATAGCTGATATCTGCTTCCGTCATTTCATTCACCGTGGAATTACAGCCAGCTAATGTCAAAACTGCTACGGATAAAAAAATAATAAATAATCTCTTCATAATATCACCCATCCCTTTCCGTAAGAGGGATAGGCTAATGTGTTCCGTGCCTGTCCACTCTTACTGTGTGAACATTTCTATTTACACGGGACACATACCTTGGGTCTGTCCCGTACTCGATGCATACTACTCTCCTTCCATTATACACATATCTTCTTCATTCTGAAGAAATATTGTACCAATCTCCGGTTCTTTCGGTAATTTGCAAATGTCTTCATGTTACCGCCTCCTTCCTATGGTGTTCCTGCTCTCACAAATGCGAGGAACAGTCTGCCGACAAGTCCTAACAGCAAGAGGAAGACCTTTGCCACATTCAGGACCAACTGCAACGCATTTAATATCAGCCATGCGATTGCTTTCAATATTGCTACTAATACATTGCCAAATCCGGCTAAAAATCTTCCTGCCATACCTATTCCTCCATTCCATCCATCAAATAGCTTAATGCATAATCTGAAATCGTATCATCATCCTGCGGTTCCTCTTCCTGCTTAACCTCCTCTGTTACTGCCCTCTGCGGTAAAGCTGAAAGGTTACTACATCCTGCAATCACGCCTCCGAGTAACCGAATGACTTCGTTTCTTGCTTCCGTAACTGCTGCTTCCACAGTTCTCTCCTCGATATCTTTCAGTTCTTTCTTTGTAACATAAGGGCTGTCATCTCTTCTTGCTTCTGTAAATGCTTCTTTTCCAAAATGGTCGATATAATATTCAGCTGCATTTATCAAAAACTGGCTCTTTGACTTACATATCTCCGGGTCTAAGTTCACCAAAACATCATTAACCTTGCGATGTTGGGGATTCTTAATATTGAACCTGCATGATTGCTTAATAATATGGTCTAATGCCATCTGCCACACCTCCTATGCCAGCTTCTTCATCTTTCTAATTGCCATCATAGCTAACTGTTCATAGCCCTTGGCATTTGCCTTAACATCCAGAATATAAGTAATATTGCTCTGCGAAAGTCCTCCAAACAACTTCATTACTGATGCCCCGCCTCCTACAAATACAATGGGTGTTGTAGATAAGTTGTATCCATACTCTCTGATTGAGTTATACACCTTCTCACAAAAGGCTTCGATTTCTGCTTTCGCAATGTCGTAGTACTTTCTGTCAATCTCACATCTGCCAAACCTCATAATATCCTGAATAAAAGATTCATCCAGTTCACCATTCAACTGTCTTACACACTGCTCATTAATGGTTCTCATACAGGTTATCAGACCCTTCGGAATGGTTACGCATTTTGATTCGTCCGGAACCTTATCTACAACCGGCATAATATCAATCGTCCATGAGCCGATATCCACTATCAAGGTTTTCTTATTGAAGGTCTGAAGCTTATCCGCAACTGCCGCATAGCATTGTGGAAATACTGCAACATTTTCAATTACCACATGATACCTGATATTCTCAAACAGAAAGTCGATATCCCTTTCCGCTGTAAGATACTTAGTAAAGTCTGACTTCTCACTGCCAAATCGTGTCAGTGGCAAACCTACCGCCAAGAGCACCTTTGCTTCACATAAGCCCCTTCGTCTTAATTCCTTCGCAACCGCTGCCAGAGTCAAAAGATAAAATGTATCATCCTCTGTCTTTGTGCTTTTTACTTCCTGTCTGTTGCCTCCGACCTTGTAATATCTT
This sequence comes from uncultured Lachnospiraceae bacterium, assembly GCA_945913255.1. Lineage (GTDB taxonomy): Bacteria > Bacillota > Clostridia > Lachnospirales > Lachnospiraceae > Acetatifactor. Next base: position 22,505 of record CAMEDC010000022.1, read on the forward strand.
CCTTTATACTCAAGAACGCCATCAAATAATGCAGGTTCAGTTGTAATTTCCTTCACGCCGGTAACGAATACCTGTGAAGAGGTTTTAATATTACTCCAGCCGTGGTCAATACCAATTACTTCGATTTTGTTATTCATCGTCTGCTTCCTCCTTAATCTAAGTTAGTTTTCCATGGCAAATCAATAAAAAAGTAGGACTACGATTAGCCTGACTCACACTTTGAGTCCGAAAAACTAACTTAGTCCTACCAAAATAATGGTTATTCAGTTATTTGTACTACACGAAACTGGTGTACAGGAAATAGTAGTTTCCATTACACGAACAAGATAGCTCGTGTGAGAATGTCATTAAAATCTTCCCTTTGAAAACACCCTGACTGCTCGTGTCATACTAATGCATTTTGCTCTCGATTTGAGTTAATTCCGGCGCCGTCCTAACCCTTTTCGCACATGAAAAATGCGATTTTTTTATAGGACTAAATTAGCTGAAACCCGCTTAAATACTGGCTTTCTTCTAACCTAACATTAGTATAACTTGAGCACCTGTCGCTTTCATTTCATTTTCCTCCATTTATGAATACTGTTTTGTGAAGTTAGTATTTGTAAACAAAGGAATTTTATACCTTGGGAAATGTCCTCAATTGACAGGGAAAACCGCACTTGTTATACTGATTTCGTGATTGTTTAAAAAAGGAGACTTTCTGAATGGAAAAAGTGTTAAAAAAATTGCCGGCATGGCTTCTTCCGGCACTGATTTTGTTACTGGGTGCCGCTCTGCGCCTTGTCTTTCTCGGTGCCATTCCGGCAGGAATGCATCAGGATGAAAGCATTGTTGCATGGAATGCATATGCCATGTTTCACGAAGGAATAGACTCTGCGGGACACCGCTTTCCCATCTATATGGCAGACTGGGGAGACGGTCACAGTCCGCTGTATGTATGGCTTACCATCCCTTTGATTGCCTTAAACGGAGGACATGTAAATTCATTTATCAGCAGGATTCCTCAGGCAATCGTTGCAATTCTTACCCTCCTTGCAGTCTATGATCTGATGCGTCGTATGTTTAACCGCAGACTTGGGCTTTGGACTATGTTTTTGCTGGCTATCTGTCCATGGCATGTTATGACCTCCCGCTGGGGTCTTGATGTGGATCTGGCACCCGGCTTCCTGATTTTCGGTCTTTACTTTTTTGTCAGAGGTCTGGAGAACAAAAAATATCTTCTCCTGTCCGCCCTCTGCTACGGTCTGGTTCTTTACTGCTATGCCGTCATGTGGCCTGTGGTACCGGCTATCCTGATTGTCCAGATACTCTACGGTCTGTATCACAAAAAACTGTCAATCGACCGCTACAGTATAGGAGCATCCATCCTTCTGTTTCTTCTGGCTGTACCGCAGTTCCTTTTTATCATGGTAAACTCCAAACTGATTCCGGAAATCTGTCTTCCATTTCTTACCATTCCCAAAATGGGAGGCTATCGCGGCGGAGAAATTGCTTTCAGCTTTTCTGAAATGTGGAAAAACCTGCGGACTGCGCTTTCTTTGTTATGGCACCAGAATACCGGTGCCCCGCAGGATATTCTGCTTCCCTGGGGTCTTTACTATGATATCGGCAGGGTGTTCATTGTCATCGGTGTCATCTGTGTTGTTGTCCAAACCGTGAAAATCCTGATAAAAAAGGAATTCTCCTATGTATTTTTCCTGTTTTCCTCCCTGGTCGGAGGCGGTGTCAACTGCCTTATTGTAGCGGCAAAACTGCATCAGGTGGATGCACTTTTCATTCCGCTTTTGCTCTGTGAAGCCTATGGTGTATATACGGTTCTGGAATGGATTCGCGGGAAAAAGGAAGCTCTTTCAAAAATTTTCAGCGGCGTTATCATGGCGGTTTATCTTCTGTGCCTTGTACTCTTCCAGAAAGATTACTATACCGGCTATCAGGAGGTTGCCGATGCATACCTTGCCGCCGGCGTAAAAGAATGCGTAGAGTATGCGTTGGACACCTGCGAAGAAACAGGACTGCGCACCATTACCGTCGAGCAGGGCGCCCAGTGGTCCCGGCTGCTTCTGTTCACAGAGGTTCTTCCATCGGACTACCTTGCCACTGTGGAATATGACCCCAATATGTACCCTGCCCCTGCAAGCTTTGAGTACAATGGTATCCGTATCAATACGAGGATCAACTATGATTTCATCAATCATGAAAGCATCTACATCATCTATTATACGGATGTACCGCTCCTGGAAAACGACTACGAACTGACACAGTTCTACGACTGGTATGTGGCTGTTCCGAAAACGGCATTGCAATAATCCGACAAGCATAAAAATCGGAATCGTCCCAAAATGTTACTAAAGCCGGATTCTGTTCCAAACAGACCCGGCTTTTTCTGCATAATGAAAGCGAAGCAGCCGAAACTGCCTCACTCATATAATCTTGCTCACAAATATTATTAATCATAATCAACTCTCACGGAAGTCTTCCCAAAAAACTCTGCCACCTTCAGATTGGTCGGCTCTTGCGGATCAGCAGAAAAATCGCCTACATAAAGCATATCCGGCCTGTTCTCATAGGGCTTCAACACCAGCTCCTGTATGCGGTTATCCGTGAAGAGCCCATATCGCTCCCTGTATTCCTCATCGTAAGCCTTTGCCTCTCCACTGCTTAACAGATGAACCGCTTTGCCCGTAGTACAGTTTTCTACGGCACCCGTCGCAATCTGGAATAATACAATTCCGGCAATACAAGCCGTCATTACCGCACGGTCAAGCCGCGGGTGTTCCCATATCCCGGGCTTTCCAGCTGCGGACTCCTTCTCTCCAGGCACCGATAAAAGCTCGTTCCCACCAGCTGTTCTTTTCCTCCACTTTCTCTGCACATATCCCAGAAGATAGCCATAGGCCAGAAAGGAAAACAGCAGAAAGCCATAATAAACCACCGCCACCACTCTGGCAGGGCCCGTGGAATTCATGGTATAAAAGGTCGGGCAGGACATGGAGCAGAAAATGCCGTAAAAGAGTCCGATTACCACCAACGGATAACGAAACTGCAGATTACTCTTCCGCATATATTTCCACAGTACGGGCGTTATCAGAATAGCCGCCAGCAGCCACCACAGCCCTGTCCAAGCTATTGTGTAGTGAACGCCCTGTACCAGCGCCTTCGCCACCGCTTTCCATGCGGGAATCTGCCACATACCGTCCTGTCTCACTCTGTTGCCCGGAGCTGCCGCGCTGACAATCAGTCCTGCCAGCATACAAAGGGTTACTGCCAAAATGCCATACCTTCCCTGCTGCTTCTGCCAAATCATCCAGCCCGTCAAAAGCACCATGAGAATCAAGCAGGGCAGAAGGGAAACATAATTGCCGCCCGCCAGAAATACCGCCAGCAAAAGCATCCCTGCCAGATATCCTTTTCTCTGCTTTACCAGATACCGCAACACCATTCCCCCAAAAAAGAGGGTCAATGCAAAATATCCCGTGTAATACATGGAACCGTTGTACCAGAAAAAGCTCTCTCCCTGGGAAGGTACCGTCTCAATACATAGAAGCACAAGACAGGAAGAAATGATACTCCAACCCGATATCGACATTTTCAGTAAACCGCACAGAATCGGTTTTGTCACATAGAAAATGCCCGCCGCAAGCAGCGACAGTATCACTGCCGTCACCAGATGATAGGGCAGATTTCCGAAAATATTGGGCGGAAGATGCATCAAAAATAAGGCAGAGTACGTGCCCTGCCATCGTCCGTATTCCAATGCCACACCCCTGGCTGCCTCCGAAACCGTTTCCACAATGCTGCCGGTTTCCTGCCATACCAGATGCGTGCCGGCACCGTAATAGTAATCATCTCCTGTGGGATGATTATATCTTCCAAGGTACATAACAGGAAGCATTCCCACTGCAAGCAGCAGGAGCATCACTCCTGCTGCCATCTTTTCCATTCTTTCTTTCATTGCAAAACCGTCCAATACTATCTGTCCATTTCCGCAATCCGTCCGGTGGACTTATGCTCCCTGATGATACCCTCGATTTCTTTTAAGTCTGTGCTCAAAAGGTCTCCGGGAATTGTGTTTTTCAAGGCACTGACTGCATTTCCGTACTCCAGAGCTCTCTGGTAATCTCCCTCGCTCGTCAACAGTCCATAAAGTACTCCTGAGATATAGGCATCACCGCTTCCGATTCTGTCTACCACCTCAATGTCCGAATAAGGAGCCTCCTCGTAGTAGGTATCGTCCTTCGCACTATAGATGATGGAACCGAATGTATGCCGCTTCGGGCTGTGAACCACTCTCTGGGTGGATGCCACAATTGAAATGGGGTATTCCTCGGTGAAGCTCTTCATAATACTCTTTGCGTCACCTTCCTTCAGGAAAGTAAGTCGGGCGGTGTCCTCAGAACAGAAGAAAATATCCACATAGGGCAGAATAGACTCAATGCATTCCTTCGCCTCAGCACCTGTCCAGAGGTTTCCCCGGAAATTCACATCAAAGGAAATAATGGTTCCCTGCGCCTTAAAACGCTTAATCATCTCTATCGCTGTCTCGCGCAATTCAGGACTTAAGGCAAGCGTGATGCCGCTGGTATGGAAACAACGGGCTGCCGAAAACAGGCTCTCATCAAAATCATTCACTGACAGTTTGTTGACAGAGGTATTTTTCCTGTCATAGACAATACGGGGTTTTCTGGGATATGCGCCGTTTTCATAATAATACACACCCAGCCTTGCATCCTTGCTGTCATCGTACACCAGATAGTCATCGCTGACGCCGCAGAGACGTACACGGTTCTTGATATACATACCCAGATCATTTGCGGGAAGCTTGGAAATCACGCCGCATCTTAAGCCCAGCATGGCAACTCCGGTAGCAGAGTTCAATTCTGCGCCTCCTGCCTGTTTACTGAAAGTGTCTCCTCTGGTAATTCTCTCATTGTCCGGCGGAGACAGTCTGAGCATAATCTCGCCCAGTGAAAGTAAATCAAATTCTCTCTTCATCCATTTGCCCTCTCATCATGTCCTATCCTTAAAAGTACACACTTGCTGTGCCTAATTGTCTGTCTGACAGTCTGTTATATGTATTTTACCATACTTTTCTATGGTATAAAAGAGAAGGCGGACAAATTAAAAATTTAACAGGCTCACGCCGTTAATCCTCCATATATTCCCGGTAATCCTCTTCCGTCGCAAACAGAATATAGCCGTCTCCCACAAATCCCATATAACCGCTGGCAGTGTTATAACCTTTCATAAAAATACCTCCTATTCAGAATCTGTTTTCTTTGTTCTGAATAGAAGGTAACATTTTTAGAGTCCAATAAACACACCTCAAAAAGAATGTGTGTTCGAAAGAAGCATTTCCATCTCCCGAAGCAGTTCCTCCGTCTTTCCCAGAAGAAGTTCAGCGTCTGTCTCGACCAGCCCCGTTTTCTTGTACTTATAGGTAAAGAAAGGGGTACCGTAAGCGGTGAAGGAAAGGCTCTGCCCCTGCTTTTTCAGGAATTCCGGAATCTTTGCCGCGTCAATCCCAGCATCCGGGCGAAACGTAAAAGTAATACGTTCATTTTTACCCTTGACTTCCGTCATATATAGTCTGTGAGCCGCAACGCGAAGCAGGGCGATACGCAGCAGATTGTCCACCGACTTCGGAATTTCTCCGAAGCGGTCAAGGAGTTCATCCTTCATGTCGTCCCGCTCCTTCCCATTCTCAATGCCTGCAATACGCTTATAGATATCCAGCTTTTGCACCTCATTGACAATGTAAGTGGGAGGAATAAAAGCATCCACATCCAGATCAATCAGCGTTGAAAAATCCTCCGGCACTGTAATACCCTTCAGTTTCTGCACCGCCTCATTCAGCATCTTACAGTAAAGATCATAACCCACTGCCTCCATGTGTCCGTGCTGCCGGACGCCAAGCAAATTTCCGGCTCCTCTGATTTCCAGGTCGCGCATGGCAATCTTAAATCCGCTGCCCAGATCCGTAAACTCTCTGATGGCCGCAAGACGCTTCTCGGCAACCTCCTTCAACATCTTGTCGCGCTTATACATGAGAAATGCATACGCCGTTCTGTTGGAGCGCCCAACACGCCCTCTTAACTGGTAGAGCTGTGACAGCCCCATGTTGTCGGAATCATGGATAATCATGGTATTTACATTGGAAATGTCCAGCCCTGTCTCGATAATGGTGGTGGACACCAAAACATCAATCTCGCCGTTGATGAAATCAAACATAATCTTTTCCAGTTCATGCTCCTTCATCTGCCCGTGTGCATAGGCAACCGTAGCCTCGGGTACCAGACTTCCAATCCGGGCTGCTACGTCCGCAATATTATTCACACGGTTATAGACATAATAGACCTGCCCGTCTCTGGCAAGTTCGCGGGAAATTGCCTCACGCACCAACTCCTCATTATACTCGCAGACAAAGGTCTGGATAGGCAGTCGGTCCTCCGGGGCCTCCTCAAGCACACTCATGTCTCGGATACCGATGAGGCTCATGTGCAGGGTGCGTGGAATCGGTGTCGCCGTCAGCGTCAGAACATCCACATTTTCCTTTAGTTTTTTGATTTTCTCTTTATGAGCCACACCAAAGCGTTGCTCCTCATCGATAATCAGAAGCCCCAGGTCTTTGAATTTCACATCATCTGAAAGCACACGGTGGGTTCCGATGACAATATCCACAAATCCCTTTTGCAAATCCGTCACCGTCTTTTTGATCTCAGCCGGAGTACGGAAACGGCTCATCAGATCCACGCGAACCGGGAAATCCTTCATACGCTGCGTAAAGGTTGTATAATGCTGCTGCGCCAGAATCGTAGTCGGCACCAGATACACCACCTGTTTTCCCTCCTGCACTGCCTTGAAGGCTGCGCGGATGGCAATTTCCGTCTTTCCGTAACCCACATCCCCGCAAATCAGGCGATCCATGATTTTGGTGCTTTCCATATCCGCCTTGGTATCCGCAATGGCATTCAGCTGGTCTTCCGTCTCCTCAAAAGGAAACATTTCCTCAAATTCTTGCTGCCACACCGTATCCTTACCAAACTGATAACCGGCACTGGCCTGTCTGACTGCATACAATTCCACCAGATCTTTTGCAACCTCGTTCACGGCACCGCGAACTTTTGTCTTGGTCTTCTCCCACTCCTTGCTGCCCAGCTTGTTCAGCTTCGGCTTTTTTGCATCGGCGGAGGCATATTTTTGTATTACATCCAGACCGGTGGCAAGCACATACAGATTACCGCCGTCCCGATATTCTATCTTGATATAATCCTTAATCACACCCGACATCTCCACCTTTTCGATACCGCGGTAGATGCCGAGCCCGTGGCTTTCATGAACCACATAGTCCCCGATCTTCAGTTCATTGAAGTCTTTGATTTTCTGACCCTGATAGAGTTTCTTCGCCTTCTTTTTTTTCTTCTCCGCTCCGAAAATATCCGTCTCGGAAACCACGACAAATTTCAAAAGGGGATACTCAAATCCTTTATTCACGTGCCCGTAATAGGTGACAATCTCCCCCGGCTGGACTTCTCTCTGCGGGTCCTCCGTGTAGACAGCCGTCAACTCCTGGTCCCGCAAATCCTCCGCCAGACGCTTCGCCCTGGTACGGGAGCCGGACAAAAGGAGCACTCTGTACCCCTTCCTCTTGAACTGCTTCAAATCCTTCACCAGAGCCTCAAAGCTGTTATTGTAGGGTGCAACGTTCCTCGCCGAAATATCTGCCTTGATTTCCGGCTTAAGATAGCCGCCCTTAAAATCCATGGTAGAAACACAAACGACATTTCCTCCAAGCAATTTTGCCGCAATTTCCTCACCACTGTACAGCAGATTCATCTGCCCCGGCAGAATATAGCCCTTCTCCGCTCTCTGTGCCATACTTTCCCTGAATTCCAGTTCCACGGCATCTGCCTGTTCCTTGATGTGAACAGGCTCATCCAGAAAAACAACCGGTACAGGAGCTGTCCCGCCGGCCTTTGCCGCCATCCGCTGCAGCAGCTCCGGCATCGTGACCGTATCTTCGTAAAAATAACGGATATAGCCTTCCAGATTCACCTTGCTCTTAAATTCCAGCAGCTGTTCCTTTAATTCTTTCACCTGTGAAGCAATCCTGTGTGCTTCTTCTGTCTGAAAGGCATCGCGGAACCGTTTCTCCTGCTTTGCAGCTTCTGCCTCCAGCTTTTTCATGCCTGCCCGAATTCTCGCTTCATCCAGCACGAACTCCGTTGCCGGAAACACGGAAATACTTTCCAGTTTCTCGATGGAGCGCTGGCTTAGGATATCAAAGCTTCGAATAGATTCGATTTCATCCCCCCAAAGTTCAATTCGATACGGATTCTCCTCCGTCAGGTCAAAAATATCCACAATACCGCCGCGGACGGAAAACTGCCCGGGACTGTCCACCTGATAACTTTTCTCATACCCGAATGATACCAGCCGCTCAGCAAGCTCCGACTCATTCAGGTTTCCGCCGCGCTCCATATCAATGACATCCGTTTCTCTGTCCCAGAGCGCCATGGGCGTCATAAGTGCCGCATAGGTTGTGACAATTGTCACAGGCTTTCTCTCCATCAGACGGCGCAGTGTCTTTACCCTCTCCTTCACCAGCTGGTTTCCATGGATATCTGCCTGAAAAAAGATTAAGTCCTTTGCCGGATACAACATGACATTTCTGTCATAGAACTTATATTCCTCAAAAATTTCTCTCGCTTTTAAATCACTATAAGTAGCGATGACTTTAATCCGAAAGCCATCGCTTAATCCGTAAATCATATGAAGTTTTTGAGAGTCCACACAACCGGTCAGGGCAATGGAAGCTTTCCCCTTCCGAAGTGCTTCCCTGAAATGTTCATACTCTGCCAGTTCGTGAATCGGTGACAATAACGCCTGCATCGGCTCTACCTCCATGCTGAACGTTCAAAACCGTTTCAGTCTTCTTCCGCGGGAACCTTTTTTACGCTGTTAAATGCATTCATTGCTGCATCCGCATCTCGGGTAATAATCATACGGATGGCATCTGCCGCCCTTTCCGCGGCCTCCTCCATCGTCCTTTGCTCCGGACCGGAAAACCGTCCCAACACATAATCCGCCAGATCCCATCCCTTCGGTTTTTCTCCGACCCCCATTTTAATGCGGATAAACTGGTCATGCCCCAGATGGGCAATGATATTTTTCAGGCCGTTATGCCCGCCGGCGCTTCCCTTTTTCCGTATGCGAAGTTGTCCGACTGCAAGGCTCACATCATCCGAAATCACAATCAGTTCCGATGTCTCATCCACCTTATAGTAATCCACAAGCTCCCTGACGCACTCTCCGCTGAGATTCATAAAGGTTGTGGGTTTCGCCAGGATGCACTTTTCTCCCGCCACAATTCCCTTTCCAATCACAGCCTTATGCTTCTTTTCAAGCACATCAATATGCTCCTGTTCCGCCAGCTTATCAATTGTCATGAAACCGATATTATGTCTTGTATTATCATATTTCCTGTCAAAGTTTCCCAGACCTACAATTATATACATTTGCAAAAATTTTCCTCCAGGCAAAAAAAATGTCCGCAGTGTAACTTCCCCGATTCTGATTCGGATGAAACACTGTGGACATTATCATACACGAAAATATGCAGGGAATCAAGTCTCGTCAATCTTCACATTTTTCAGGGCAATATTTTCAGCGTATTTTTCTGTATATCCTTTGTCGGCTTTAAAATAAGAATCCTCGATTGTGAGATCATGAATCGGAAGCTGCTCCAGACCCTCTATTTTGATTGCCTGTCCTGCTCCCACACAGTTGATATTCTTCATACGGACATCTTTGAATTCCGGTATATCCTCTCTCGCAATCGCCGTCGGATTTGCCTCATCGGAGCCGTCCGAATTGTTTAATACATACCCCATGGTAAAGATAATGGCTTCATTCACAATATTGGTCATGTAAATATCCCGGATGTCAATATCCTCTACCACACCGCCTCTGCCGATGGCGCTCTTGAAACGGATGCCTACATCCGTCCCTACAAAGGTACAGTTCTCCACGGTAATTTTCCTTACTCCTCTAGACATCTCACTTCCCACAACAAATCCACCGTGTCCGTGATAAACCACACAATCGTGGATATACACATTTTCCGTGGGAACCGGCAATTTTCTTGCCACTGCATTTTTTCCCGATTTCATACAGATGGCATCATCTCCCACGTCAAACTGTACGTCGTGGATATGCACACTGCTGCAGGATTCCAGATCCAACCCGTCACCGTTCTGCGCATAGTAGGGATTTCGAATAACCGCATTCCGGATTGTCAGATTGGTACAGAATAGCGGATGAACATTCCATGCCGGTGAATTCTGCAGTGTCACACCTTCGATCAGCACTCTGTCACACTTTACAAGGCTTACCATAACCGGTCTGTAATAGTCATAGCACTCCGTAGCTTTGTTCAATGCAGTAGCAATATCCGCATCAGGAGAGAGTACATCGGGTTCTCCCTCCGTTGCACCCCTGTAAATACTCTCTGTGGGCATCCAGATACCACCGTCTCTGCCCTGAATCACATAGGGACTTTTTTGCAGACATTTCGCCCATTCCTTCTCCGTTACCTTCATCTGCTTTAACGGACGCCAGAGTTGGCCGTTCCCGTCGAAGATTCCCTCTCCTGTAACGGCTATATTCTCCGCCTCTGACGCGTGAATCGGTGACACCGTACGGATTCTCGGCTGCCCCTCATAGTCTGCCAGAAAAACCGGATACTCTTCGGGGTTTTTATCAAATAATACAATTGCTCCTCTGCAGGCATGCAGCCTGATATTGGACTTCAGTTCAATCGGGCCGGTCAGCCATATTCCGGCAGGTATCACAACGGTTCCGCCACCCGCCTCCGAGGCTGCTGCAATGGCATCGGCAAACGCTTTTGTATTAGATGCCATTCCATTGCTTACCGCGCCATATTCAGTAATCGGATACTGCTTTTCAGAAATTTCAGGCAATTTCACGTCTACTTTTCTCATAATCTTCTCTCCGTTTCCTTCTGCTCATATCTGCGGAACAAACGATGTTCCTGTCTTCTTCTGTATGCACTTGTCACGCCGGAAAGGGATCTATATTCTCAAATTCCACCGTCCACTCCCCGTTGTCAGGAAATCCTGGCGCCACCCTGTCGCAGCCCTCATAGCCGGCTGTCATAATTGCCGCCGCCAAAAGGAGGGAGCCGTTTCCCGGAAGATAAAGCGGCAAATCCTTTCTGCCAATCTGCATATTGTTACCGCTTACCAGATAACAGTTCTTCGGCGTATCCTTCAAAATCAGGGAAATAGCTGTCTCCGGCTCATTCAGGCGTACCGCTGTCATAGCCATCAGAGCAAAATCCCATCCCCAGAGTGACGGATAATTCCAGCATTCTTCAATCAGGTGCAGGGTACTGCGCATAACCTCCTGGTCAATCCGATCGCTGTCAATCAATCCGTAAGCTCCCAGCATGGAGGGATGATCCTTATTAAACTCCGTAAAGGTAGCAGAGCATTTTTCATGCGCCAGATAAACGCCGTTCTCCTCCGTCAATTCTGCCATATGTTCTGCAACCTCAAGCCATTTTTCGTCCGGAGTCTTTCCCTGCCTTTCCGCCCATTTTGCGGCAATCCGCAAAGTATCACGCCAATACTCGATTTCAAAGGCAGGGTTTAAGACATCCGTCTCCCTATGACATTCCTGCACCGGAATCACCGGCGCACAAATCTCATAACATTTCTTTTCCGGATTCCATACCACAAAATCTGCCATGAAATCAGCCGTCTCTTTCACAACCTGCCAGTTTTCTTCCAGCACAGAAACTTTCTGTTCCCTGCAGTAAACCATTTCCAACATATAGATAATGTGAGGCTGCTGCCAAACAAGCAGAGGCGCAATGGGAGAAGGACAGTCGATTCCCTCTGTCGCAATCATCTTGGGCCACCTCGCCCCACGATAGCCGTTACGGGCTGCATTCTCTCTCGCCTGCGGCAGATGCTCTCTGTACCATTTCAGGCTTCTTTCCAGCAAATCGCAATGGTTCCAAAGGGGCAGCCATGCGCAATGCCATAAGTACATTTCCAGATGCATCTTGCCATACCAGCTGTTACAGGTAAGCCCTGTCTCCTGGGGAGGTGTTGAGCCACTGGAATTTACTGCCATCAGATACTGGGACAGAATGATGCGGCGTTCCAGTTCAAGAGCTCTCGTATCCTTACTGCGATTCAAGCGGATGATACCGCCTTTTTCCCAGAAATCTTTCCAGCCCAGACGGCTTGCCTCCAATATTTCCGTTACGGGTTCGGTTTTCGCAGCATTCTCTTCCCTTCCGAAAGAAACCGTCAGCGACAGTACTTCCTGCTCTGTTTTTACCTCCACGCAGTGTTCTTTTTCCCGCACGATAAGACTGCCATTTGCCCGTATCCCAACATAATATACATCTTTGTCCAGCTGTCTGCGAAGCAAGATACTACCTTTCTCGTCGCATATCTTTTCTGTCTGATGCAGCTCTTCGCTGTTCCAGTCGGATGCCGTAATATCGGGGGAACCATAGGGGAATCTAAGCTCAACCGTAAGTTCGCCCGTTCGCAAAGCCTCACTCTCTATCTCAAAACCCAGCATTTCTTTTCCCTGATTATGACAGGCTGTTTTTACCCTGCAGGGGATTCCGTTCAGGCAAAAAGCGCTCTCCAGAACACCTTCATAGAGCTTTAACTCCTGACGACATTCCGTAAGATGCTCTGAAAGAATTTTCTTTCCGCGGTACAGCAGTCCGATTTTTGCAAGATTCAGTCTGTGGGGATTCTCTCTGAGCCAGTCATAAACCTCTTCATTTCCGGGCATTTTCTTCTTTGGATAAACCACATGGCGCCCAGTGCAGTCATCATACTCCGTCATCACCAGATCTTCCAGTGTATAGCAATATCGCCTGTCGCTTACCGGCTTCGTATGCCATCCCCACTGTGACATTGTACAAAGAGGAAGAGAATCATATTCCTCATAAAGCGTCTGAAGGCCCGTTATATCTGCTGTAAAGGCAAGCTCCCCGTTCCCCACTGTCAATGCGGAATCCTTATCCGCCTCTGTCAAAATCGGATTGTGGCTGTTCACCAGCTCTTTTCTGTTTATCATGTTGCTCTCCATTCTTCCTTGTTATCGTAACGGATTATATTGCTTTACAAGCATACCATTTTCTCCCGAAATAATCTACCGATTTACCGCCTCATTCCGCATAAAAGCACTGACTTTCCGCTAATTGAATCTCAGATAGGATTCATCCGGGTAAGCATATTCCCCCCGGTAATTGGAAGCATTATAAGAAGGGAACTTTACAGGATGATAAACCTGCGGCTGCGGGTTGTCCTCCTGCGTATAGATATACATGCTCTTGTAATCCCAACAGACAAGTTCTTCCCTTTCATCCCCATACAGGTCGATTGCTTCACAGCAAAGGGTCGGATGACCGTCTTCCGGAAACTCCACTCCGCGGATTCCTTCTCCGGTGAGAAGACCGCCTTTTTTCGAATCCGCATTGGTAAGAATCATCTCCACTCCGTTGCCATCCCAATTGACCGGGGTAACCAGGTTTCCGTTCATCTCATTCTCCATCTCCCAGATTTCATTACCATCCGAATCATAGAGATAAATGACACCCTGATGTCCCCAGAAATTTGTGACAGCGATTTCGAAGCCTTCTCTGGCTTTGCAATAGTTTGCAACACTGACTCTCTGTGCATGTCCAATCAGGTCTCTTGCTACGATATTTCCCGAGAAGTCTCCGATAAAGAAGCCCTGCGTTCCTGATACGCAGGCAAAATAGCCTTTGCCATCTCCCTTGAATTTACCTGCGACAATCTCGTCCGTATGGTCTGCAGTGATAGGATAGGTCCAGAGCTTTTTTCCGTCAGCACTGAGCATATTGTAACCCACAAGCACCTCATCTCTTCCATCCCCGTTGATATCAACCGGAAGCGGACAATGTCCTGTATTCTTATCACTCTGAAACTTCCAGAGCAGATTCAGGTTCTCATCCAACGCATAAACTCTGCAGTATCTGTCCTTTATCAGAATATCTGCAGGTTTCTCTTTTCCTCTGAAATTACAGATACGAATACCGTCAGGATTGATGCGCTCAAAAGCATACGTATTGAACGGGACTCCGATTACAGTACTGTCCTCCTCGTCCGAAAAGGGTGTCTTCACTGCTTTCCTTACTTTTCCGGTCTCACCGTCCAGAATCTGAATCTCAAAATTTCTTCCGACAATAACCTCATCTTTTCCGTCACCATCAATATCATATACCTGAAACGGCATATCTGCCGAAACCTTCCCCAGTTTTTTGCTGTTTTCAGAAGGTTCTCCCAGCTGCCAAAGAATATTTCCATCCAGATCAATCGCCGTCAGGCAGCTGATGAAACCGTACGCATCACGGCTGACCCGCTTCTGCATCTGAGCCAATACCACAAACCACTCTTCCGTTCCGGTCAAATGTCCGAATCGAATCTGTCTCGAAGTACCGAAATCCTTCAAATCAATTTTTTTCCACAGTTTCATCTTCGGATGGGAAGCTTTTTCCACAGTCTCACGCGCTTTTGTCTCCTCGCTACGCTGCTTCAAACGCCTCTCCTCTTTCTCTGAGATTTTAGCCGTCACATCGGTAAATCTGGTAGGACAATCCGCGGTTATGCCGATTTTTCCACCCCTACCCGCCAACTTTGCCTCTGCACGCAAAACCTCTGTTCCGTCTATATAGCAGATTACCGTTTCTCCGATGCAGTCAACTCCCAGCGTATATAACGTATCACAATCATGTGCAAAACCGCAGGAAGCAAGTGGAATGATTTCTTCCTTGTGGCGATAATGAAGCTCTGCTTTATCCTTATCACAGAGAGCAAATACCAGTGTATCAATGCTGTTGTTCATGCAAAATGCAATTCCGGCAATTCCCTTCTGTGAAAGTCTCTGTATCTTTGCCGTTACAAAGTAGTCCTTCCACAGATGTTCCCCGGTTTCCAACGTTGGAAAGATTCTGTGCGGACGATTCTTTTCAATTCGCATGGATTCCATAAAATGAATTCCATCGAGTTCTGTAATCAGCCAGCTGGGACCTGTTCCGTTGTAAGTATAATTGCAGACCTGATCCACCCAGTTACCTCGATATCCGTCTTCCACAATATAATGGTATTCACCGGTTGCCGTATGTTCCGGATCATAGGGAAATTCCCCAATTGCAAAATCCTGAAAATCTTCTTTGCAAAGCGTGATTTCTTTTTCCATGATAATCTCCATTCCGCCGCTTTCGGCTGTCGGCATAAATAGTAAACATAGTTTCCAAAAATAATCAGGCACCTGAAGCAGCTCCAGGTGCCTGTTCTCATATTCCTATTATTTTAATTAACCCTTCACTGCACCGACCATAACGCCCTTTGTAAAGTACTTCTGTAAGAACGGATACAATGCAAGAATAGGTGCTGTAGACACGATAATCGTTGCATACTTGATTGTCTCGGAAAGACGCTCTGCATCGTCTCCTCCGGCTGTATCCGCCATATCCGACAGAATCAATATCTTACGCAGTACCAGCTGCAAAGGCTGCTTTTCGGTATCCTCCAAATAAATCAATGCGGGGAACCATGAATTCCAATGAGCAACACCGTAGTACAGAACCAGTACGGCGATGGTTGCCTTGGTCAAAGGTACCAGAATCTTCCAGAGAATTGTCATATGACCTGCACCGTCCAGCATAGCAGATTCCTCCAATGAGGAATCAATACCGGACATGGCAGTTCTCATGATAATCAGGTTGAAAGTACTCAAAGCACCGGGAAGCAGCAATGCCCAACGTGTGTTGTACAGACCCAAATCCTGGATATTCAAGTATCCGGGAATCATACCGCCTGAGAAATACATGGTAAACATGATCATCAGGGTCACAAAGGTCTTGCCGGGAATCTCCTTTCTGGAAAGGAAATACGCTGCCAGCAGTGTCATAACAATATTAATTGCAGTACCAAAACCAACATAAATAATTGTATTAAAATAGCCTCTCCAGATTGCAGGAGTCTTAAATACATGCATATATGCTGCTGTGCTGAATCCCTGAGGTTTCAGAATAGCGCCCGTTGCACCCATCAGCAAAGCCTCATTACTAAAGGATGCACAGATAACATACCAGAAAGGATACAGACAAATCAACATAAACAAACACATTAATGCAATATTAAATATATTGAATATCCTCTCACCTCGACTGATTTTTACTCTTGGGCTGGAGTCCATCATATCTTTATCTTTTTTTGCCATTTCTCTCGCCTCCTTACCACAAGCTGGTTTCTGTGGTCTTCTTACTAATCTTGTTAGCAATCACAACCAGAATAAAGTTAACTACCGAGTTAAACAAACCAACCGCTGTCGAGAAGGAGAACTGCCTCTGCAGCAGACCCATTCGATAAACGTAGGTAGAGATGATATCCGCAACCTCCAAAATACCGTCGTTATACAACAGGATTGTCTTTTCATATCCAACGCCCATGATCTGTCCGATACGCATGATCAACATGATGATGATTGTGGGCAGAATACTGGGAATGGTTACATGAATCACCTGATTCCACTTGTTTGCTCCATCCACCTTTGCTGCATCGTACAGCTGGGAGTCAATACCGGTCAGTGCCGCCAGATATACTATGGAGCCCCAGCCTGCGCCCTGCCAGATATTGGAAATAACGTAAATCGGGATCCAGAATCTGCCCACCGCCAACAAGTTCTTTCCGTCGTATCCAAAGAACTGTACCATAAACTGTGTGATAAATCCGTTGGATGCAACGAACTGACGAATCATGGCACAAAGCACGACCATGGATACAAAGTGAGGCATATATGTAATCGTCTGTACAATCTTGGAGAACTTCTTGCTTGTCAATTCATTGATTAACAGTGCCAATAAAATAGGTACGGGGAAACCGAAAATCAAGGTAGCAAAGCTCAGTTTCAAAGTATTTCCCAGCAAACGACCAAAATAGTAGCCGCCGAAAAAGTTTGCAAAATGCTCAAAGCCAACCCATTCACTTCCTAAAATTCCCTTTCTGGGAGAGTAATCCATGAAGGCGATTATAATACCATACATGGGCTTATAATGAAACAAAATATAGTAAACAAGGACGGGAAGCAGCATCAGGTAAACCATCTTGTTTTTCCAGATCAACTTCCATGTCTGCGCCCAAGTACGCTTTCCAAGAGCCTTTGCAGGCGCTGAAGCTTTGTTCTTCTTCATTCCACAATTCCTCCTATGATATGAGAAGCGTGAAAAGTCTGCCGCTACACTGGCAGCAGCAGACTTTCCTGCTTTTATATCAGCTTTTCTCAGCTAAAATTATCTTGCGTTGAAACGATCAACAGCTGCCTGCTGAATCTCGATCATACGTGTAGCGCCCTGATTTGTGAGCTGCTCGATGTAAGCATCCCACTGAGCATCGATGTCACCTTCCATGGTGAACCACTTGCCCTGGAATTCCTTCACTGCGGTGTTAACATCACCATTCAGCTTACCGTACTCGTCGGACTCATCCTTTGTCATGGTGATAGGAGGAATCAGAGTAGACTGGCTGTCTGTACCGTCATTCCACATGTACAGAGCATCCTTCTGCTGCTGGGTTGCATAGTAACCGAAGATGTAGCTGGGATCCTGAACGAATGCTCCGGACATATTACCACGTCCGTACTTAGCCATAGCTGCTGCTACTGCAAGTCCGTCAGGGTTGTTCATAACTTCATCAGTATAAGTTACGCTGCCGTCAGCATTCTTTGTGTAGGAAACGCCTTCAGTACCAAAGTTGATTGCATAGTGTCCAGCCTGGCTGTAGCAGAAGTTCAGGAATGCTGCAGCAACTTCAGGATACTCACAGTCAGCAGTAATGGAAGCGTGAGATGCGGAAGTAGTAGCGTAGTCATAAGAAGCTCCGCCGTACTTAACAACATCGCCCTCTTTCAGAACAGGGAACTGCGCTGCAACGAGTTCGAACTTCTCGCCGTATGTAGCGGGCTCTTTCCATGCTGCGTTGTTCCAGGTACCAAGCTGTCCACCGCCTGCACCGTAGCAAGCTGCGGAAGTACCGCTCATCATGTTCTGCTCACGAATCTTGGAATCGTTGGTCAGGATGTCAGCGTCAAGCAGACCAGCCTTAACCCACTCGTTCATCTTCTTCATCCACTCTTTGTAGCCCTCTTCCATAGGTCCGAAGTGAACCTTTCCGTCGGTATCGGAGAGGTACATACCCTCACGGAAGCCATAAGCAGAGCCGAATGCCTGAATCAGGTTGGACATATTCTGAGAGGTCAGAGGCTTCTCAATGCCCTTATCCTTCAGAGCTGTCAGAACTTCTGTCCAGTCGTCGATAGTAACGATATCTTCAACCTTCCAGCCGATTTCATCAAGGTAGTCCTTACGAATCAGGATACCGGAAGTACACTGCAGATACTTGGAACCACGAACGAACGGGAAGCAGTAGTAGTTTCCGTTATCATCCTTGATAGCCTTATCCATGTGAGGGTTATCCTGTAACCACTGCCACAGGTCTGCTGCAGGGCCATCGGGAGTAATGTAGTCGTTCAGGTAAATCAGAAGTCCGTCGCTCTCAGCTGCGGAAGGGCCGCCGGGATACTTGTTAGCCCACTCCCACTCAACGATATCAGGAAGCTTTTCCTGTGCGGACATCAGGTTGAATGCCTCATCGTTATTGGAGGTGGGTCCAACGAACTCAACAGTGATACCGGTCAGTTCCTGCCACTGTTTAGCCCACTCAGTCATCTGAACAGAGTCAGAAGTCTCGGGGTTCTTCATTACGTTTCCGGGTACAGCCATCCAGTACTTCAGAGTGATGCCTTCTGCACCCTCGTAAGGATACTGAACATAGCTGCTACGGGGGATTGTACAATCACCAAGCTTACCCATCTCATCTTCACTGAGTGCGGGAAGCAGGTTGCTGTCCTCTGCGGGTGTTGTCTCACTGCTGGAAGCGGCTTCGCTGGAAGATGTAGCTTCACTGGATGCAGTGCTTGCGGGTGCGTCGTTGCTGCCGCATCCGGTTAACAGCATTGCTGCTGCAAGAGTAGCGGAAGTAACAACAGATAAAACTTTGCTCTTTCTCATTTTTTCCTCCTGTTTGCTCTAATCAAGCATAATAATTTTTACACCATATAACGATGTAAATTGTAAGTACTTTCATAGTATATACCAAACGCACAAAAAAAGCAATATTTTTTATTTCTTTTTTTGTATTTTTACAGTTTTTATGATGAAAATGCCCAAACCGGATTTAAAAAGTGTGCTTTTTTTTGTTATTTTTTTGTCATTTCCCATGATTAGGGGCTTCGAAATCACCATATGAGCATTTTGTATAAAGCGCTTACAAATGTGGGCCGCAAGGCGCACAATAAAAATACCGCGGCGGAAAACGCCGCGGTATTCGGGATTCACTGCTGCTCTTCTTCGGACTCCGGCACCGCTTTCTCATAGCTTTCCAGAATTACCTTCTGTATATGTTCCCGGGTGGCCGAATTGATGGGATGTGCAATGTCTCTGTACTCTCCATCCGAAGCCTTTTTGCTGGGCATTGCAATAAACAGTCCTTTTTCCCCTTCAATCACCTTAATGTCATGAACCACAAATTCATCATCCAGTGTGATAGATACAATCGCCTTCATCTTACCTTCTTTCGCGATTTTTCTCACGCGGACATCTGTAATCTGCATCTGTATAACCCCCTTAGCTTATCTCACACATTACTCCTTGCATCGGACGGCACGTCCCGTGCATTTTGCGACACTACATTGTATATCTCGCATTGCGCTCCACCACAATACGGATTTTTCCCTCCTCGCCAATGTAAGTGGAATTTGCCTTAATTGTATCACGGCTCTCAACGATACAATTCTCAATCCGTGTATTATCTCCGATATAGACATCATTCAGGATGATAGAGTTTTTGATAACACAGTTGTTTCCTATGTAACTCTTCTTGAAAATCACGGAATTTTCCACGGTTCCGTTTACAATACAGCCACTGGAAACCAGACTGTTCTTTACTTTCGTTCCTACATTATACTTTGCCGGAGGAAGGTCGTCCACCTTGGAATAAATATCCGGATACTGCTTAAAGAAATAGTTCCTTACATCTGCTTTCAAGAAATCCATATTGGTCTTATAGTAATCTTCGACAGATGCAATATTTCTCCAGTAATCCTTCATCTTATAGCCGTAGATTCTCTTCAAATCCTTGTATCTGATGAGAATATCGCGCACGAAATCATATCTGTCCTCCTCGGCGCACTTTTCAATCATCTCGATCAGCTGACGTCTGCGCAACACATAGATTCCACAGGAAATGGTATTGGTCTTTGCCTGAAGAGGTTTCTCCTCAAATTCCTCAATACGGTATTCCTCGTTCATGCGGACAGTTCCGAAACGCTCCACATTGGTTCCGGGCTCCATGTCACGGCACACTACCGTAATATCCGCTTTCTTTTCGATGTGATACTCCAGGATCTTATTGTAATCCATCTTGTAGACACAGTCACCTGAGGCAATTACAACATAAGGCTCATGGCTTTCCTTCAGGAAATTCAGATTCTGATAAATAGCGTCTGCCGTCCCTCTGTACCAGTTGCTGTTGTCGGCTGTCACAGTAGGTGTCAGTACAAAAAGCCCTCCCTGTTTGCGGCCGAAATCCCACCACTTGGAAGAACTCAGATGTTCATTCAGGCTTCTGGCATTATACTGCGTCAGCACTGCTACTTTCTGGATATGGGAATTGGACATATTGCTCAAAGTAAAATCGATACTGCGGTAACTTCCCGCAATAGGCATTGCACAGATTGCTCTCTTTTGTGACAGTTCCTGCATTCTGTGATTGTTGCCGCCTGCTAAAATGATTCCGATTGCTCTCACTACTATTCACCTGCCTTAATCAAAGTTTTGCCGCTTGCGAGCTGAGAATTCTCGTAATCCGCAGCCGTGGTAACGCCAAATACAACGGAGTTCTTTCCGACTGTGATTCCATCGGGAATCACACTCTTTTCACCAACTGTCACAATTCCATGATTATAAATATGGGGTGCCGTGTCATTTTCAGTTTCCTCCCCAATACCCAGGCGTACCCTGTTTCCAATTACCACATCCTCTGCAACAATTGCCTTGTTCAGTTCACAGTCCTCTCCGATCTGTGTCTGGTTCATGATAATGGAATCACGTACCACCGCGCCTTTTCCGATTGTAACGCCACGACCGATAACAGAGTTGTAAACCTTTCCGTATATATCGGAACCTTCGCCGATAATACTGCGTTCCACCACACTGTCTTCCGAAAAATACTGAGGCGGCTGAATCTCACTTCTGGTATAAATCTTCCAGTATTCCTCATACAGATTAAACTCCGGGACAATATCAATCAGCTCCATATTGGCCTCCCAATAAGAGCTCAGGGTTCCGACATCCTTCCAATAGCCGGTAAATTCGTAGGCGTACAGCGGAGCTCCTTTTTCATGGCAATAAGGAATGACATGTTTGCCGAAATCCAGTGCCGGCTGGTCTGCCATGGCTATCAGCGCTTCCTTCAGAGTCTTCCAGTTAAATATGTAAATGCCCATACTTGCCAGATTGCTTCTGGGGTGCTCGGGTTTTTCTTCAAATTCCGTGATTCGCCTGTTTTCATCTGTAATCATGATGCCGAATCTGCTTGCCTCCTCAATCGGAACAGGCATAACTGCAATCGTGACCTCGGCACCGTTTGCCTTGTGGAAATCAAGCATCACCTCATAATCCATCTTATAAATATGGTCACCGGAAAGTATCAGAACATATTCGGGGTTAAAACTCTCCATATACTCCAGATTCTGATAGATGGCATTTGCCGTACCGGTATACCACTCACTGTTTCCGCTTTTTTCATAGGGAGGAAGCACTGTAACACCGCCGATATTCCTGTCCAGATCCCACGGAATACCGATACCGATATGAGTGTTCAGGCGAAGAGGCTGATACTGTGTCAGAACACCTACGGTATCTACCCCTGAATTGATACAGTTAGAAAGAGGAAAATCAATGATGCGATATTTCCCCCCAAACGCTACAGCAGGCTTTGCTACTTTGGAAGTCAACACTCCCAGTCGGCTGCCTTGTCCGCCTGCCAACAACATGGCAATCATTTCTTTCTTAATCATGTCATCACCTCTGTCTAGCCTTCTACCAAAATTTTGTTTCATTTGGCTTATTCATTATACCATAGCAAATATTAAAATGGAATCTTTTTCGACAATTTTTTTGTCTGTTTTGCGATTTTTATGTGTATTTTTTACATACTTTTTCCCCGGTTTGTTCATTTTTTGTCTATTTCTTCCAACTTTCCTCCGCATTCGTCAGATTACGTACCGGCGTTTTCCACATATTGGTTTATTATCCGTCCGCTTTTACCTCAAAAATTGCCGCATTTCAATTTATATTTGTTTTTTGCCACATTAGTGTATATAATATAACGTAGCGTTGATATGCGTTGACGCACTCAGTAAAATAAAGGAAGTGAACCTTATGTATCAGATAGACTTTCATCATCCGTGCTCCATTTATTTCGTCGGTATCGGCGGAGTCAGCATGAGCGGTCTGGCAGAAATTCTGGCAAATGAAGGCTTTCAGGTCTCAGGCTCCGACCGGACTCGCAGTGCTCTCACCGACATGCTGGAGTCAAGAGGGGTTACCGTATTCTATGGACAAAGGGCGGAAAATATTACAGACAACCTGGACGTAGTTGTATTTACCAGTGCCATACACCCCGACAATCCCGAATATGTGGCCGCACACCAAAAAGGTATTCCCTGTCTGACCCGTGCCGAGCTTCTGGGACAGATTATGAAAAATTATAACACACCCATTGCCATCAGCGGTACACACGGCAAGACAACAACCACCTCCATGGTCAGCGAAATACTTCTGCGTGCCGGTACCGATCCCACACTCTCCATCGGGGGTATCCTCAAAAGCATCGGCGGCAACATCCGCGTCGGTCATTCCGGCTATTTTGTCACCGAAGCATGCGAATATACAAACAGTTTTTTAAGTTTCTTTCCCAAAATCGGTATCATATTAAATATCGAAGAAGATCATCTCGATTTTTTCCGGGATTTGGCAGATATACGCAGTTCTTTTCGAAAATTTGCAGAGCTTCTTCCCGCCGACGGCTGTCTGATTATCAACAGGGCGATTGAAAATCCGGAGGAAATCATTAGCGGGCTTCCCTGTCGTATCATAACCTTCGGCATGGATTCATCCGCAGATTACTATCCTTCCGATATTTCCTATGACGAATTGGGTCATGTAAGCTTTACACTGCACAGTACCGGAAAACCTTCCGGGAAAATCAGCCTTCAGGTTCCCGGAGAGCACAACGTGATGAATGCCCTTGCCGCAGCCGCCCTGGCTGATTATCTCGGCATTGAACCGGAATGCACCGCCGCTTCCCTTCATGAATTTACAGGCGCCGACCGTCGGTTTGAATACAAGGGAAGCTTTCAGGGAGTTACCGTCATTGATGACTACTCCCACCATCCAACAGAGATTACAGCTGCCCTAAAGGCTGCCGCCAATTATCCCCACAAAACTCTCTGGTGCGTATTCCAGCCTCACACCTATACCAGAACCAGGGTCTTTATGAAAGAATTTGCACAGGCGCTGACTCTGGCTGATAAAGTTGTTTTAGCGGATATTTATGCAGCGCGGGAAACGGATACGCTCGGCATCAGTTCCGAAACTTTAAAAGAAGAACTGGAAGCACTTGGGCACGAAGCCTTCTATTTCTCTTCCTTCAGCGAAATTGAAAATTTTTTACGAAAAAATTGCATAAACGGAGATTTGTTGATAACTATGGGTGCAGGCGATGTACTGAAAATCGGCGAAGATCTCCTGAAAATCTAGTTTTCCACAATATCCACAGGTTTGCTTTCAAAGCCCCGATTTCCAACCTGTGGATATTTTATTTTTTTATGTGGATAAAATTTTGTCATTTTTTGCCGCAGAATGCCGCCATTACAATGCTTTGTTTTGCCGTATTTTTCTTATCCACATTATCCACATTTTCCACATTTTGCTCCTTTTTTTACAGGCTCCTTTCTTTCGGGAAATTGACTATTTTCTTTTCAAAATCCATATGCTATACTGTGTCTACTGTGTAGAATTCCTGCACACGATTTATTTTAAAGAGGGAAGTGTTACCTATGGCACGTTTGACAATTTATAAGGATAATCATGTGGATTCCACTGTTGTGTCCAATCTTTTTATTGATGAATATATGAAGGATGCCAACGACGCACAGTTGAAGGTCTATCTTTATCTTTTACGAATGATGAATGCCCATCAGTCTACCAGTGTGTCCGATATTGCAGATAAGTTCAATCATACGGAAAAGGATGTCATTCGCGCCTTAAAATATTGGGAAAAACATCAACTTCTCGATTTGGATTTTGATCAGAATAAAACGCTGGTCGGTATACACATGCACGATCTGGAAGAATCTTCCGTTTCCGACAGCAGCCCCAGCGGACAAGCCGGTTCCTCCTTTGTCCCACTGCCTGCCGCTCCTGTGCGCCAGAATGCTGCCGTTCGCGAGGCAGAAACCGCCCCGCCGGTTTTTTCTGCCGTTTTGTCGGAAACCGGAGCGCATGCCGCACCCGTATTCGAAAAGCCGTCTTATACCGCCGACCAGCTGCGAGAATTTAAAAATCGCCAGAATACAGCTCAGCTGCTATTCATTGCAGAGACCTATATCGGAAAGCCTCTGACAGCTTCCGAAATGAAAACCATCCTTTTCTTTACGGACGAGCTTCATTTTTCCGATGACCTGATTGATTATCTGCTGCAGTACTGTGTGGATAAGGGAAAAAAAGATTTCAAATATATTGAAAAGGTTGCCATTGCCTGGGCAGAAGAAGGTATCACCACCCCCGAACAGGCGCAGGAGTCCGGGAACAGATATTCAAAAGATGTCTATGATATTGTAAAAGCCCTCGGCAGCAGCAATACACCCACAGAAGCAGAACTTGGTTATATTACGCGCTGGACAGTGACCTACGCTTTTTCCAAGGATATCATTCTGGAAGCATGCCATCGCACGGTTCTTGCCGTTAATTCCAATCGCTTCAAGTATGCCGATGCCCTTTTAAAGAGCTGGCACGATCAGGATGTCCGCCAGAAATCCGATATTCTGAGAATCGATGAGGCATATCGTCAGCGGAAGAAAAACCAGTCCTCCGCTCCTGCCACGAAGCAGTACACCAACCGTTTCAATCAGTTTGCCCAGAATACATATGACTTTGATGCTCTGGAAAAAGAATTGTTAAGCAACTAACCCGAAGGAGAAATGCCGTGGCACTCAACAACGCTCAATACGAAACCATCATACGTGGCTACGAAAGAAAACGTGACAACAACCGCTATCTTCTTGACTCCAGGCGTCAAGAGGTGTATGCTGCCGTTCCGGGATATCAGGAACTGGAAGAATCCGTCAGCACCCTCTCCGTCTCCGCAGCACGCCTGATGCTGTCCGGGGATGAAAATGCCATGCAGCGTCTTCATGAACAGCTTGCACAGTTGAAATCCAAACGCCGGAGTCTTCTTACCGCGGCAGGTTTTTCCGCCAACTATCTGGAACCCATCTACAGCTGTCGCGACTGTATGGATACCGGATACATTACCTCAGAAAACGGTACAAAAATAAAGTGCCACTGTTTTCGACGGCAGGAACTTTCCATTCTCTATACCCAGTCCAACATACAGGAAATGATTGAACGGGAGAATTTCTCTACGCTCTCCTACGAATACTATCAGGGAGAAGACTTGCAGCATTTCCGAAGTGCCGTGTCTTTAAGTCAAAAATTTGTACAAAACTTCGAACAAGACTACCGCAATCTCTTTTTTTATGGTACAGTAGGAACCGGAAAGAGTTTTTTGTCGGGATGTATCGCCAAAGAACTTTTAGAGGCCGGTTTTTCTGTTATCTATTTCAGTGCCTCAGGTTTGTTTGATACACTGGCTCAGTATACTTTTGACAACAAGGCCAAAGAAGCTTTACAGACTTTTTATGAGGACTTATACAATTGTGAGCTTCTCATTATCGATGACCTTGGCACCGAAGTCACGAACAGTTTTGTGACTTCACAGCTTTTCTCCTGCCTCAACGAGCGTGCTTTACGCAGAAAAGCCATCATTATCTCTACCAATTTGAGTCTGGAAGAACTGCGCGACCGTTATTCCGAACGAATCTTCTCCCGGATTACCACAGGTTTTGATCTTTGCAAGCTGACGGGTCCGGACATTCGCATATACAAAAAAAGACAGGCCAAAAAATAAAAAGTGAGGACATTTTCATGGGAAACCGCGAAGAAAAGAGAAACCTGGAAACCATCCCCGTCGGTTCTTTGGGGATTATACCACTGGAAGGCTGCAGGCCTCTTGGTGAAAAAGTGAACCAATATCTGGTAAAATGGAGAGCAGAAAGAGAAAGCGAGCACAAGGATTCTCTTGCTTTTGCCGGCTATCAGCGTGATTCTTACCTGTTAAACACCAAGGTTCCCCGCTTCGGTTCCGGAGAAGCCAAAGGTATGATTCTGGAATCTGTCCGCGGCACGGATCTGTATCTGCTGGTTGATGTATGTAACTATTCTCTGACCTATTCCCTCTGCGGTCATGAAAACCATATGTCCCCCGATGACCACTATCAGGATTTAAAACGTATTATTGCCGCTGTAGGCGGAAAAGCCAGACGAATCACCGTTATTATGCCTTTTCTTTACGAAAGCCGTCAGCACAAGAGAACCGCGAGAGAGTCTCTGGACTGTGCACTGGCTTTACAGGAACTGGTGCAGATGGGCGTAGACAACATCATCACATTCGATGCTCACGACCCCAGAGTCCAGAATGCCATTCCTCTCCACGGTTTCGAGACCGTACAGCCAGCATATCAGTTTATCAAAGGACTGTTGCGCAATGTAAAGGATCTGAAGCTTGACTCCAACCATATGATGGTTATCAGCCCGGATGAGGGCGGCATGAGCCGTGCTATCTATATCGCCAATGTACTTGGTCTCGATATGGGTATGTTCTACAAGAGACGCGATTACACCAGAATCGTAAACGGCCGCAACCCCATTGTTGCCCACGAATTTCTGGGAACCAGCGTAGAAGGCAAGGACATGATTATCATTGATGATATGATTTCCTCCGGTGAAAGTGTTCTGGAGGTTGCCGCCGCGCTGAAAGAACGCAAAGCAAACAAGATTTTCGTTTTCGCAACTTTCGGTCTGTTTACCAGCGGTCTGGACAAGTTTGACAAAGCTTTTCAGGACGGCATCATCGACAAGGTGCTGACCACCAACCTGATTTACCAGACTCCCGACCTGCTGCAGAGAGAATGGTATATCAACTGTGATATGAGCAAATATATCGCATACATTATTGATACGCTCAATCACGACTCCTCTATCAGTGACCTGCTGAATCCCAACGAGAGAATTCAGAATATCGTTGCTAAGTACAAAAGGGGAGAATTATAAAGCCCGTACACTTCAGGTGCTGTGGTTACTTACAGAAGCGAAACGCACACTGCAAGGCGTAAAAAAGAGCTGTCCGTACGGATATCTTATCCGTTCAGGCAGCTTTTTAGTCATGATAAATCCAAAATACGGGCAGCATTTTCATAAAATATCTGTTCTCTTTCCGACTCGGTAATTTCTTCTCCGTATCAGGTAAATAACTCGCATCTTGAGTAAATACCTCTCGGTTGAGATAATTG
>CAMEDC010000023.1 GCA_945913255.1 uncultured Lachnospiraceae bacterium
GCTTAGCTGGCGGAACCTCTCATTTTAATTTGTACTAAATCTTGACATAAGACCACCCCATTATCTTATCTCTTCGCCTCTAAAACTTCATGTTCAGACCAACTTTTAATTGTTCCAGTTTATCTCCCAGTTCTTCTTTCATGATTCTGTAGGCTCTTTCCTTTGTACAATGGCCGGTGCACACAAAATCAATTCCTGTATCCTGAATCTTCTTTGCCACATCCCGAACCTCGCCTTCTGATTTATTATAGAGGTGAAATCCTCCTATCAACCCATATACATGTTTATTTGGAAATGTTTCAGCTACCTCATTTATGATATTTACAGCTCCGCCATGTGAACAGCAATTTATAATCACAAGTCCTTTGTCAGTATCAACAACCACACTTTGCTCATGCGAGAAATCATCCGGCTTCCAACCATGTGAAGTACGCTGATACATCATTTCGCGTTTTCCGATATTTTCCAGTCCCTTTGTTTTATGCGGAATCAAGTAAATTCCCTTCATTAATTTGTAATCACCCGAAATGATTTCTATTCTTTCTGAGTAATCCGTGAGTATGTGTTTTGGAATACCTATGTATTTGTGAAAAATAAATTTCTTGTAGTAACAGTTTTCTTCGGTTGTTTCCCTTACATAAAACTTAGCTATAGAATTCTCTTTGAAAAATCTGGGCATTCCGTTCGCATGATCAGAATGTGCATGGCTCAGCACTGCATAATCAATATCTCCAACGCTCATTCCCAACTGTTTCATATTCTTTGCAAACAACTCAGATGCCCCTACATCTACAAGTATCTTCTTATTTTCGTACTCAACGAGAATAGAAAGCCCCCATTCTCCTGCCATACCTTCAGCTGCTTTATTGTCCACTATTACAGTTACTCTCGTTTCCATTTGTTTTCATCCCCACTTCCAGATATATCAGAGTTCTGTCAGCTCTCCCTCAATTAAACCAATCGTTCTTTCATAAATCTGCTCCATCTGTCAGCTATCCGTTCTATCCCTTCAAGCGAAGGATGGGTCAAATCTGCTGAAATATAGGAACTTTCATGAAGCAATTGAAGCCCGTCAATAAATAGTAATCGTTCCTGCGCATACTTCTTTACGATTTCTCTATATAAATCTCCTTTTTCCTGTTTTTCACCGTTAAATTGAAAAATTGAGGTTGCAAAAACAGGTCTTTCATCCTTTGCCAGAATCGAAGTAAATACATCAATTCTTTTCTCAAATTCCTCGTCTGACATTCCGTGTTTATCACCAATTGCATTGATTCCCATCTCAACAGACGCAAAATCCCAGTCTTTTCTGGATACAATATATTTTGCCATGTTTTCTTCCATTAAAGCACATCCGGCAAAGCCCAGATTGATATAATCTGTTTTTAATTTCTGCGCAATTCTGAACGGATATGAATAAGGTTGCAGCAGTCCCAGACTTCCATGCGTAATAGAAGAACCGTATGCCAGATAAGTCTTCGCCGGTTTATCACTTTCAGTTGGTGGAACAACCTTTCCTTCCACTCCAAGATAATAACAATTGGTATATGGAAGAACGATTCTGACAACCTCCGGAGAAAAACCATGCTCTTCTGCTTTTGAGATTTGTTTCAACCGTTCCATACCTGTCGGATATTCGATATGTATTCTTGTTGAGCGGTCGTAAATAACCTTTGTGGAATACTCCCATCCACCTTGGAAATCACCAAAATAGATACAAGCAACCGACGCCTCTGCCATTTTCTCCGAATATAAAATCACATCACAAGCGCCTTCCGGCATCTTAAATCTTAGTTCTATACCGGTTCCGAACTTATTACTCTGAACCCCCGGGCTTATTTTGTCTCTCCATTCTTTTCTGATTCTTCTCGGTAAATATCCAAATTCCGTTTTTTCCATTTCTTCAACATTACTAAATTCAATGTTATCAAATATCATACATATTTCTCCCGGGTCTGATGCATCTTTTGTTATTTAAGCTAATAATCTACGATTATACAATTACTCAAAATATTGGGGAAAAGCTAAAGAGCATTAATGCCCCTTATGCTTTTCCTTTTTCTTTTGCTGCTTCAGTTCAAACATCCGTATTTCTTCAGCCTCTTTTTGCTCTCGACTTTTCACTTTACGTTCTTGTTTGTTCTGCTCCTGCTGCAATTTCAACGCTTGCTGTGCTTTTGTACCAATGCCGTTTTCCTGCATCTGTTTTTTCGCATCGCGCTGCATCCTTTTGGGGTTCTTCTTAGACTCCTTTACAACAGTTTCCACAGCCGGACTAAATTGCAAACAATAAAAATATTTAAGGATATATTCCTGCACCTCATAATCTTTTGGTTCTGCGCCAAAAGTCACCTTTGCAACGGATAGCTTTCCGTCTTGAATTCTCTCAAAGACTCCTATCCAAAATGGATCCTCAAAATAAATGATTAGTTTGCCGTTTACTTTGTCCATGACACTCCCTCCTTATGAATTGGAACGCAAAGAATGGACAACCCGGAGGGGCAGGTTACTTACCATAGATTTCTCTATGACGGCCGGGCTACCTACCGGCTCTAGCACATCTTATAATGTACATTGCGTTTTTATCTTCGCATATATATTCTACAAGAATCATTCAGCTACATATAGACGTTTTTTCTATCCATATGTGTCCGTTTTCAAGATTTCTATACGTCAGCAGCCATAAAGACTAATGACTCATCCGCTTTAAAACCATTTGCTTCATAAAACTTTACACTTGGATATCCCTTTTCTGTATTGAGCACGATATAAGATATTTTTTCCTGTTCCTGCTTTAGCTGTTCTCTGACATATTGCATCATACTCGTTCCAATCCCTTTTCTCTGATAATCAGGATGTACACTGAACTCATCAACCCACAATTCCTTGAATCCTAAATATGTCATAATTCTTCCGCAAAGCATGGAAACAACAACTTCACCATCATATATTACATATCCGCGTGATACCCTTGCCGACATAATCTCATCAATTCTGGTATACGCCTGCTCATATGTCCATTCTTCATTCCATGGCTCTTCCTTGAATGCTTTCATAAGAGATAAAGCACAGTTTTTAAAATCTTCTTGTTTCATTACACGATAGTCCATTACAGTATCCTCCAATTAGGCTTTGGAATTCGGCTTTGCCGGATAAATAAAATATCACTTAGAAGTGTAACGGCATTTAATACCATCTGTTATCATATCTCCGCCACTACATTCGTATGATATCTCTGCCTCATCTCTAAAACCAAGTTTATGCAATACATTTGCGGAAGCATTATTTACTTTCGCATATGATGTAATACATTCCTTCATCCCAAGTTCCTTTTCGGCAAATCGCATTACTGCTTTCATCGCCTCTGTGATATATCCTTTTCCCCAGTATTGTCTTCCCAAATTATATGATATATCCCAGTGGTTATCGCAATCCTCATCATTATAGAACACTAAGCATGTTCCGATAATTTTTCCTGTTTCTTTTAATACGATTATCCATCTGTTCCATTTATCATTTTCAATTTGTCCTAATTCATATTGAACAAACCCTTCTGCTTCCGCAATATCATCACTGGCTTTCCACCACATATACCTTGATACTTCTTCATCCTGCATCCAGCAAGTGAATATATCGTAGCGTCCTCTTTATGTACTTCTCTCAATACTAATCTTTCTGTCTCTATTACTGGTGTTTTCATCAAACATCCCCCTTATTCAATCTTCTTTTACTCACTTCAGTTTGAGCGGTATTAACCATTTACCCCTTTTAGGTACTCTTCCTTGGAAATCATCGGTTCCTCCAAAGCGGCAATCGTTGCTTCCCTAAGTTCTCCATTTTTCGCATATTCTCGTCCCGCATCCCGGAATTTTGCAGTAAGCATATCTGCCACCGGTTTTGCTTCCTTTATATTGAGAAGCGGTGTCTCCGGCACACAAATCATTGTGAGATTGCCAAAGCTGTTCCTGCACATGATACGTAATCCATCAAAATTGCCTTCCCAGTCAGGAAATCCACAGCCGCTGATTACTACGGTTTTCTTCTTCGAAAAATCCACCAACGGCACATGTTGTATTCTCCCGTCTACTTCGACCATCTTCATCTGCACCAAAGGAATTGTCCTATCCAGAACAGCTTTCAGATGAGAGGGCATCCCGTAACAGTATAGCGGAAAACTCCATAATATCAGGTCTGCTTCAACATATTTTTCCAAAATTTCATTCTGATCATCCTGCTGTATACATTTTCCCTCACCTTTTTTCCAGCAGCCAAAGCAACCGATACATGGATTAATCTCTTTTTTAATAACATCAATCACCGTAATCTGATGCTCTCCCGTTTCATTTAAACCCTGCAGAAATGCATTCGTCAGCACCATAGTATCACTCTTTGCCTTGGGGCTTCCGTTTAAAACCAGTACCTTCATCTTCTTTTTCCTCCTCTTTCTATCATCTTACTCCCACTTCCGATTTAGTACAGAACATTCTGTCTTCTTCATACGAACTATTTTAACGCTCGTCATTTAACTTATCTTGGCAATCTCATTCTCTTTCCTCCAATTCCCGCAGTAACTGTGCTATTGTCTTTCTCAATATTGGATGACGCAGATTCGGTGCAATCATGCACATTGGTTTCAAAACAAAATCACGATTCTCTATATCCACGTGCGGAATCACAAGACGTTCACTTTCATATACCAATTTATCAAAAAACAAGATATCCAAATCAAGCGTTCTCGGTCCCCATCGTAAAGTCCGCTTTCTATCTGCTGTATTCTCAATCTCATGAAGTACATCCAAGAGCTCTTCCGGACTTAAAAGTGTTTCTATCTCCAAAACACCGTTTAGGAAGTCATCCTGTTCCACCACTCCATAAGGCTTTGTTTCAATCACATCCGATATTTTATTCACATTAATCTGCGGATTAGCTTTTAATGCTTCAAGCGCTTCCCGGATGTACTCCTCTCTATTTCCCATATTGGAACCGAACGCCACATAAGCACGGTGCCAGCCTCTTCTGATTTTAACAGAAACGCATCCGAACGGAAGATCAATAGGGGCATCCGGTTTTCTGATTTCCAAATCGACTTCAGAAATCAAATTATATTTTAACAAAACAGCTTTTGCTAATTTTTCTGCCACAGCTTCCAAAAGTTTACAGGTATTCTTCTGCATCCAGTCAGTAATAAATTGGCAGACATCCCCGTAATCCGTAGATAGTTCCAGCTGATCTGTCAATCCTGCTTTACTGATATCCGTATAAAGAGTGGCATTGACGATAAAAGTCTGCCCGTTTTTTGTTTCCGACGGGTATACGCCGTGATGAGCAAATACTTCCAGTCCTTCAATACGAATTTCATCCTTTGCAAGCTCCCGATACATCAGGCTTTCCCTCCCCTCAATATGGCTTCCGTCATCTTGATTGCTCGCACATTCTCCTTTACGTCGTGTACTCTCACAAACATGCAGCCTTTCATTACTCCCATAACAGTAGTTACTAAAGTACCCTCCACTCTCTGGTCGGCGGGAAGGTTCAGCGTCAGCCCCACCACAGATTTCCTGCTACATCCCAAGAGAATCGGATATCCAAGCACATGCAGTTCCTCCAGGCAATTGATAACTTCCAGATTCTGTTCATAGCTTTTGGCAAATCCCACACCGGGATCCAGGATAATCTGTTCATCCCGGATGCCTGCCTGTTCTGCCAGATGAATTGTCTCTGCCAGGTCAGCAGCCACATCCTGCATAAAGTCAATGTAATCCGTATCTTTACGGTTATGCATGAGACAGCATGGCAGCCCGCTCTCTGAAATAACACCCGCCATTTTATTATCATACTTCAATCCCCAGATGTCATTGATGAGGTCTGCTCCCGCTTTTACTCCTTCCAGAGCAACCGCCGACTTATAAGTATCCAGGGAAATCGGCACATCAAAATTTTCCTTCACTGCCTCAATCATGGGAACCACTCTGGCTATCTCTTCCTCATCAGGAAGCAGTGTATAACCAGGTCTGGTAGATTCCCCACCAATGTCAATGATGTCTGCCCCCTCTGCCAGCATATCCTCAACATGCTTCAGCGCTCTGTCTCTGTCATTCCACCTTCCGCCGTCAGAAAAGGAATCCGGTGTCACGTTCAAAATTCCCATTACATAGGTATGTCCCTTTGTCTCAAATTCCCTGTTGCCTATCCTCATTTGATTACTGCCTTACCTTTCTGTCCATTCTCGTTTTGATATCACTCCTGCATTCTGCTATTCTGATTTGTATTCGATATTACAGTAGCCGGTATAGCTGACTCTTAATCACCAAATATTTTCGCAGGATGTTTTCGTAAGTATGCCTTTCAAAAAAGCGTGATCCTGACAGGGCATGCTACGCTGGGGATTACTTAATACAGAATCTTCAAATTCTTCTTGCTGCCCTTCCAATTACAATCCGCCTCCGCCTCACAGGCAAAACAGGGACGGCTGGCCTTATCTGCACGGTAAAGCAAACCCTGTAAATTCTTTTCAACAGCCACATCCTGATTTCTATGACTTAAGATTGCCTCAACAATAACATATGTTTCTTTTTCATCAAACCCGCATTCCCGCAGGATTTCCGGAGCAATCTGTGCACTGGCCTGCTCATGAGGAATTCCTTCCTTATATTGCCTGTGTTTCCCGATATCATGAAGCAAGGCGGCACCATAAATCATTTCTCGCTCGATTCCAAATTGTTCTTCCAGATTGATAATCATACCGATTCTCGCTACATCCAGAAAATGCACCATATCATGACGGCAGAAGCGTCTGTCCGCTTCTGCCGCTTTATTCTTCTCTAAATTCTCAATAAATAAAGGATGATTTAATATTTTGTCTATTCTGTCCATTCTGCTCCCCGTCCGTCTATACCCTACAAGTGAACTATTCATTGTCTAAAGCCAATGGGTTTACTGCTTCAAATGGCTTACATTTCCCTTGCCAGAATCCAATTTCCCAGTTCCGGCTGTAGTATAGTACCTAAAGCGGTCACAGCTTCAGCATCTGAAAGAAACGGTTCTGCAGAGCTTCATTTTCTTCAAAAATACCTCTTGCAGCAACTGTCACCGTCTTACTTCCCGGCTTCTTGATTCCCCGCATGGTCATGCACATATGCTCTGCTTCCAGAACCACCATGACTCCCTGCGGTTTCAGATGTTCCATCATGGCATCGGCAATCTGCCCTGTCATCCGCTCCTGAATTTGCAGCCGTCTTGCAAAAACCTCTACCGTTCTTGCTATTTTGCTCAGTCCCGTTACTTTTCCGTCGGGTATATATGCCACATGCGCCTTTCCAAAGAACGGCATCATATGATGCTCACACATGGAATGAAAGTCAATATCCTTCACCAGCACCATTTCATTATTCTCAACGGAAAACACTTTTGACAAGTGCTCTTCTGCATCCGCATCCATTCCCGCAAAAAGTTCTGTATACATTCTGGCTATTCTATCCGGGGTTTCCGCCAACCCTTCCCTGGAAACATCCTCACCGATTCCTTCCAGAAGCAGCTTTACTGCCTCTCTTATTTTTTCCTGATTTACCATTCTTTTTCACTGCCTTTCCGTATTTCGTAGCCGCAATCTCCATTAGTCTGCCCAAATAAGAAAGAGAGCCGAAAGCGATAATGACATCGTCCTTTCCCGCAAGAAGCATGCTCATCTCCACTGCCTCCTCCAGACTGTCCACCGCCGTCACGTTCTTATGTACCTTTGCAATCTCACATGCCAGGTTATAAGCAGGAAGCGCTCTGGGATTCCCGGGTGTTGCCACCGTAATAATCTGGTCGGCATGGGAGTGAGTCAGGCCTATTACCTTTTCATACTCCTTGTCTTTTAACACTCCCATTATATAGATAATTCTTCTGTTTGTAAAATAAAATTCAATGGATTCCGCAAGCCTTTTTGCGGCATCCTCATTGTGCGCACCATCCACGATAAACAAAGGTTTTTTCCCGATTACCGTAAATCTTCCCGGCCATACAGTCTGCTTCAGCCCCAACCGCAGCTTTTCTTCCGGTATATCAAAGCTTTTCTCCCGAAGCACCTGAAGGACATCCACCGCGAGTACAGCATTTTCAATCTGATATTTCCCCGCCAGAGAAATCTGAAGCTTCCGAAATCCGGCATAGTCAAACAGCTGATTTTCCAGTCCGTACCGGATATGAGATGCCTCACCGGGATTGGACACCACAAGCGGACATTCCAGTTCAGCTGCCCTGTTTACGATGACATTCATTGCCTCCGGCTTCTGGACTGTGCTGACCGCCGTACAACCCTTTTTCAAAATACCGGCTTTCTGCGCAGCAATCTCACCCAGTGTGTTTCCGAGAAATTTCATATGATCCATACTGATAGAAGCAAACACCGCGGCTACAGTATTTTCCACAATGTTCGTGGCATCCAGTAAACCACCCATTCCCGTCTCCAGCACTACAATATCACACTTTTTTTCCCGAAAATAGAGAAATCCCAATGCCGTCTCCATCTCAAAGGGAGTCGGATGCGGCAATCCTTCCTCTGTCATTTCCTCGCACTTTTCCCGGATAAGTTCCACACCCTCGCAAAGTGCTTTCACTGAAATGCATCTGTCATTTACCTGAATTCGCTCTCTATACTGAAAAATTGTAGGAGAAATATATCTTCCCACCCGATAACCCGCACATTTCAAAACTGTAGCAACATAGGCAGATACAGAACCCTTCCCATTGGTCCCCGCAATGTGTACAAATTTCAGTTCCTTTTGCGGGTCACCGAGCCTTCTGCACAATTCCTGTATACTGTCCAGCCCAGGTACAATGCCAAGTCCCTTATAATTCTCTATGTATTCAATGGCTTCCCGCTCTTTCATCTTCCAATCTCCATTCCTGCCCCAATCCGGAAATTTGGGCACAAGCACAAATTTCTGTATGAAAATTTATTTTCCACACTGGTATGCTTCTTTCTTCTCAAAACATATTTTCTTACGAAAACGGTTATACTTTTCCCAAAAGAAAAGGTTACGAAGTCTCACTTTATCTTGATTCCCTCCCGAACGGGAAAACTCAGACGAGAAAGGTACAGGTATCATTATGAAACATCATTTGATAATCTTCATAAAAAATTTCATGAAATGCGGTCTCATCGGCTGGTGCATGGAAATTATATTCACCGCTCTCGGTTCTCTTCGAAATCGTGACATGACTCTGAAGGGTGTCACTTCCCTGTGGATGTTTCCTATTTACGGCTGTGCTGCCATCGTAGCTCCCATCAGCAGGATTCTGAAAAGGGTTCCCATATGGCTGAGAGGCCTGACCTATATGAGTATGATTTTTTCAACAGAGTACCTGTCCGGTAAGCTGCTCACGAAGCGGAAACTCTGTCCGTGGGACTACGGAAAAAGTCGATGGAATATTGACCGCATCATCCGGCTCGACTATGCGCCTTACTGGTTTGGTGCCGGATTGATGTTTGAAAAGTTTTTGTCTTGATCCCGTCGTTCTATCATTTTCCTCATCAATACCCGGTAGGCTATCCACAAAAAGATTCCCGTGGTAAACCAGGCGCTGACATTTGCAAGACAAACACCTGTATAGCTGAGCATCCTTGCGGCAATAAAAGCTACCACGCCTCTACACACAAGCTCCACAACACCACCCATCATGGGTATAAATCCAAATCCACAGCCCTGCAGCGCGTTTCGGAAAATGAAAATCATTCCAAGCGGAATAAAGAATGCCCCGCAGACACCGATATAGATTCTGGCATATCCGTAAATTGTTTCAACATCTTCATTCGTAAACAGCGGAATAATATACGGTAATACTGCATAGATTACACCGTAAATCACGACCGCATAAACGGCAGACATCACATTCGCCGCTTTAACGCCTTTCTTGATTCTTTCCAGATCATTGATTCCTCTGTTCTGGGCACAGTAGGTTGCCATGGTCACCCCCATTGCCGCAAAAGGCTGCGTTACCAGCTGCTCCACTTTACAGGAAACCGAGTAGGATGCCACTGCCATGGAGCCCAGAAGATTCAGTGCCGACTGTACCAGGATAGTTCCCACCGCTGTAATGGAAAACTGCAACGCCATGGGGATACCCACAGACATCTGATTTCTAACGCACTGTCTTTCCAATTTGAAATGCGCTTTCTTAACATGGAGAGTGGGAACACTTTTTATGATATAGACCAAGCAAAGCACGCCTGCCAGTGCCTGCGAAATCACAGTTGCCGTCGCAGCTCCTCCTACCCCCATTTTTCCGTAAACAATCAGGACATAATCCAGAATGATATTGGTTATGGAGGAAATCAACAGCAGGACAAGCGGTACCACGCTGTTACCGATTGCCCGCAAAATACTTGCCTGCAGGTTATACAGCACATTCCAGCAGATGCCGGCACAGATAATCAGCAAATACTCTTTCGACATTTCCAAAATGTCTTCCGGCGTGTTCATCCACTGAAGCAGAGAGTCAATGCCGGCCATACTGACCGTTGTCATAATCACGGTGACAAAAACAGACAGAATGACGGCACTACCGATGCTTTTCTTCATTCCCTCTCTATCGCCCGCTCCAAACCGCTGCGCTGTCATCACCGTAAAGCCGGTGGTCAGCCCCTGCGTGAATCCCAGAATCAGGAATACAACCGAGCCGGTAGCTCCCACCGCCGCCAGTGCATCCACACCAACAAAGCGCCCTACAATAATGGTGTCTACCATATTGTAGAGCTGCTGAAAAATATTACCTATAATAACAGGGATAATAAACCGTACAATCAATTTGGACGGTGACCCTTTTGTCATATCAAGTTCCATCTTACACCCTCTGAAATACCTTTTCAGTGCAAATCGATATCATCCACATCATCCATCTCGCCCGAACCGATGTCCAACATATTGACCGTACGTCTCTTCAGTCTAGCTTCTTCGGACTGTTGCAGGATGAAATCCTTCACTGCCTTGGAATTCTTGATATGCTCCAGGACAAGCTTCGGATGACTTGTATCTCCCGTAAAGCAGGTCACCGTTCCCAGACCAAACATTTTTTCAGCAAGGCTCGCACTGTGCTGCACATCCTGTACCTTATACATATAACAGTCATTTTCTATTGTCTTTAGCAAGCCTTCATCAGTCGTAATCATGTCTTCTTTGATTGTATATTTCGTAAAGGTAAAGGGTAATCCAAAAAATAACCAACGTTTTCTTTCCACAAATTCCATAGCGTTTCTCCTTTCGCAGAACTTCTCTCGTCCTATTATATACGAATGCATTTACAGATGCAAAACTTTTTTCCAAAAAGTATCCAAACTGCCATTGCATCTGACGCCCGGACATGCTATGATAGAAAAAATATTTAGGGAGGTTATACAAATGACTGCAAACGAGTGTATCAAAGGCCGCAGAAGTATTCGTAAATTTACTGACCAGCCTGTTTCCCACGAGTTACTTTCCCAGATTATTGAGACAGCATCTTTTGCTCCCAGCTGGAAAAACACACAGATTACGCGCTACATCGCGGTAGAAGGCGAGAAAAAAGCCGCATTGGCAAAGTGCACAAATCTCTATCCCGGCAACGGTGTTATCATGGAAAATGCTCCCATGGTAATCGCAGTCACCGTCATTACCGGCAGGAGCGGCTATGAAAGAGATGGTTCCTTCTCCACTCCCAAGGGTACCGGATGGCAGATGTTTGATGCCGGCGTTGCCAGCGAAGCATTTTGTCTGGCTGCCCATGAGCAGGGTCTCGGCACTGTGATTATGGGTCTTTTTGATGAGGAAGAAGCAAGCAGGCTGCTGGAGCTCCCCGAAGACAGAGAGCTGGTAGCCTTAATTCCCATTGGTTATCCCGCTGAAGCTCCCACCGCTCCCAGACGTAAAACGGTGGATGATTTACTATCTTATCAGGAATAATATCAAGTCGAAGAGTTTTCTCTTCGACTTTTTTTAAGGAGGCATCTATTTATGAGACATTTAATGAGTCCGCTTGACTTCACAACGGAAGAACTGGACAAACTGTTTGACCTTGCGAACGACATTGAAGCAAATCCGCAGAAATATGCACATGCCTGCGATGGCAAAATTCTTGCCACCTGCTTCTACGAACCCAGCACCAGGACACGCCTGAGCTTTGAATCCGCTATGACAAGACTGGGAGGAAGAGTGATTGGTTTCTCAGATGCAGGCTCCTCTTCCGCTGCCAAGGGTGAAAGCGTATCTGATACGATTCGCGTTATTTCCTGCTATGCAGACATCTGCGCCATGCGTCATCCCAAGGAGGGTGCGCCCATGGTTGCAAGCGAAAAGTCCGGTATTCCCGTCATCAATGCCGGAGACGGCGGACATCAGCACCCTACCCAGACTCTGACGGATCTCCTGACCATCCGCAGCTTAAAGGGACATCTGGACAACTTCACCATCGGGCTTTGCGGCGACCTGAAATTCGGCCGTACCGTACATTCCC
Source organism: uncultured Lachnospiraceae bacterium (assembly GCA_945913255.1). Taxonomy (GTDB): domain Bacteria; phylum Bacillota; class Clostridia; order Lachnospirales; family Lachnospiraceae; genus Acetatifactor. Next base: position 12,472 of record CAMEDC010000023.1, read on the forward strand.
TGATTAATGCTCTGGTCCGATACGATAACATCCGTTTCATTTTCATCTCTCCCGAGGAGCTTCGCGTACCGGACTACATCATTGATATGCTGAAAGAAAAGCACATCTCCTATGAAGAGGTAATCCGTCTGGAGGATGTCATGCCACAACTGGATTTCCTGTACATGACTCGCGTCCAGAAAGAGCGTTTCTTCAACGAAGAAGATTACATCCGATTAAAAGACTTCTATATATTGAACGCAGACAAAATGGCTCTTGCTAAAGAGGATATGCTGGTTCTGCATCCGCTGCCCAGAGTAAACGAAATATCCGTAGAAGTAGATAATGATCCGAGAGCCGCTTACTTTAAGCAGGCTCAGTACGGTGTCTACGTGCGTATGGCTCTGATTTTAACACTTTTAGACTTGGCATAGGAGGGAGAATAACATGTTAAATGTAGGAAAGATTGAAGAAGGCTTTGTGCTGGACCATATCAAAGCAGGGAAAAGCCTTGATATCTATGAGCATCTTCAGCTGGACAAGCTGGACTGCACGGTAGCAATCATAAAAAATGCCCGCAGCAATAAAATGGGTAAAAAGGATATACTGAAGGTGGAATGTGACATCAATATGCTGGACCTGGATGTCCTGGCATTCATCGACCACAGTATCACGGTCAATGTCATTAAGAACGGGGAAATAGTCGAGAAAAAGGATCTGGTACTGCCGAATCAGATTAAAAATGTCATCAAATGCCATAATCCCCGCTGTATCACCTCCATTGAGCAGGAACTGCCCCACATCTTCTATCTGGCAGACCCGGAGAAAGAAATATACCGCTGCAAATACTGCGAAGAAAAATACACGGAATCCGCAAAAAAAGACTAAGGAATCTAAAATGCCTGCCTTGGGTTACCACAGGCAGGCATTTACCGTTTTCAGACTTCTACCAATTCATACTCTCTGCTGCCTACACCGAGCTTTGCCGCAGCCTCCACCGTGTGGACACCGTTTCTGGATTCAATTCTCTCCAGAAGATGATCTCTGCCGGGATCCTTGGATGCATACACAAGGTCAAGGCACGCCTGGTCAAGTGCTACCGGATCAACAGAGGAAAGAATGCCGATATCGCCGATTGCCGGATCTTCCGCAACCGAACAGCAGTCACAGTCCACAGACATATTTTTCATTACATTGATAAACACAATTTTATCACCGAAATAATCCATGATGGACTTGTCCGCATCAGCCATGGACTCCAGAAAAGCGTCATGGTCTGCTGTCCAGATTTTCTCCACCTCACCGGCTCCATGTATATAAGCCTTTCCGTGAGAAGATGCCAGACCAATGGAAATATTTTTCAATGCTCCACCGAATCCACCCATGGGATGCCCCTTAAAATGGGAAAGGACAAGCATGGAATCATAATTTTTGATATTTTCGCCCACAAAATTTTTTTGAATTCTCTGTCCGTTCGGTATCGGAAGCTCTATCTCTCCGTTCTCATCCAGAATATCCACTTCTGCAATCTCTGTCCAGCCGTGCAGCTTCATGGTCTCCCAATGCTCTTTCGTGGTATTGCGTTTTCCCTCATAGGCAGTATTGCATTCTACAATTGTTCCCTTAACAGAATCAATCACCGGCTTCATAAAATCCGGGCGCAGGAAATTCTGATTTCCCACTTCTCCGGAATGAATCTTTACCGCAACCTTTCCCGACAGCTTCACTCCCATTACATCATACATCCGTATCATTGCCTGAGGCGTAATCTCTCTTGTAAAATAAACCTTTGCTTTTGCCATTCCACTGTCCTCCTGCTTTCATTTGTCAGTATCGTAGCATAATCCTGATAGATTTTCAACTATCTATAAAGCCACTACATTTCGCAAATATCTCCTGTCCGACACATTCTTCAGCTGCACGGCAAACTCCCGAATATCCTTTTCAAAGTAGCGAATCATCTGTTCCTTAACTGAATACTGTGCCTTATCAGCATACTGCGCCTGAAGCAGCATTCGCAATTGTTCCTCTAACAGCCTTTGCAGTTCATCGCTCTCCCGTTCGCAAACCAAATCCCATGCATGCAGATAATCCTCCTGACCAGCCGGTTCCCCCACACCTTTTCCTATCAGCATATCGATTACTATATGCCTCATTACAATACTGCTGATATTAAAAAACTGTTTCTTATAATCCTCATCAAATTCCTGTAAAATGCTGCACACGATATCTGTTCTGATTCGTCCGAGAAAGAATTGCTCCAACTCGATTGCATCAAGATAAGCTGCCACGGCATCGATTCCCTGCAACGCAATATCCCGGTTCAGTACCGGATAGTCCATGGTGATTATGGTATCCTGCGGAGCAAACACCGGGTCATAATATTTGAAAAATCCCGGAATGGCTTCAAGTACAGTATCTCTCAGATTCTCATTTCCATAATCACAAAAGGCCATCGCCAGCCAATTATACTTCTCTTTTGTCAGTTCCACTTTATGAAAGACTGCTTCTTTTCCCAAACGATATATTTCGGCAGCTGATGGGCAACTGTTTCCCTGCTCGTGAATGTTCACTATCCTTATCTCATTATCTGCTTCTTTATTTATCTTGTCATTTATCATTTCACTTTCTTTTGTACAGCTTCCTTTTTCCGTAATCCTACTGCATTCTACATCGCCGTTCATTCCGGGCATCACGCTGTCCTTCCGTTCTGCCTCCTGAATGCAGTAAATCACCGCCTCCATCAGCTGCCTTGCCTTTTCAAAACTTACGGAAGTACTATCTCCCGACGTAAATTTCACGGCAAGTTCAGAGACAATCGGCAACAATTCCTCCGCCTCATAGGATATCATCTTCTACCGCCCTTCTTCGTCTGCTTTCATGCAGAAAACGTTCTCCACCGACTCTGATGTTTCGCGCAAGTTCCTCCAGAATAGTCTCCTCCAGATAGTCCGTACTGCCCTGACATTCCCCATTAAATGCTACCTGCATCTTTTCAATCAGTTCATCATCCGTCAAAGCATCCATGGACTCATTCTTATATTCATAAAAAATATCCTGCAGTCTGCCTATGGTATCCACATAATTATCCTGATAAATATAAGGAGAATCACAGAAAACCTCAATCAGTTTCGGCAAGATGCCCTCCCCAAACTCGATTCTCTGCTTTTCCACCAGGCTATTGCGCCTATCCTCCAGCAAAAGCTTTGCATCTTCCTCCGTGAGGGTCAGCCCGAACCTTTCCGTATATTCATTCACTCCAAGCAGCTTCACCATCTGGTTTTTTCCGTTCCACACTTCCATCCAATTTTCGTTTTCCATCTGTATCCCTTTCCCCGATTTCCTTCCTGCTGTGCCCTCCCTATTGCGAACTTCTTACAATGAGATTACCCTTGTGGTTTCGCCATTATACATTGCCCATATCCTCATTACAAGTCTTGAAAAAATGACGATTTTGTGGTAATATAGAGTATGTAAAAAAGACTTGAACCTTCATTTTTTCAATGATTGTCCAAGTCTTTTTGTTCTGTCAGTTTCCACATTCCACGCTGATTTTGTTAAAGATACCCATTATCTGCTCCGTGTCAACGTGCGTTTTTTCCTCTCCTGCTTTATCCAGAATGACGTTTCCTTCATGCATCATAATCAATCTGCTTCCATATTCTACCGCATAGCGGAGATTATGCGTTACCATGATGGTCGTTACTTTCTTCTCTCTCACCACAAGGTCAGTGAGTTCCATGATAATTTCTGCGGTTTTGGGATCAAGCGCTGCAGTGTGCTCATCCAGGATCAGGAAATCAATGGGGTTCATAGTTGCCATCAGAAGAGCCAGTGCCTGGCGTTGCCCGCCGGACAGGGAGCCTACCTGCACCCCCATCTTATCCTCCAGTCCCAGATTTAAAGGGCGGAGCATATCACGATACTCCTCCACTCTCTGCTTATTGACACCACGCCCCAGATTGTAGGGTTTTCCTTTATTATCCGCAAGCGACATATTCTCCAAAATTGTCATGCTGGGGCAGGTTCCCTTGGAGGGATCCTGATAAACCCTGCCGATACGTCTCTGACGGATAAAGTCTTTCTGGTGCAAAATATCCTCCCCGTTTACCAGAATCTGTCCGGCATCCACATCAATGCTGCCGCAGATGATATTCAGCATGGAAGTTTTGCCGGAGCCGTTGCTTCCTACTACCGACACAAACTCACCGTCCTGTACGGTAAAGTTGAAATCCTTAAACAAACAAAGCTCATTGACAGAACCGGGGTTGTAATTTTTATAGATGCCTTTTAACTCTAACATACCTTCTTCCCCTTTCTGTCCATGCTGATTACCAGAATAATCAGGAACAATACCGCCGTAATCAGCTTGATTGCGTTGGCATCGATACCGGCAAACATTGCCAGAGCCACACAGGCCTTATAGAGGATTGAGCCAATCAGTACACTGCTGGTTACGCGCAGGAACGTCACCTTTTTGAACAGGCTGGTTCCGATGATCACACTGGCAAGTCCGATTACCACTGCACCTGTACCACTGGAAATTTCAAAGCTGCGCTGCTGCTGTGCAAAAATGCAGCCGCTTAAAGCCACAAGTCCGTTTGCAATGGAAAGCCCTACAATTTTAACCAGTCCCTTATCTACGCCAAGGCTGGTGACAATCACATCATTGTCTCCCACCGCACGAAGCAGAAAACCGGATTTCGTATTCATGTACCAGTCAAGAAGATACTTGGCAACCATGGTTATGACGAAGATAATGATAACCGTCTTAAACCTCGACAATGCTGCCGGACAGACGGCATTCACCACACTGTTGTCAAAGATAGTGGACTTGTTGAAGATGGGTACATATCCCGTACCGGCAATCCAGAGATTGATGGTGTAAAGACCGGTCATCATGATAATACCGGACAGCAAATCACGCACCTTCAGCTTTACATGGATTAACCCAGTGCAGATGCCCACCAAGGCGCCGCCCAGGAATGCCACTGGGAGCGTCATCACAGCCGGTACGCCAAGACTGATCAGACGCACGGTGACAGCCGCCCCAAAGGGGAAGCTGCCATCCACTGTCAAGTCCGGAAAATCCAGAATTTTATATGTGATATAGACACCCAGCGCAAGGATGCCGTATATCATGCCCTGCTCCAATACACTTAAAATTAAAGCCATAATCCTTCACCTATTCCACAATGATTTCGTCAAAGCTCTGGTATGCGTCATCCTTATAGTTAGCGGGAAGCTCCAGGCTAATCTTCTCAGCCGCTGCAAAGTTCACGTAAAGGCTGGGCTCGGAAATGGTTTCAAACTTCATATCGGAAGCCTTTGCCTCACCTTTCAGAACCTTTGCCGCCATCTTTCCGGTCTGCTTGCCGAGTTCAAAATACTCAAGCCCCATGGAAGCAACACAACCTGCTTTTACCTGTTCCACCTCGGAACCGAAAACAGGAATACCTGCCTTGTTTGCTTCATCCAGAACGGACTGCAACGCACTTACCACCGTATTATCCGTCAGGTTTGTGATACAGTCAACCTTATTTACCATATCCGCTGCCGCAATCGCTACTTCAGACATTGCCGTAACACCTGTTGTCACAATTTCAAATCCGTAATTTCCGGCTGCTTCTTCATACTGGGCAACCGTACTGATGGAGTTTGCCTCGCTGGTAGTATAGATGATGCCGACAGTCTTCGCATCAGGCAGAATCTCACGAATCATCTGAAGCTGCGCATCTACTGCCAGTGCATCACAGGTTCCGGTGAGATTTCCTACAGAGCTGCCATCCTCATTTGCCAGTCCTGCTGCAACCGGATCGGAAACTGCTGTATAAATCACGGGAATATCGGTATTCATGGTTGCATTATATGCTGTCGTTGCAGAAGGTGTTGCAATGGCACAAATCATATTTACCTTCTTTGATACAAAGTTGCTGGCGGTCATGGATGCGGTTGCAGGTTCTGCCTGCGCATTCACATAGTCAACCACAAGGTTCTGACCCTCAACGATACCTTCCTCTGCCAGGCCTGCCAGAAATCCCTCACGACAGTTGTCCAGGGAACCATGTACCGCAAACTGGGAAATACCGATGGTATAGCTGCCCTTTTCCTGTCCGCATCCGGTCAGCATGGAAGCTGCCAGAGCCACTGTCATCATTGCTGCTAAAATCTTCTTTTTCATAATTATTTCTCCTTTTCTGCCTCTCTAGGCTGCAAATTGTTTTTTCGTTTTGCGCCTGCAGTGTTGAGTGATGTCGAAATTCTCTGTGCAAATGAGCAGCACGAAATGTCTTCTTCATTCGCACAAAAAAAACGTCCCAAGCACGCATCTTCTGCGTATTTGAGACGCTGATTATACAATCATCGCGGTACCACTCAAATTGACTTTAAAGTCCACTTTCTCCGAATACCATCATATCCGTCGGCTTGATAACGGGTCCGAATCCCGCCGGTTCCTACTCTGACATTGCTTCCATTCGAAGCATCTGTCCCATCGGGCCGGCCTCAAAAGTCCATTCAGCAAAAGTTCCTATACTGCCATCCCACCACCGGCAGCTCTCTGAAATATTCCCTTAAGCTTACTACTCTTTCTCACAGGTTTAAAACTTATGAATAGAATATGGCAATTTATTTCATTTGTCAAGAAGTTTTTTTACTTTTTCCTGTATCTCCTGTAATAGTAATAGCTTTCACTGACCATATTGGGCTGCTTGTGGCCTATCGGGGTTCTCTTCTCAAACAATTCAAACCCCGCTTTCTGTGCAACTCTGCAGGACGCTTCATTTGCACAATCAATTGTCAAAATCATATACGGCAGTTCCGATACTCTCATGCACCACTCAAATAATCCGTTCAGTGCCTCCGTTGCGTACCCGTTTCCCTGATAAGCCTCATCCATGAAGTATGCCATTTCCACTTCATTCAGCGTATCCTCCAGGCCCATTCCTACCATTCCAATCAAAAGATTGCTTTCTTTCAAAGCTACCGCATACCGCTTATTCTTATATACATCAGTAGAATCCTTCTGGGTCTGATGCCAGTCTATGTATCCGCGAAAGCTTTCCGGTTCAGGGCTGTTCTCCGACCAGTCTTTCATGAAACGCACTACATTCTTCTGCCAGACAATATGAAAAAGTTGATTTTTATCTCCCTGCTCCAAATCTCTGATAATTAGTCTCGGTGTCTCAATATACATTTCTTTTCCCTTTCTTCCTACTGGTTAAACCCAATTTCTCCCTAAAACAACGTCATTTGTTCCCCTGCTGTCTTGTCCTCATACTCATGCATATACGCGAACAATTGGTTCGTATCACATACCATCCCCGCAGCCTTACATTCCTTTTGCAGAAGTTCCCATAAATAAGCCTCATTAGGTACCGGCAGTTCATAGGCATTTCCGTAGGTATGAATATACCTCTCCTTTATACCGGGGAAATGCCTGTCCAACTGCTGATAAAAATACTGCCTGTCCCCATCCCGCAGCGTCAGCCCGATTCCAAAGGTAAGCACACCGTAAACCTTCGCCTCCCGGCAGAGGCGGAGCAGACCGGAGATATTTTCTTCTGTGTCATTGATAAACGGCAAAATCGGTGTCATCCAGACAATCGTCGGAATCCCCTCATCCCGCAGAATATTCAGTACCTCTGCCCGCCTGCTTGTAGGACAGACATTCGGTTCCAGAACTTTGCAAAGTTCATCCTCATAGGTAGTCAGCGTTATCTGCACCACACATTTTGCCTTCCGGTGAATGCTTTTGAGCAAATCCAAATCACGGAGTATCCTGTCCGATTTTGTCTGAATTGCAAGTCCGAATCCATAAGCATCAATCAGTTCCAGGCATCTCCTGGTCAGCTTTAACTCCTCTTCATAATGCAGATAAGGGTCACTCATGGAGCCGGTTCCAATCATACATTTTTTCCGCTTGCTCCGAAGCGCCTTTTCCAGAAGCTCCGGAGCGTTCTTCTTGACCTCAATATCCTCAAAGGGATGTTTCATCTGATAGCAGGTGCTTCGGGCATCACAATAAATACAGCCATGGGTACAGCCGCGATAAATATTCATTCCGTTCTGTGCTGATAGAATTCCCTTTACCTCTACCTGATGCATACAATCTCTCCCGTCAATTTCTCATTCTGCCACATAAACAGCACCGCAATCGAAAGTACCTTTGATACTGACTTCGTATTGTCTCATTTTACTTCTCCAACGCCATTCCTGTCAATGAATCAAAAGCTTTCCTTACTCCCACTCTATCCTGGAATTGCGCCTATACTTCTGCTTCAGTTTACTCATTTTCCGTTCCAACACAGCCTCCCTCTGCTTTGCATATTGTTCTTCCCGCTTCATGGCAAGATAAGTCTGCCATCTTTTCTCTGTCAGCCTTCCGTCCTCCAGTGCAGCCCTGATGGCACAGCCGGGCTCCCCGCTATGCGTGCAATTACCAAACCTGCACTGCCGGCTCAAGGCTTCCACATCCCCGAAGGTGATTGCAACACCCTCCTGTGCCTCGCTGACATGAAGTGTCCGCATCCCCGGCGTATCGATGATTCTACCGCCGGCCTGTATCACCGTTCCATCCGGCAGTGTAATCTGCTCCGGCAGTCGGAAGCACTGCCTGTAGGTGGTGGTATGCCTGCCCTGGGAGTCTGATTCCCGTATCGCTCCTGTTTTCATCTCCTCTCTTCCCATTAGAGCATTCATCAGAGAAGACTTCCCCACACCGGAGGAACCCGTGAGCACAACCACCTTTTCCTTTCCGACAAAGGGCGCCAATGCCTGCATTCCTTCTCCCGTTCTCGAAGAAAGACATAGTATCTCTACGCCGGGAGCTGTTTTTTGTGCCCGGCTTCGATATTCCTCCACATTCTCACAGACATCCGCCTTACTCAAAATCAAAACCGGAGTACCGCCGCTCTGCCATGCCACGGTAAGATACCGCTCCAGCTTTGTCTCGTGAAAATCCCCATTCAGGGACATCACAATAAATACATAATCAAAGTTTGCGGCAACCGCCTGATCCGGCTGCCCCGGAGTGGCATTCAACCGCATAAACACGGATTTCCTCGGCAAAACCTTTGTGATGATGCTGTCTCCCTGCTCCTGATAATTTACTTCCACCCTGTCTCCCACGGTGGGAAATACTTCCTTCCTGCCGGGCTGTAAAAACTCAGCGGTTTTCATTCTTCCAAAGAAGCGGTTCTCTCCCGCTTCCAACTCATACCGTCCTCTGTGAACGGTTGTCACATATGCTGTATTAATTTCCATTTTTCCTCTCATTCTGCCGCCCCCGCGGCTCTCCAATCTCTAAAAAAGGGTACAAAAAAGGAACACTATTACGTGTTCCTTTCAAAAATCTTATTCTTGATACGACACAGTTAATAGCATGTTACAAATCCAAATTCAGTTTTCAGATGCTCCCTCAATTTCGTTTCTCTTTTTCATAAAACATCACTCCTTACTGTCAGATTTTTTCATGCATGAATACGGTTACACTTTATCTTATCCTGCCTGCAAAGTCAATCATTTTTTTCTCTACCTGCATCAATTTTTACTCCACCTTCAACATCCGGTATCCCACTCCGACATGGGTCTGGATATACTGGACGGAATCGGAGTTTTGCTCCAGCTTTTTGCGGAGTGTTGCCATAAACACCCGCAGGGACGCCACATCATTTTCCCAGCTGTGTCCCCAGATGTTCTGCGTAATGAAGGTGTGGGTTAATACCTTCCCCACATTTTTGGAAAGCAGGCAAAGAAGCTTATATTCAATCGGCGTCAGGTGCAATTCTTCTCCCTCCAGATAGGCACAGCCCGCCGAATAATCCACCCGGAGTTTTCCGTTCACAAAGACAGAGGAAGCCGTCTGCTGCTCTCCCTGCCCTGCTGCCAGTCTCCGCTCGGTTACCCGTAGTCGAGCCAACAGTTCCTCCACCGAAAAGGGTTTTGTCAGGTAATCGTCCGCACCGGCATCCAGTGCCTCCACCTTATCGCTGTCCTCACTTCTGGCACTGATGATGATAATCGGCACATTGGACCAGGTGCGGATTTTTTTGATCACCTCAATCCCGTCCATATCGGGCAGTCCCAGATCAAGCAGTACAATATCCGGATTGTGGGAAGACACCTCAAGGATTGCCGCCTCCCCGTTTGCCGCAGTCAGGTACCTGTAATCATGTGCTTTTAGAGTTGTGGTCATCAGGTTCTGTACCGGTCTGTCGTCCTCAACAATTAATATTAATGTCTTATTCAACTAAATCGACCTCCTCTGTCGGCAATGAAAATGTAAATATCGCTCCCTGCGGCGTATTGTCTGTCAGTTCCAGTTTCCCGCCGTGTGCCGTAACAATGGATTTACAGAGAGGCAGGCCAAGTCCAAGACTTCTCCTGCTGTCAGCAATGCTTTTGGCACCGCTGTAAAACATTTCAAACACAGAAGCTTTCCTGTCATCCGGAATACCCGGTCCGTTGTCCGCAATGCACACAAGCGCCTTATCCTGCTTCTTTTTCGTGGTTATCACAATCTCCGAGTTTTTCTGTGTATATTTAATCGCATTATCCACGATATTGATTATCACCTGGACAATCAGCCTGGCATCTGCCTTTACAAGGATGAAATCCTCCGATGTTCTGAAAACAATTCTGTGCTCCACCTTTTTCCTGCTGATGTGCTGCAATGCCTCCGTAATGATTTCATCCAGGCTCTCTACCTGCATACGAATGTTGAGCTGCCCTTCTTCAATTCTTGTCACGGAAAGCAGATTCTCCACCAGATTGATCAGCCACATGGAGTCATCATAGATATCCGAATAGAGCTGCTGCTTCGTCTCTGCGTCAAACTTCTCCCCGTTTGACAGCAGGTTGCTTGCGTTGCCGGAAATCGAGGTGAGCGGCGTCCGTAAATCATGGGAAATGGACCGAAGCAGATTAGCTCTTAATTGTTCCTTCTGTGCGACAAGTGCTGCTTCTGCCTTCTCGCGCGCGTTTTTCTCATTTTCAAGCGCCAGGGCACATTCTCCGAGAATCGACAGCAGAATACTGTTTTCAAAGGCATCCAGCGGTTTGTCCTGAATCACGATTCCCACCACGCCGTACACAGCGTTGCTTGTGCGAATGGACAGATACAGGCATTTTGCATCTGACAGTGTATCCGTCGTCGCTCCTGCATGTTTATTGTTCTTATAAACCCAGAATGCAACCGCCCTTTCGTTTTCTGTCAGATATTCCACACAATCTGTTTCTCCGCTGACCGAAAAGAATTTCGGCGGTTCCAGTGCGTCATTCTCCGCAAGAGAAATCAACATATCCCGGTTCATCAGTTTCATCAGCTGCGTCGCCGTTACCGTAACAATTTCTTCTCTTTCCCGGACTCCCTCCAACAACTGATTTGTGTCAAACAGGATTTTTGTCCGATAAGCCGCCTGGGCAGCCTGCTTCGCCTGCCTTTTCAGGCGGATTGCCAGAGAGCCGGTCAGAAAGGCAGCGATAAACATTGTGATAAAGGTTATCGGATAGTCTTTTTCATATGCCGTCAGCGTATATCTTGGCTCTGTAAAGAAAAAGTTAAATACAATAACACTTACCACAGATGCAATGAGGCTGTATATCTGGTGTGTCGTAATAACTGCCGTAATCAGCACCCCAAGGATATAGACCATAATGATATTGGCTTCGCTCATGCCAAGCTTCCAGAAACCATGTCCTAACAACGTGGCGGCGATAATCATGCCGACACTTTTGAACATATCCGGTACATTCCATAAATGCTCTGTCTTACTTCTGGCCTTCTTTTCCCGATAAACCATTTCCGCGGTGCTGCCCGGAATGATATGCACATCCGGATTCGGAGCCTGTGCAATCAGTTTTTCTGTCAGAGTCGGTTTATTCTCCTTCATCTGGATTTCCCTCATCTTCCCGCTTCGCGGCGATTTCTTCCAGGAAAGCATCTACCTTTCTCACGACGATACCCCCTATGACAATGGTCAGAAGAAACGCCAGCAATACGATTCCTGTTTCCATTATACCACCTCCGCTCAACTTCTCCTATAGATGGAAACATTTCTGCATATCCCTGTTATTGCCAAGCACCAGCATCGCCTCGCCGTCCGTAAAACGGGTATCCGGAGTAATCGTCAGTTCCAGCTTACCGCCCCTCTTTAATGCCATGATATTAATATTGTATTTCCGCCGGATATTCATTTCCCCCACCGTCTTCCCGACCCAGGCTTCCGGCACAGCAATTTCAAAAATTGCACAGTCATCATCCAATTCGATATAATCCAGAATGTGGTCGGAGCTGTAACGGATTGCCGTCCATGTGGCCAGCTGCTTTTCGGGATAGACAATTTCGTCCGCCCCGTTTCGAAGCAGAAACTTCGCGTGTACATCCCGTGCCGCTCTGGACACCACCATTTTTGCCCCCAGTTCCTTCAGCAAAGAAGTCGTCTCCAGGGAACTCTGGAAATCATTTCCGATGGCAACAATGCAGACATCATAATTTCCGACTCCCAGAGAACGAAGAAATGCCTCATTCATGCTGTCTCCTATCTGGGCATTCGTCACATAGGGCAGTACATCCTCCACCCTCTCTTCCTGCTTATCGATTGCCATCACCTCATGGTTCAGCTCATGCAGCTTCATTGCAATATGTTTTCCGAATCTTCCAAGTCCTATCAACAATATGGATTTCATCTTCCATCCCCCTATCCGACCGTAATTTTTTCCTTTGGCAGCTTTGACACATTTCTTTCCTTATCCGAAAAAGCGGCAAATATCAACGTAAGGCCTCCCACTCTTCCGAAGAACATCAGCAATATCAAAAGAATTCTTGATATCGTTCCAAGTCCGGGGGTAATCCCCAGAGTTAAACCAACCGTACCAATCGCAGACGCCGTTTCAAACAGACAGGTCAGCACCGGTAGTCCCTCCATACAGCTCATCAGAATTCCTCCGGTCAAAAAAAGCGTCAGATACATCAGAAAAATGGTCGCCGCATTTTTTACGACTCTGTCCTCAATCCTTCTTCCAAAGCATTCTGTTTCTTCCTTTCTGCGAAACACGGCAAAGGCAGCCATAAAAAGAACCGCTACAGTGGTCGTTTTCATACCTCCTGCCGTGGATCCGGGCGAACCACCGGTCAGCATCAGAAAGATCAGCATCAACTGCCCCGTTTCACTGAAATTTGTCAAATCTACCGTATTGAAACCCGCCGTTCTCGGCGTAACCGCCTGAAACAGTGATGCCAACGCTTTCTCCTTCAACGACATATCATCCCACGCAGACCGACTGAATTCCCCCAGAAAAAGGAACAGGAACGGAGCTGCCATCAACAGTGCTGCCATCACCAGTATCACTTTGCTCTGCATCCGGTATTCCCGAATACGAACTCCCTTATGGCGCAAATCATCCCAGGTCAGGAACCCGATACCTCCCGTCACAATCAGCCCCACCACAACGAGATTCAGCCACCCATTTTCCGCAAATTCGGTCAGGGAGGAAAACTGCCCGCAGCTTCCCATCAAGTCAAAACCCGCGTTGCAGAATGCCGATATGGAATGGAACAAAGCATACCATGCTCCTTTCATGGCGCCAAACTTCTTTTGAAAAACAGGAAACAGCAGAACAGCGCCTGTCAGTTCTATCAGAATCGTCGCCCTTAAGATAAAGCTTGTCAGCCTCACAATACCGCCCACACTGGGCGCAGCAATTGCCTCCTGCATGGTACTTCTCTGCATTAAGCCTATCTTTCTACCGGAAATGACCGCGATGGAAACTGCAATGGTAACGACCCCCATCCCTCCGATTTGAATCATGAGCAAAATAACCGCCTGTCCAAATACCGACCAGTGAGTCGCCGTATCCTGTACCACAAGCCCCGTCACACAGGTAGCCGATGTGGCTGTAAACAACGCATCAAAAAAAGAAGTAGTCTCTCCATTCCTCGTGGAAATGGGAAGCATCAGAAGGATGCTTCCCGTCAAAATAACCATCAAAAAACCCACTATAATAATCTGAGAAGAGGTCAAATGTTTCTTAAACTGTTTCTGCTTATCCATTTCCACACCCGGCAGCCTTCCAATACAATCTTTATACTGTCTTAATTATCCTTTCTTCTGCTTAAAGTTTGTATAAGGATATCCTTCACAGTATTAAGAAAGTATAAAGATGAGTGCATAAGAAAAGCCGGGAGAATTGCTCCCGGCAAAACAACCATATTCCCTTGTAAATATTCGTATTTCCTTATAAATATCCGTATTCTCTTATAACACTTCAAACTCCAATATCACCTTAAACAAATCGCCATCCACCACAATGTGCATTTGTCCGTTTTGCAGTTCCGTCAGGCTCTTGGCAATGGAAAGTCCAAGTCCGTTCCCTTCCATGTGGCGTGAGCGGTCGCCCCGGACAAACCGTTCCTCCAGTTCCTCTGCCGAAAGATTCAGCGCGTACTTCGACATGTTGCGGAAGATAATCCGGACATTTTTTTCCTGCTGTTCCACGCTTAGATACACTCTGGAATGTTCCTGAGCATATTTGCAAATATTATTCAGCAGATTGTCAAAGACACGCCATAAGTGCCTGCCGTCTGCCATAATCTGAATCGGATATTCCGGTTGGTTGATGATGAGCTCCAGCCCTTTCTCCTCCATCCGCTGCTGATACTCTCCCACCGCCTGGGAAAGCAGAACTCCCACCTCGCACTCCTCCAGTTTCACTTCCAGGTTACCCGTGGTTGCCTTGGAAGCCTCCAGCAAATCCTCCAGCAGCTTCTTCAGTCGTTTGGACTGGCGCAACAGGACTTCGGAATACTCCGCAATCCGCGGATTCTCCGATTTTTCTTCACAGATTAAATCCGCATAATTGATAATGGAAGTCAACGGTGTTTTCAAATCATGGGATACATTGGTAATCAGTTCCGTCTTCAGATGTTCACTTTTCATTCGCTCTGCAACCGCCTTGGCAATTCCCTGGCTCAGTCTGTTCAGGTTTTCTCCATGTTCCTTCATTGCCCCAAACATATGGGATGTATCCACCACATAATTTTCTCCCTCTGCCATAGCTTCACTGGCAGTCAGAAGTTTTCTGCAGGTCAGGGCAATATATAAAACTACCGGAAGAAGCACTGCCTTTTCCATCATCCACAATACGGCAACCTCTGCCTCTGCAAAAAGCAGTATGCCGATAAATTCCAAGATACAGATACCCAAAAATGCAATCAGAGTTGTCAGTACCAGCGGTGCACCACAGAATAGCTTCCACAGCCCTTTGCAGAGGAATTTCAGTCCTCTCCAAAGCCCTCTGATTACCACATAGATCATGGTATTCTGCCACCATTTTCCCAATTTCAGACGAACGGAAAACTCCATCAAATACAAAACCGCCAACGTTCCCACAATTACGAAGCAGACTGCAAAGCCGGCCAGCTCCAGTAATGCCCTTCCCGAATAGGAAACCTCAATGATAATTCTCGCCAGAACCCACATAACAGAGAGAAACAGAAAAGTGAACACATCAAAATGCATATTGGTGAACACGCTCGGCACAATTCCCTCTTTGCCATTTTTATGCCCTGCGCTGCACATCAGAAAGGCAAAGCAGATTACGCAGAGTAAGGCAGCTCCGGCGCAGATTCCGATAGCAGCAAATCGGAATTCATACAGCTTTGTAAGTAAAAGGTAGTTCTGGCTCACACCATCCTTTACGGGAAATTCCGGATTGTAACTGACACGGAAAATGTAATCCTCCTGATTCCGTATAGGTGATCCGTTCAGGAATATCAATTTTGTAAACTGAAGATAAACATCTTCAGATATCCAGTTCTTTCCCACCTCGCCGCTCTGCCAGATTATGTCACTTTCTTTTGTGGAATACTGATTTTTTGCAAGCAATAACTGTACCTGTGCGTTGGTACTCTCCAGATATGCCATTGCAATCTCCGGATGCCCCTGCTCCAGATATTCCCGTACGTTTTCTGCGTACATTTGGGAATAGCCTTCAACGGCTTCCCGCATCGCTGCTTCTTTGCTGCCGTCACTGTAAAATCCCAGGTCAATATCGATATAGCAGACAAGCGCACTCACCAACATTGTCACTGCACTGATTACCATCAGGAAAAACATCAGAATTTTAAAAACTGTAGAGCCGAGCAGACTGCGCTGTGCACCAACCTCTTTTTCTCGTCTATTTTGGTCTTTTCTGCTTTTCCCGCTTGCCTTTTCTCGTCTTTTTCTGCTTTTCCAGCTTTCCTTTTCTTTGCTTCCCTCTTCTCCGATTTCTTCCCTGTTTTCATCGAAGCACTGCTCATTCACCTTCTCTTCCATCTTCCCACGCCTCCTTCTATCCAATCTGCTTACTTTCCCCTCACGCTTCTACTCTTTCCGCTTCTCACACTTATACCCCTGCCCCCAGACCACCTTCAGATATCGTGGTTCCGCAGGATTGATCTCCAGCTTCTCCCGAAGATGCCTGATATGTACCGCCACTGTATTCTCGCTTCCGTAAGGCAAATCATTCCAGATTTTCTGATAAATCTTCCGTGGTGAAAACACCTCCCCGGGATGCTGCATCAAAAGCTTCAGGATTTCATACTCTGTCGGGGTCAGAGAAACCTCTTCCCCATCCAGCGTCACTCTCTTCTGCGTATCATTCAGTTCAATGCCGCCGCACTTTAAGACATCCGGCTGAATGTTTCCTGCCCCCAGCTGCATGTACCTGCGCAGCTGTGACTTCACTCTGGCAGATACCTCCACCGGATGAAAGGGTTTCGTAATGTAGTCATCCGCTCCCACCGTCAACCCCAGGATTTTATCCGAATCCTCGGATTTCGCCGTCAGCAGAATCACAGGTACATTACTCCTCTCCCGGATTTTAATCATGGCCTCCATGCCGTCCATTTCCGGCATCATAATGTCCATCAGCACAAGGTGAATCTCCTCCCGCTCAATCACCTCCAGTGCCTCTTTTCCGGTAAAGGCCTCATATAACGTATAGTTCGCATCATTCAAATAGATTTTCAGGGCATTTACAATGTCCCTTTCATCATCACAGATTAAAATATTGTACATGTCACTATCTCTCCCTTGCACAATCATTCTATCAGAACATCTTTTAACAATAAACGGGGGAATTGTTTAAGATTTCTTTAAGTTTTTCGTTGCGTAGTATATTGATTTCACGCTATTTATGGCATTTTTCGTGTTACTATTTGTTGCTAATTGCACATTACTTTTTATCGCTTTATGTGCTATATCGTGTTTTTATCTATAATTAAGCGCAACAAGTTTCTATATATTCTTCATCTTAAAATAGCAATTTATCCGCAAGAAAAGTACAATCCACTGGTGGATATGCAAGCAAGCATTTAAACCTTGTAGTTTTGTCATTTAATAGTTGTACATCTGTTCCTACATTAGATTTAGAATACAGACCTACTTTAAGTCCATATACACAGCCAGTATGGGATGTACAATTCAATAGACAGCTGATGTTATATATTTCTTATAGTGATGGCAAAATCACTTTACAAGATGTTAGTAATAACAATGTAGTAACAAGTGATTATAACTTGTGGGGAAATATTGTTTATTGGGCTTAATTGTAAAATGCCTAATTTTAAGCAGTGGCATAAATGTTAATTGACCATTGCCCAAGTGTAGTTATATCCCCACCTGCTGTTGACATAGTAAGTCTCTGTCCAGACTTTATCGGGATGAAGATAGGTAATGTAATTACGCTGTCAGCATTTGCATCATTCGATAGATACTGTATTTGCACATTATTTATCTTTATATTTATGTTAATACCTTGCGGTATTTTTACAAATCCAGATGCTATGCAGTTTTGAGTGGCAGTGTAAGTCGTATCTTTTTCATAAGTATGTAAGATATTGCTTGGATTGATAAATGGTAAATCAATAGAAAATGCAAGTTCTTCATAAGTCCCATCGCTTTTGGAAAAGTAAGGTCTATCACCATTAGTCGCTATTTGTAACCTGGAATATTTATCCCCATTTTTAGCATTTAGTGCTGTGGTCTGATTTCCGCTATCATCCACCCAACTAATAAATTTATCTTTCAAATTGCTATTTTATACAATAATATGGTATTATATTTATGTATTGATTAAATTTACAGAAGGAACGCTATGAAGAAATATCTATCAGAATACTTTGAGATAATATCAGAAAAGCCTGATTCAGTGGAAATAAAGTCAGTATATCACTACTGGCGCATAATCGAAAAAGATGGTCTATACTTTTTGCATCATAAGCATAATGAGGATGAGCCATATCATGTTCAATCACATATGCCTTTCGCATCCCTGTCCTCAATCAGGAAATACATTGCAAGACATGATAATTATATAGCATCTACAAAATAACGAAAAGCCCCGGCTCATCACCGGGGCTGTCATCATCTGTCAATCTACTTAATAAGTTTCCCAGCATTAAGCAGATCAAGCATCTTCAGGTTCTGTTCTGCAGTTCCTTTGTACTGGTTGATACCATTCTTTGCCGCAATGCATGCACGTGACTTAAAGGAAGAATCCGCACCTACCTTATTAAGACTATCAATCAAGGTAAACTCCGGTGTCTGGTAATACTCCGGCTGCACTTCCGTTTCTTTAATATTGTAGTATGCTTCATTCAAATCAACATTGCCGGAGATTCCATCAACACGACCGGAGGATGTATACTGCCATCCCCAAAGCGTACCTGATTTGACAGTCGGTATGTACTTCTCATTTGGCTTGTCCCCAAACAGCATCACATTATAACCGTTGTAATAACGGGCAATCCAAGTGTGGTCGTCAAACAAATCAAGGTTAATCTCGCCCTTTTCATAACGGTACTTTCCCATGTACAGTCCAAACTCAAATCCGGATTCCAAAACTTCCTCCTTGAAAGCCTGTACAACTTTTGTCAATGCCGCTGTGCTGAGTGCCATCTGGGTAGCATCCTCGATATCTGCCCAGATTACCGTGTCTTTGCTTGGTACAACTCCGTACATCTTAAGGACTTCCACAACACGCTTGACCTCTGCTCTTGCTTCTGCAGGCGTCAGCGCATAGCTGTATTTATAAAAATCAAAAGGAATTCCGCACTCAATGCATCCTTTAATATTGGATGCGAGCTGCTTGTCCGGGTTCCCGGAATGACGGACCGAACGCAAAATTGCGAACTGCACACCTGCCGCTTTTACCTTTGGCCAGTTAATATAGCCCTGGTTGTCTGATACATCGATTCCATACATCTTACTCATGCGCATTTTCCTTTCCTGTTCCATTAATTTTTCCATCATCCAGCAAATCTTTTACAGCCCGGAACCATCCCTCTACCACTTTTTCAAGCACTTCTTCAGTAATAAACAGCTGTGCACCTTTAGGCAATAATCCCCTAGCCTGCTTGATAACATATTTCATTTTCTGTTTCCCGGAACCCGTCTCCAGATATGTATGCTCAGCCTTCAGGAACAGCTGATACACATCAGCCCTGATATCTTCCAGTGTTTTATCCCTGATGTAAATGTACGTGCATACTGCAAGTGCAGCCACTGCAAAAACGAGAAGTATAATAGTTACGATTGTGTTGATTGTCATAGTGTTAATCCTCCTTATTCTACAATTGTCCAGTCTTCTGAAAGCATGTCTGTCTGGGATGCAAGCCAACCGACACATACATCACCATTCGCTGTACGCATATCAATGTGCGATAGAAATGTGGCAACTCCTGTACCATGCATTGCAACCTCATCGTGTGGCAAAATCTGGGATGCCTCATTCCTGAGATTCTCTTTGTCGCAATCAAATCCGTGCACCAAATAGATGTACATTCCCTTGCCGTTCCATCCTGCTCGTGCAACCTTCTTTCCGGACCGCAGATTTCTTAATGCTTCACCAAATCCGAAAGTATGTACATTGAGGTTAATATCGCACTCTTCAGCAAGCTCCCAATCCGCAGATGCAATATTTCCTAATGTGTAAAAAACATCTTCCGTTTCTCTGATGTCTAAAACCTTACCATCTTTACAGTGCATTTTCACGGTATCATTCTCTCTTACCCAGTATCCGTTCCAATGCGGCAATTTGACTTTCTTTCCTGCCTTTAATGCTTCCAGTGCTTCTCCAAAATTCATCATTTCTAATCCTCTCTTTCCAAGTCCTCAATCCTATGATTGGCTACTTTGATTTGCTCCTGCAATACTGCCTGAGCTTCCTCCAGTTTAAAAGTTCTCTCGATTACCGTGTTGTGCTTGTCCACTTTCTTCTCCAATTGCTCAATCCGGTAATTTGTCAGCTTATTCGCTGCCATAACTCCTGTAATGCTCCCTATGGCTGTTCCTGCCATTGAAAGAATCGCAACAATAACTTCTGACGGCATAAGCGGCCTCCCTTCTTTTTTTTGTATAGCAAAAGCCGGGCGTATTTCGGCATCCGGCTCTGTGGCTCTGTGATTATTCAGTTTTAATAAGTTCCGACAGCTGCGTCTCCAACTCATTTATCTTGTCTCGCAGAATCTGTCGCTCTTGATGCAGTGCTTCCATATCATACTCTGTCAATATACCGACAAGTGAGTACTCATATGCTTTGATTACTTTGTAGTCGGTGTCGGAAATCTTGGCTTTCAGATTGGATATCTGGCTGCATATATCCGCAATCTCCTGCTGTCTTGCCATTTCGGCCAGTTCCTCTTCAGTTGGTTCCTCCGGTTGCACCGGTGCAACTTCCTGATATACGCTGCCGTCATTTGATAGTTCGTACCACCCTGCTCCCTGCCGGTACAGCGTGGTGTATGCCTCATACTCGCCATTGTCCAGCGGATAATCCTCATTATCCCTGAGATACAGCCGGAACCCACTGAGATTAGGCTCCGTATTGGTTGTAATCTTAACTGTATTGTTCCCAGTCGGCAGCACTACCGCCGTAAGAAAGTCTTCCGAATCTTTAAATTTTATGTATGCCATATAGGCTCCTTTCCCGGCAGATTCAAGGCTCTGCCGTGGCCTTTTTCTGTTAAATAGCAATTTAAAAAGCATTATTGCCTATAAAGATATAAGTGCAAGCGAAATAACAGTATCAAGCAATTCGACAGATAACGTTTTTATCCCAGCAGCTGATATTGCTATGAATGGTTATATTAACATTGGGGTTATACGTTTTGATGCTGGAGCAGGTCTTGCCGTCACCGGATTAAAACAATATTCTGACGGTTTATATATTGGAGTTGTTAATCGCGGGACAAGTACTATAACATCAACTCCTTCTGTAAGGATGCTGTATGTAAAAAATATTTGATATTGAAATGATC
Source organism: uncultured Lachnospiraceae bacterium (assembly GCA_945913255.1). Taxonomy (GTDB): domain Bacteria; phylum Bacillota; class Clostridia; order Lachnospirales; family Lachnospiraceae; genus Acetatifactor. The sequence continues at coordinate 33,752 of CAMEDC010000023.1, forward strand.
ATTTTATCCGAACGGCTTTTAAGCTACCTTGGAATCCCGTTGTTACATTAGATGACTCATTAAATACCTTCAAGTTAATGATGCCATCTGCTACATTTACAATATCGGCTATTACTGCTGACGATATCTTGTGGATGGTAACTGCGTCTTGAAACTGTATACCGTCATTTATGCATACAAAATATCTTCCGGATGTATTTTCCACATCTGAACGGACCATTCCGATAACAATATACATGCCAGCGGGGACGTTAAGTGATGCGAATATGCTAGTACTTCCAGCATTCACTGACTTATCATTAAAATATGTGCCCCAGGGTGAACCAATTACTGATAAATTGCTATTTACCACATCAAACTGATTCTTCACCGCCAGGGCATCAACAAGGTATCCTGACACCGTTGTGGCCATCAAATCGGTGTTGCTTGTGATAATCTGCGCAAATGCCGCTGCGGTCATATCAGCAAACCACTTCTTGATTTTCCCCAATATCGTTTTGTGTGATTCTCCACTGATAATATTTGTTCTTTCGGCTGCCTGCTCAAATGTAACTATTGTATCTGATGCATCACCTGTCTTGTCAAGCTTGTCCTTGATGTCATCCGACATGCCATCAATAAGATTTTGAGCATTTACCGTTGCTCCAGCTTCTCCAATCACGCCATTCTTATCAGTCGCTGTAAGATTGCTGATTACCTGACTTAAGAATCCCTTCGCCAAAAATCTCCAGTTTGTTCCATCATCCGAAGGCGGTCCCGCCGGGCTGTCTACCAACGCAATATATGTACTCCCATTGTAATAAACTGCGTCAAACTGCTCATATGTAGTTGTTTCACTGTAATCGCCTTCGTACGCGATTCCTAATTTAGCAAGAAATGTATATCCCTCTGGTATTGCCATGTCTAATCCTCCATTATGCTATTTTCCAGCAGAGCTTGTTTCCGTCTGCCACAATAAAATCAACTCCGACTCCTGTTTTCATGTACAGACTCATAGTTTCCATGTCTACATAAAAACCCGGGGCAACAATGCCGGAATACTGCGCCGCACGGTCTGCCTCTGTCTGTGCTCTGTTTGCCTGTGTTAATGATTCACCCGCTTTTTCTGACGCTTCATTTGCTTTTTGAGTAGCGATACTTGCCTGGATTGTTACATCTGCCAGATAATCCGGACGGAGATGCTTTCCTTGTATGCTCCCTTCCTTGACGATGGCTTTTACTTTTCCGCCATCAATTGCAAATGCAATGGTATCGCTATCCAGAAATTCATACACCGTTATAAGCGCAGATAAATCAACATACTGCTTTGTACCGTCATCAAGAGTAATGACGAGCTGCTCCGCCGCGGGGTTGTATGCAAAGTTTATGGCCAACTTTTCCAGTTTGGTGTCAATCGTAATTTGGGAGCCGTTCTTCCGGGTGAATGTGATGACACCTGTCCCTTCATCAAAAGCCACGCCGGAAAATAGTTCTGATACCTCAATTTTTGTTGCCTTTGTAGTGTCAAGAGTAATAACCCTGTTATCCACCTCATCAATAGCAGCATCCATCTTATTCAGATTCTGCTCGTTAACAGCAGTTTTTTCACTTGGATAATTCTCCCAGTCTATTCTCTCATACGCTTTCTGCATCCATCTCAGCCTCCTTTTTCTTTATATCCTCTGCTTCCCGTAATATTTCCGTATCTGCATCACTGCTGACTGCGTTCAGGATATCTTTCAGAACGATTTTTTTGACTTCTGCAGGAAGCTGTGTATTATTTACATAATTTCTGATTGCCTCTGAAAATTCCCTTATTTTTAAATTCATATTGTTCTCCCTAACTTCCTTGTGTTCCGCTAATATACCATCCCAGATTGGAATCATATTTCCAACAGGTTTTTAACCCCGTACCAGTTGAATCCCATAATTTAGCAACGTGAAGTCCTTTAAAATATGCAGTTGTAGATTCTATAGATGTTTGTGCAAACAGACTATCAACATCAATTTTACTTGCTTTTATATATCCAGAAGATGTCCAGTTTGCAACCTCCATGTATTGCGCCTTGACTGTCGTTGCATCTATTTTTTCTGCTATCAGATTTTCCAGATTCGCTGTCGTTGCATTAAATTCATTTACACTTACATGGTCTACTTCCAGGCTACTTATTCTGGCATTCGATGCATTCAGTTGGTCTAATGTTGCCCTCTTTGCAATTACCTCTTCCAATTCCGCCTTTGTTGCGTTAAGTGTCGTTATTGTAGCAAACTTACTGACAAGCTCATCCGCATTCACAAGACCTTCCAGATCTATCTTCTGTGCCTGTATTTTAATTGATTCAGCTGTCTGGTTGATGGCAGAAACAACACCGTCCTTGCTTACCTTAAGGAGTATCTGCTGTGCATTGATGCTGACCTGTGAGGATAAGGTTCCCTCGGCTTTTAACGCTCTCTGAGCTTCCAAGCTGATTCCTTCCGCGTTCTGCTGTATCTTCGTCAGCAAACCTTTCTCAATATCAACAATTTCGGATTTCGTTTCTTCAATCGTTCGTGTAAGCTTATTAGCCTTTCCTTTCAGCTGGATAATTTCATCACGTACGCTATTTACCTGCTCTGACTGATATTGTTCCCCTTCCGCATCATAAGTATCTCTGAGTGCCTGAATGCCTTTCAGTGTGCGCTGCAATATGTATGTATAGACAATCGCATATTTTGTACTGAGACGTATTCCGTCACCAACCTCCAAACATGGATTTCCTTTTGCTTCAACATGCGCCGGGCGGTACCATACCCTGCTTATAACGGAGTACATCTTCTCGGCAATATCGGTCAGTTCCTCAGTGGATTTCCCGTATACCAGGAAGTTGTCCTGCACAATATAACAGTTATCCCCGGTGCCGTAGATGCATCCGATATCGTTCTCTTCCTGTCTAATCTGCAGCTTCGTAATTCTTTCTGTTGCATAATCCTCATACTCCGCGCTGATATAATGGCTCTTACTTATACGCTCTGCATTCATCGGGTCAGCAGGATATAAATCATCTCTTGGATAAAGCGTATCAGCCGGATACAGCCCGTCTACCATCTCTTTGAGGTACACATACTGGAATTTTCCATTTCTCCCAATATGTCCGAAACAGCCATTAATCTCGCATATCGCTGTGATAACTGTCTTTCCGCTCAGCTGTGACGGCTCTATTGTCTTTGTGACAATCATGGAGTCGTTTACAAGAGTAACTTCCTCCTGCTCCAGTCCAAAGTAAGATATAAAGCTGTCCCGGAATTCTTTCATTGTCACGGTGCTGTCTGCATCCGGCAGGATTGTATTGTACCAGTCAGATACATCCGCATTAATTATGTCATACATAGCATCATATGCGATAATATCGCGATACCTTCTGTCAGCTGTTGGCTTGTCTGAATGCACTTTATATTCCCCAAGTTGAAACTCATTTTCTTCTTGCAGAATGTATGGTCTTATTTTTTTATTCGCCATCGGAATCACAATATCCAGAATCCTCAATTTTAATATGGATGCCTCACAGCATCCAAATCGCAATGTTTTTTCCGAACAGATTGACTCTTCCAAGTAGAGGCTTTCTTCTTTGATGTCACCGGCATCCAGTTCCCCATCTGACATTTTGACTTTCAGATATCGTGGAACACAATCTGTCAAAAATAATTCTTTATTTTCCATTCTCAATATTCCCTCAATGTAAGTGGCATGCTCTTATACATGATATCTTTCTGAAATGCATTCTGGTGCTCAATCTTGTAGCTCTCTACCTTAAAATAGCCTATGTTATACACAAGCTTTTTATCATCCCAGTATTCTACTTCCACATTGTTTTCAACTTCCAATATCTTCATAATGACCGCATGCTCTGCAAGATTACGATCCCGAATGGTAAAGTTGATGATTGCCGTTTCCCTGGGGCTAAGTTCTTCGTGCTTAACACCTTCTGTATCATAATATGAATCCAATACTCTTTTTTCCTTCTGAACAGAATAGCTTCCCCTGACAATCATTTGATTTTGCACAATATTTCCATTTATCTTTACTCTATATCCCTGGTACATGTTATCTCCTTATGCCAAAGAAGGCTTTCCTGCTCTCACATTTTCTCTGTTCTTCTTTTGTACAATTCTGAAAATTCCATCCTCATCTGGAACGATCTGGATTACCTGCTCAAGTTCAGGAATAACCATCCGAATTGCTTCCACGATAATCTTCAACAGCATACTGTAATCTATGCCTTGTACCATCTCATCACCAGATAATGGTGTTACTCTGGCTCCTGCCGGTAAGTCAAGTATCTCAGGGCCTTTCTCTCCGACGAGTACACGACCAGGTTCAACTATATTTCCACCTTTCCAAAGCATTGGTATTTGCGGTAAATCAAATGAAGTACCACCTATGATTGGAACCCAATCAGGTATTTTTAAATTTCCGAGAGAGGCGAAAAGACCATTTATTCCATTGATAATGAAATTAATAGGTGCCTTAAAAATATTGGAAACTGCGCTGAATATTCCCTCAAAAATATTTACAATTCCATTCCATGCCTTTTCCCAGTCTCCAGAGAACACTCCAGTGATAAAATCAATCAATCCGCCAAATACCTGCATAATATTATTAATGATAGGCTCTAACGTCTTGAAAGCTGCTCCCAATGTCACAGTAAGCAAATCTGCCACTGTCTGGATAGCCGGCATAAGTGGTTCCAGTGCTGATTTAATTAACAACCCTAGCAATTCGATTATCGGCTGCAAAATTGTAGATGCCAGTTCAACAAGCGGCACTATTATAGCCAATAATACATCTAAAATTGGACTTAGAATCTGAAACAGTGCATCTATTATCGGCATCAAAGTATCCAGCAGTGTGGTAACCACTGGCAGAACAGCCTCTATTATTTTCATTAGAGGCGGAAGTAACTTGTCAATTAACTCCGTAATTACGGGAAGTACAGCTGATGCTATATCTGTAATGACCGGTAATAACTGATTAATCAAATCCACCAGTAAAGGCAATAGCATTTGCGCCATTTCCGCAAGTACCGGAAGAAACGCTGCTGCCATATCTGCAAGCACAGGTCCTATTTGTCCGATAGCTTGCTGAATCATCGGCATATTATCGACAATCAAGTCGGCAAATTGTTGGATTACTGGTATTATTGCAGAACCAAGATTCGTTCCAATCATGGAAAAGGACTGTTTTATGTCGTCAATGGTGTCTCCCAGTGTGACACCAGCACTTACCGCATCTTCAGACATTACCAGTCCAAGGTCGTGTGCCCGCTGTGTAAGTTCATCCATTGCACCAGAACCTTGATTCAGCATTGGCATCATTTCAATCCCTGCTTTACCAAATAGCTCTGTTGCCAGTCTTGCTTTTTCGGTACCATTCTCCATGTCTGCAAGCGCATGCATTGTCTCGTTCAAAATGGTTTCCTGATCCTTCAGTTTTCCACTGGAATCATAAATTGACACACCTAGCTTTTCAAAGTTCTCCTGTGCCGATGCAGTTCCACTGGCTGCGCTGTCCATCTGGGACACAAGTGTTTTCATTCCTGTAGACAGCTTTTCCACATCCATACCATTCTGACCCATCACATATGACCATTCCTGATACGCTTCCGTGGAAATACCAATCTTCTGAGACATCTTATCAATCTCATCAGCAGTGCCTGCAGCGTTTGTTGCCAGACCGGTTACGGCGGTTGCCGCAATTGCAGCACCTGATACAATTGCGGCTCCCCATTTAGCCGCCGTTTTAACTCCATTGCCAAGCTTTGTTGCTATGCTCTCTGCATTTGTTTCCGTCTTCTGCATGCTTTTATCTGCATCATCTGTATTTACAAATATGGACCCAAATAATTTAAAAATTTCCATCTACATCACCCTATGATTTCTCTTACAGAATCCAGTATTTCTTCTGCCGACCTGTTATCTACTGCTGCTTTCCGACTGAAATCCACCTGCCGCTTAAATTCGTCAAAGCCCATAACATGCTGATATCCAATCGCCCAACGTATGTAAAGTTTTTCCTCCACTTCCTCATCCAGTGCAAATTGAATCAGCTCATAACCATCAAAAAACGGCATGGATAGAATGTCATTTGCACTCCCGCCATACCGTCTATAAATCAAATCCTTTATTCTTGTATCTTGCTGCTCAACTTGGCAGCTGATTTGAAAAAATTTAAGATATTGTTTTCCTCACAAATCCTCTTGATATCATCAATCGTAGTCTCCAGAGACTGCTTTTTGATATCTTCCGGTTTCTTTTCTGTAATACCACCAATAAGATCATAAAATTTCTTCTCAATACTCTCATCAGCACAGGAACATACAATATCCATAAAAATGTCGATACCTATCTGCTCTACATCAGCATCTTCCTTTTTCCCTTTGGAAAATGCCTCCTTTATATTTCCTGTAATACTCGTATTCTTAATAATACGCGCCATTTTAAAAACGTCTTCTGTATTAATTTTTCTCATTCTCAATCACCTCATATTAAGCATTATCACTGTTCTCTGTACCAGAAGCAGCCAGACTCTCCGAAGCAGCTTCTTTCTTGGGATAAAATACCTTGAAAGGCGGTGTATCCAGATCATCCTGAGAATAATGTCCATAGAATGTCAATGGAATGGTTGCTTCATTCTTGTCCTGAACGGTAAACTTCAGTCCGTCCGTACTGAGTGCATTGTATACCTGGATGATAACAGGCTCTTCACTTCCACTCAGTTTTCCAACCCATGTTATATTATCAATGTAATCTTCCATCTCAATATATGGCTTTCCGGTAATTACATCATATTTTGTATCTGTAGAGGTATCTACAGAAGCAGCACATAATGCATCTTTAATTGTCCCGGAAGTAGCTTCCAGCACAGTCGCTTTCAAATAAACATCCCAGGAGTCAATTGTCTCAAGTCCCTTTGCCCTTCCTTTTACCCCATCTACTTCAATCTGTCGTACTGTAGGTACCGCAGAGAATTCTCCTCCGCCTTTTGTGGCACCAATCAGTTTTCCTGCTGCCACCGCAGCATCAAAGGTATCGTTTGCTTCTCCTCCCGGAACATATGTAAAATTTTTGAAGAAAGCACCGGCATCCAACAATAAGTTCTCAGGTGTTTCCTTCGTATAACCGGAATAGTTTTTCTTTCCTTTTGCCATCTTAATTTACCTCTCTTTCATAAACATGCATCTCAAATTGTTCCCTGACTCTCTTGATTGTCTTGTCCGGGTCCGGCACATTCTGTCTCTGTCCCTCGAAAATCCGAATCAAAAACAGGTCTGTCATTTGGTTGCACCGGTTCAACTTTTGTTCCAACTCATCCATCATACTCTCAGCCCTTGAGTAATAAGCGTTCTGGTCCCAGACATTGATTTCCAGACTATAAATCTGCTTTCTATCACTTTCTGAAATTCTTCTTGCTGAAAATACTGCATATGGATATGCTGCGTCTTCTGGTGCCTCTTCGTTAAATGCTCCAGTTATTCTTTCCAACTCTTTATTTAGTTTCTGGCTCATTCCTCACCATTTCCTTCATAATCATCATCACTGATAATTGATAATGCCTCTGCTTCATCCTCCAATGCCGATAAATACTGACTTTCAATTTTCACAATTTCTGCAATGTTATCCTGCACCGCACTGGACAGCAATCCAAGTTTTTCCGTTTTGCTGCTTCCAAGTTCCTGAAATCCTCCATAAAATGCATTTGGTTTTACACCTACCTGCAGACTCGGATAATCCTCATACTTATGTTTTACCCAGTACTGTGTAAACCTCCCTACATTTCCTTTTTTTCGCTTGAAATGGCTATAATAAGACTGTCGAAATCTCTTGCAGACAAACTTTCCCACATCCCTAAGTGCTGCCCTGCACAGCTCTTTCATTGTGTAGGAACATCTGTCCACATTTGAGACAAACTCCAAACCATCCTTCTTAATTTTCGTCACTGACGGTGGCAACGACATTTCTAACACCTCCGTAGCAGGTAATCTCCAGCTCGTTATTCTTTGTCCTGTAAGTACGCAAGATTTTGTACCTGATATCATCGTGTATCAGATATTTCTGTCCTTGATAGTCCAAATAGTCCGTAATCTTAAACTTGATTTCTGGCTTTTTATCCGAGGTTTGAGCCTGATAAAACTCTGTCTGACTAATAGACATAAGTTCCGCGAATATTTCTTCTGATTTCACAGGATTTTCTTTAATGTCTCCGTATTCGTCTACTTCTTCTCCCGGCACAAGGTCGAGAAAATAAATTAACTGGTCTCTCATCTGTATTCCCCTGCCAAAACCATCGAATCTCTCAGTTTCTCGTAGTTATTCTGAAACTGCTCCCCTTTCCCAAGGTAGTCAAATTGCGCCTTACAGTACAGCTCTATTGCTTTATCAGTCAATGAGTTGTCTTTTGATTCATCAATTCCCACCCGGCTCATGTCAAGCCGGGCAGCTTTGATATTATCATTAATTTCATCATCCATCTTATTATGGCTGATTCGCATCTTCTTTCTGATACTCTCTGCACTAATCATATTCAGCCTCCCTGTTTCGCTGTTTGCTCTGCCAAAAAGCTATTAATCAGTGCCGATTTGGTACTTCCGCTGACACTATAACCAAGCTCAAAGGCAATGACCTTAATTTGTGCTATTGTAAGCGCGTTAAGGTCATCCTCTGTGTAAGTTTTTGTTGTGTCAGCGTTTATGAGTTTTTTACCTGCATCACCACGAGAGAGTTGATATCGACTGCTTTTCCATCAGCCAGCATGATCGCTTTCTTCATCTTGTCGTCTGTATCTTCGTCGACATACTCTTTCAGAATAATGCTAAGGTTGGTATTCAGCATGAAGTCAGCGAAGTCATACATTACAGCAAAAGGTGTGTCTGCCGAAACGGATGTTTCAAATGCCGGAACGTGCTCCGTGAAGTTTACTTTTCTTCCATTCAGTTCGTAGGAAGGCTTTCCGGTAAGCCCTGCATTTACTCTTGCAATAGGCTGTCCTGCGCTATCTACCATGCCAAGAAACTTTGTGAAGAAAGTATTCTTTCTCATATACCACTCAGCACCATCTTCGTATTCCTCAGGGAGCGCACCCTCTGCTGCCATCAAATCAGCATAAGTAGGGCTGTTTCCTTCGGTGATGTTGATTGTCTGTCCTGCAGGTACTTCTTCCTTCAGGATTCCCTTCGGCTCATTAATTCCGGTACCATCAAATGATGCCTTCTCGATTGCCTTAATCATTGCCTCGGCAATGTTTGTAGCAATCGTTGCTTCAAATACTTCCAGTGTCACATTGTCAACTGCAATAGACAGTGCAACAACGCAACGCAACTTATGATATGTAAAGGTAATACTTCCGACAGGCTTCTTCTGCTTGTCCGTTTTTCCTCTCTCTGTTGTCCATGTAGCAACAGGCTTAGCAACGCTGGTAGGAACGGTTACACCACCGCGGAAGAAAGTCTTGGTCATCTTCGCATAGATTCCGCCAACATTCTCCATCTTCTCAACGATTCTGTTGAGGATGGTGTTGGGGATAACAGCGCCAACATCAGAAGTAGTAGTAATGGCATCTGCGTTATCCATCTTGATAGGTGTTCCCTTCAGCACGTGATTCATAAACTGGATTCTGTATGACATCTCACTGTCCTGTGCGCCGATGGAAGACTCGCCTGCAACAGATGCAGGAGCCTGAGCCGCGCCACGCATTGCATTGATGTTTGCCTGTTCCTGAGCGAACTTCTCATATGCAGCATCCATTTCCTGCACATACTGTACCTTCTCGTTGTACTCATCCATCTTGCCTTCGGAAAGCAATGCCTCAGCTTCATTCAGTGCAGCGTTTCTCTGGTTCTTGTAATCTTCGTAGTTCTTGAACTTAAACATGTTTGATTTCTCCTCTCATTCTCAAAAGATTTAACTTGTTTCTTTGCATCAATAAATCCTCGTCAGTCATGTCTGACAGCTCAGGATTCTTAACAGATGCTCTTATCTTGTTCTTTACTTCGTCGCTAAGAATCTTCGCGACTCCGTTGTGTATTGTGAGCGGTCTTGAATTAAACAGACCGTTATCACCAATAATTTCGTCCACAAAACCAAGCTCTCTTGCTCTTGTAGCATCCATCCAAGTCTCGTTGTTCATGAGCTTCAATAAATCCTCTTCGCTCATGCCTGTCTTGAGCCTATAGATGTTTGAGATTGACCTATTCGCATTTTGCAAAATCTCAGATGTATGATCCATCTCGTTGTAGTCTCCATAAGCGCTACATGACACGTTATGAATCATGTACTGCATACCAGGAGTGGCTCTCACCCTCTGGCCGGCACAACAAATGATTGTTGCCGCGGAAGCCGCAAATCCTGTAATATCTACCGTGGTACGTCCTTTGTAATTTGCAATGAGATAATAAATCTCATTACCAGCAAATACATCTCCGCCACCGGAATTTACTCTAAAGGTTACATCCTCACCTTTTGCCTCTTCCAAGACTTTTCTGATTTTATTTGGTGATGTGTTTTCGATTCCAAAGTAGTCATAAATCCATGCATCGTCACTACTGACTATTGTCCCATTCACATCAATATCAGGCATACTTATTCACCTCCTTCCAACAGTCCTGTATCTTTACGGAGCAGAGCTTTGTCTCCTCCATCAATCGGAGCAAGCGAGAAAAACTCTCTTACCTCGTTCGGTGTCATAATACCTCTGTCAACTAACTGCACTAACTGCAATTTTGTTGTCATGGATGCAAACGTCAGGCTGGATGACTCAAATATAATAGAGTTGCCATGACCTCTTTCTGTCCTGCTAAACAATCTCCTTGTATATTCGTTTGACATCTGCTGTAGCACTGGCTCTATCTCTGCTTCGTAGTAAGATATCCACTCATTTTCGTTGTAGTTTGAGTGTACTATCTTATCGTTCGTGTGGAAAAATGCATATATTCTTTGCGTCTGTCTATCACTCTGGGCTGCGTTCGGTACATAGTCCTGATTATTAACCTGTATGGCATCTGCTTTTGCATCTACTGCAGCAACACCGACAGATTTATTCTGGGATATATCCAGATAGTTGTTTGCAAATTCCTGTGCCTTGACCTTCAGGTCCTCATCTCGCATGGATGATGTGAATTTCAGTAACCATCGAATCACAGAGCTGTTTTTGATTGCATTTCTAATCCCCTGATCCATGACTGATACTGTATTCATCAGTTCTGACAGTGCTTCCGCCGGAGAATCGCCAAAAATATCATCTGAAATGTAATCATCTCTAATATGTATCAGGTCTTTGTAGTAAAATTCAGAGTACCTACCGTTCCAATAACAGAATTTGATGTACAATTCGCTGTTGTCATCATATTTCCTTTCTGCCGACACTGCCGGAATCGGATACAAACCATTTGGCACACCGTTTTCATCTCGCAAAATCAAGATGAATGCGTTGCCGTTAAGCTGTAACTGATTTGCCACCTTTTCTTGTAGCATCTGACCTGACATATATTCATTTGGCTCTTCCAACAAAAATCTCATGTAAACCATCGGATTGACCTCTGTCTTTACGGTTCCATCCTTAACAGTCTTCCTGATATGCTTTCCGATTGCTTTACCGATTGCTTTTGTTTTCGGTTTGATACAAGACCTTACAATGTCCGAATGATACAGCTTGCCATTCCAGCTATAATATCCGTTTCCGACTTCTGTCATCATCCTGTATACCTGTTGCACCGGTGCAACTTTCTCTTTTTTCTTAGCAAACAGTCCCATCTTACCTCCTTTCTATCAGATCAATGTCTGATATTCTTCCAAATTATTCTCAAGGCAAACGTAAGCATCTAATAGTCCGGCTGTACCATCTATTCTTCTGGTTCCAAGGTTTCCCTTCGCCGGCTGTATGTTATCGTTCTTATCCTTATCAACTGATGTATTACAAAGACACCACTTCAAGATTGGATTGTTGTTGTAAACAACTAATTTCTTTTCCAAATCTGCTCCAAGCGACTTCATAGGGCTTGATAATGTCTTTTTGCCCTGAATAACAGGTTCCATTGCCGTTTTTCCAAATGTATTACTCATTTCCTCCACGAAGTATGAAGCAGACCATGAGTCATACCCTACTTTGAAAAGATAAATATCTAACTCATTTTGCACTTCTAAAAACCATTCGGTCACATATTTGTAATGCACCTTATTTCCCGGGCAGAGTCTCAATAATCCTTGCTCATGCCATAAGTCATATGGTATCTTATCCTCTTTTACTTTATTTTCCAGCAAGTCCTCTGGGAGCCAGTACATTTGTAATACATAAATGCGTTCATCCTCCGGAACCTGGAATATCACAGTTGCATTTGTAAGGTCTGTTGTAGACGATAAGTCAACTCCACCGATTCCGTATCTTGGCTTCAGTGCTTTTAAATCAAATGTCGCAGTGTTATTTATCTGCTCAAATGTCAGCCATGATTCCGTAGATGTCTCTCTGATGTTAAATTCCTTGCACACCAGATTCTTTACAAGTGCCGGATTCTCTTGTGCTTTCTTTACCTTTTCTTCAAGCTGTTCATAATTTTTGATTGTGCCTAATCCAGGATTTGCTTTCTTCCAACATTTCGAATCCGTCCATTCTTTCCGGTTATCCAATTCATATATAAAGCAGAACGTGTGGATATCTTTATATCCATTATCATCGAATAATCCGTTTAAGATTCGCTCCGCTTCTTCATACTTCTGGTCGTATATATCTTCTCTGATTGTTCCTGCCGTGGAAGTGATAAATACTAGCGGCTGATTTCTTGCCGTTGTACCATCTGCCATAATATCATACAGTGCTTTTCCATTTTTCCACTGATGGATTTCGTCCATTAGTACGCCATGCACATTCAAGCCATCCAATGTGTCGCTGTCGGATGCAAGCGGTTTAAAAACTCCGTCGTTAAATAACTCGCTGGATAGTTCCGCAACAAGCGGCTTGACTCTCCTGAGCAGTGATGGTGATTTTCTAACCATCCTCTTTGCTTCCTGCCAAATAATCTTCGCCTGATCTCTCTTAGTTGCTACTGCATATATCTCTGGACCGGGCTCTCCGTCTCCAACGAGCAGATATAATCCGACGATTGAAGACATGAGCGATTTACCATTCTTCTTCCCGACAATTAATAACGCTTCTCTGCATAGTCTGTTTCCATTTATGTCAATGATGCCGAATACTGATGCCAGCATCGCCTTTTCCCACAGTTCTAATCTGACAGGCTTACCGGCTCCTGCTCCTTTTGATAATTTGCAGTAGTTTTCTGCAAACTCTAATATGTGATTTGCCCTTTTTGCGGAATAAAAATACTCACCCGGATGATTAATCAGGTGAGCAAGGTACTTGTATTGTACATATATTTTGTGGCTTACAACCTCTCTGCCACTTTTGATTTCTTCCCAGTATTCCAATACCGGGTTGTAATCATTCCCATATTTGACTTTCGCCAATTATATATCCTCTCTGCCTGCTACGAAGTCGTCAAAATCGTCCTCCGGAACAGTGGGTTTTATTTTTTCCGTTTTAGGCAAACAATCAACTAATATTTTCATGGCCTGTGTATTTTTCTGTGACAGCTGTAGGTAAAGCTGTGCATCCGGGCTCTGCTTGGTACCGTACTGGTTCTCTCCGTTTTTATAAGTGCATGTGGTACCTTCTCTGACAATCTTCTCCCGCAGATCCTGCATAGTAATTGTCATAAATGCAACATCATCAATTGTTGTAAATACCAATTTTTTCTTATTTTCGTCTATCTCCTTGAATAACTTTCTAAGTCGGTTTATCTCTTTCTTAATCCGTCTTTGTTTCTCTAAAAAAGCCGCCGCAGAGTCCCTTATTTCTTCTCGTTCAACCTCTTTTTGTATATCCTCTGTATCTGCAAAATATCTGCTCATACCACACCCCCTATACGCGCGACCTGTGTGTTAAAGAAAACCCACCCCATCGGTCTCCTGTTTTTTCTGTACCGCTTTGTTTTAGGGGGGGCATATAGAAATCTATTTCCTGTCAATCTCTCTCAACGAAATCGGCTGACCATCTGCATCGAATCTGCACAACGGCCTTATCCCTTTGTTAAGTCCATGTCCCTCAAACAAATCGTGACAATCCTTGCATACATATTCCAGATTATCCTCATTCAAACTAATATCCGGATTTAATATGTTTGTCTGAGTAAGCGTTATCTTGTGATGCACAATATATCCTGGCTTTTCCCTGCACTCTTCACACAATCCTCCATCCGTCTTTATCCGCTTCGATATGTAAGCATCTCTGCATCTTGTCCAACGTTTCGAATTGTAAAAAGCCTTTGCCCATTCCTTTGCCATAGTCTATTGTATTCTCCCAAAATAAAATCAGTGGCATACGACTGCTGCCGTGTGCCACCGCTCTAGCTGGTTCTCCTATTTTTAAGTATAATGATTACTTTTATTTTTTGTATTCCATTTTCAAAAAATCAGAAATTTTTTTTGAAACTGCTGCCTGGCTTAAATGGACTGCACTTGCTACATCTCTTTGGCTTATGCCATCTATGTAGTACATGCGGAATATTCTGCGTATCAAGCTTTCCTCAATCTCTTCCACATATTTCTCCACTTCATCGCACTCCTGGCGAAGTTTCGATATTCTGCTTGTGTAACGATCTTTTGTTTTATCATACTTTTCCCAGTCCACTCCAACTACTGACTGCGGCACCGGATACCCACTCCGATAATCATTAATAACACTATTCCCTACCATCTCATCATTTTCCCCCAGATGCTGCAGTTTATATGTCAGTTCTGCCAGCTCGTCCTTTTTGCTTCTGTACTCCTCCAACTGCTCCCTTGTCACTTAATCAATCCTCCCTTTTTGTTGCACCGGTGCAACTCGCGCTCTTTTACGACTGCTGCCCGGTAAATCTACCCATTAACCACATTGTACCGATACTGCATATCATCGATATCATCAATCAGGTAGTACTGTACTGTCATGTCTGTTTTTGCATGACCCATCAACTTTGACACCATAAGTACATCCTTTGTCTTATGATACTGGACTGATGCGAAAGTCTTACGGTAGACATGCACTGTCGTGTCCATTCTGGTAATTCCTGCTTTTTTTCCGATTTCTTTCGCAATCTTTTCCAGTGTCCCATTGAGCAGACGGTTATACGGTTTCCTGTCCCCTGTAAAGACTGCTGCCGTTGTCTGCGGCTTACTGTCCAGATATGCCTTAAGCGCCTTCACTGCTTTTGTTGTCAGCATCCCTGTCCTGTACCGGTTCGTTTTCTCCCCGAAGATTTCAACGCGCTTTCTCAGAAAATCGATGTCCGACACATTCAGATTCGCAATCTCACCAACTCTCATTCCTGTTGACAACATCAGCTCAAACAATGCTTTTTCCTTCAGTGTCTGGCATACTTCCCGCATATCCTCAATCTCTTCATCCGTCAGTCTTTCCTTTTTCTTCTGGACTGCTTTCACGCGATCCACATCGCACATAATATCATTTGCAATATGGTGCTTCCGGTATGCCCAGCTGAAGAAGGTTGAGAAATACCTATACAGCGTAGACTTGTAATTGATGCTGATTTTGTCCCGGAACTGCTTTACTGCCAGATAGTCCGTGATGTCCTGTCCGGTTATCTCGCTGTAATTCTTTCCAGTCTCCTCAAACAACTTCCTTACAGAGGAAATATAGTTTCTGATGGATGTTTCTTTCAGACCGGTTGCTGTCTGGTCAATCACGTACCTTTTGCAAATCCACTCATTATCATGGG
>CAMEDC010000024.1 GCA_945913255.1 uncultured Lachnospiraceae bacterium
CAACCTCTCTTCGCAGTGCCATCTCGATTTCGCGCTGCCGCGCTTCTTCTCGATGCACGGCTTTCGCCGTATGGCAACAAAAAAGAGGCTGACCTCTTGTGAGCAAGCTCACATCGGTTAGCCTCTTTTTGTTGCCGCACTGCTCAATGCTTACGCGTCATATCCGTTCGGGTTATTTTTCTGCCATCTCCAGGAGTCGGCACACATTTCCTTAATCCCATACTGCGCCTCCCAGCCAAGTTCTTTCTTTGCAAGGCTCGCATCAGCATAGCATGTTGCAATGTCACCGGGACGTCTGTCCGTAATCACATAAGGTATCTTAATTCCGGTTGCTTCTTCGAAGTTCTTTACAATATCCAGCACACTGTAGCCGACACCGGTACCCAGATTGTAAATCTTAAGACCCGCTTTCTCCTCAATCTTCTTCAACGCCTTTACATGACCTACTGCCAGATCCACCACATGGATGTAATCGCGGACACCCGTTCCATCAGGCGTATCGTAATCGTTGCCGAATACTCTGAGTTCCTTCAACTTGCCAACTGCCACCTGAGTAATATACGGCATCAAATTGTTCGGTATACCATTGGGATTCTCGCCCATCGTTCCGCTCTTATGTGCGCCAATCGGATTAAAGTAGCGCAGCAGAATCACATTCCACTCAGGGTCTGCCTTCTGAATATCCGTAAGTATCTGTTCCAGCATGGATTTTGTCCAACCGTAGGGATTGGTACACTGACCCTTGGGGCATTCCTCCGTGATAGGAATAAACGCGGGATTTCCGTAGACCGTAGCACTGGAAGAGAAAATGATGTTCTTCACTCCATGCTTTCTCATGACATCCACAAGTGTCAGGGTTCCTGCAATATTGTTTTCATAATATTCCCAGGGCTTCTGTACAGACTCGCCTACCGCTTTTAAACCGGCAAAATGGATTACTGCGTCAATTGCTTCCTTTGAAAAGATTTCCTCCAGTGCCTGTCTGTCCAGAATGTCAGCTTTGTAAAAAGGAACCTTCTTTCCGGTAATCGCCTCTACTCTTTGCAAAGATTTCTCGCTGGCATTGCACAGGTTATCGAGTACCACAACATCATATCCAGCCTGCTGCAATTCCACTACTGTATGGCTGCCGATAAATCCGGCACCGCCCGTCACCAAAATTTTCATAGCTCCCTCTTTTCTGCGCAGCTATCCCGCAGCTTTCTGCCCTCTGCCGCACCATGAATTTTGTTTTCTGTTATGCATTCAGAATACAGGATTTTTCAAAACATCTCAATACATATTTGTTGTGAGAATCTGTCATAATGTTAAATACACTCTTATGTAATTCACAGGTCTAAACATTGTTTTAAAGCACGACACCATTCTTCTGCAACAATGCTCTCGCGCTCTCCACGGAATCCACTCCCGTCTTATTCTTAATCGGAGCAAATTCCTTTTCCCGAACCACCTCAAAAGGCAGACAACTCTCCATCTGATGAATCATATCCAGGACAAGGCTTTCGAACTTAAAACCATTGGGTGTTTCCGGCTTCACAAGTTCTCCCTCTTCATTCAGATAGGGAATTTTCTTCTCCACAATGTGCAGAGGCAGATTATTGTTCAAAATTTTTATCAGCTCCGGAACACTGAACAAATAATTCAAAATGACGCCAAAGTAATAGGCAGGGTCACCATTTTCATCCTTCGCATTCATCAGTTCTTCCGTCAGTTCATAATACTCAACGATAGAAGGTCTGCCATCCTCAAGACACATAACGCCTACTTTCTCGTCCGGCGCATTTTTGCGTACAACTTTAGCTCCTACCACGCAATTCTTCTGAATGGTAGCACCCACAAAACAAGGGTCTGCAATTCTCTGCAGTACATTGTCCACGGCGAATACATTCAGCCACTCTATCCCTTCTTTAGCTACCAGATCAAGCAGTCCCGCATTCTTCATGGAAATAAACCATCCGCCGTTTCCATTAGGTGAAGTGGACAGCTTTCCTTTTTCTTCCAGATAAATTTTTCCTTCGTAATCCGTTGCCGCAGCCATCTCCTGCATAAAGAAATGCACATAAGCAGCGTTATATCCGAAGAACTCATGTTCCTTCAGGAAATTCACGGTTGCCTCATGGTTTTTGTCGCTTGTCATCACAAACAGATGAATCCATGCGTCTGCCTGATGTACCACGTCCAGAAGATTGTTTATCAGGCACTCAAAAATATATAATTCCCTTGTAAGACCAACATTGTACATTCCCTTGGGGTTATCGGAACCAAGTCTTGTTCCCATTCCTCCGGCGAGCAAAACCGCGCCTACCTTTCCGTTTTTGATTGCTTCAATACCGGTAGCCGTGAAGGACTCCCTGTTCGCCTCAATCTCCGGAAGCTGCATGGCAGCCAGTGGGGTGATGGCTCCCTTTTTCGACAGTTCTTCTCTGTGCTTGCAGGATTCCAGAATGCTCATATCCGTGGCGTCAATCTGCGCCAGAAGAGCTTCCTTCTCGTCCTCTGAAAGTTCATCATAATACTTTAGTACATGCTCCTGACCATATTTCTCCAGTTTTTCCCTCGCTTGTGACAGTGTCATCTCTTTTCTCCCTTCATTTTCCCACATCAATCATAATATTCCATGTCGTAAACTCGTAAGCCCACGTACATTATATCACTTTATATGATATTTTTGAGGAAACTCTTTTTATATCTTTAAAATTTCCTTAATATTATACTATGCGCCACACATTCTGTCCAACTTACAGTTCCAGTTCCGCAAAGAAATCCCCTCCGCCGAACCGTTCCTCCTTAAATCGCAGGAAATAGGCCTTCATTTCCGGATAATCCTCTCCGATATCCGCAAGAATCCCGTCAAGGTTCTCTGCTGTCACACAGCCGATTTCCGCGAACAGACTGTAATACGCCTTCTCGCTTCCGTACTCCTTCAGCACAACCTGCCAGGCCTCTTCGCTTTCCGCTCCCTTGGTATGTGCCCGAAGATAGTCTTCCAGTTCCTTCCGGGCAGACTCTTCCAGCTTATTCGGGAATAAGAGGCGGCAGAGGCAGTGCCTCGCCTTCAAAATCCGCTTTGCACGCATGAAACCTTCCAAATTCGTGCTCTCATAATCTTCTTCCCCGCAGAGAACCGCATTGGTATGCCCTTCCATATCCGGGGTATGAAGCTCCATAAACAGTCTGGCATCCCACTTCCGGTACCACTCATCACTTCCCGCTTCCATCATATCCAGCAGGTAATAACTGCCAAAATCTACTGCTGCCAGTGCCAGCAGTTCCCCCGGCACTTCCGGTCTGCCATCCCGGGGCCGGACGACAATCTGCTTCAGATTGGAGCAGTTCAAAAAGGGAGTCTTGCCAAGAGCGATCTGCTTTCCCGGCAGGCTTACCACCCGCAGGGCACTATCCCCCGCAAAGCAGAAATCTCCGAGACTCTCCACCGTATCCGGCAGCGTAACTTTCCTCAGGTTCCGTCTTCCCATGAAGCACTTCTTGCCGATTTCCGCCACAGGCAGCCCCTCTATCTTCTCGGGTACCATCACCTCGGAAGCCAGCCCTTTCAGCTGCGTCACTATAATCTTTCCCGCTTGCGGTACATAACACAGGCTTCCGCCTGCAATCTCCAGTTCCTTCTCCTGCATAGGCCTCCTATTTTCCTTTTCTCCTGCATTCGTCACCTATTTCACTTTTCTCCTGCATTTGCATCCAAATCCAGTTGTTTTCTCACTAGTCCAGCTTCAGCTCCGCTATCTGTGCCTTAATATCATTGCTGCGCTCGCTGAGCATCAGTTCTTCGCTGTGTTTCTTATAATCAGGACTTCCGAAAGTTGCAATAAACCGGGCACTGGATGTGTTTACCGTCAGCTCCGTCACCAGAATCAGCATCTCATTTCCTTCGGCAAAGGCTTCCTCCGCAAAGGTGAAAAGAGCGTGCAGTTCCTGACTTACCGCCTCTGTCTCCTGCTTCATCTTTGCCACCAGTCTGCCATACTTGCTCTTCAGGAATTCATAGCTTTCCGCGCCGTTCGCAAACTCACTGACAGCCATTTCCTTACGGCTCTCCTCCAGGAAACGCACCACACTGCGGTGCTTCTTCCTGTCGGCATCCGAAAGCGAATTGGCACTCTGCAGATTTTCCAAAAGCTTCTTACGCCCCTCTGCCTGCTTTTCCAGCATGTTGAGCACCTGTCCCACCTGAGCTTCTTCTGCCGTCTGCCCTATGGCCTTCAGCGGATTCTTCACATCGCTTAAGAATGCTGCCTGTTCCATGATTTCCTTCATGTCAGCCTGCACCTTGTCAAGCAGCATACCCAGCAGGGACAGACGCTCGTCAAAGGCAGCCTCTTTTGCCCTGGCAATCGCCTGGACGGAAGGTGTTCCGCTCAGGATCTCCTCGATGTGATAATCCTTCTTATATTTATTATACAAATCATAATAAGCGGTAAATTCTTTGACTACCTTTTCATTTCTCAGGTACTGGCCCACCAATGTCTCGTCAACCGACAGCTGCTCCTCCTCGTAAAGATTCAAAATCTCAGACAAGTCCTCCCAGCCTCTGGCTGTGACGTAGCTGCGCCCCTTCGTTGTCATTTCCATGCAGTAGAACTGATCCTTTTTCAGGTCAAGGTAACTGATAATGGCATTGTGGATACGCTTTTCCACCGCGTATTCCTTCCAGATGCGTAAATCCGGCTCCACCTCAAGCACCTTCAGCCTGTCCATGGTCACCACATCAAATTCCCGCACGGACTTGTTGTACTCGGGCGGATTACCCGCTGTGACAATTACCCAGCCCTCAGGCACAGCATGTCGCCCGAATACCTTGTACTGCAGAAACTGCAGCATGGAAGGCGCCAGCGTCTCAGACACGCAGTTGATTTCATCCAGGAACAAAATTCCCTCCTTCATACCGCTGGCCTCCATGGTATCATAGATGGAAGCGATGATTTCACTCATGGTATACTCGGAAACGCTGAAGCTTTTACCCCCATAGGTTTTCTCCGTGATAAAGGGGAGTCCCAGCGCGGACTGCCTTGTATGATGGGTCATGGAATATGCCACCAGCGCGATTCCCATCTCCTGGGCAATCTGCTCCATGATAGCCGTCTTTCCGATGCCCGGCGCACCCAGCAGGAAAATGGGACGCTGCCGCACCACCGGCACACGATATTCCCCGAACTCATCTTTTTTCAAATATAAGTTAACCGAGTTTTTGATATATTCTTTTGCCTGTTTAATATTCATGTTGTTTCTTCCTCCAGTTCATCGCTCTCCAGAATCACTTTCATGCTCCAGGGCGGCACAGGTGCTCTGTTTTCATCCTCATCTAAGAAGGCAAATATCACCTGATAATCCGGCATCCTCTCCGGGTAAATACCATAGCCGTCCGTAAAATAAATCAATCCCTTCAGGTTTTCAAATTCTCCCTGTTCTTTTAAGGTCTCCACATAAGAGAAAACCGGTCTGAAATCTGTAGCGCCGAAGCCGGACAGCTTTCCGTACCGCATGAAGGTATCAAAATCCTCATCACTTGTGATTTTAGTGTCACTCTTTACTTCATTGTCACACTGGATAATGTGAACATTTATTTTATGGAAAAAATTCTCCGTTCCCTTCAAAATGGAATAGGTTTTTTTCAGGAATGCCCTTACAATGGGACCACGGCAGGATGCAGAGGTATCAATGGCAATCACAAATTCCTTTACCTTGTTTGTCTCCTTATACTCCAGCGGCTCAATCAGGGGCAGATTCCCGTAGTGCTCCAGCCCATAGGTATAATAAATATAGTCAAACTCTTCATCATTTACGGTAATATCCTCTCCCATCACCGTAAACCTGCGTAGAATGTCGCTGTAATCGTAACGGTCTCTGGTAGTTTCCTCCAGATTCTTCTCCAGAGTCTCCGCTCCGCTTTTTGCTTTCGTGAAGGATTTCAAATCCGCCTTGACACGCTCGCTGATTTTCTTCCATTGCTCTTGTGTAATCTGCAATTGTTCTGCGGGTTTCCAGAGAGAATGCACATCCTTGACAAAAAGTGCCTGTAATTCCTCCCGAGCCGCCGGGGTCAGCGGCTCGCGCCGCAGGTAGCGGTAAATCCGCTCCGCCGTCAAAGCACCGATGTCTTCCCGGAGAATCTTCAATTTTCCTGCCGCCTCTGTATCCCGTTCCAGGGTGACTCCCGGCAGTTTCATTTCCAGAATCACATTTTCCACCGCAATATCTGCCGCCAGATCCCAGTTATCAGCCTCCAGCTTATCATATTGGAAGCTGTGAAAAAATATGCAGTGCAGCAGCACGTGAAGATAAACCCGCGCAATGTACTTTGTATCCTCCTGATAGCACTTGAGCACATAAACCGGATCATAAAAACAGGTGGCGCCATCCGTGGCAAGGCAGCCGATTCCCCTGCGCTCCTGATATTTCATCTGTGCCAGCGCCATATCAAAAAAGCGCAGGTGCATCAGAATATCATCGTGCGCAAGAGACATAATCTGCTTCGCAAGAGCAGAAATCTTCTTCTCATCCTGTTCCATGGTTTCCTCCTGTCAGCGTAATCGCGGCAGAAATCATTCACCTGTGTCATCTGATTTCTTACCTGTATCTATTTTATCCCGAGTATGGTAAAAAGTAAACCGCGAAGGACAAAAATCACATGTCCAGACCTTTTCATCTCAAGTGCAGTACAGAAAAAGACCCGCCCAGGAAAAATATCCTGCGCGGGGTATATCTGCTTCTAAGTCCATCGTTTACGGCTCCTCTTTATCTGTCCGCACTAACGGTCGGATCTGTGTGCATATTTCTCTTTGGTAGCAAGTCCTCCCCTGATATGGCGTTCCGACTTATTTACATCAAGCACATGTCTGGCTTGCTTCGCCAGGGCGGGATTAATCTGCGTCAATCTGTCTGTGACATCCTTATGTACCGTGCTCTTGGACACGCCGAATGCCTTGGCGGTCTGCCGCACCGTGGCATTGGATTCGATGATATAGTTGGCAATGTGGATTGCCCTCTCCTCGATGTAATCCTTCAAAAGAATACCCCTCAAGAATCTTTTTTACAGTGTATGAGCGATTCTTAAGGGGTATGACTATTCCGATTCGTCTTTTTTTCTTCCCTTGACCAGTCAGGAAATCAGCAATCTCTTAATTGTTGAATCCGCAAGCCCTAACAGCGCCTTTGCCTCCATATTACCTATATTTCCATGTTCTTTCACATATTGAACAACCTGTTCCTGTCTATCGGCTTTTCATAACGCAAGGAACCATGATAAAGAATCATACTGACACACCTCTTTCCTGCATTAATTCGATAATATCATTTACAATATATTCTTTGCTTTGCGTATGCAAGGTCTCATACTCCGGTACAATGTATCCATTCAAAATATCACTCTTATCTGTAAATGCGCTATATACCCGTTCTGCGTCGACCCCCAGTCTGGCTGCAACATTTTCTATACAGAACACGGCAAATTCCAGTTCATGTGAATTACTGATACGCTTTATTGCATCCATACGTTTTCTCCCTTTCTTTCACTTCAGTTCAGACACATCTATATACACTATATCAGCGAATTATCCGCTATCCAAACAAAGCCAAATGGTGCAGGGCTCTCGTGCAGGATACGTAGAGCAGTTTCCTGTCAGCCTCATTCTCAGTGTTAAAGCTGTCCGCATCACAAACCAGAACGGCATCGAATTCCAGGCCTTTTGACAGATATACGGGCAGGGAAAGAACGCCGGTCAGGTCTTCGTCCGTGTAGTTCACAATGAGCTTGGGGATCAGCTCCTTATCTGAAGAATCGGCGGATTTTTGAATCTCCTGCTGAAGCAGTTTCTGCAGCCGGGCTGCATCTTGGGCGGACTTGCTGATCAGGCAGATGGATTCGTACCCTTTTTCCCTGCAGGTTCTGATTTCCCGCAGGATATTGGCAGCCTGCTGTGCTGCGCTTTTCGAAGGAATAAACGCCGGACTGTCGCCGGAACGATTAAAGCTTTCAAGCTCCGGCGCCTGCTTTAAATAGCGCAGGCTGAAATTCAGAATCTCATTGGTGCAGCGAAAGCTCTTGGTAAGTGTAACCAGAGAGGATTTCTTTTTGTGCAGCCTTCCGCGAACCTGATCGTAAAAACGCATATCTTCCTGTTTGTCCAGGGTCTGGTTGATATCGCCCAAAACTGTATACTTGGCATTGGGAAAGAGCAGGCGTATGATTTCAAATTGAATCGGATAATAATCCTGTGCCTCATCAATTACCACATGCTTGATATGTCTCTGCATACCCTTCTCCCTGAACTTCAGGGTGAGATAAGTGAGCACCATGGCATCGTCGTAAGGGATTGCGCCATATTCCAGACTGTCAACGGTTGCTTTCAATATAGCATCCAGAGTTTCCGCACTGTCTACTTCGGTAAGCAATTCCTCATAATCGCTTTCGGAAGCCAGAAAACTCCGGTAAAGCTCAAAAATATCCAAGGTGAGAAATTCCTGCAGCTGCATAGAGAAAGCTGCGATTTCCTCAGCAGGCGCATGCTTTTTTCCTGTACCGAAGGCGAGCTCCATAATATGTTCCTGCAACAGCCTTAATCTACTGCCCAGAGGAATCTGCGGACGCTTCAGCAGCCATTCCTTCATCTGCTTTTTGGTAATGATACATTTTCCATGGTAAAACACATCTCTGTATTCAATACCGTATTCCGGCAGATTCTCCATGTAAAAATTCAATAGTTCCAGAAAATGCTCGGAGGTTTTCAGTTTCATACTCTGCCCGGCAAGTTCATACCCCTCGTTTTTTGCCATCATCTGCTCCAGATAATCATAATTGGGTTGAATGGTACGATCCTTCAGGATACCTTGCAGCAGTGTCTCAAAGACGGCAGAGGTGATATTCTCTTCCCCCAGTTCCGGAAGTACACCCGCAATATAATCCTCGAAGGTAGAATTCGGTGACAGAATCAAAATACTGTCTGCGGTGAGCCCGGCTTGTGTTCCCTGGTACATCAGATAAGCAGCCCTGTGCAAAGCGATGGAAGTTTTACCGCTGCCGGCGACTCCCTGTACCATGAGGAGATCGTTCTCCATATCCCGGATAACGACATCCTGCTCGCTCTGAATGGTCTCGACGATGGCCTTCATCTTCGGAGAAGTGTTTTGGGATAACAGCTGCCGCAAAATCTCATCATTGATAGCCCGGTCGGAATCAAAGAAATACTCCAGCTTACTGTTTTTGATTTCAAACTGGCGCTTCAGCATCAGTTCGCCGTCAATCCGTCCACAGGGAGCATCATAGTAAGCATCCCCTGTCATAAAACGGTAAAAGACACTGGCAATCGGCGCACGCCAGTCGTAAATGCAGATTTCTTTGCTCACTCTGTCGGAGAGGGAACGTCTGCCAATATAAATTGCTTCTGTCTCCCCATCTTCGAAGCGGAAGTCTATGCGCGCAAAGTATGGTGTCTTAATCAAGGTTTCCAGCATTTTGACACGTTTCCTGTATTCGTCGTAGTCAGCCACCATTTTGTCCACATGGCTCATGCTCTGGCTGAGCTCAACAAACGCTTCAAAATCATCCGGACTGCTCATGTCCTGAATGCCATAGGTGATATTCTCCCGTGCCTCCAGTTTCTCTTTCTGCATTTCCGCTTCCATGTCTTCAATGGACTTTTGTATGGTCTGAAGCTCTTTTTCCGCTATTGCCAACGTTTCCTGAAGATGAAGTTCCTCCTGCTGTCTCGTCCTTTCCTTATTCTCCAATGATTGCCCTCCCCTTTGAATATGCTCTGCTAAGTGTTGTCTTTGACCAGCATACCATATTGGAGGCGGCAGAAACAGACTTGAGAAGTGATGCGTTTTATGCTATAATTCTCACATAAGGGTTCTTGAGCAATTACGCACCTTCCATTGCAGCATAAAGGCACATCAGATTTCCATTGTAAAAAAGCCGGTAATATCCAACTTGTTTTGAATATTGTCGGCTTTTTCTATTTTACTATGAACATCTATGAAGTCAGCCCCCTGTGCCAATGGGCACTACACGTGACGTAAGAAGCGTCCCCTAATTCAAAAGCTTTCTTAATCTTCCAAAGCATTCATTCAGCATGGTAAAATCAATTTGCCCGGTAGTCCGGTCAAACCCTGTAGCCTCAATGGTATAGTCGCCTCTATACTCGTATTTTGCTAATTTGCGTAAAAAACTGTCAAAATCAACATGCCCTTTTCCGATTGGAAGTACATTCAGATTTCCCCAATCCATATAGCCGCCGCTATAATCATTGATATGTAAATGTCTGACATGTCCCTCTCTCCATATCCATTCCCATTCCGATTCAAATACTGTTAATGTCTGTCTGTGAAATTCCGCCATTTTTGTATCATATACAAAATGAACATCCGGGTATGTCTGATAAAGAAGTCTCATATCGTACAACGGATCATGCGCATTACAGACTACGTTCTCCACCATCAAATCAATACCCTCTTTTCGAGCCATTTCATTCAGTTTCCCGAATCTCTCAATATTTTTCTCAATATTCTTATCGGACGGCAAACCATTCCATAAATGCAGCACCATCTTCTCTGCACCAAAGGCGTGAGCCACTTTTAGATTGATTTTGAATTCTTCTATCCCCTTGAGGAAACAGGCTTTGTCCTCATCCTCTGTCAAAATATACTCCGGGTAATTATTTCCTTCTCGCCAGACTTTCATGCCGCATAACGCCTCACCTAAAGACTTTTGGCAATGTACAACCGGAATATTCAGATGCAGTGCTTTCACGCTGGAAATTAGTTCCTCCACTTCCGGATACCAGGAACCGTAAATCATGAATTCAAATCCATCGCATTCCAGTTTTCCAGCAATATCTTTTAGCAATCTATAGTCTCTGTGATTTGGTCTCCCAAGCAACGCTCCCGTGGAGCACAAAACCTGCCTCATCAGGTGTCCCTCCTTTATCCCTGTTTCTGTTTTATCCCTGTCTTTGCTCTATCCGTGTCTCCGATTTATACTTCATAATGGGAATACATATATGTGCCTAAACTATTTTCATTATACCAAATCATGATTTGAACTGCACCATGGAATATTTACGTGCTTCTTCCTTAAATGAACATTCCTTTTCCCTACAATCGATACTATACAAACACAGCCTTTATAACTCGGTCTAATTGTTTACTGCTTAGCGGTGTTTGCGTTGTCTCAAAGGTAGCCAGCAGGTTATACCCCATCACATACCCTGATTTGGCATATGCCTCAAGTTTTTTTACCGCATTGCATGCATACTCCTCATTGTCCATCATACCGAAATGCTCCCATAAAATTTCTCTTCTTGTACGCATATGCAAGCAGCAGAAATCGGGATGTACAATTCTTCCATCCGTCAATTCCAACGGATATTCATACTTATATGCAATCCCCTTCTGGTATAGTTTGTTGGCAATCATAATCTCTGACTTGGATCTCACTCTTTCCCCACGATCCGTAAAATATTCCGGACTATCTTCCTGAAAAGTTTTTTGAGTATATTCTTCCTGAAGCCACCGGTCAAGGTACATTTTATCAGGCAAAACCACCGGGTTTATCATTACTTGCTTTCCGGGATAAGCTTCTGTATAGCATTGCTCTAATTGGTCTGGTTGATATTCTTTCAAGCACCTTGTCAGCGCCTTGATTTCCCGGCGTAATTCTTTGATTATTTTTTGGTTATATTCTTTCTGAACCAGTTGTCTGATCAATTTATCATTCTTTTTCGAAATATAAACCCTGTTTTCACTTTTATCCTCATCAACCAATCTGTATTGATATGAATTCCCACATCTTGTAACATTAATTTTTCCCAGTGGCAGTATTTCCGTCTACTTTTCCAACTGCGTGAGCATTGCCGATAGTTCCTGTTTCCTTAAGCTAATCTGCTCCTGTAAAGTTTCCTTCGATAGTTCTGCTGTTTTTCGCATTCTTTATCCTCCTGCGCATATATTCATTGAAAAAACTCTATCCCCAATTTACTTTTATGCCTTTTGACTTTATTCTTCTTGTGTCCATTTTTAGGGAACCTTTCTTCTTATCGTATCCATTCTATGGGGTATATTTTAATACTTCCCTTTTATTCCTCTTCTTCTATTCCTCTTCTTCTATTCCTCTTTACTTTCTTTGCCCCCTTTCTTCTCCCTTTTCAAATCAACTTTAAAAGCCATATTTTCCACAATACTGGTGTAATTCTATTTTTCATATTTTCAGCCAGTATATTTTGAGAAAAGCCTCTACAAAAAAGAATTATTATTCAAAAAATACTGGCACAACTATAAAATTTGCAAAAGCAGCCAGTATCCGTGCCCTTCCTCAGTCCAATGCAAAGCCTATATAACCGCCAACGTACGTGCCAGTTTAGCATTATGATACTTTCCACCAGTATATTGCAGAAAATGGCTTTCGTAATATCTAGTCAACATTCAAAATATACTGGTGGAAAAAGAAAAATTTAGGCTTTGAACAGTAATTTCAGAATTCCTCATTTTTTTGCAGTAATCATCGAGATTTTTCCCGGAAACAGGGAGACTCTTTATTGATATATTTAAGATATATAAAAGGTTTTTTTATAATAGCAAATATATTACATGTTGACAAGTTCATTTCCCAATTTTCACTATTATTTCACTATTTTTCTTAATTCCCCTTTTCCCATGTTTTCCTTTCCCCCGTTTTTCATCTGATTATTACACTGAAGCTTCGGTCCAGGAGAAGCTTAAGAAAAAAACAGTTGACAGGACGCACACATTGTGATTGAATAGAACATGTCGGCGGCTTAGTCACCCATCGGCAAATATCAGAGAAAGAGAGGTAACGAACTATGACTTTGTTTATTCATGCGGGATTTACAAAATTAAATAGCTACATAAGTAATGACGCAGTTACCTCGGTTTCGCTTACATGATTCGTTTGCACACATGCAATCTGAAATTTTATGCAATGCTTTTGTACCCGGGCAGCTTTTGTCCGGGTTTTTTATTTTCCAAAAAA
This sequence comes from uncultured Lachnospiraceae bacterium, assembly GCA_945913255.1. Lineage (GTDB taxonomy): Bacteria > Bacillota > Clostridia > Lachnospirales > Lachnospiraceae > Acetatifactor. The sequence goes on from CAMEDC010000024.1 coordinate 13,004, forward strand.
GGAAAATAACCTGTCCGGGAACATACCGGGCAGAAAACGGGGAGAAAAGCACGCGAAATCGAGGGCGCTTTCCGCACAGATATACCTGATGCGGAAAAGTGCACATAGAAAGATAATAAGGAGGGGATATTTTGAAGAAGTTAAGAAACTATGTTCTTCCGTTCTGGAAGAGCTACACATTTGCCATCGCAAGTCTGCTTCTGGCAATCCTGCTGGAAATGCTGACGCCTCAGATCACAAAGATTATTGTAAATGAATCCTTTGTAGGCGGCGATTTTTCCAGATTCGGATACCTGCTGGCAGCTCTGGTGCTTCTGGGCATCGGAAGAAGTGTATTCGGCTATTGCAAGGAATTCACTTTTGACAGAAACAGCCAGACCATCGGAACTGAGATGAGAAAGGATCTGTTTGCCCATATTCAGACACTGTCCATGGACTACTTTGACACGACCAACACCGGAGAACTGATGGCGAGAGTCAAGGACGATGTGGACAAAGTAAAAGACGCATTCGGCATGACGGGAATGCTGATTATACAGATTTCCATTTACATTGTTTCCATACTGTACTGTATGTTCAGCTTAAGCCCTCTGCTTGGGCTTCTGCCTCTTGCGGTCATGATTTTCGGTGCCGGGCTGAGCTTTGTGCTGGAAAAGAAATTTGATAAAGTATACACCGACCTCAGTGAGGAAAATGCGGCGCTTACCACCGTAGCGGAGGAAAACCTGGCCGGTGCCAGGACAGTAAAAGCTTTTGCAAGAGAAAAATTTGAAATTTCCAAGTTTGCAAAGCACAACAGACAGTACTATGAGCTGAACATGGAGCAGACCAGGCTCATGACGAGATTCTATCCCGTATATCAGTTTATCGGAGCCGTACTTCCCGTAGTCTGTGCCATTCTGGGCGGCGTTCTGGTAATCCGGAACAAGATGGACCTCGGTTCCCTGGTGGCATTCGTAGAATACTCCAGAGACTGTACCTGGCCGCTGGATATGTTTGCTGAGTTGGCAAATGAGCTTTCTTCCTCCTTTGCCTCCTACAAAAAAATCAAGGCGATCGCAGATGAGAAGCCGAAGCTTACCGAAAAAGCGGATGCGGTACATCTCGATGAAATACAGGGCAATCTGAAATTTGAAAATGTAGCTCTGTCCCTGGATGACAAAACCATTCTGGAAGGAATTGACCTGGAACTTCCCAGAGGAAAAACGCTGGGCATCATGGGTGCAACGGGTTCCGGAAAGAGCTCCATTATCAACCTGCTGCAGCGTTTCTATGATCCGTCCGAGGGAAGCATTTCCATCGACGGTGTGGATATCCGTGACATGGAGCTTTCCCAGGTTAGACGAACCAGCTCTGTTGTCATGCAGGATGTATTCCTCTTTTCCGATACCATTGAGGAAAATATCAAAATGGGCAAGCGCAAAACCATGGCACTTCCCGAAGTAAAACGGGCTGCAAAAATGGCGCAGGCCGAAGGCTTTATTGAAAAAATGGAGGAGCAGTACAACACTGTTATCGGTGAAAAGGGTGTCGGACTCTCCGGTGGACAGAAGCAGCGGATCAGTATCGCAAGAGCAATCTCCAAAAAGAGCCCCCTCCTTGTACTGGACGACTCCACTTCTGCTCTGGACATGGAAACAGAGCGGGAAATTCAGTTGATGTTAAAAACAATAACCGATTCCTCCAAAATCATTATCGCGCATCGTATCTCAGCGGTAAGAAATGCGGATGAAATCATTTATCTCGATAAGGGTAAAATCGCCGAGAGAGGTACCCATGAGGAGCTGCTTGCCCGTAAGGGGCTCTACTATGCAACCTACATGGCGCAATACCCTGAGCAGAAGAAAGAGGTGATATAATTGGCAGTCAATTCATTTCGTGAGGACGAACACCTGCAGGCAACGGACGCAAAGAAGATTGCCGCCAGACTTCTGGGCTATCTGAAGGGCTACAAAAAAGAAGTCGTTGTGGTTCTGATTGCCATGGCCGTTACCGTCGCCATCAGCCTGTTCAACCCCATATTGATAGAAGATGCCATCGACAGATATGTGGCACAGCTCGACTTTCAGGGCTTAATCCGCCTGGCTGTTTTCGCGGTGGTAATCAACCTTGTATACGTATTGATGGTCAAGGTTCGTATGTATGTGATGTCACACATCTCAAACAAGATTATCCTGTCCATCCGTGAGGAAGTTTATGAACATATTCAGACACTCTCCTTCACCTTTTTTGACAGCAGACCAACCGGAAAAATCCTGGCTCGAATCATCGGGGATGTCAACTCTCTGAAGGATGTGCTGGCAAAGGCGGTCACAAACATCATTCCCAACACCCTGACCATTATCGGTGTACTGGTGATTATGTTTGTCAAGGACTGGAGACTTGCTCTATCGGCACTTTGTACTCTTCCTTTCATGGCGGTCGGCATTTTTATGATGGAGAAGGCAAACCATTCAAGATGGCAGATTGTACGAAAGAAGGCCTCAAATGTAAATGCCTATGTGCACGAGGACATTGCCGGAATCAGGGTGGTGCAGAGTCTCAATGCCACAAAAGAAACAAAGGCACAATTTGATGAGCTTGCAAACGAGCAGTGTGCATCCTTCATCCATGCCTGCCGGGTGGCAGACCTTTTCTTCCCCATCATTGATACCTGCTGGGGAGTCAGCCTGATGATGCTGTATCTGGTAGGTGTAAAACTCATCGGAGCACCGGAAATCACACTGGGTGTGCTGGTGGCATTCGGTTCCTATGCAACCATGTTCTGGCAGCCCATCGCAAACATAAGCACCTTCTTCAACCAGCTGGTGACAAACCTTTCTGCCGCAGAGCGTGTGTTTGATATTCTCGACACGGAACCGGAAATCAAGGATGCTCCCGACGCTGGAGAGCTTCCCGAAATCACCGGTGAAGTGACTTTTGAAAATGTTTCCTTTACCTATGATGAAGGAACGGAGAACGAAACCAAGGTGCTTGACAATGTAAGCTTTACCGTTAAGCCCGGAGAGACCATCGCACTGGTAGGTCCCACCGGCGCAGGAAAAACCACAATTGTCAACCTTATCAGCCGGTTCTACGATATTCAGCAGGGAACCATCGCTATCGACGGGTATGACCTGAAGAAGGTAAAAATCAATTCCTTGCGCAAGCAGATGGGCGTTATGACACAGGATAACTTTATTTTCCACGGAACCGTCCGCGACAATATCGCATACGGAAAGCTGGATGCAACAGATGAGGAAATCATTGCTGCTGCCAAAGCTGTCAATGCCCATGAATTCATTATGAAAATGGAGAAAGGATATGATACGGAACTGAAGGAACAGGGCGCCGGTCTCTCCATCGGTCAGAGACAACTCATTGCTTTCGCAAGAACCATGGTTTCCGAGCCCAGAGTTCTGATTCTGGATGAGGCAACCTCAAGCATTGACACCCATACGGAGATTCTGGTACAAAAGGGAATCGAAGCTCTTCTGCACGGCAGAACCAGCTTTGTTATTGCCCACAGACTTTCCACCATCCAGAATGCCGACCGCATCTTTGTCATCAATGACGGCGGCATCGTGGAACAGGGCTCCCCTGCGGAACTGATGCAGAAAAAGGGCTTCTATTACAACCTCTACATGGCACAGTTTGCCGGCGCAGAGGAATCTGCATAAGCAATACAGTAACAGCAAACCCACAAAAAAGGAGCAGGTTTAAAACATCCTGCTCCTTTCCTATTTCCGTTTTATTTCACACTTTACTTTCTTGTTTTCTTTCTTCTTTGCCTTACCTTACTTCCCGCTCTCTTTCTCCTTTTGCTTCACTTCTTTCCAGAGCTTCAGGGCATCCTCCCCGTTTTGCGGTGTCTCGACATCACCGAATACATGGGGATGTCGTCTGACCATCTTATCCGCCAGTGTCTGAACCACATCCGAAAAATCGAAAGCACCCCGCTCCTTTGCAATCTCGCTGTGCAGAAGCACCTGCAAAAGTACATCTCCCAACTCCTCACACAGATTTCTGTCATCCTTGTTGTCGATTGCCGCAAGCACTTCCTCTGTCTCATCCGCAAGACACTTTTTGAGTGATTCATGGGTCTGCTCTCTGTCCCAGGGACACCCCTGCGGACATCTCAGAATAGAAATAATTTCCAGGAGTTCCTCCATATCATGCTCTTCGCCTTCCACATACGTCTTTCCGTTAAATGTACGCATATATCCTCTCATTCTGCCGCTGCCGCGGCCTACATCGCATTCCTTATCTGTGTTTCCATGTTGTTCTGGAGAATAAAATCAAAATGGGGAAAATCTCAAGTCTACCCGCCAGCATATCCATAATCAGAACCAGCTTGGAAAGAGTGCTGAACGCTCCGTAATTTCCTACCGGTCCCACCATCTCCAGACCCGGGCCGATGTTGTTGAAGCAGGCAATCACTGCCGAAAAATTTGTTGTTACGGAAAATCCGTCCAGGGAAACCGCAAGAAAGCTGACAATCACAATCATCACATAGGCTGCCAGATACGCATTGATATTCCGCAGCACTTTTTCTCCGATTGGCTGCCCGTTGGAGCGCACCACCTGAACCTTCTGGGGATGTACTACCTGGCGGACACTTCTCTGCAGGCTCTTAACCATCAACAGCGCACGTCCGCACTTGAAACCGCCTCCAGTACTTCCGGCACAGGCACCCACAACCATCAAAAACAGCAATATCGCCTTGGAAAAGCTTGGCCACAAATCAAAATCCGTTGTGGCAAAACCGGTCGTTGTCATAATACTCGCCACCTGAAATGCCGCATGCCGGATTGTCTCTCCCAAAGTCTCATAATACCCTCTCAGGTTAAGGACAATCAGCACAATACTGCCAAGCACCAAGCCAAGATACATCCGCAACTCTTCATCCCGGAATACACTCTTAAACTGCTTAATCAACAGCAAATAGTAGCAGCTGAAATTCACGCCAAACAGCAGCATGAAAACAGTACAGACATTCTGAATATAGGGACTGTAGCCTGCAATGCTGTCATTCCGCACACCAAATCCACCGGTTCCCGCTGTACCGAAGGCAGTACATACCGCCTCAAACAAAGACATTCCGCCTGCCAGTAGGAAAATCACATTCAGAATTGTCAAAAGAATATAAAGCAGATACAGAATACTTGCCGTTTTTTTCATTCGGGGTACCAGTTTTCCCACGTTGGGTCCGGGGCTCTCCGCCCGCAAAAGATGCATGGTAAAACCGTTGTCTCCCCCGTTTATGGAAGAGATTGCAAGCAGAAACACCAGCACACCCATTCCTCCGAGCCAGTGGCTGAAACTGCGCCAATACAAAATTCCTTTCGGCAGCCCTTCCACAGCAGAAAGTATGGAAGCTCCGGTGGTGGTAAAGCCCGACACAATCTCAAAAAAGGCATCGATAAACCGCGGGATGGCTCCCGACAGGCAAAAAGGAAGGCACCCTAAAATACTCATGGCAATCCAGCTGATTCCCACGCATGCAAGTCCTTCCCGCGCATAGAACTTTTTTTCCGAGCCTTTACACAATCCTGTCAGAAGACCCGCTACTACAACAATGGCAGCCATACTGAGCAAAAATCCCTTCACGGCGGGTATTTCTCTTCCCCACAGGCTGATGAGCAGCGCCGGTATCATAAATGCCGCCTCCACCCACAGAATTTTTCCCACAAATCTGCCTAACATTTTATAATTCATATCCTACCTCTGCAATCCGGCTACTCAAAGATATCATTTAACTGCCCGATGCTCTTCTCTCCGTTGGTCACAATCACCACGGTATCTCCCCGGTGAAAAACAGAATCACCGCCGGGAATCTCCTGGTTGGCACCTCTGATGATGCAGACAACCAAAACGCCTTTCTTTAATTTCAGGCTTTTCAGTGGTTCTCCGCAATGCTTCGTAGCATCATCCACCAGGAACTCCATGGCCTCCGCCTGTCCGTCCGCTATGGTATGCACCGTCAGGGCGGCTCCTGTCTGGTTCTTCATAGCCCGGACATACCGCACTATAGTATTACAGCACAGTTCCTTCGGACTAATAATGCTTCCCAGAGACAGATTTCCGAGAATATTCGTATTGTCCATACGCCCCAGCTTGGTAATCACCTGCGGGACACCACAGCTCATACCATACAGGGAAATAATCATATTCAGTTCATCCAGTCCCGTCATCGTCACCAGGGCATCACAGTCCGCAATTCCCTCACTCTCCAGCAGGAACTGGCTGCTGGCATCCCCATGAATGATACAACTGTCGGGCAGTATTGCTGCCAAATGATTGCATCTCTCAGCGTCACGCTCAATAATCTGCACATCGATACCGCTCTTTTGCAGCTGTTTTGCCAGATAGTAGCTGACACGTCCTCCTCCGCACAGAATGACACGCTTCACTTTATGGGTAATAATGCCCAGATTTTTCAAAAGAATCGTCAGCGTATCCGTGGGTGCCGTCACAAAGATACGGTCTCCCTCCCGGAGCACAAAGTTTCCGTCCGGAGCCACCGCCCTGCCGTTTCGAAGCACGGCACAGACAAGGATTTTACATTTCACAATCCCATTCATATCATTCAGGGCAACGTTGCAGAGTTTGCTTCTCTCATCAATCCTGAGTTCCACAATTTCCACACGTCCCTTTGCAAAGGTATCCCTTTTCAGGAACCCCGGATATCGAAGCAGTCTTTCCATTTCTGTTGCCGCCTGTTTTTCCGGGTTCACCGCCATGGAGAGGGCAAACATTTCCCGCATCTCATAAATCTGATCCGTGTACTCGGGATTACGCACACGGGCAATAGTGTGCAGTCTGGGATTCAGACCATGGGCTGTCATACAGCAGAGCAGATTGACTTCATCGGCACCTGCCACGGCAATCAGCAGATCTGCTTCCTTTACTCCTGCCTGCAGCAGAACCTCCATGGAAGCACAGTTCCCCTGCACCACCATGACATCATACCTCTCCTCGCTGGCCTCCAGCACCTTGGGGTTGGAATCTATCAAAGTCAGGTCATTTCCCTCCGCAGACAACTGTCTTGTCAGGGTAGACCCCATTTTACCGTCTCCGGCAATTATGATATTCACAACTGTTAATCCTCCGCTTATCCGTTGTTTACTCTACCTGCTATTTTGCTTTACTACAATTTACTGATTCTTTTGTCATTCCCTGTTAGAAAATACTTCCCACATGCTCCAGTATCTCCAGCAGATCCCGTCTGAAATCCTCATGTTCCGGATTTAAGCTGTTTATGACAACTCCGTCACTTCCGTTTTTGCCTGTGGAATGAATATATCTGTCGTCTCCGATATACATGGCAATATGTCCCGGAAAATACAGCAGATCTCCCGGTTTCTTCTCCTCAAAAGCGATTTCATGGACAGCAAAACCCGGTACCAGTCCGGCGTTCCGGTAAATGTAAACTCCACAGAGCATATAGGACATGCTGGTCAGCCCCGAACAGTCTATGCCCAGAGGACTTTTCCCTCCCCAGCGATACTGGGTTCCCAGATAAGTCTTTGCCATCTCCACCAGTCTCTCCCTGAATACCTCTTCGTTATCCGTAAAAACTTCCGTATAGTAAGGTCCTAAAAATTTTTCCTTGGTGTAACCGCGTCTGCCGTCTGCCAGTTCCACCTCTATCCAGGATTCTCTGTCGGGTGCTTCTCCGATTCGGATGAGTCTGCCGCCTCTTGTCACCGACTCCATGCAGACACCCTGAACTCTGGGCTCTGAAAGCACATCCGCAAAGGGCTGCATGACTACACACAAAGCTGCATTCTCCCAGGCTTTGGCCCGCTTATCATCCATCAGAAGATCGCTCTTTTTGCAATAAGCTTCATAACGGTAAGCTGTCCGAATCCTTACCCATGTTTCCTCTTTTCCGTCCGCATCCGGCACTTCCTCCAGCACCTCTGCCACCATTCCATACAGCAGTTCATCGTCCAAAGATACTTCGGATGACGGCTTTTCTCTCATCGGAACAATCGTTTTTGCTGCAATCGCCTTCATTATCTGTCTTCCTCTTTTTGTCTTATTCTTTTCAGGGCATTATGCAAAATCCGCAGGTACATAAGTTATGCCGATACCCGGTGCCTCCGGCATGGTAATCCTGGATCCTTCAAATACCGGACCACCCTCATAGGGATCTATCTTACAAAGTGCCGGACCATCCAGGTCGTGTCTGGTGATAACACCCTTTGCTGCCGCCAGATGGGAAGCCGCGCTGACTGCCAGTTTGCTCTCCAGCATACAGCCTGTCATACATTCTACACCAAAACTTTCGGCAATGCCACAGATTTTCAATGCCTCATAGATACCGCCTGTCTTCATGAGTTTAATGTTGATCAAATCGGCTGCCCCCTCCTGGATAATCCGGATGGCATCCTGGGGAGAGAATACACTCTCATCTGCCAGTATCGGGGTAAACACATTGGAGGTAACATACTTCATACCCTCAAAGTTGTGAGCATCCACAGGTTGCTCTACCAGGTCGATGCCCAGCCCCTTATCTTCCATGGCACGAATGATGCGGACCGCATCCTTGGGTTGCCAGCCCTGATTGGCATCCACACGGATAACCACCTCTTTTCCCACCGCCTCACGGATGGCTGCAATACGCTCCACATCCTTCAGGCCCTCTTTTCCCACCTTGACCTTCAGAATGCGGAAACCCTGCTCCACACCGCGCAGACTGTCCTGCACCATCTCTTCCGTTGCATTGACGCTGATGGTAATATCTGTCTCAATGCTGTCCTGATTTCCGCCCAGCACCTTGTACAAAGGCTTTTTCAGATTCTTTGCGTACAAATCATAAACCGCCATATCCACCGCTGCTTTTGCAGACGTATTCTTAATGATAGCCTTCTGCATTTTCCGCATGATGCCATCAATATCCTCTATATCCATTCCCGTAATCGCGGGCGCAATAAAATCGCGGATTGCCGTGACAATGGAACCTTTTGTGTCCCCCGTAATGACCGCCGTGGCAGGAGCTTCCCCGTATCCAACCTGTCCGTCATCCGCCTTGATTCTAACCACAATGTCGTTCACCGCCGTTACAGTCCGAAGCGCCGTCTTGAAGGGTGTCACAAGCGGTATCTGTATCTCGCCCAGTTCTACCTTTTGAATTCTCATATCCCTATTCCTTCTTCCCTGTCTTTATTCCTGTCTTTTTCAATCCTTATTCTAAACTTTTTCCTGTTTTATTTCTTGACTGTTTCCTATCCGATTCCCGGCTTTATTTTTATCCTGTTCCTTGTCCTTTTCCCAACAGTACTATTGTTATTCTAATATTTTCCTTGTGTTCTCCGTATTCTATGTTTCTGTTTTGCGCTCTCTTTACTGGCAAAATGAACTTATGCGTTTCTTTCAATTTCGTTATATAGCTTCCACGCCAGTTCCTGCATGAAACGGTTGAACACGGGTGTATCCGTCTCATTCCCCATGCAGCAGAGCACAAAGGGCTGCTTCCCGTAGAAAATTCCCACATCATGAGTAATTCCGTCGTCCTCTCCTGTCTTGTGGGCTATGGTAACCTTCTCCCTAAAATGAAAGGGAAATTTATTGTTCAGACGCTGTTCCTTGAGTACCTCCAGCATATCCTCGGAAGCCTCGCCGTCAATCATCTCGCCATGGTGCATTTTCTCCAGCATATCACCGATTTCCGCTGCGGAAACATAGTTTTGAATCCCTCTGGCAGACGCCTCCGTATCAAACAGCAGACGATTGACCCGGATTGTTTCATATCCCATTTCTTTCAGATCTTCGTTGATCCGTTCCATACCTCCAAGCTGTTCAATCAAAATGTTTGTGGCAGAATTATCACTTAAGATGATCATCAGATTATACAAATCCTCTATTGTCAGGTTCAGCCCTGCATGCATTCTGTTCAGGCAGCCACAGGAAGGGCGCTTATCCGTCTCCTTCAGCACATATAGTTCATCCTTCTTATGCTCTCCTGTCCTGAACTGATGAAATGTCTCAACCATAACAGGGATTTTTATCACACTTGCCGCCATCATCGGCAGATTCTCATTGATGGCAAAGCTCTCCCCTGTCACCAGATTTTTGAAATAAACCGAGAGTTTTCCCGGAATATTCTGTAAAAGCGCTTCTACCTCTCTCTTTTCCATTTTAACCTCCATTTCGCAGATGCCATTGCGTCGAAGAATCTTACTGTGATTCCTCTAAATTGATTTATCCTCGCTCACTTCCGTAAATCCGATTACCCGAATATATTTACTCCGCCATATTCCTTAACATTTCGATTTCCGCCCGGTATCCTTCCAGTTCGTTCGGTGTCTCCAGATAGAAAGGCAGATTTTTTAACTGCGGATGTGTGACAATACGCCGAAAGCCTTCGATACCGATACAGCCCTGTCCGATTTTCTCATGGCGATCCTTATGCGCACCACACGGGTTCATGGAATCATTGATGTGGATTGCCTGTAATCGTTCCAGCCCGATTACCGTGTCAAATTCCCGAAGTACATCCTCCAGATGCTCTACGATATCATAGCCGCCGTCCCAAACATGACAGGTATCCAGACAGACTCCCATCTTTTCAGACAGTTCCACTTTATCCAGAATTCTTCTAAGCTCCTCAAAGCTGCGTCCCACTTCACTTCCCTTTCCCGCCATGGTTTCCAGAAGCACTGTAGTCTTCTGTTCCTTCCAAAGTGTGCGGTTGAGCACATCCGCAATCAGATTGATTCCCATTTCCGCCCCCTGTCCCACATGACTCCCGGGGTGAAAGTTGTACATAGCCCCCGGAATCATTTCCAGGCGCTTTAAATCGTCCGCAAAGGTTTCCAGGGCAAACCGCCTGATATTCTCATCCTTGGCGCAGGCATTCAAGGTATAGGGCGCATGCGCGAGAGGCTTTGCAATTCCCGCTTTTTCAAAATACTCCAGCATGGTCTGCACGTCTTCCCGCTGCCACTGCTTTGCCGCCCCGCCTCTGGGATTTCTGGTAAAGAACTGAAAAGTGGTAGCTCCGATGGATCCTGCGGTCTGTGCCATTGCCAGAAACCCTTTTGAAGAAGATAAATGACATCCGATTCGCAGCATTAAATAATCCTCCTGACTGCCAAAATCTCTCTGTACTGTGCCTTGCTGACCTTGATGCCGGTCTTAACGCTGCTGGCATGCACAATCATGCCCCCGCCGATATACAACCCCACATGCCCTTCATAACAGATCAAATCACCAGGCTGTGCCTCATCATAAGAAACACCGGTTCCGGCGCTTCTCTGCTGATAAGAGGTTCTTGGGATACTGTATCCAAACTCCTGATAGACCCGGTAAGTAAAACCGGAACAGTCTGCCCCGTTTGTCAGGCTGGTACCGCCTGAAACATAGGGATTTCCGATATACTGACAGGCAAACTTCGCCACCTTCTTCCCCAGGTCACTTCCTGAAGCATTATCAATGATTTTTGTATAATCTGTGGTTGCATAAGTTGCATTGGCTGCATTCTGTGCCGCCTGCAGCTGTTTGATTTTCTGCTGATCCTGTTGTATCAGCTTTTTCGCCACCGCTGCTTCCTGTTTCGCCTTATTGATTTCCGCCTCAAAATTTGCAGACTCTCTCTTTTTCTGGGCAATCTGCACATCCAGATTACTCTTCAGATCCTGCAGTTCCGCCCGGTCTGCTTCCAGTGCCGCCTTGTCATCTTCCAGTCCGGCTTTTTCTCCTTCCAGGAAATCCCACAGATCATGCACCTGGTTCTTCGTTTCAATATAGCCGTCCAGCCTGTTCTTGCTGTACTCATAAACCTTTTCAATATAGTCCATGCGGTTCAACATATCACCCAGCCCATTTCCCGAGAGCACTGAACTCAGATAAGTATCATTGTTATTCTCATACATCATGCGGGTACTTGCCGCCATGCTGGCACGCTGCTGTTCTTCTCGCTCTACAGCCGCCTCATACTCTTCCTGTGTTGCATTGATTTCCACCTGCTTGTCCGCAATCTGTGTCTCTTTCTCGGCTATCTCATCTTCCTTCAGTCCGATACTGGTCATGGTATTGATAATCTCTGCATTCAGGTCATCAATTGCTTCCTGAATCAGATCCTGCTCATCCTCCAGACCTGCAAGTCTGTTGTTGATATTATCCAGCTGATTCTGGTGATCCTTCAACTGATTTTGTATATCCGAAATGGTGGTTGCCTTTACCGTTAAAGTCCCTGTTGTTTCAGAGGCAAAACACCCGAGCGTCAGGCTTGTCACCAGGAGTATATTGATAAGTTTTCTTTTCTGTCTTCTCATACTATCCATTTCCTATCTGAAAGGTCGGTCGTTTTCAGCGACTTCCTGTAAAAAACGTAAAGCCATACAGTATGAGCATAACATATTTCCCCAAATTTTTCATCCCTAAAAAGGATTAAGATTTTGGCAAAAAAAGGCACCCTTTCATCCAGGGTGCCTCTTCGCACGTTTTGCTTCTTTCGGGCGACCTCTTATGATAAGCAGATGCCCCTACGGGGCGCTTGCTTTCCTGCTACAGGTCGCAGTTGTTGACCGTTCTGGGGAAGGGAATGACATCGCGGATATTGCTCATACCGGTGAGATACATCACACATCTCTCGAAACCAAGGCCAAAGCCCGCATGTCTCACGGAGCCGTATCTTCTCAAATCCAGATAGAAATCATAATCCTCTTTTTTCAGACCAAGTTCTTCCATCCTCTGTTCCAGTACTTCCAGCTTGTCCTCACGCTGGCTTCCACCGATAATCTCGCCGATGCCGGGTACCAGACAGTCCATGGCGGCGACGGTTTTTCCATCCTCGTTCAGCTTCATATAGAAAGCCTTAATCTCCTTTGGATAATCCGTCACAAATACAGGACGCTTGAAGATCTCCTCCGTCAGGTATCGCTCATGCTCTGTCTGCAGGTCACAGCCCCAGAACACTTTATAATCAAAAGCATCGTTATGCTTTTCCAGAAGCTCAATTGCCTCTGTGTAGGTTACATGTCCGAAATCGGAATTTGCCACATGCTCCAGTCTCTCAATCAGTCCCTTGTCCACAAACTGGTTAAAGAATGCCATTTCCTCAGGCGCGTTCTCCAGCACGTAGCGGATTACATATTTCAACATACTCTCTGCCAGAAGCATATCATCCTTCAGATCAGCAAAAGCCATCTCTGGCTCAATCATCCAGAACTCAGCAGCATGCCGGGTTGTATTGGAATTCTCTGCGCGGAAGGTGGGGCCAAAGGTATATACATTTTTAAATGCAAACGCATAAGTCTCCACATTCAGCTGTCCGCTGACCGTGAGATTGGTAGGCTTCCCAAAGAAATCCTGGCTGTAGTCGACCTTTCCGTCTTCCGTTCTGGGCAAATTCTCCAAATCCAATGTTGTCACCTGGAACATTTCACCTGCACCTTCACAGTCGCTTCCGGTAATCAGAGGCGTATGCACATACACAAACCCTCTCTCCATGAAAAAGCTGTGAATGGCATAAGCTATCAGAGAACGCACTCTGAACACTGCCTGGAATGTATTTGTTCTGGGACGGAGATGTGAAATTGTACGCAGATACTCGAAGCTGTGACGCTTTTTCTGCAGAGGATAATCCGCAGTGGAGGACCCCTCTACAAACACCTCGGCTGCCTGCATCTCGAAAGGCTGTTTTGCTTCAGGCGTTGCAACAATCGTTCCCTTGATAATCAGCGCTGCTCCGACATTCATTTTGCACAGTTCCTGGAAATTGGGAAGCTGCTCTCCATATACCACCTGCAGCGGCTCAAAAAAGGTACCGTCATTAATCACCAGAAATCCGAAATTCTTGGAATCTCTGTTGCTTCTGACCCAGCCGCCTACGGTTACCTCCCTGCCAATGTACTCTTCCCGGTTGCGATAAAGCTCCCGAATGTCTGTTAACTCCATGTTTCCCTCATTTCTGCACCTGATGTGCTGTGCTGCGACACACATTATTTTCTGCCGGTTCGCATATTTCCGGCTTTCTTCCCTCTTACTGTATATTTCCAAGCAGGAAATCCATTACCTTTTCATTCATGAAATAATTGCGGTATTGTTCCCTGTCATTCTCTCCCATGAGCTCTTCCACACTGCTGTAACCGCCCTGAACCACATAGGACTGAAGGGTTTCATCCAATTCCTCATCCTCCACGGCAAGCCCTTCGCGGTTTGCTATCGCCTGTAACGCAATGTCACGCTTTACAAAATCCTCTGTGTAAGTATTGACGAACTCCTCACATGTCATTCCATTACAATAGGATGTGTACTCATCTGCAGTCATATCGTACTGTGCTGCACTCTTCTCAATGTTGCCGGTCATAATTACCTTATAGGAATCTATCATATATGTCGGCAATTCCTGAAAGGAACACTGTTCCAGCAATGCATTCAGGAGCTTATCCTGCGCCTCGCTTTGATAGTAATATTGTGCTTCAGCCTCCAGCTGCTCATAAAGATACTGCTTCAGCTGTGCAACTGTTGTAATATTCTCGCTTTCCAGCCCCATCGCCTGTACAACGCTGTCCTGCATCTCCTCTTCATTACCGGGAACCACGTAATTCACCTTCACAGTAAATACCACTTCTTTTCCTGCCAGATCCGCGTTCCCATAACCTTCGGGGAAGGTCAGGGGAAGCTCTACCGTCTCTCCTGGCATAGCACCGATTAAGCCGTCCTCAAACCCGTCAATAAAGCTTCTGCTTCCGATAGTCAGATTAGTTGCCTGAGCAGTGCCGCCCTCAAAGGCAACACCATCCAGCTTTCCCTCGTAATCGATATTGGCTGTATCACCCAGCTGCACCGCGCGTTTAACTGTTCCGCATTCCTCAGAAGCGTATCCCGCATAGAGATTTGCAAGCCATTGCTGGCATTCTTCCTCATCTACTTCGTAGGAATCGACTGCAATGTCCAGACTCCGGTAATCTCCCAGGGTAACATATTTATCCACATCCATCTGGTGCAAAGGTTTTTCTTTATCGGCAGCTCCACAGCCGACAAGCAGCCCTGCCGTCAGCAGCGCCATCGCCGCAAAATATAATTTCTTTTTCATTAATTTCTCTTTTCCTTTTCACAGAATACTTTTTCTATCATACCATAAGAGTCGCTATTTTACAACAATGGGAATCAAAGCCTACAGCAGAGGAGACAGCAGCCGGCACATCTGCTCCTTGAAACGAATTTTCAGGGGACGGGCCGCATAGCTGTCTTTTGTAATCTGTGTACAGTATTTCAAATCCTCTTTGAAAATACGCTCCATCTCCTCCGCTTTTGCTCTGTTATACACAACGGCATTGACCTCAAAATTCAATGCAAAGCTGCGAATGTCCATATTGGCAGTACCGTAACAGAACACTTGTCCGTCCACGATAATCCCTTTGCTGTGCAGGAAACCGTTGTCATACGTATAACAGTTTGCTCCTGCATTCACCAACTGCCCTGCGTAGGAATAAGTTGCCCAATACACAAAGGGATGATCCGGCTTGCACGGAATCATCAGGTTGACCTCCACACCGGATCGGACGGCAATCAGCAATGTATTTAAGAATACCTCATCCGGAATAAAGTATGGCGTCTGGATATAGATTCTCTCCTTCGCCTTGGAAATCAGTCGGATATAGTTGTCCCGAATCTGTTCCAACGAATTGTCGGGTCCGCTGCTGATGATCTGCAAATCACAATGATCCCTGGTTCCATGTCCCGGCTCCGCAAATAATCTTCTGTCCTGAAACAGATTTTCCTTTGCTGCATAGTTCCAGTCAAGAATAAAGCGCATCTGCAGGCCGAGCGCTCCGCTTCCCGTAATCCTGAGATGCGTGTCTCTCCAATGGCCGAACCTCTCGCTCAAATCTATGTATTCTTTTCCGATATTGAATCCGCCCACATATGCAATTTTATTGTCAATCACTACGATTTTTCGATGGTTCCGGTAATTGACACGCAGCTGCAGTCTGCCCAGAAATGCCGGGAAAAACTCTGCCGTCTGTATGCCTGCTTCCTTCAGTATCTTCCAGTAAGATTTCCCCACACTCCGGCACCCCATGCCATCAAACAGAATACGTACCTCCACGCCTTCGGCAGCCTTTCTTTTCAGGACTTCCGCAATCCGCTGAAAAAGCACATCATTTCGTATGATATAATATTGCAAATGAATAAAATGTTCCGCCTGTTCCAAATCCTGAAGCAATGCATCAAACTTCTCATTGCCATCCGTAAAAACATCAATATCATTATCCGGCAGGAGCACGGCATCTGCCGTTTCCATGTTGTACATGATAAGATCCATATACTCTTTTCTGTCTCCCGCACTGCCATCCTCATTGCTGTTTTTCAGCTGATAGCGCTGCGCCCGGAGAATTTCTCCCAGATTATCCTCCAACTCTTTCTCACGGAACATCTTTCGCTTGTTCATGTCCATCCCAAGAAGCAGATAAAAAACAAAGCCGACACCCGGCAGTAAAAACAACAACAGGAGCCACGCCCAGACACTTTTGGGATCTCTGTGTTCAAAAAAGACAATCACAATTGCAAAAAACAAATTCACAAACAGGGCGCTTCCCAGAATAATCGTTGCAACTCTCCAGAATGTTTCCATCGTATCCATAAAACTTTTCCTTTCTTATTACACATCTTACCACAAAATCAGTTGCTTATCCATGGAGAGTTGTGCTAGAATATAGAAATGTAAAACTTGACGCAGGAGGCTTATCATTTATGGATTGGTGGATTATCTTACTCATTGTATTAGCAGCTATTGCCGCTATTGTTGCGGTATTATATTTTCTCGGAAAAAAGGCTCAGAAAAAGCAGGCTGAACAGCAGGAAATGCTGGAGGCAAACAAGCAGACCATGTCCATGCTGATTATCGACAAAAAGCGGATGAAGCTGAGAGATGCCGGATTGCCGCAGATTGTACTTGACCAGACGCCCAAGGCCATGCGCGGTTCCAAACTGCCTATCATCAAGGCAAAAATCGGTCCGCAGATCATGTCCCTGATTTGTGATGAGAAAATATTTGATTCTGTTCCCGTCAAAAAGGAAGTAAAAGCCGTTGTCAGCGGTATCTACGTTCTGGATGTGAAGGGTCTGCACGGAAAGACAGAAGTTGTCCCCGTAAAGAAGAGCCGCTTTAAGAGAGCTCTGGAAGCAGCCCAAGCAAAAGCAGGCGCCAAACCTGTCAAATAAGGAGAGCTGCATTTACAACATATTTCATTATCGTTCACGCAAAGATACCCATCCATTCTGCAATGGATGGGGCCTTTTTTCTTAATCAGCAAAATATACCTGCCCTTTTTCTAATGTACTGCTTCCGCCTTTATCAGAATTCTGCATTCACTTAAGATATCTTCGCCCGCCGTCAACGCATAATCCGCACGGATTTCAACAGAATCTTCTTCGGCAACGGTAAAAACGCAGTGGGTTTGCACGCCAAACCGTACCATACCATAGGAGGTGGCATAATCCGTCATGTGGGTCTGTCCCGGTTCGAACACCATTCTTGCATTGACAATACCCTTCTTCGTCAGTTCCAGCACATTCCCTCTGCACTTTACGGTGTGCTTCACCGTGCCGGTTTCTTCCTCCGGAATCTCCTCATAAAAAAGGTATCTGCTGCCCCCTTTCTCATAATATTCCCCGCGGACAACAGTTTCTGACACAGCCTCGTTCCCGTCTTCATCCCGCTGTATCCCGCGGACGGTAATCAACACATCCTTTGTCATAGGAATCCTCCCCGTCGAATCCACACCGGTATAGCATCTAGTACTCCTCAATATTGACTGTCTTCGCCGACAAAATTCCGTACTTGATTATAGAATTGGCAAAGCGGACAAATTTCTCCGCCTTGTCACTGACATAAAACTGATACTGATTACTTCCGAGACCGGGTGCTTCTTCATTCAGCAAATCCAGCTTTTTCAGCATGGTTTTCAGTTCAATGGCAGTTTCATAAGCCGGATTCACCAGTGTCACCTTTTCTCCCATAATTCTGCCGAGGGTGGAACGAATCAGTGGATAATGGGTACAGCCCAGAATTAGGGTATCAATGTCAATATCAATCAATTCTGTCAGATACCGCCTCGCAATTTCATCTGTCACAGGGTCCTGCAGCAGTCCCTCCTCCACCAGAGGAACAAACAGAGGACATGCCTTCCCGTAAATGGTTACATCCTTATTCAGTTGTTGTATGTACTTTGAATAAATCCGACTTCCGATGGTAGCTTCTGTGGCAATTACGCCAATCCGCCCGTTACGGGTCGCCTCGGCCGCCACCTTGGCTCCGGGCTTCACCACACCGATAATCGGTATATCAATATCCTTTTCCAGCGTATCCAATGCATACGCACTGGCAGTATTGCATGCCACTACGATTGTTTTCACCTGAAATGTCCGCAGGAACCGGACGATCTGCTCCGAAAATCGGGTAACCGTTTCCTGAGATTTGCTTCCGTAGGGAACCCTTGCCGTATCCCCGAAATAAATGATTTTCTCGTTGGGTATCTGCCGCATAATCTCCCTTGCCACCGTAAGTCCGCCCACCCCGGAATCAAACACTCCGATTGGCGCATCCTTACGCAGCAATTCTCTGTTATTCTGCATTTTGAACAGCCTCCACTAATGCACTCAGTTCTGTGAGCAGCCTGCTCCGGAAACGGATTTCTCCTTCTCCCGCGGTCAGCAGTTCCTCGAACAGGGTACTGTCAAATTTCCAATCTCCTGTCACATCCAGTCTTTCCCCGGCCATTCCCTCGCTGATTACCTTTACGGTATCCGGCGTCAGGGTAAGCTCCGGATAAAGCAGTCCCCACCAGCCCAATGCCGCACACATCCCTATGATAATACGAATTCCCTGATATCTCTTTTTCACGCAATAACCTCACTTTCTCACAGTAAGATTATTGCCAATATCAGGAAGTCTATACCACTTTACTTTTTTACTTCCTGCCTGTCAAGACGTATCTGACGGATAATCGCCTTCTCCTGATTGTCAATATGGATTCTTGCAGCTTCAGCTGCCGTCTTCTTATCCTTTTTCAGGATACTCTCATAGATAATTCTATGCTCTTCCACCAGGTTTTCATGCTGACTGATATCCTTAATATATTCAAAGCGATAACGATACATCTGCTCTGACAGGTTATGTACCAGCTGAATCAGTCTCTGATTTCCGGTAGCCTGCACAATGATATCGTGGAGTGCCACATCTGCCTGTGCAATTTTCTTCGCGTCCTTTGTCCTGATTGCCGCCTCAAACGCCACGCAGGCCTTCTTCAGTGTCTCAAGCCCATCCTCGGTAATCCGGTCACAGGCAAGCTCCGCACAAAGCGCATCCAACGCACGCCTTACCTCAAGCACGTCATTCATACTCTTCTCGGTAATCTGAGCCACTTCCGCTCCTCTGCGTGGAATCATGGTCACAAGTCCTTCCAGCTCCAGTTTACGGATTGCCTCTCTGATGGGAGTACGGCTGACTCCCAGCTTATTGGCCAAATGAATTTCCATCAGTCTCTCGCCCGGCTTTAACTCCCCCGTCAGAATTGCCTGCCTCAGCGTGTTAAACACAACATCCCTCAGAGGAAGGAATTCACTCATATCCATCTGAAAATAATCCTGCATATCTGCCCTGCCTTTCTGTTGCTTTTACACCGGCTCCGCCACGAACAGCTGCTTTGCCAGCCCATCCTTCTTCATCTGTTCATAAGCGCTCTCTGCACTTTCCTTCTTGATAAAAACACCAAAGACAGTCGGTCCGCTTCCACTCATAAGACTGCCTTCTGCTCCAAGCTCCAGCATGCGTTTCTTTATCGTATCAATCATCGGATGTGCCGGTATGGTTACCGCCTCCAACACATTTTCCATACGTTCCAGAATTCCGGGTACACTTCCCGCTCTGATTGCCTCCACCATGCCGTCAATGTCAGGATGATGTACAATACCCGCAGCGTCCAGATGCTCATAGACATATTTTGTAGAAACACTGATGTCAGGCTTTGCCACCAGAAAAAATATCTTCGGTACCGGCGGCAGCGCCGTCAGCTTCTCTCCGATACCTTCTGCCAGAGCAGTCCCGCCCATAATACAATAAGGCACATCGGCTCCGATTTTTACTGCTTCTTCCATCAATTCTCCTGACGTTGCTCCCAGTTCAAACAGCATATTCATGCCTTTCATAGTAGCTGCCGCATCCGTACTGCCCCCGGCCATTCCGGCGGCAATGGGAATATTTTTCTGCAAATGAATGCGCACTCCCTCACGAATCCCATACTTTTCCCGTATCAGCTCTGCCGCTTTATAAATCAGATTGTTCTTATCTGTGGGAAGTTCACCCGAGTCAGTAGTGATGGTAATTCCGCTTTCTGCCTTTTCGAATGTCAGCTCATCATAAATTCCGACGGTCTGCATAATCATCTTCACCTGATGATACCCATTCGGCAGCCTCTTTACCACATCCAGTCCCAGATTCACTTTTGCATATGCTTTCATCGAATGCTTTTCCATAGAAACCTCACATGTTGTATCAAAATGTATTTTGTATACAAGGATTGTATTAAATTATATACAATCCTGTGTAATTCGTCAAGTTTTATCCTGCTCTGTAAAGTAACTGCTAAACTGCATAAACACTGGAAGAATAGTACATTTTTCGGTTTGTCCGTTCTTATGTTATTTCAGTAATTTCTTGAATAAATACTTGCAGAACTCACGAAAAAAGCGCACAATAAAGCTAACAGACAACCAGACACACCAGGAGAGGAACACTAACTATGGAATTACCTGTTACACATACTATTGACGATATTTATGCCTTACCGGATGGAGAAAGAGCAGAACTCATTGACGGTCATATTTATTACATGGCACCACCCAGCAGAAAGCATCAGGATATTGCCGGTGAACTCTTTGGAACTATCCGAGAATATATCAAATCCAATTATGGAGCTTGTAAGCCTTATATCGCTCCGTTTGCGGTCTTCTTGAATGAGGATGACAGAAATTATGTCGAGCCGGATATCAGCGTTATATGCGACTCAAACAAACTTAACGACAAGGGATGTGTCGGTGCACCTGACTGGATTATTGAGATTGTTTCACCCGGGAGCAGGCACATGGACTACTATACCAAGTTATTCAAGTACCGCACTGCCGGCGTTCGTGAATATTGGATTGTCGACCCGGAGAAAAACAGAGTAACGGTTTACACATTTATAGCTGACAAAGTGGAAGAGTACTCCTTCACGGACAGCATACCCTCCGGTATTTATCCCGACTTTTCGATGAATCTCTCAAATCTGAATCTTTAGACTGCCAGGGTTCATTCATGCAGGCATGATTCACATATTGATTGAAAATTTGCATGGTTCTGAATAGTTACAAAACAACAATAAGAGCCCGGGGAATCGCATAACCTCTGCATTCCCCGGGCATACTTGTGTGAATTTAATAACCCAGTCACCCGCCTCAAACATGCCGGTTATGGTCTCTGACTTTTTCTCGATTACGCGGTAATATTCTTTCAGCACACTCCAGAAAAGCCTGTCCGTCCCCAAAAGCTGTCTCGCCATCTGCACCTTGAGATCCCCTATCTGTAGGGTTGCAAGACTGGGCATAACGGAATTGCTTTGCTTCTGTGCCGGCTCCGTTTCCTTACTGTTCACCCGTTTTACCTTCTCGACGGGAAGCCACTGCTTCACTTTACTCATCAGGACACGAATTTCAATGGGTTTTGCGACAAAATCATTCATTCCCTCTGCCAGAAACATTTCTTTTGTACCGCTGATGGCATTCGCCGTGAGGGCAATAATCGGAACCTCGGCAACCGTGAGATTGATTGCATTGTCATCGATTACCAATACTCTGGCATCAGAAACTGGTTATTGCGGCTCATAACACTGTTTAGCATTCGATTGTAGGCTTCCGCAACTTTGGGATCCTCAAAGTCTTCTGCCGAAACATCCTCAAAACTGCCTTCCGAAAAAGCATTCATGGCACTTAGTAATTTTTCAAGATCGGTACTTTTCTCAGACATTTCTCTCCTCCGACACATCTTTGTATGGGACTTACTTATCTGCAGCATTCATTTCTATACTACTCACCGGTTTCTTGCAACGTAGTTCTCAAAAACACAATTATCAGACATTAACTACATTATATCCGATATATTGACATAAATCCAGAAAGAACCAGAATAATAAATCCTATAAATCCTGAAAAAACAAGATAAGTCTAAAGATTCCTGATGTATCTGCCGATATGTATAGTACCAATCACGGAAGATTGTTCCGGAAACGGACAAAAGGACAGACGTTTCGCGTCAGAAAGAAGGATGGTTATGAGTGTAAACGGAGTTACATCTACCCAGGCTACGGCAGCCTACAGCTATTCTTACACAGAAGGCAAAAAAGCCGAAAAAACAGAAAGTGTTAAGTCAGAGAGCACCAATACTGCTGCCGAAAACGGCGTTGTGTACGAGCCCTCCACGGAAAGCACGGAAAAGGTTACAAAGAAAACTTACAAACCCGATACCAATCTGATTAACAAGCTGAAGGCAGATGCCGAGGAGCGCACCGCCCAGCTTCGCAGTCTGGTTGAGAAGATGATGCTCGGACAGTCAAAGACTTACGGCAATGCAAATGATATCTGGTCTTTCCTGCGGGAAGGCAACTTTACCGTTGACCCTGCCACCAAGGCGCAGGCACAGGCTGACATTGCGGAGGACGGCTACTGGGGCGTCAAGCAAACCTCCGCAAGAATTCTTGATTTTGCAACAGCTCTTACGGGCGGTGACCCCGATAAAATCGAAGAGATGCGTGTTGCATTCGAAAAAGGCTATAAACAGGCTGAAAAGACCTGGGGCGGCGAACTCCCCGATATTTCAAAACAAACCTATGATGCTGTCATGAAGGGCTTTGATGATATGGCAGCGGCGGCAGGAAACGCTGTAGAAGCATAGAGAAAATTTTCATTGAACCTTCAGGCTGTGAGACGATCACAGCACGCAAAAAAAGACTCCCGACTTTCTTTCGAAGGCCGGGGGTCTTACTTTTTTCCCTGCCGTCAGCTTCCCTTCACAATCAGAAGCCTCTGACCGGGATGCAGTTCATCGCTTTCCAGGGCATTCAATTCCCGCAGCATATCCACAGGAACATAGTATTTTTTCCCGATATTCCACAGGTTATCCCCATCCTTTACCATATATACCACCATTCCCGGAAGGCTGCTTAGCCTGCTACTATCCAGTTCGCCCACATTCACCCTGTTTATGAGCTCCACCGGAATATTTTTGAACACGGTTGTGGAAAAGCTTAAGACTGCCTTAACGTCCATTTCTTCTCCATCCAACATGGTAACCTGCAGCTGCTCTGCCTCTGCATGCACCTTCCCCATATCCTCCGCTGCAATATCCGGAACCTCCAGCGTATACTGGTACGGAATCTGTGCCTGGGCGCAGCCATAGGGTGCTTCGTCCTCTCCCGTGATGTACATGACCTTTATCTGCATACTCCCCTGCAGCAATATCCCGTTTTCTACAATTGTCTGCTGTTCCAGTGCCACCGTTCCCTCACTGTGGAGCAGCTGCAGCACACTTCCTGCCTCTACATGAATACGGTCTGTCACCTTTGTTTTCCCCGTTACGCGAGAAAGCAGTCTGCGCAGCTGCGCGGGGTGAGTCACTGTCTCTATTTCATTGGAGACACCGTAAATATCTGAAATCAGCTCCAGATTTTCTTCCTCATAAATTCGGATGCCGATATCAAGTACCAGCTCCATGCCGATGCTTCTCTCCTCACCGTCAAAATCCGGACGCACTGTCAGTTCTCTCTGTCCAAGCCTGTAGCGGATGTCGGGAAGCATTCCCTCCCTGCATCCATGGCACTCCAACACACCACTGAACGGAATCGTGGTTTCAAACGCCCTGACAGGATGTTCCTCTCCTTCCCCTTCATAAAGGACAAACAAATGCACATCTCCCGAAACTGTCAGCTTTTCTTCCATCACCTTGAACTCTACATCTCCCAGAGAAACGTTGTCCCACAGAATTTGAAAGATATTGGGATAATTGGAAGGAAGGGTTACCTCCTCCTTCAGGCGGAAGATATCATTCTTGCAGATGGAAATCTGGGCAATGTTTAACGGTATGCGCCGGTACTCGCATTTTTCATCCCCGTGGATGGCAATCGGAGCTTCCTCATCGTAAAGCTCCTCCACCCGGGCTGTCAATGTCACCAGAGATTGAACATTCAGCTTACGGGAATTAATCATGGACACTGTAAGGTCCTCCACTTCCCCATCAATTTCTACGGTGTCCGTCGGTACAGCGCCCCGCAGATTCACCTTTTCCTCAAAGGGCAGCCGCCCATCCAGCACAACAAGACTGCTTCCTTCCTCCAGCGTATGGTACAAAAGCACAAACCTGAGGGTTCCCCTGACTGTTACCACATCGTTTCCGGGTTTAATCTCCTCTACCACCAGCTCCCCCTTCTCCAGTTTCAATGCATTGACATCCGGTTTCGTATCCGGTATGTTGACATCATCCTCCAGGGTAAACTGTGTAACCGCCCGGGTCTTCGTGCGATCCATATGTATATTTCTCTTTATCAGTTCCACAAAAATACCTCCATATATACTGGTATAAGTATATATATGAAGGTATGTTGTTCCTTTATACCACGCCGATTAAATCCGTCACATTTTCGACTCCGTATTGCTTCATGTAAGCTTCAATTCCCTCCACGACCTCCACAGTCGTATAGGGATTCACAAAATTCATGGCTCCGATACTCACCGCACTGGCTCCGGCCATCAAAAATTCGATGGCGTCCTCCGCTGTAGCGATTCCGCCCATACCGATGATGGGAATCTTCACCGCATGCGCTGCCTGATAGACCATACGCACCGCAACCGGCTTAATCGCAGGACCTGACATGCCTCCGGTCTTGTTGGCAAGTGCAAATTTTCTCCTGTGAATGTCAATCTTCATACCGGTAATGGTATTGATCATGGACAGGGCATCCGCACCGGCCGCTTCCGCCGCCTTCGACATCTCCGTAATATCGGTGACATTGGGACTGAGCTTCATGATAACAGGCTGTTTTGCCTTCGCTTTGATTTCCTTTGTTATCTGAAACAGGGCATCCGCCTTCTGTCCAAAGGCGATAGCTCCCTCCTTGACATTCGGGCAGGACACGTTGATTTCCAGCATGGCAACCGCCTCTTCCTCTCCAAGGCGTTCCACCACCTCCACATAATCCTCCACAGTCTTGCCGCAGACATTGACAATGATTTTTGTGTCATACTGCTTCAGGAAGGGAATATCCCTTTCCATAAACACATCGATACCGGGGTTCTGCAGTCCGATGGCATTCAGCATACCTCCGTAAACCTCCGCCACTCTGGGCGTGGGATTTCCGGGCCAGGGCACATTTGCAACTCCCTTTGTCACTACCGCTCCCAGTCTGTTTAAATCCACAAATTCCGAGTATTCCATGCCGGA
Organism: uncultured Lachnospiraceae bacterium; assembly: GCA_945913255.1. Classification (GTDB taxonomy): domain Bacteria; phylum Bacillota; class Clostridia; order Lachnospirales; family Lachnospiraceae; genus Acetatifactor. Next base: position 38,469 of record CAMEDC010000024.1, read on the forward strand.
GCCAAAGGTTCCCGATGCTGTCATAACAGGATTTTTGAAGGTGACTCCCGCGATTGTTACCTGTGTGTTCATCCGAATTTCCTCCTAAAATAAGGTCATTACCTCAAGTAAATTACTTTCCAACCATAACGATATTTTTACAATTCGCAAAGTTAAATTTCCACGTCATCTGCCTCAAAAACGGGACCGTCCGTGCAGATTCTGGCATTATGAACATGCGAATGATGGTCGATTTCCTTTGTCTTCACCACACAGCCAAGACAGGCTCCGACACCGCAGGCCATGTGCTCCTCCAGAGAAATATATGCCTTGATATGATGTTCGGAAGCATATGCCTTAATGGCACGAAGCATGGGCATGGGGCCGCAGGCGTAAATCACATCTGCCTCCAGCCCGTTCTCCACAATGGCATTCATCACATTTCCCTTTGTTCCCACACTGCCATCCTCAGTGGCAATATAGACCTTACCGTATTTTTCAAAATCTTCCTTCAGAAACGTTTTATCGTCACGATAACCCACGATAATCTGCTTGTCCGCTTCCATCTGCTTCGCAAGCTCCAGAATGGGGGGGACGCCGATACCGCCGCCCATGAGGAAAACCTTCTTTCCCTTTGCCTTCTCCAGGGGGAAGCCGTTGCCCAATGTTCCCAGCACAAAGATAGAATCCCCTGCCTTGTAGCCGGAAAACTCCCCGGTTCCCGCACCTGCCACACGGTACACTACGCGGAGCGCCTTTCCATCCTCCCGCACCTCACAGATGCTGATTGGTCTCGGAAGCAGCGTACTTTTATCCTTCGGATAGATGCAGATGAACTGACCGGGGCGTGCCTGCCCTGCCAATTCCGTTTCAATCCACATATCATAGATTGCGGGGGCAATCTGTTTCTGTTCCATTACCCTTGCCTTTACCTTTTGTTTCATAATCCGTTTCCTTTCCGTTTCTCTGTCTTCCTATCGGCGCCGTCTCTCTATCGGCTCCTTTTTCCTGTCAGCTCTTACTTCAGGAAGTACCTATGCCTCATACACCACATTCCCTTCGCAGATGGTCTTTACTACCTTACCCTTCAGCTTCCATCCCGTAAATGGCGTATTGCTCGCCTTGGAAACATATTCTTCCGGTACCCATTCTGCCGTCGTATCAATGAGAATCAGATCCGCTGGGCCTCCCTCTGCCAGATATCCCGCATCCAGATGATAAAGGTTGGCCGGATTTGTGCTCATAAGCGTCAGGAGCTGTCTCATGGTGAGATACCCTCCGTCCACCAGCTCCGTTATTCCAAGTGCAAGCGCTGTTTCCAGACCGATGATGCCGCTGGGAGCCTCCGTGACAGGTTTTGCCTTCTCCTCCGCTGTATGAGGCGCATGATCCGTAGCAATCATGTCGATGGTGCCGTCCACCAGTCCGCGGATAATCTCCTGTCTGTCCGCTTCCTCTCGCAGAGGCGGATTCATTTTTGCCAGTGTACCGTACTGAATAGCCGCCTCCTCCGTCAGGGTAAAATGATGGGGTGTTGCCTCCGCATGAATATTATGCCCTTTTTCCTTTGCCTTGCGCACCAGTTCCACAGACTCCTTCGCACTGATGTGCTGTATATCGATGCTTGCTCCCGTCTCCAGCGCCAGCTTCAGATCCCGCTCCACCATGGTAATCTCCGCCTCTCTGGAGGAGCCGCCGATTCCGAAAAATTCGCTGGCCTTTCCGCGGTTAATGCCATTATTTTCAATATACTCCGGATTCTCCTCGTGAAAACTGATGGGCATATCAAGGGAAGCCGCCATTTTCATGGCATCCCTTACAAGCTCTTCGTTCAGCAGCGGAATGCCGTCATCCGTAAAGCCAACTGCCCCCGCTTGCGCCAGTTCCCGCATCGGCGTCAGTTCCTTCCCCTTCATACCCATGGTCACATTTGCACAGGTCTGTACATGGATTCCTGTTTCACAGCCTCGCTTCAAAACATACTCCAGAGTTTCTCTGTTATCCACCGTCGGTTTTGTGTTTGCCATGAGCACCACCGTGGTAAACCCACCCTTCACAGCAGCCGCTGCGCCGGTGGTAATGTCCTCCTTCTGTGTAAAGCCCGGCTCCCTGAAATGCACATGAACATCCACCAGTCCCGGTGCCACAAGAAGCCCCTCTGCATCAATCACCTTACAATTCGCACAGGGCTTCTCCAATCCTTTGGCAATTCTTGCAATTTTCCCTCCGTCAACCAGAATATCATACTTTCCGTCCCACCCCGATTTCGGGTCTATCATATATCCGTTCTTTATCAGCAGCATAGGTACCTCCCGCCAAACCGTATTTGCTTTTCAAGTGTAACACGGATTTTCAAAAAAGAAAAGGGACTCCTCTATTCAAAAATAACAGTCTGTTCCAGCCGCTCCGTCTTCAGTACAATGTAAGGATACGAAGGTGTCTGGTTATTTCTTTCCGAAGACTCCGGTCCCAGAAGACTTGTGCTGACACAAATATTGGTATCCGTCAGGTAAAGTTCATTTACCGCAATACTGTACCCGCCTGTCTCCTGCTGCCCGTAGCCAATACAAAGATACAAGAATTCCTGATCCATATAAGTAAATTGAAACGGTGCAGCCTTTGCTTCCTCCAGTTTCGTCTTCAGTTCCTCCGGTATTTTTTCCTCACTAAGCACCGTAAAATCCAGGTCTCGCAGCTTCAGTTTTTCCTCACTTTGCAGCGTGCAGCCCGATAAAAGCAGCACGCACACCATCAGTATGGTACCCAGAAACATTCCGGCAGATATTCGACATTTCTTCAATTTTATTCTCCGTAAGTATCCTGTCTTTTGCTGTATTCTATGTACACGCGAAGAAATATATGCTATGATGAAAACGATGCAGAGCCATGCAAAGGGTTCAAAGGTTCCCGGCAAAAGGAAAGCCTCGAAGAGGCGACTTCTCGAATGGGCTCTGCATCGTTAACAGGCAAGAAAAAGCGGCGGCTGCCGCAGACATAGAAAGGTCGATCCCATGATTCGCTTTATTATCATTGTTTTGTTTCTGGTACTTTATCTCATACTTTCCCTCCCGGTTCTTCTGGTCGAATGGCTGATTGGAAAAAAGAAGCCCGAGTGGAAAGACAAAAGTTCCAAAGCACTGGTCGGCTGGGGCTTCCGCTGCATCAACACCATCGCCGGAGTAAACCTCATTGTCAAAGGCCGGGAAAATATCCCCACGGATACTGCGGTCCTCTATGTGGGTAACCACCGCAGCTTTTTTGATGTGGTGTTGACACTCTCCCTGTTTCCCCGCATTACGGGCTATGTGGCAAAAATTGAAATGAATAAGGTTCCCATCCTGCGGCTGTGGATGAAAAATATCCATTGTCTCTTCCTCGACAGAGAAAACATTAGGGAAGGGCTGAAGACCATTCTTGCCGGCGTGGAAGAGGTGAAAAAGGGGTACTCCCTCTGTATCTTCCCGGAGGGCACCAGAAATAAGGTAAATGACAGCTTTCTGCCATTTCACGAGGGCAGTTTTAAGATAGCGGAAAAAGGCAAGGTTCCCATCGTCCCCATGGTTATCGTTAACTCTGCGGCAATCTTTGAGGATCACCTCCCCAAAGTGAAAAAAGCCACCGTTATCATCTCCTTCGAAAAACCCATATACCTCGATACCCTGGATAAGGAAACCAGAAAAAGCCTGAGTACTTATGTGGGCGGCATCATCTCAGACAAATATTTCGCCTTAAAGGAAGAATACCGAGACAGCCTGTAAATTCCACAAGAATAACCGCCCTGACATTCCATGGCTTTCTAAAAAACCAAATAAAAGATATCAATTTTGCCTTCAACACTATTCGCCTATATAACTTTCCATATACCTTCTGAAAGTTGTAAAACCTACACTTTCATAGAATGCCAATGCACTGTCATTGAATTCCCACATATCAAGTTCTAATCTGGCGAATCCATTCTTTTTTGCCTCTTTTTTTGCAAAATCAATTATAGCAGTGGCGATGCCCTTGCGTCTGAATTTTTCGTCCACCCCAAACTCCTCTATATGAAGATATTTACGAGCCTTACCAAATGGAGATTCTGATCTCGTAATATACTGAACCACAGCAAATCCAACTTTTCATCCTCAATAGCTGCAACAATAACATCACTATTTTCTTCATCAAATCTTGAATATATAAATGGCTCTATGAACTGCCATCCATCCTCACGAAATATGTCTGAACGTCCATTCACATGAATATCATTGACCTGTTTGCGAATCTTATTCACAGCATCAAGTTCTTCCCTTTTTGCACTTCGTATAACGATATTTTCCATTTCTGTCCTCCTCCATAATATAAAAATACCACCAAATAATATTTCTATTACTTGATGGTATGTATCTGATTTCTTAGGTTAAGTTTAAGTATATGTCCGTACCGAGCATCGGCTATATACGTATAGACTTTTTCTTCATCATATCCATTCCACCAACGAAAGCCTCTGTTTACACCGGTAGCTCTACAAGGAACGTTGTTATTTCATTGTCACTCTCCGCGGTGATCGTTCCTCCGTGCAGAGTGACAATTTCTTTTGCGATTGCGAGCCCCAGACCGGCTCCGCCGCTGTTTGTGGTTCTGGCATCATCCAGCCGGAAAAATTTTTCAAAAATAGAATCCAGTTTCTGTTTCGGTATGGTTCTTCCGCTGTTTTGAAAATAAATCCTTACCCTGCCTTCCCGTTCCTCAAACCGCACCACAATTTCCGTGTCGGGATAGCTGTAGGCGACCGCATTTTTCAGGATATTATTAAATACTCTCGCCAGCTTTTCCGCATCCGCGTAAACCTTTACTTCGCCTGCATTTTCCGGCAGTTCCAACTTTACGGTATTTCCATGTTCATGCAGAACCGGAAAGAACTCGTCAGTCATTTGCAGCAGCATAAATCCGACATCCACCGTCTCCTTCTCCAAAACAATCTGCTGCAGATTATATCTGGTGATTTCAAAGAATTCATTGATCAGTTTTTCCAGTCGAAGCGCCTTTTCCAGCGTAATGTGCACATACTTTGCCCTCTGTTCAGAAGGCATGTCCGGCGCTTCCTCCAGCAGGCTCAAATAGCCCACTACCGAGGTCAGCGGCGTCTTTAAATCATGAGCCAGATAGGTAATCAGATCATTTTTCCGGCTTGCCTCCTCCTTCATCGCCTGTTCATGGCGCTGCATATTGGCCTTGATTTCCGCCATCTGCACGGAGATTTCCGCAAATTCAGCCGGAAAGACCTCCGCAGCCTCCCTGTCATGCTTCATGTAATCCCCAATCATATGCCCGGCATCCGCAATTACTTTCTTCTCCCGCTTTGCCGCATACATCAGCACAAACAGTCTGCCTGCAAATGCCAGAAAGAGCACAAGGAAAACAAAGCCCCGGAACAAATATTCCTTTACCCGCCACCATCGAATACTGGTATGATAATAACCGTTTCCTTCGGAATCCAGCGCAACCCAGTTGTACTGGATAAATCTGGAATCCAGCCAGTCCAGCAGAACCCCGTTCAGCAGTCTGTCAAACAGCTGGTAAATTCCCATACATAGTATCACTCCTCCAAACAGAATGAAAAAAGTAATCAAAGTCCGTTTTATCTTATCCTTCAATTTTGTATCCACACCCCCAGACTGTCTTAATATACTTCGGTTCTTCGAAGGAATCTCCCATCTTTTCCCGCAAATGTCGGATATGTACCGTGATGGTATTGTTATTCTTGGTATAATACTCATCTGCCCAGATCAGGTGAAATAAATCCTCCGCACTGACAACCTGCCCCTTCCTCTGACAAAGAATACGCAGAATGGAAAATTCTGTGGGCGTAAGACTCAATGGCCTTTCGTTCAGATAACACTCGTGGGTCTTGCAGTTCATCATCGGCCCCGAAACCGTCAGAATATCCTCCTCCGGCTCCCTCTTACTGTTGTACCGTTTGTAGCGACGAAGCTGAGCCTTGACCCGAGCCACCAGTTCCAGCGGCAGAAAGGGCTTTGTCATATAATCATCCGCTCCCAGTGTCAGACCGTTAATCTTGTCCGTCTCACCGCCCTTTGCAGTCAGCATGATCACCGGATAAGTGTACTTTTCCCGGATTTTACGGCAAAGCTCCAGCCCGTTTATCTCCGGTAACATCACGTCCAGAATGGCAAGATCATACTCCGTCTCCTCAATGCAGGCAAGCGCCGACTTCCCGTCATAACATTTCACCACCCGGAAGCCCTCATTTTCCAGATACAGGGAAACCAGATCCGCAATTTCCCTTTCATCATCCACTATCAGAATACTTTCACTCATACTGCCCCTCGCTCTGTCTTCACAGACAGCCCTTCCATCACAAAAAATCTTAATCCTATTCTGCCACATCTGCTCACAAAAAGGATTAAGATTTTCCTAAGTTTCCTTATTTTGACTTTGATTTCTATTCCGATTTCTCTTTCAATTAGCTTCTAACTTCGATTTCACTTCCGGTTTCGGCACGAATCTATCGTTTCGATTTGTGTTACACTTCTTCTCCACAGCCCTTCAAAAAATCCAGCACACCGGTAAACTCCATGCCGTGGGATGCCTTGATCAGCACCGTACTTCCATCCGGTATATATTCCTTTCTTTCCTGCCTTAAGCTTTCCAGCAGGGCATCTCTGGTCGGGAAATGTACGATGTGCATGGACTGCGCAGATAAACCCTCCGCCGAATCGCCCTCACCCTTTTGACCTGCCTGCGTTATGGCAGCCTCGAACATGTGCTCCGACATCGAACCCACACAGAGAATCCGGTCAATTCCGGCAGCCGCCGCATACGCTCCTACCTCCCCGTGCAGTCTGTCGGAATCCTCTCCCAGTTCAAACATATCACCCAGGATTGCCACTTTTTCCGTGTCTGCCATCGCCAGAAGATCAATGGCTGCTTTCATGGAAGCAGGATTCGCATTGTAGCAGTCATCAATCAGCGTGTAATCCTTCAGGCGAATTAAGTGATTCCGCCCGCTGACCGGCTGTATCTTACCAATCCCTTCCGCAATCTGATTGTCACTTAAGTCAAACAGCCGTGCCACACAGGCTGCAGCAGCTGCATTCAGCACCATGTGTCTGCCCGGCAGGGGTACATGAACCGGAATTTTAGCAAACTTCCACCCCTTTGCACTGTCAGTGCTCACACCTTTCCCGGCATCGGTTGCCCATCCCGACATCTCCAGCACAGCGTCAGAGCCCCAGAGACCGCGGCTTTGAATCTCCACCGCCTTCACTTCTTCGGCAGGATTACTGCCCAGCCCGAAAAAGTGGGGCTTATGTCCCCTCACATCAAGCAGGGTACTCAGCTTATCATCCTCTCCGTTCAGGCAGATTTCTCCATTTTCCGCCATAAAATCAAAAATCTCTGATTTTGCTTTCAGGATGCCGTCCCTGGTTTTCAGGTTTTCCAGATGGCACTGCCCGATATTGGTCATCACACAGACGTCCGGCCGAACCATCTTACTTAAGCGATGCATCTCTCCGAAATCACTGATGCCCATTTCCACCACCGCGGCTTGATGTTCTTCCCGAATACGAAGAAGCGTCAGGGGAACCCCGATTTCGTTATTAAAGTTTCCTTCTGTCTTCAGCACATTGTACTTTTCAGCCAATACTCCGGCGATAAACTCCTTTGTGCTGGTCTTACCCACACTTCCGGTAATTCCCACGATACGAATGTCCAGCTTTTTCCGATAGCACTCGGCAATATCCTTCAAGGCCTGCAGGCTGTCCTCCACAAGCACATAACTTCCCCAGCCGCTGCAGTCCACACCTGTCTCTGTTTCCACCTGCTCAGGTGTTTTTTCCGTCACAGTTAACGCCGCACCCTGTGTAAACACCTGGCTGATAAACCGGTGTCCGTCCACGCGTTCTCCCACTGTTGCCAGGAAAACGCCTCCTGCCTCAACCTTTCTGGAATCTATCACAACAGAAGTGACACAGGTATCACAATCTGCCTTTCCGTCCTTCCACACAGGTCTGCCGCCGCAAACCTGTACAATCTCTCCTATTGTCAGATTCATTCTCACGCTCATTTCTTCGCCAGTTCCAAGCCTCTCTGCAAAATTTTCTCACACAATGCCGCAAAATCCATGCCCACCGCTGCTGCTTCCTGAGGAAGCAAAGACACCGGTGTCATACCGGGCAGAGTATTCGCCTCCAGGCAGAATATTTCCCCCTTTGTGTTCATCCTGAAATCCATTCTGGCATAGCTTTTCAACCGGAGTGCCATAAATACCTTCTCCGCAATATCCTGCATCGCCTTTGTTCTGTCTGCCGGAAGCTCTGCAGGGCAGGTCTCTACCGTACTGCCCGCCTGGTACTTGTTCCTGTAATCATAAAAACCTACCTTGGGTGCAATCTCAATCACCGGCAATGCCTTTCCGTCCATAACACCCACGGAAAATTCTCTTCCCTCTATGTATTGCTCAATTACTACCTCATTGTCATAGCGGAATGCTTCTTCTTTTGCAGCAGCATATTCCGTTTCATTGTGGGCAATGCAGACACCCACGCTAGAACCGCCGCAGCACGCCTTGACAATACAGGGGAAAGGCACTTTTGCACTCTCTGTCTCTCCTTTTTTCAGCCGGATGCCCATCGGTGTGGGAATATCGTACGCCTTAAAAATATCCTTTGTAATCCCCTTATCCATCGCCATGGCCGAGCTGACAAAATCTGTCCCTGTATAAGGAATTCCCAGCAGTTCAAAGCATGCCTGGATTTTGCCGTCTTCACCGTTTGCACCGTGCAGAGCCATAAACACGCAATCCGCACTCTGGCAGATTTTCAATACATTCGGTCCAAAGAAACTCTTTCCTCCATCCTTCCGCATGGCCTTCACAGCCTCCAGGTCCGGATTTTTCTCGCTGATGGCTCCCACTGCTGCCGACCAGTCCGTCGACCCTTCAAAAATTCCTTCCGTCTCTCCCTCATATCCCAGATAGACATCCAGCAGAATTGCCTGATGCCCGTTATTCTTCAATGCTTTATAAATCATGCTGCCGGAGCTTAGGGAAACATCCCTCTCCGTACTGGTACCTCCTGCCAAAACCACAACTTTCATTCTTACGTCCGCTCCTTCCCTGCTCTGAATTTTAGTCTGCCGCCAGTCCTGCCAACAATAGTAAATAACCTGTTTTGTCCTCGTCGCCCGCATAGAAATTGACCGACTCCTGATTTCTGCCCATCAGATAATGAAGAAATTCTTCACAGATATTTGTATATTGATAATTATTCATGCAATAGTTTGCACATGATACAATCATGGCATTTTTCAACAAATCCGCAGAACCATTGTTCTTTGCGGTCACCGGATGAATCATATCCTCATATCGCTTGGAGATTTCCTCTGCCCTGTCCATGAGATTACTCATAAAAGTATCGCAGAGTGTCAAATCCACCTTCTGCCTCGTCATCAGATAAGTCAGTGTGCCGTAAAGATATCCCTGTTCTTCCATATAACTGCTGTTGTTCTCAAAAAAGCTGCGATAATCAAGAATCTGATTCCGATAAGTATATAGTCCCGTTGCACGATACAGTTCCGTCAGTGCAAAAAAACTGTCCGCATCTTTACTGATGGTTGTCTGTACCTGTCCGAATACGGTGGAAGCCCTTTTCAGGCAGTCAGTCGCGTACCGGAAATCAAACTTCTGATAAGTATAACTGAACTTTGCTAAAAGTGTCGCATAGAGTGCTTCCTCTGCGGGTTCTGTCCCTTTTTCTTCTCTGTATGCAACCCAGCCCTTAATTTCTTCCAGTACATCCGGGATTTGATTCCCATCCTCATCCGGGAATACATTTGCATACCACTCATATGCCTCCAGCAGTACAACAGCCTCATCGAGTTCCAGTGTTCTGTCCCTGCATTTTTCCATCATACAGTCATAAGTTTCTTCAAAAAGTCTGTCATAAAGCTGTTCTTCCACCCGGAAACGGTAGGACTCGCCAATCCTGTCACATTTCAGATAATACTCTCCCGCTTTGTCCACCTCACTGAAATCGGCATATCCGGTATAAAGCTTCAGTTCCTCGTTATAGGAGACTTCCTCGACTTCCCCGATAGAAACCATATCTCCCGTTACTACATCCACAAGCGAAAACTGTTCCGGCAGTTTCTTTCCTTTCAAAACAGCTGCCATCTTTCCGCCAAGACAATACCCTTCCTCATCCACCAGAATATTGGGTACAAACTGCGGCACTACATAGTCAATCACCGCTGTACTCTCCATGCTTACCACAGCCGCATATGAACTTTTTACAATATCGTCATCCGCCTGTGTGCCACAGCCCGCGAGCATCCCCACAGTCAGGGCAAAGCAGGCAGACAGCACCGCCAATTTACGTTTTTTCAAAAAGAACCTCCGCTGGTTTTTCCATATGAATCAATCATACCACACTTTTTTCATATAGCAATCTTATCTTTCTTCTCATACACCACCTGACCATTGATGACAGTATACAGCGTTTCCGTAAATACTTCCATGGGATTTCCGGAAAAAATTGCAATATCTGCATCTTTTCCGATCTCCAGACTGCCAACACGATCCGCAACACCGCAGATTTTTG
>CAMEDC010000025.1 GCA_945913255.1 uncultured Lachnospiraceae bacterium
CGTCAGGTAGGTGTACCTTATATCGTTGTATTCATGAACAAGTGTGATATGGTTGACGATCCTGAGCTGCTTGAGCTGGTTGAGATGGAAATCACCGAGCAGTTGGAAGAGTACGACTTCACAGATTGCCCTATCGTTAAGGGTTCTGCTCTGAAGGCTCTGGAAGATCCCAACGGCGAGTGGGGCGACAAGATTATGGAACTGATGGATACTGTAGACAGCTACATTCCTGATCCTCAGCGTGATACTGACAAGCCTTTCCTTATGCCTGTCGAGGACGTATTCACCATTACCGGTCGTGGTACCGTTGCTACCGGTCGTGTAGAGCGTGGTGTTCTTCATCTTAACGATGAAGTTGAAATCGTTGGTATCAAGGAAGAGACCAAGAAGACTGTTGTTACCGGTATTGAGATGTTCCGTAAGATGCTGGATGAGGCACAGGCTGGTGATAACATCGGTGCTCTGCTTCGTGGTATTCAGAGAACTGAAATCGAAAGAGGACAGGTTCTTGCAAAGCCCGGCACTGTTACCTGCCACAAGAAGTTTACCGCTCAGGTTTACGTTCTGACCAAGGACGAGGGTGGTCGTCATACACCTTTCTTCAACAACTATCGTCCTCAGTTCTACTTCAGAACCACCGACGTTACCGGCGTTTGCGAACTGCCTGCTGGTACCGAGATGTGCATGCCTGGTGATAACGTTGAGATGACCATCGAGTTGATTCATCCCATCGCTATGGAGCAGGGTCTTACCTTCGCTATCCGTGAAGGTGGTAGAACAGTAGGTTCAGGCCGTGTTGCTACTATCATTGAGTAATTATTGATAGTTTACCAATCTGGTATTTCATAATTGCATTTAATCAGGGGAAGTTGCATAACTTCCCCTGCATTATTATTCTTACAAGTTCATTGTACCTATCTTTGTATCAAATATTTCAGTATTTCAACATTCCTTTATTTGTATCAAATATTTCAGTATTTCAACATTCCTTTATTTGTATCAAATATTTCAGTATTTTAACATTCTGTTATTTTCAGATAAATTCAGCAATTCCATTTTGACCGGAAGAATTCAATCGGGTTCAGAAATGGGAGCAAATGAGTATTCCGGCTCCCATTGAGCCACCTGTCCGGAGTTTGAGAGCCACCATTCCGGCAACGCAGAGCCACTATTCCGGTGGCGGAAACCACTATTCCGGCACAAGGGGTTCTGCCGCAACGTAATATTCAGAAACACAAGCTTCATAAGTTTTTACAGTCATACTATCTCGTAAGCTTAATAGAAAGGTCAGGCAGTAAAAACCTTAGTTGTAGTTTACTGTACATTATGTAAATACTGCCGGTCAAATGTAGACATGTAAGAAAGCAGTAACTTTGAGGCATCAATTCAAAAATTTTATCCAATTAGGAAAAATTATACGACTTATATGAAGGTTATTAATGATTAAGCAGTAAGTTTTTGTTTTTCTCAGGGAAAGATATAAATCTGTTACTGCTTAAAGCAAGAAATCTTATAAATGGGAGGTAATACTATTAATAAAGAAATTGGTTTAGAAGTAAAACGCTTGGAAAATGAGCTCAATAATGCCAAAAGGGAAATATCATTACTGCCTAAAGGAAAGCTAAGATGTACAAGCAGTAATGGATCAGATCAATATTTTATTGATGGAACATATATCAGTAAAAAGAAGTTAGAACTAATTCAAAAAGTAGCACAACGTGAATATTATGAGAAGCTTATCCCGGTTCTTGAAGAAAACTTGTTGAAATTAAAAGCAGTGGAATCCATGTATGAAAACCATACATTGGAAAAATGCTTTGAGGACTTATGCAGGGGCAGAAAAAAACTTGTAAATACCGAGATAGAGTCTTTAGATACAAAAATAAGAAAATTTATGAAAGAGAAATACGAGCCGGGAATCTTTAGCGACGATGACAGAACGGAATTCTATACGATTCCGGGTGAAAGGGTACGCTCAAAATCAGAAATGATTATAGCTGACGAATTGTACAGATATCATATACCTTATCATTATGAAATGCCATTGGAATTGAATAATTGGGGAAAAATTGTAACTTGCAGGCCTGATTTTACAGTGATGAGCCGGTCTGAAGGAAAGAAATACATATATGAGCATTTTGGAATGATGGATAATCCTGATTATGCTGAGAAGAATATGAAAAAACTTGATCTATATGAGAAAAATGGATATATCCTAGGAAAGAATCTGATTATAACTCACGAAACAAGCAAATCACCTCTGATTATTGGAGTGATAGATACGTATATAGAACACTATTTCCTGTGAAAGATGTTAACCAGAATGTTAAGAGGCTTCTACAAGCCTTTCATGTAATTGACCGATTCTCTGAAGATATCGACATTACTTTTACAGAGCATCTGGGTGAAGCAAGAAGAAAGCAACTTAAATATAGCATATTGAAGTCAATTGCGGATGATCTGGGGTTTGTGATTCGTAACTTTGACTCTATTGAAAGCGATAAAAATCTGAATCATTATGATTTTTATTCTGATTGACAGAATACGATTTGATAATTAGGGTGCAGAGCATATATCCTATAAAATAGCTTTGAATATTTAAATTGGACTAGACATAAAATCTGTAAAAATCAAGCTAACGTTGCAGAAATTTTAAAAAGTAAAAAAACTGCAACGTTAACTTGATTTTTTTGCGCGCTATGGATATACTGAATATAGTTTGAGGAGGTATATGCAATGCAATTGTTCAGGCGTGAAAAATACTTAAAAAAAATAAGACCTTTTTATCATGCGGACGATATCATCAAGGTTATTACGGGAGTACGAAGGTGTGGAAAGTCTTGTCTCATGGAGACAATTGTCGAGGAGATAAAGGCGGCAGGAGCAAAGGACGAGAGTATTATTTATTTAGACTTAGACAGACGTGAATATAAAAGGATTAAATCAGCAGATGATTTGGAATCGCTTATTGAATCGCATATGCAGGGGGATGGCTTTAAGTATTTATTTATTGATGAAGTCCAAAATGTGGATGGCTTCGAAGAAGTACTGAACGGCTTTCGAACGGATGGAGGTATCTCCATTTTTATTACCGGTTCAAACTCTTATTTGCTGAGCGGTGAACTTGTGACAAAATTAACCGGAAGATATATTGAGTTCGAAATATATACACTCAGTTTCGAGGAATATGAACATATGAAGGAATTCTATCATAAGGAGAGAGATTCTAATTTGCTGATAGAATTAAATCAATATATTCTGGAAGGTGGGTTCCCTAGGACGATACAGATGGAGGATACTGCTGCAAAAAGAACCTATGTGGAAGGCGTTGTGCAGGAGATATTTGATAAGGATATCAGGCACAGGATGAAGATAAGAGATAAGGTGGCTTTTGAGACAGTTCGAAATTTTATCATAAATAATTTCGGAGCCACCACAAGTATAATCGGTTTGCAGGAAGCATTAAGAAAGAATGGCTTGCTGATTGGAAGAAGTACAGTGGCCAGATATATTCAGACACTTGTTGATGCAAAAATATTATATGAATGCAACCGGTTTGATATGAAATCAAAGCGCTCTTTGTCAGGAGAAAAAAAATATTATCTGGCAGACCTGAGTTTCTATTTTTCGCTGAACACAGATAACAGAATTAATTACGGCCCGGTATTGGAAAACATGGTTTACTTTTATGCAAGAGGTTTTGACTATACGGTAAGCGTGGGGAGAATAGGAAAACTGGAATGTGATTTTATCCTGCGTGACAAAGAGATGAATTATGCATATGTTCAGGTGGCATATACGATTGCTCTGAATAAAGAAACCGAAGACAGGGAATACAGGGCACTTGAAGCAATTAAAGATAATTATGGTAAATATGTCCTTACCACAGATTACTTATTACAAAAACGAAATGGAATCAAGCATGTAAACCTTATGGATTTCATGATGTTGGAAGAGAAATTTTAGTACATAGGAAGGAGACAAATGTGTTTCACGTTATAGATGAACACTTTTTTGTACCATTGGCATCTCCGAATAAAGTGGTTTATTGGGAATGTATCTGTAAGCTGTTTTCCGTTATGGATCATCAGCTCTCTTTTGGTGTGGAGAGAGATGTTCTGGTAGAAGAACTGCAGTATTACTTTGAACAGACGCAAGCGGCAGAGCTTGCCGGGGAGGATGTGGAAGGAAAACCGGCAAGAGACAAAGCAAACTGGATGCTCAGGAAACTGGAGACTTACGGCTGGATTGATATTGAGACGGATAAAAGCTATGTGCAGAGGGTTAATTTTAAAGAGTATGCGGTTAAGATCATAAAAACGCTCCTTGAGATAGCAGAAGGAAAACAGATTGAGTATCAGGGATACATCTATACCATTTACAGTCTGGTGCGAAGTGCAACGGATAATCCGGGCATCGTACTGCTGTCCATTGTGGAAAATACAGACATGCTGATTACCGGTCTGAAAAACTTAAGTTCCAGTATCAAGCATTACATAGATGAATTGACCAGATATAAAACACCGGCGGAAATTATGAATGTGCTGTTCAACGACTATATCGAGAACATCGTGGATAAAGCTTATCATCGGTTGTTGACTTCGGATAATGTCTCAAAATTTCGACCGGAAATTATAGAGAGACTGGAGAGCAAAAGCAGGAGCAGCGCTTATATTGAAAAAGCAAGTGCAGAATTGGCGGGAATCCGGGAAATTCCGGTAAGTGAAGCGGAGGAATTGGTTTACCATTATATTCATCAGGTAATCGATGCGTTTCAGAATATGGATGACATTCTGTCGGAAATCAATCGGAAGAATACGCAATATCAAAGAGCGGCAATTAACAGGGCAAAGTTCTATCTGATAGGTGGGGAGGATGTTAGAGGCCAGATAAAAGAAATCCTTTCGGGAATGAACGATGTGATAAATCGGGAAAATATGGACTTGGGCGGTATTTATCGAATTGAATTCATGGATGAACTGGTTCGCATATACAGCGCAGCTGTGTTGGATGAAAAGTCTATGTATACACCGATTGAGGGGAAAAAGTCTTTCGAACCGGAAGCGATTTCAGACGAGGAACCGGATTTGGAATTTCGGAATGAAAAGATGAGACGGATGTTGGAGAAACTGGCGAAGGTTTTAAATCCGGAGAAGGTCAATCGATATGTGGAGAAACAGCTGAAAGACAGGTCGAATATGCTGGCTTCGGAACTTCCGCTTGCCAATACGGATGATTTTGTCAAGATGATTTATATCAGGTTATACGGACAAAGAAAGAATATGAAATACAGGATTGTTGTAAAAGAGGATGTGGAGAAAGCGGGATTCCGTTTTACGGATTTTGAAATACAAAGGAAGGAGCGCGTTTGAAGATGGACATTTTGAATGGAATGCTGCAGCGGGAAAAGGACGATTTTTCAAGGGTTTGTAATCGCCTGCTGAGTACCTGTTTCCTTTGTAAAAAGAATGAGACAAATAAAGCGGATTACTATTTTGTAACAAAATACAGAGAAAAATTTTCGGAATGTTTCTCTCTTCTGGGCTATCGGTTGGAGATCAATGAAGAATACGGAGTAATTCAGTTAACCAATCCACAGAATTATAACCGCTATAATCTGAAATTGTTCGAATCCGTTCTGCTGCTGATTCTGCGAATCCTTTATGATGAGAAGAGAAGGGAGCTTTCCGTTTCAGATGAAGTGATTGTGAATGTGGGGGATATTCATGAGAAATTTATGAGTCTGAAAATTCGGGATAAGATGATAGATAAGACAACTCTGCGCAACGCAATCAGCACGTTTAAGAGATTTCAGATCATTGAAACTCTGGACAATGATCTTGCAAATGAGGACGCCCGAATCATCATTTTTGATGCAATTCTGATGGCTGTCCGGGTTGAAGACATCAAGATTGCTTATGAAAAACTGGAGAATTACAGGAAGGGAGGAAAGACAAGTGAAGAAACTGATGAGAGTGAAGCTGATTAACTGGCATCGCTTTACCAATACGACCATCGAGTTTGAAAATTCCAACCTGATTTCCGGAGAGAATGGCGCGGGTAAGTCCACACTTTTGGATGCGATTCAATTTGTGGCAATTTGTTCTACGAATAACTTTAATAAAGCAGCGCACGAGAACGGGAAGAGAAAGCTGACAGGTTATGTCCGCTGTAAGACCGGACGAGAAAACAAAACCTATGAGCGTACCGGCGAAATCAGTGCGCATGTGGCTTTGGAATTCTACGAGGAGAAAAGAGATAAGTACTTTGTGGTAGGTGCTGTGGTGGATTCTGCTTCTGAGGGGCAGGAGAAAACGGTGCGTTATCTGATGGATAACATCCGTCTGGAGGATTCTCTGTTCTTTCAGGGAAAATCCCCAAAGTCTATCAACCAGTTCAGGACTACGAATGCAAAGTATATCAGACAGTGGTGTACCACAGATAAAGAAGCCAGGTCCATGATGAAAAATCGCTTTGGGCGTATTGAGGACAAGTTTTTCAGGCTGATACCCAAGGCTTTGGCATTTAGACCCATCGATGATATCAAGGATTTCGTCTATTCTTACGTATTGGATGAGAAGGAAGTGAATATTGATGTACTGCGTGAAAATGTCCGTACCTATCAGGATTTGCAGCGCACGTTGGAAAATGTGAAGATTCGTATTGGCAGACTGGAAAAAATTAATGCAACACATGCGCAGGCAGTGGATGGATTGCAGAAGGATCGTCAGTACGAATACTATCTTGGGAGAGTGGAGGCAGACCTGATTGACGAAACAATAAAATATCTGCAATCAGAAATACAGGCAGACACTTTCAGGCTGGAGGATCATAACAGACAGATTGCTTCTGCCAAAGCAGAGCAGACGGAAAAACAGCAGATTCGAGATGACTTGAGGGCGGAACTTGCCAGTGACAAGGATTTCCTTGCGAAGGATGAACAGGAGAAAAAGCTGCGTGGCCTGGAAAGCAAAAAGGAGGGGTTGCAGAGAGAGCGGGAAATATTGCAGGGAAGCGTAAACGCGGCAAAACAGCAGTTGAAGAAACTGTTGGAAGTGAAAGATGTGGCTGACTGTGTAAAGACTTATGAGGAGAACCTTCGCGACATTGACAAAAATGAAAACCTGGCGGTGATGAAAGATAACCTTTCCAGAGTGATTTCTTACAAGAATGAAATGCGTGATAAGGTGTTTAAAAAGAGAGCTGAGGTGGCAGCGGAAGAAACCAGGGTAAGCGGTGAAAAGCAGGAACTTGACAGAAAGATTGATAATCTGATGAAAAAAAAGCTTTCTTACACAGATGATGTGGAGAGAGTAAGAGAATCAATTAAAGAGGAATTCTTGAAGATTGGAAGAACACCGGAGCCCCGTATTCTGTGTGAACTATTGGAAATAACCGACGATGCCTGGAGAAATGCTGTAGAAGGTTACCTGAATACCCAGAGGTTTTACATTTTGGTCGAGCCGGAGAATTTTGATATTGCACTGGGCACCTATGACCGTTTGAGAAAAGAAAAAAGAGCATACGGAGTCGGACTGATCAATACCCAGAATTTGGAACAATATGATACTGCTCCGGAGGGCTCTCTGGCTACGGTGGTTACATCTAAAAACAAATATGCAAAGCGTTATGTCAATATGATTCTGGGTAAGGTAAGAATGTGTGACCATTACCGGGAGCTGAAAAACTACAAAACATCCATTACCAGGGAATGTATGAAATATCAGAACAATGTGGCAAGCGCCATAAAGCCGGAAATTTTTGAAACACCATACATTGGTCAGAATGCGCTGAAGGTTCAGCTGGAACAGGCGAAACAGAAGCGTGAAGAAATCAAAGAACGGTTATTGCAGTTGAAAGCCAGACTGGAGCAGCTGGAATTTGTGCTGACACCTTTGTCCACGGAGCATGATACAGATATCAAGTACAGGCTTGATGTGATAGGAGATTTGCGGCAGGTATCTCTGGAAATCAGCAAGTGTAAAGAAAATATTGCCACCTTGGAAAAGAATTCAAACATGATTATGAAGCAGGTACAGCTGGCGGCATTAGAAAAAATACTTGAGGAGCTTGCCGTAAAGCTTGACGGTTTGAACAGAACTGCGGGTAAAACGGAAGAGAGAATCAATCTGACGCGGGAACAAGTGGCGGAAAAGCAAACGGAGCATGCGGCGAAAGCTGCCGCTTATATGGAACTGGGAGATAAATCCGGCGATTATCTGCCGGTGTGGAACCAAGAGTATGAGAAGCAGACGGAGGACAAGTCGTTTTCACAATTTAAGGAAAATTATGTCCGAAGGAGAAAAGCGAATCAGACGCTGGTGGATAAGGCGATAGACTCCATGAAGGAAGCAATGGGGGAATACAAGACGGCTCACGACTTCGGCGCGGCTGCCACGATGGAAGGGTATCCGGATTTTGAGGCAGAATATGTGAAATTGAAAAATTCGGAGCTGCTGCAATATGAAGGGAAAGTGGAAGCAGCCAGACAGGCGGCGGAAGAAGAGTTCCGGGAGCAGTTTTTATCAAAACTACAGGAAAATATGAAAAATGCCCAGGCAGAATTCAAGGAATTGAACAAGGCTTTGAGTGATATCACGTTCAGCAATGAAAAATATGAATTCCTCTATATGCCGAGCCGGAAATACAGGCAGTACTATGAGATGATCATGGATGACTTCAATGCCATGCAGGGGGAGTCTATTTTCAGCGGCTTGTTCCATGAGAACCATAAGGCAGTCATTGAGGAACTGTTTGAACGGCTGGCACTGGATAATGAGAACAATGCAAAGGCTCTGGATGAGTTTACAGATTATCGGACCTATATGGACTATGATATTCGGATTATTCACAGTGATGGCAACTATTCGCTCTATTCAAAGGTGTGCGAGGAAAAGAGCGGCGGTGAGACTCAGACCCCGTTTTATGTGACTGTGGCGGCTTCTTTTGTGCAACTGTATAAAAACAATATCGGAGGCGAAGCCATCGGGCTCGTAATGTTTGATGAGGCCTTTAACAATATGGACGATGAACGAATCGGCGGTGTTCTGGAGTTCCTGCGCAGACTGCCGTTGCAGATTCTGATTGCAGCGCCGCCGGACAAAATACAGTATATCAGTCCCTTTGTTGAAGAAACATTGTTGCTGATGACAGATGAAAAGGTAAGTTTTGCTGAGAGGTACGTAAATGGTGCAATATGATCGAAGAGTATTGAATCTTCTGTTGGATGCCTATGAGAACAGTCTGTTGTCCACAGGGGAGAATCGTCGGACGATACGGATTGAACTGCGTTTTACGAAAACAACGATTCCGGAGTATTTTGATGAGAGCTCCTCAGAATATGAAAATATCCATATCATGATGAAGAACCTGGAGAACAGAAATTTCATCCGGATAATCTGGAAGGATAATAAACCGGATTATCTGATTCAGAAAGTCAGATTACTGACAGAGCATCTGGAAGAGGCTTATGGATATGTCAGGCGAAAGGCAAAGCGTGGTCTGGAGGAAGAAAATATATTCCTGCTTCAGAAATTTTTGAATGCAGAAACGCCTGTGACAAATGCTTTTGCGAAATATCTTCTGGAACGTTTACAAAATCATCAGTCCGTCAAAGAATACATAACTTTGGACAAAGAGAAGGAGACAGAACGATTTCTGCAGGCTTGCGTGTCGGTGGAACAGAACAGGACCCCCCGCTATAGCAGAGAGTTTTCAATTATTCATTTTCAGGATTCCAAATATTTTGAGCAGATTGAAAATCGTCTTGCGAGGGTTTTTCGGCAGTTCTCGCACGAATATGCGGAAATGGATACTACGGAAATCCTGGCGGAATATGGAATTTATCACACGCCCAATTATGTGTATTTCAAGGGAGATGCTGTAATTACAATCGGGGAAGAAACGGTGGATTTGTCACTGCTCAAACAGGGGATAGGTATTTCCGGAGAGGATCTTTCGGAAATCAGGTTTCCTGATCTGAGTAAGATAAAGAAGGTAATTACGATTGAGAATCTCACCTCCTTTTTCCGGTATAGAGAGAAAGAGAGCCTGCTCATTTATCTTGGTGGGTATCATAACGGACTTCGCAGGACACTGCTGAAGATGGTCTATCAGGAACTGCCGGATGCTGTATATTATCATTTTGGGGATATTGACGCAGGTGGATTTGCAATCCTGCAGGATTTGAGAAATAAAACCGGGATTCCTTTCCTGAGTTACCATATGGATTTGGCTGCGTTAAAAGAATATATGCAGTATGGAAAAAATCTGACTGAGTCAGACCGGAAGCGCCTGGAGAGAATAAGGAATCAGGAAGAATTTCGTGAAGTGGTTGATTTCATGCTGGAGAAGAATGTGAAGCTGGAGCAGGAATGTATTATCAAATGATGAGAAAGGTGTAAATACCGGCATTCTTATCTGTTCCCGGACGAAGTTGAGCCGTATGAAGAGCGGAGAGAAGACGAAGACAGTAATATGCAGTAAGAATCAATATAATAAATTATGAAGTAAATACATTTGAACTTAGTCGGAAAAAACAAGTTAACGTTGCTGAAATTTCAAAAAATCAAAAAACTGCAACGTTAACTTATTTTTTGAAGTTTCGTATGGATACTTTAGTACTTTATACGATAAAAAGATATAGGCATAAACCTATAATCATCATAAAACATATGTATTTTACAAATAATAAGTCATGTGATATATTCATTTTCGGACAAGTGAGAAAGTAACAGTGACTGCGGAAGCAGGCTACGGAAAGGCATAGGTTATCGTGATGAAAAAGGATTACAGTAAACTTTGGACTCTGTTTAAGTCCATGTTCATGCTGAGTGCATGTACTTTTGGCGGTGGATTTGTTATCGTATCGCTCATGAAAAAGAAGTTTGTGGAAGAACTGAAATGGCTGGATGAGGATGAAATGCTGGATGTGACGGCAATCACCCAGTCGGCACCCGGACCTTTGCCGGTAAATGCATCCGTCATCATCGGTTATCGTATGGCAGGTGTTTTGGGTTCCCTCACAGCGGTTCTGGGAACAATCCTTCCACCCATGATTATTATTTCAATTATATCTCTTTTTTATGAGCAGTTCAGAAGCAATCCCTACATTGCAGTGGCCTTGCAGGTCATGAGAGCCGGTGTGGCAGCAGTCATTTTTGATGTGGTGATTAACCTTGCAAAAAATGTGATAAAGACAAAAAGAGTGCTGTATATTGCTATGATGATAATCGCGTTTATTGCTACTTATCTGCTGGGTGTCAGTGCCATGATTATTATCTTTACCTGTCTGGGTATCGGACTGGCAGATCTGGCAGTAACACTTTATAAAAAGAAAAAGGGGGTAGCATAAAATGTTGTTATTGAAATTATTTTTTGCATTTATTCAGGTTGGTATGTTCAGCGTGGGCGGCGGTTATGCAGCCATTCCGCTGATTCAGGAGCAGATTGTCAATATTTACGGGTTAATGACACTGGAAGAGTTTTCCGATTTGATTACGGTGGCGGAGATGACCCCTGGTCCGATTTCCATCAATTCGGCAACCTTCGTGGGGATGCGTCTTGCAGGAATTCCGGGTGTGCTGATTTGTTCCATCGGATGTATTATCCCTTCCTTCTGCATTTGTCTGACACTGGCACATTTTTATTATAAATACCGTACCGTCAGCGGTGTACAGGTGGTCTTGGGCTCCTTGAGACCCGCGGTTGTGGCATTGATTGGTTCGGCAGGTGCGTCCATCCTCATGCTGGGATTGTTCCAGGCGGAAATACAGAATGTCGTTCTAAGCAATATCAGGCTTGTGGAACTGGGTATATTTGTGGTAGCATTATTTATATTGAGAAAGTTCAAAGCCAGCGCCATTTCCATCATCTTGGGAAGCGGCGTAGTCGGAACCCTGATTTATGCGCTGATGGGAGCCATTTAGGCACAGGGAGAAAAATCATGACGATTCGCCATTTGAAGGTGTTCACAACAGTAGCAGATGAAGGCGGCATGAGTGCGGCGGCGAAAAAACTGCACGTGTCCCAGCCTACAGTCAGTCAGGCTATAGCGGAACTGGAAAAATATTATGGGGTAAAGCTTTTTGAAAGGCTGTCTCAGAAATTATATCTGACAAAGGAAGGAGAGCTTATGCTCTCTTTTTCCCGTCATATCCTGGATTCCTTTGAACAGATGGAAGAAGCCATGAATCAGGCGGGAAAAAAAGAAAATCTTCGCATCGGCTGCAGTGTTACGGTGGGAACCTGCCTGATTAATGATATTCTGGATCAGGCCAGAGCAAAGATGCCGCATTTGCTTTTCAATGTAGTTGTGGCCAATTCCTCAGATATTGAACATGCGATATTGTGCAATGAAGTGGATTTCGGCATCGTAGAGGGAATTATAAAGAGCAGTGATTTACGGATGACACCGGTCTGTGAAGATGAACTGGTTGTGGTCTGCGGAAAAAATCATCCCCTTGCAAAAGAAAAGTCCATTACACTGGATATGCTTGTGGGGCAGGATTATATCAGTCGGGAAAGCGGCAGTGCTGAAAGAAACCAATTGGAAAAAATATTCGAGGAGCATGGGCTGCAGCTTGTCAGGACCTTCTGCAGTACGAACACGGAGGCAATCAAAAATGCTGTCATACGGGGGATGGGCATTGCCGTACTCTCCGGCAGGATGATTGAAAAAGAGCGGGCAGCGGGAGAGATTGTGGTGTTGTCCATAGAGGGCGTTAAGGTTACCAGAAATATTAACTTTGTCATACATAAAAATAAGTATTTGTCAAAGAGCATCAAAATGATGCAGGAAATTGTGCAGGCAGCTTTCTGATTAAGATGCATGCTTTAAGACGGGAGGATAATGATTATGATATTTCCTGAAAAATTAAGACCCGGTGATACAATCGGTCTGGTTGCACCGTCTTCTCCGGTTCCCGCGGAAAAAATAGATGCGTGTGTAGCACTTTTGCAGAATATGGGCTACCGTGTCAAAGAAGGGGCAAACTGCCGCAAGGTGTATCACGGCTATCTGGCAGGAACGGATCGGGAACGAGCGGCAGACATTAATGCCATGTTTGAAGACAAGGATGTGAAAGCCATATTCTGTCTTCGGGGCGGAAACGGCAGCGTGCGCATTATGGATTTGCTGGACTATGAGATGATAAAGCAAAATCCGAAAATATTCGTGGGATATTCCGATATCACGAACCTGCTGATGGCCTTTAACAAGCTGTGCGGATTTGTCACCTATCATGGCCCCATGGTGTACTCCAATATGCTGAATCACTATGATCCTTATACAAAGGCAAGTTTTGAGGCTGCCCTGAATATGGAGAAGGAATATGTGTATCAAAACCCTCGGGAAGCCGAGATGCAGGTACTGGTACCCGGAAGGGCATCCGGCCAGCTGGTAGGAGGAAACTTATCTCTGCTGATTAATATGATTGGAACTTATTGGGAACCGGATTATCAGGATAAAATTCTGTTTATTGAGGATGTACATGAAAACATCCCGAACTTTGACCGGATGATTTGCCAGATGAAGGCTCTTGGAATTTTTGAGAAGATTGCGGGATTGATTATAGGGCAAGTTACCGAATGTGAAAATGCCTATGATTCCCGTTTCCTGATCAATGAGTATATAAAGGATCAGTTCGCGGATTTGAAGGTGCCGGTTTTGTACAATGTCAGTGTGGGTCATGATTATCCTACCGGTACATTTATCATGGGATGTGATTGCCGGATAGATACGGAGAAAAAAACAATAGAATTCTTCCGGTAGTAGTCAAAAGAAGGATTTCAGCAGACGAATTGGAGGAATTATCTGAACGTGATAATGTAGAAGTGATTTCGGTTATTGACATGAATACTTCAGAAAAGTTACAATAATATTATCTGAGAATTGCAGGTCGTTTTACCGGCAATGAGTACAAAAGAGAGCAAAACAGCGAACATAAGCATAGTAGAGTGAATCCGGAGGTTTTCTGAATGAATCAAAAGCTAAAAGAAAAAATCCTGGAATCCCTGTCAGCCGTATTGCCTATCACCGGTATTGTATTGCTGCTGAGCGTTTTTCTGGTACCGCTGGATGTGGGCAGTGTCATGATGTTTCTGACCGGTGCCGTAATGTTAATTGTGGGAATGGGGATGTTCCAGCTTGGTGCGGAAATGGCAATGAGCCCTTTGGGAGAAGGCATCGGTGGGCATCTCTCCAAATCAAAGAATCTTTTTTTGCTGGTTACTGTCAGTTTCCTGATGGGTATGCTGATTACGATTGCAGAACCGGATTTGCAGGTGTTGTCCAACCAGGTGCCTTCCATACCGAACAGTACCATTATCTGGACAGTTGCTATTGGGGTTGGTCTGTTTCTGACGGTGGCCGTATTGCGTATCATTTTAAAAATCAATTTGTCTGTGCTATTGATGATTCTGTATGTGGGTCTTCTGGTATTTTCTTTTTTTGTCCCGGATAATTTTCTGGCAGTTGCCTTTGACTCGGGTGGTGTAACGACGGGTCCCATGACGGTTCCGTTTATCATGGCGATGGGTGTCGGTCTTTCTTCCATGCGAGGAGATAAGAATGCGACCAGCGACAGCTTTGGTCTGGTGGCGTTATCCAGTATCGGTCCGGTTCTGGCAGTTATGCTTCTCGGCTGTTTCTATGCGCCGGAGGAAGCAACGCAAATGGAAACGGAAATCATTGAAATTGCTACAATGAGGGATGTTGTACATGAATTTGCGGTGAAATTTCCCGGGTATGTGGAAGAGGTATTGATATCACTTCTTCCGATTATCGCGGTTTTTGTGCTGTTTCAGCTATTCACCCGCAAATATCAGAAAAGACAGAGGAAGCGTATCAGTGTCGGATTTCTATATACCTATATTGGACTGGTGATGTTTTTGTGCGGTGTGAATGTAGGATTTGCTCCGGTGGGTACACTGATTGGAAGAGAACTTACTGCAACAAGTCAAAAATGGATGCTGGTTCCCATCGGAATGGTAATCGGATATTTTATTGTAAAAGCGGAACCGGCCATACAGATTTTAAACCACCAGGTACAGACGGTCACTAACGGAACCGTTTCGGCAAAGTCAATGAACCGCAGCCTGTCCATCGGCGTTGCGGTCAGCATCGGGCTTGCGGTTCTGCGTATTCTGACCGGTGTTCCGATTCAATGGATCATTATTCCGGGATACATAATTGCACTGGTTTTATCCGGATTTGTACCCAAAATTTTTGTGGGTATTGCGTTCGACTCCGGTGGTGTGGCGAGCGGTCCTATGACCTCGACCTTCCTGTTACCGCTTTGTATCGGTGCCTGTGAGGCGGTCGGCGGAAACATTATGATGGATGCATTCGGAGTGGTGGCGTTGGTTGCACTGACGCCGCTGATTGCCATTCAGCTGATGGGCGTACAGTATCAGTTGAAGCTGAACAGGCAGCTGAAGGTTACCAGGCCGGATAGCATGATTCCTGAAGACAGCGATGTCATTATCGAGTTTGAGTAGGAGTGAGCAGATGATGGAAAAGCATAATCCTTTCTGTACGTTAGTCCTGATAACCACACCGAAGCTTGCAAAAAGAGCAGTCGGAATGTTTCAGAAAAATGCTGTCCAGGTACAGTTTGAATGGAACGCAGTGGGTACCGCATCCAGTGAAATGATTGATGTCCTGGGGCTGGGGACTCCCGATAAAAATATCTTGCTCAGCATACTACCCAGTGAGTTTGCTGATGAAATACTGAAAAAACTGAAGAAAATATTGAGGCTGGGAACAATCGACAGCGGGATTGCGTTTACGCTGACTTTGTCCGGAGCCAGCAAATTTGTGGTCAGAATGATGGAACGGCAGGAACAGAATACATGCAAACAGGCAGAAGGAAAGGACAGGGTAGGGATGTCGGATACGAAATATTCATTAATTGCAGCAGTAATCAACCAGGGATACAGTGAAAACGTGATGGAGGCGGCCAGAACGGCAGGAGCAGGAGGCGGCACTGTTGTACCGAGCAGATGTATCGGAGATGAGCAGGCCATGGGATTTCTGGGGGTTCGTCTGCAGGATGAGAAGGACATGGTTTTTATTGTGGCGGAGAATGAAAACAAACTGAAAATTATGCAGGCAATCGGAGAAAAATGCGGGATGCACAGCGAAGCAAAGGGCATTGTTGTTTCTCTACCGATAGATCATGTCATTGGTTTTGAAAATGCGGAGTAATTTGAATAGCGACATAAATGGATGAGAAGAGAGCTTTCTGGTGAATCGGGAAGCTTTTTTCATAAGAAAAAGTTTAAAATACATGAAAAGAAAAATAAATGAAAGAATGAAACTTTTTGCTGTCGGCAGAAGTCTAAGTAGTAGAAAGGCTAAAGGAGGTGAAAAGCCTTGCTGGTTTTTTCCGGAAGAAAAAGCAAAACGAATCAGGAGAGAGTGGAAGCGGTTATTTTAGAAAAATATAACCAATATTATCGACTGGCGTACAGTTATGTGCTTAATGAGGCAGATGCCGGTGATATTGTGCAGAACGGAGCATACAAGGCACTGCGCGGCTGCGACAGTTTGAAGCAGCCGGAATACGCCGAAACATGGGTCTATCGAATCATGCTGAATGAGATTTTCAGCTTCCTGAAACGGCCAAAGGTTCTTTCCTATGATGCGCTGTGTGAGGAACAGGACGTGATAGGGGAAGTCAGAGAAGACGATTATATGAATGTGGATTTACAGAGGGCATTGGATGGACTCCCGCAGAAGGATAAGGCAATTCTTATTCTGAAGTACTTCGAGGATAAAAAACTGGAGGAGATTGCAGATATTTTGGATGAGAATCTCAGTACAGTGAAAAGCCGTCTGTATCGCAGTATGAAAAAACTGCGGGAAATGCTTTCTACTTAATTGAGGTATAACGGTAATATTGAGAACAAAAACAAAGATTGAAAGTACGTCGGAGAAGGCGGAAAGCATAACAGAGGCAGCAGAAATCATGGAAAGATGATTGGAGCGAAGGGAGTAGACAGGATGGGAGCGAATCAGATGACAGACGAGCAGTTGGATAAACGTACTGCGGATATGCTTCAGAAGTTGAAAACAGAATACGATAAACCGACCATGTCGGAGGAACAGGCAAACCAATTGAAATTCAGAATGGAGATGGCAAAAATGGAAAATAGAAAAGAGCATCGTAGGAGGAGAGCAGCAGGGCTTGTGACAGCAGCGGCAGTACTGGTAGCGGCCTTTGTGATTTTACCAAACACATCCGCCACTGTTGCACATGCCATGGAACAGATTCCGGTTCTCGGCGCACTGGTAAAGAGCGTCACATTCCGGGATTATCAATATGAATCGGAGCGGCATAATGCCGATATCGAGGTTCCCGAGATTCAGGTAGAGGAGCCTGCGGGAGAATCGGTACCAAGCAGCGAAGTACAGGAAAAGCTGGAGAAGACCACAGAGGAAATCAACGCGGAAATCCGGAAAATTACCGATGAGCTGGTAGCGGAATTCGAAAAGAATGCGCAGGATGAGATGGGTTATCAGGATGTCATGGTGAAAAGCGAAGTGCTGGCAACCACGCAGGATTATTTCACCTTGAAGCTGATTTGCTATCAGGGAGCAGGCAGTGGCTATGAATGGAACTACTATTATACGATTGATTTGAACACGGGAGAGCGTCTTCAATTAAAGGATATTTTCGTGGAGGGTGCGGACTATATTACACCCATCAGCGAGAATATCAAGGAGCAGATGCAGGCGCAGATGGATGCGGATGAGTCGGTTTATTACTGGCTGCACGATGAGATAGAGGCTTGTAATTTCAAGAGTATTACGGATGAAACCTCTTTCTATCTGAATGAGAACGACAACGTGGTAATCGGTTTTAATGAAGGTGATGTGGCGCCTATGTATATGGGAACGGTGGAATTTGAGATTCCAGCCGAAGTATTGAGTGCTATCAGAAAGTAAAAATATAAGGCAAGATTTTTGGTGTTAAGTATATTAAGTCAAATATTGCATTGAATCATAAATAATTGCATTTCTTCCCGGACGCGAAAGTGATAGAATGAGGATGAACGAATCTGGGAAGGAGTGCTTTTATTATGAAATTTGAACCGAAAACATTTGATTTTGAACGAAGTCCCTACACCGGCCTCACCAGGGAAAGCTGGCTGGAGGCGGGCGAATATATGCTGCAGGGCATTTTTCAGAATATTGACGATTTTGAAAAACCGGTAGTCATGCCCAGAAAGGAAACAGAAATTACCTATCCGCACCTGAAGGCATCCGAGGAGACGCAGAAGACACAGCGGACGGCGGAGGTGTTTGAGGGACTGACCCGTTCCTTTTTCATTGCGGCGCCGATGATACAGAACATACCGGATTTAAAGATCTGCGGTTATTCCATGGCGGATTATTATAAGAATCAGGTGCTTCGTGTATGCACCAGAGGGGATGAACTCTATGTGGGAACCTACGCTGACCAACAGGACATCACCGGACATGAGAATCCATTCCGGGCGTTCCAGCAGACGGTGGAGACCTGTGCGCTTGTTATCTGTCTCTGGGTCAGCAAAAAGCAGATATGGGATACCTATACCAAAGCGGAGAAGGATGTGATAGCGGAATTCCTGGAGTCTTACGCTCATGAGAATACCGTGCCGCAGAACTGGCGCCTGTTTAATATGCTCGACATGGCTTTTTTACATATGGAAGGCTATCCCATTCAGAAAGATGTGATGCGCGACCATGCCCAGGCAATCCTGAATTATTATGCCGGGGATGGCTGGTACAGGGACGGTCACTCCTTTGACTATTATTCCTGCTGGGCTTTCAACGTCTATGCGCCCATATGGAATCTCTGGTATGGGTATGAAAATGAACCTTATCTGGCAAAGAAATTTGAAGAACAATCCAACAAACTGATGGAGACTTATGGCGATTTCTTTGACAGGGACGGCTGGACGAATATGTGGGGGCGCAGCAATATCTATCGCAATGCGGCGACCAGCGCCTTTGACGGCAACATGCTGCTTCGGGAAAGCAAGGCGAATCCCGGACTGGCAAGAAGGATTTCTTCCGGCTCCCTGATGCAGTTTCTGGGTCGTGAGGATTTCCTTTATAAGGGTGTGCCGACCTTGGGCTTTTACGGACAGTTTTCACCGCTGGTACAGGGCTATTCCTGTGCGGAGTCACCCTTCTGGCTGGGAAAAGCGTTTCTCTGTCTGCATCTTCCCGCAGACCATCCCTTCTGGACGGAGAAGGAGAACAATGGCACCTGGGAAAAGCTGGAGAAAAACCAGGTCAAGGTAACGGCACTGGACGGTCCGGCTCTGTGTTTTTCCAATCATGAGGCGAACGGAGAGACTGTGCTGCGTACCGGCAAGGTGGTGAAGAAACCCGGAGATGAGCATGGCATGTGGAATTATTCCAAGCTTTGCTATAATACAAAGTATCCGTGGGAATCCGCTCCGGCACCGGAAGTGGAGGCACAGCAGTACGTTTTAAAGGACATCACCACGGGAGAACTCACCAAGGCAAATGTGACCTTCTGGCATGGACAGAAGGAAGAGGTCCTTTATCGCAGACAGTTTTTCAACTATCGGCTGGAAGAGGAGTGCCATTGGATTCAGGCAATCAATCTGGCGGATTTTGCGGTGCCCTGCGGTATCATCCGCGCGGATAAGCTAAGGCTGCACAGATGCCCGATTGCTTTGACGCTTGGTTCCTATGGTTTCCCGGACAATGGTACGGAAATTCTGGAAAAGACCTGCGGAAAAGCGAAGGCGATTATTCTGAAGGGAAAGGATGCCATCGGCAAAGAAAAACAGATGGCAATGACCATTTACGATGGCTGGAAGGATTTGAAGGTGCTTCATAGCAGCGGAACCAACCCGGATTCCGAAAAATCCATTATTCTTTATGCGGAGACGGACAGACAGAAGCAGTACGGATATGAGCCGTATATTCTGATTTCCCAAGTTATAACCAAGGAGAGTCTTGAGGATTTCACGGAGGAGGAATTGTTCCCGGTTGCAGAGGTTCTTTATACCGACCCTGAGAATTGCGGCGGTTATGGTCCGGTTACAATCCGATTAAAGGACGGAACGGAAAGACATATTGAGTTTGAAGGCATTGAAGGAAAACTGATGCTGTAAGAAAGATTAATGTATAAGTGACGTCACTTCGCTGGTCCTGCGGGGGGGGCAATAACGGGATACCGGAAGCCGGTATCCCGTATTTTGCTCAAACACTGTCCCAAATTTAGAAATATTGGAACTGGCCAGTATTTCATGAAATCAGGAGGTTTGACATTATCCGTGCACTTTTCTCTATCCCCGCGTTTAGGTCTGTACAGTAATCTGCACTGTCATCTTTTCCGGAATAACACCGTCATCTACAACGAAGACGATTTTCTGCTCGCCCCTCTGATCTTCTGAAGGAGTCCAGGTAAACGCCCCACTTTCCGTGTCAAAAGAAGCGTTCCCGGGTAAGTTTTCACAGGACAGTGTGAGAGTAACGGAGGATCCCTTTACACTGTGGTTCAGTCTTGCGGACTGTTCGTTGTAGATCATGCCGTTGTCGGCTTCTTCAGAAATATCTGTAGCAGGATTCCGCACGGAAAGTGTAAAGGAACAGCTTTCACCCACGGTCAGTCGGATTGGTGCAATGGGACGGATATAGGGTCTGTGTACTGTCAAGGGCAGGGGATAGTCATCCGTAGCAACGGGGAATGTGTATCCGGTCTCCTGACATGGCACGGTAGGGCAGGAATAAAGGCTGTCCCGGGGTGTGCCGGGTGCGGGGGCATTGATTTCCACCTCTAAAACCGTATCGTCCGTCTGCCCCTTGATTTCCAGCCCTTCGACCCCGGTGGTGAAGTAAGGCTGCTCCGGCACGTTTTCCGCGTTGGTGTGCCGCCTGTAGTGGTCGGTGATGACTGCCACAGGTGCGCGTCCTTTTACACAGTCGGCCTCCAGACCGTCCAGTAGCACACCGTTGATATCATCAAAAACACATACATGTCTTTCATCCGGCACCTTGCAGGTAATCTTGATATCTCTCAAAGTAAGACCATCCACATGCTTTGCAAAAATTCCGTAGGCGGGCAGAATGCCCCAGTTGCTGGGTTCCGGGTAAACATCGGGAAGTTCCGGAACATTGTAGGGGTCATCCTGCCAACAGCCTCTGGAAGCATCCCAGTCGGCTCTCGGCAGCAGGCCTTCATTCTTCAAAAAGAAGGTATTTACCAGCCAGGGCAGATTCTGTACATGCTCCTTTGCGTGGAACTGTGAGAACTTCCATTCCGTGTTCAGCTGACGCTGCTCTATGGCGTGCTCCATGGTGAGGCCGCCGCGATATTCCACGCTGATATGTTCCAGAATTATATTTTTCAGGTGAGAATCCGTCAGTCCCATCAGCAGAATCGGATAGCGGGGATCGGCGTTCGTAATTTTCACATTGCTGATTCGCACATTGGCGACAACACCCATATCTGCACAGCCGATGCCGTTGGCATAAAGGGGCAGATCGAAAGCGGCAATTTCCTGCGTGAAGTCAGGCTTGTAGGAGCGTGAACTTTCGTCCCACTGTTTCCGGTAAAAATGTCCGTCCCTTTCCGCATAGTTGGCGGGATTGCAGGTGACGGGATTTGCCTCATCCAGAATTTCAAAGGAGGAACAGCCGTCCACGGTTACGGTTCTGGTGCGATTGTAATGAGGTGCATACCGCTTTACGGGATAGGTATGATAATTTTCCGTGTTGGGCAGAACCCAGCCTGCATTGTCCAGCCGCACATCGTTTTTGGCAGGATAGGAGGTTTCGCTGCCTGTGCCCGTTACCGGAAATCTGCCGCGTTCCCCGGCTCTGATAAAGATGGGGGAACTGGAGATGTTGTCCAATAAACAGTCCTCAAAAATCACATCGGTGAGAGAGGAACAGTCCGTTGCTTCCATGCAGAATCCTCTGGAACGGTCAAACTGTACCCGGCGGATGGTGACACGGTGGTAGCCGCAGGTGGCTTCCGTGCCGAACTTGACGCGTCCGGTGGGACCGCAGCGGTCAAGGGCAATCAATTTGTCCCTTGTGTATTCTCCGGCGTAGACACTTCCGGCATCATAACCGCTGACCTTGCAGTCTTCAATCAGCACATTTTCCAGTGGCTTGAAAATACCGGCTCCGAAAGAAGCTTTCAGACAGAGTCCGTCATCTGTCAGGGAATTACAGGTGGTTCTAAGCACGGTAACATCCTTACAGCAGTCAATATCAAAGGCATCCCGGGTGGTGTCCACCAGAATATTATCGACATACAGGTTTTCACAGCCTTCCGTGATAATGGCGAAGTGTCCGCCGATGGTGACGGAAAAATCCTGAAAGACGATATTCTTACAGCGAACCAGAGCAAGGCCTTTATTGCCGAACCATTCGCCGAGATGGCCTTTTTGTTCCCTGTCAGACGGTTCCATGGGATCACCGCCCTGAAGGACATATTCCAGAAGACCGGTTGCTTCGTCAAAGCGTCCGCCGGTGAACAGTCCCTTCCCGTAAATCATAATATTTTCCAGGTCAGCACCATAAACGAGACTGTTGGCAAAGTAGGAATGTCCGTGATCCTGCAGCCCGAGATAGGGATTTACCTCAGGCTCCGCATAGTTGCCGCCCTCACCCTGCTGCTTTTCGTAAGAATGAAGGATATCGGTTTTGGCGGCTGCAATCACGGCACCTTCCTCTAAATACAGGTTCACGTTGCTTTGCAGGAGAATGGTGTAGGTGAGAAAAGTGCCTTTTGGGATTACAACCGTTCCGCCTCCTGCGGCCGCGGCTTCCCGGATGGCCCGGTTAATGGCATCCGTATTGGAGGCAGGTCGGGCGGTTTCGGAAGCACCGAAATCGGTCACTTGGAAAAATTTTTTCTTCCGGAGCATTTCCGGGCGGACAGAAGCACCGGTTGCTTCCTGTATCTGCGTAAATGACATAAATGAACTCCTTTTGGCTGTAAATTGCCCCCACAGGGTCAAAGGAATGAAACGAGTGGGGGTATTGTTTAAATGTTATATTTTTGAAGAAAAATGTTCAAAGGACAAGGCATGCTGTAATAAAAGCCCTGTATGAAATCCGGGTTCAGCTTTGTGATCCGCTGCAGTTCTTCAAGCGTTTCAATGCCTTCCACCACCAGGTTCAGACCGATACTGTGAACCATGCGGATAATATGAATCAGCAGTTCAAACTCATATTCGTTTTTCAAAGCCTTCACGGTAAAGCTTCTGTCGATTTTCACGATGTTAGGCCGCAGATTTCCGATATTAATCAGGTTGGAGTAACCTGTGCCGAAATCATCCAGTGCAACGTTGACGCCGATGTTTTTCAGCTTCTGCCAGACACTTTGTACGGCAGCACTGTCTTCCAGATGACCGCTTTCCGTTAACTCCACAATCAGGCAGGAAGGGGGAAGTTCAGCTTCCGCCAGAGCTTCCAGAATATCTTCATAAATCGATGTCTTCAAAAGCTGTATGTAAGAGAGGTTGATGGAAATCTGAAAATCAGGGTAAACCTGTCTGACTCTCTTACACATGGATAGCGAATTGTGTATGATCCATTTTCCTACGGGGATAATCAGGCCGCTTTCCTCCAGAATGGGAATGAACTCCAGCGGAGAAATACTTTCTCCCGAAGGTGTATGGAATCGCAAAAGGGTTTCTGCAGCGTAAAGGGATTCGCCGTTCGCCAGTATGATTGGCTGAAAATACAGTTCAAAGCCCTTGTAATTCTCTGACAGTGCCTGACGCAGACAACTGCGGATATATCTTCTGCACAGGAAAGAAGTGTAATCCTCAGGCTGGAAGAAGTAGAGCTGGTTCTTTCCTCTGTTTTTTGCTTCCGTCAGGGCAAACTCCGACAGCTTCATGGTTTCGTTGTAATTCTTTTGAACTCTGAAATCGGCATCCTTCATATGAATCAAACCGGCAGAAATCGTGTAAATAGCCTTGTAATTCTGACTTGCTACAATTTCGTCAACGCCCGAGCGGATTTTATGATAGAGGAGATTCATACCGGTATAGTCAGCGCCGGCAAGGTCAAGTATCATAAACTCATCAGAGACAATCCGGTACACAAACTGTCCCGGCTTCAGAGTTTTGCGGATACTTTCTGCAACTTCACGGAGTACAAAATTACCGTATTGTATGCCGAATCTCTCATTGATGATTTTGAAATCGTCAATGCCGATTCGAAGAAGCATGATGTCGGAAAGAGAAGCTGCTGCCTGACGCAGATGTTCCTGAAAAGATGACTCACCCAGAAGTCCGCTGATATTGTCGGCCTTCTGCTGCTTGCCGATTTCATTGATACATCCGATCATCAGGAAGGGTGTGCCATCGTTATCCCGCAGCAAACGTCCTCTGCAATTAATCCAGATGGGATAACCGTCCCGGCCGATCCAGCGATATTCCAGGTTATGTTCGCTTTTTTCTCCTGCGGTAACCTGATTCAGGTCTTCTATTAAGGCAGTGAGGTCATCGGGATATACAAAAAGCCCTAATGTTGTGTTTACATCATGAAAGACATTGGACGGCAACATAAAACGCTGCATGGCAAGTTCCGTGATATAATAGGTATCATGCGGAATGTCATAGGCGTACAGATAATCATTCATACAGGGTGCAAATTCTGCGATGATATTGCAAATTGTTTCAAAAGCATTTTCTCGATCGGGCAATTCCATGTGGGAAACATCCTCCAAAGAGTTGTGATTGGAATTATTTTTTAAATACAGACTCTTTCCTCTAAATTATAGCATTATTATCTAAAATTTCAAGCAAAAATCTCGTTATTTTGCGAAAACTCAAAGAATATGCAAAGAATTTTAAAGCGTTTGTAAAATAAAGAAAAAGTTCTTCGCTTTGTGTAAAAAAAGAATGAAAAAGCGAAAAAAATGTTGTATAATATTTAAAATAATACTTCTGCAGGAGGCGCGAGATGAACGAAGAATTAACGGGCAAAATGAAACAGGAGAAAAAGAAGGACGGAAAAACTGCCGGAAAGAGAAAGGTGGCACTGCTTCAGGGGGTGCAGGCTAAAGTTTTGTCACTGACAATTTTTGCAGTGGCGATTTCGGTGATTTTGTTCATGTGGATGGGAATCAAGGCTTTCAGTGGAGCGCTTACCAATTTGGTGATGAACAATATGCAGTCCCTTGCAACAGCGTACGGTGCGGAACTGTGTATGGCAATGCTTGCAAATGACAATACCATGGTTGATACTTATAATCTCACAATGATGTTTGAGAATGTCAGTGTGCTCGGGGTGGACGGCAGTTACTGTTATGTAGTGTCCGGTGACGGCACCATGCTGTATCATCCCACGCCGGAGAAAATCGGTCAACCGGTGGAAAATGTAGTGGTATCGGGTCTGGTGGAACAGCTGAAGCAGGGAAATAAACCGGATCCGGGTGCAATTGAATATGAATTTAAGGGTTCCCAGAAGCTGGCGGGTTATTTTGTACTGCGTGACGGTTCCGCAATCGTGGTGCTTACGGCAGACAAGGATGCGGCTCTGGAGGCAATTGACAGCTTTATCGCACAGTGTATTGGTGTTACCGTACTGATTCTGCTGATTGTGATAGTGTTGGGAGCATTGATATCACGTTCCATTGCAAAACCGATCAAACAGCTGACACAGGTCATCGACCAGAATGCGGCATTGGATTTCAGTGAAAATAAAGTCAGCGAGAAGCTTGGCAAGGGCAAGGGTGAGACGGCTATTATGAGCAGTGCCATGGAGGCCATGCGCGGCAATTTGGTAAGTATGGTGGAAAAACTGGCAGATACTGCGGACAGACTTCAGATCAATGCCGACGGGCTGAAAGGAATTGTGGAGGAACTGAACAGCAATTCCTGCGATAACTCTGCAACCAGCCAGGAACTGGCGGCAAGCATGGAGGAAACCTCCGCAACCACGCAGATTATTGACGAGAAGATGACAGGTGTCAATGAAAATGCCCAGAAGATTGGTCTCCTGACAACGGAAGGAGAAAAGAGTGCAAGGGAGATTATCGAGAAGGCGGAGGGCTTGAAGAGAAATACGGAGGAAGCCAACGACAAGACGAAAGATATTTATTCCAAAGTGAAGAAGGAATCCGATGAGGCAATAGAAAAGGCTAAGGAAATCAGCCAGATTAATGTGCTGACGGATGCAATCGCGGCGATTGCAAGCCAGACGGAGCTGCTCTCTCTGAATGCATCCATCGAGGCGGCGAGAGCGGGGGAAGCCGGAAGAGGATTTGCGGTGGTTGCCGGAGAAATCGGCAGTCTTGCATCCCAGTCAACGGAAACAGCGAACAATATCACTGCCATTGTGTCTACCGTGAAGGATGCAGCAGACAGCATGGAAAAATGCCTGGTACAGATGATTCGTTTCATGGAGGAAACGGTTATCGCCGATTACGAGAATTTCATCAAGGTAAGTGAGGAGTACAGTGCAGATGCAAGAGGTTTCTCAGACGATATGCGGAATATCAATGCGTCCATCACGGAACTGGAGGAGAATATAAGCGATATTGCCAATTCTGTCCAGGATATCAACAGAACGGTTAACGAGGCTGCAATCAGTGTCAATGACATTGCGCAGAAAGCGACTGACATGGTGGGATACGCAAGTGATACGGGCGAAAAGGCAGAAGACAACGCAGAGTTTGCGAAACAGCTGGAAGAGATTGTAAAACAGTTTAAGATATAATGAGCGCAAAAGAAAAACAAGCGTCTCGAAGAAGCGGAGAACGAAAAGAGTTCTCCGCTTCTTTTTGCTGCAAAAAAAAGTTTCGTTTTCCCTATTGACAAAACAACGCAACAGTTGTATAGTTCCAAATAGTTTGAATATCAAATATCTTGATAGTCAAACAAATAGAATTTCAAACTATTTAACGTAGTATAAAAAACTACAAGAAAGAAAAAAGAAAGTGAAAAAAGGAGAAGAGAATGATGTTAGAAAAGGTTAAGGCAGTTATTGAGGAGAAATTGAATGCAGACGGTATGGATATTACAGCAGAAACAAGCTTTAAGGAGGATTTGAACGCAGATTCTCTGGATTTGTTTGAAATGGTAATGGCTCTGGAGGATGAGTTCGGTATCGAAATTCCTTCCGAGGATTTGGAGCAGCTTGTGACAGTAGGGGATGTTCTGGAGTATCTGAAGAGCAAGGGCGTAGAGGACTAATTTATGAAAACAAGACTGACAGAGTTATTGGAGATTGAATATCCCATTATCCAGGGCGGTATGGCCTGGGTTGCGGAACATCAACTGGCAGCTGCAGTATCAGAGGCAGGCGGCCTTGGAATCATCGGAGCAGGCGGTGCCCCTGCAGCGTTTGTACGGGAGCAGGTGCAGAAGGCAAAGGAAAAAACAGACAAACCTTTTGGCGTCAACATTATGCTGATGAATCCCGAAGCAGACCAGATTGCAGAGGTAGTTGTGGAAGAAGGCGTCAAGGTAGTGACGACGGGAGCAGGAAACCCCGGTAAGTATATGAAGATGTGGAAGGATGCCGGAATCAAGGTGATTCCCGTGGTGGCAAGCAGTGCCATGGCAAAACTGATGGAACGTGCCGGAGCGGATGCTGTTGTGGCGGAAGGTATGGAAAGCGGAGGGCACATTGGTTCTCTTACTACCATGGCACTGGTTCCTCAGGTGGTGGATGCAGTTTCCATTCCTGTCATAGCAGCCGGCGGAATCGGAGACGGAAGAGGATTGGCAGCCGCTCTGATGCTGGGGGCTGAAGGTGTACAGATGGGTACCCGTTTTGTTGTTGCAAAGGAATCCATCGTACATCCGAATTATAAAGAGAAATTGATAAAGGCGAAGGATATTGATTCTGAGGTGACGGGTATGAGCACCGGACATCCGGTTCGTTCTCTTCGCAACAAGATGACAAAGGAATATCTGAGACTGGAAAAAGAAGGC
The DNA here is from genome assembly GCA_945913255.1 of uncultured Lachnospiraceae bacterium. Classification (GTDB taxonomy): domain Bacteria; phylum Bacillota; class Clostridia; order Lachnospirales; family Lachnospiraceae; genus Acetatifactor. Next base: position 27,934 of record CAMEDC010000025.1, read on the forward strand.
GCTGATTTTGAAACGCTGGAGAAATTGGGTCTTGGAGCTCTCCGCAAGGCAGTTGTGGAAGGGGACGTGGTGAACGGAACCGTGATGGCCGGCCAGATTGCGGGTATGGTAAATAAGGAACAGACCTGCCGGGAAATGATTCTGGAAATTATGGAACAGGCAGAAAAACTGCTTGTAGGGACATCGAAGGCATAGGAGTGAGAGAGTATGAGCAAAACAGCATTTATTTTCCCGGGACAGGGTGCCCAGTATGTGGGAATGGGTAAGGATTTTTATGATACATATGAGACGGCAAGAAAGGTTTATGAGCTTGCCCGGGAGGCAACCGGTCTGGATGTGGCGGAGCTTTGTTTTACGGAGAATGAACAGCTGAACATTACCGAGTATACACAGATTGCCATGCTGACAACGGAAGTGGCTATTTTGAAGGTGCTGGAGGAACGGGGCTTTACCGCGGACTGCTGTGCGGGCTTAAGCCTCGGAGAGTATGGTGCTCTGGCAGCAGCGGATGTGATGGAACTGAAGGATTTGTTTCAACTGATTCGCAGCCGCGGTATTTTTATGCAGGATGCGTATCCCACAGGCGGTGCCATGACTGCGGTGCTGGGACTGGATGCGGAAACCATTGCAAAGGTTTGTGAGGAGACAGAAGGAATTGTTTCAATTGCAAACGATAACTGTCCCGGACAGATTGTCATTACCGGTGAGGCGGAGGCTGTGCAGAAGGCAGCAGAGAAGCTGAAGGCAGCAGGCGCGAAGAGATGTGTCCCGCTGAAGGTAAGCGGTCCTTTCCACTCAAAACTGCTGGAAGGTGCGGGAGAAAAACTGTCAGAAAAGCTGCAGGACGTTGCGGTAAAGAATCCGAAGATTCCTTATTATTGCAATGTGGAAGCGGCACCTGTGACAGAGAGCACACGGGTGAAGGAACTGCTGGCAAAACAGGTATCCGGCACAGTCAGATGGAGAGAAACCATGAACCTGATGATAGAATCCGGTGTGGATACTTTCATCGAAATCGGTCCCGGAAAGACACTGGCAGGATTCCTGCGTAAAATCAGCAGAGATGTAACCGTAAAGAATGTGGAAACAGTGGAAAATCTAAAAACACTGGCAAAGGAAAAGGCGGAACAGTAAATGGAGCAGAAGCATGAGGAATTAAGCGGTAAGGTAGCTCTGGTGACGGGAGCTTCCCGGGGCATCGGCAGAGCTATTGCCCTGAAGCTTGCGGAAAAAGGAGCTTTTGTGCTGGTAAATTACAATGGTTCCAGGGAAAAAGCCCTGGAAACAGTGGCAGAGATAGAAGCAAAAGGCGGCAGCGCGGAAGCGGTGGGCTGTGACGTATCCGACTTCAGCGCCTGCCAGAATATGATAGAAGAGATTCTGAAGAAGCATGAACACGTGGATATTCTGGTGAACAATGCCGGTATCACAAGGGATAATCTCATTCTCCGCATGAAAGAGGAAGAGTTTGACCAGGTGCTGAATATTAATCTGAAGGGTGCATTTAATACCATTCGTCATCTCTCCAGACAGTTCCTGAAGCAGAAGAGCGGAAAAATCATTAATATTTCTTCCGTTTCCGGTGTCCTTGGAAATGCGGGGCAGGCCAATTACTCCGCATCCAAAGCGGGGGTAATCGGGCTTACCAAAAGTGTGGCAAGAGAGCTTGCCAGCCGCGGAATCTGTGTCAATGCCGTGGCACCCGGATTTGTGGAGACCGAGATGACTGCCGGGTTGTCTGAAAAGACAAGGGAGGCTGCGATAGCTTCCGTGCCTATGGGCAGAATGGCAAAGCCTGAGGAGATTGCAGAAGTAACAGCATTCCTGGCAGGAAGCGGTTCAGATTATATTACCGGACAGGTGATTTGTGTGGATGGAGGCATGGCAACGTGAAAAGAAGAGTAGTAGTGACGGGAATGGGAGCAGTAACACCCATCGGTATCGGAGTAGAGGAGTTCTGGAAAGGCATCAAAGAGGAGAAAATCGGGTTTGCACCCATTACCAGATTTGATGCAACAGATTACAAATGTAAGCTGGCGGCCGAAATAAAGGATTTTCAGCCGGAAAATTATATGGACAAAAAGGCAGCAAGACGCATGGAGCAGTTCTGCCAGTTTGCGGTGGCGGCGGCAGGAGAGGCAATCGCCGACGCAAAGCTGGATATGGAACAGGAGGATCCTTATCTGGTCGGCTGTGCTGTGGGAAGCGGTATCGGTAGCCTGCAGGCAATGGAGAGAGAGTATGGCAGACTGACGGAAAAAGGACCTTCCAGAGTCGGTCCCTTGTTTGTACCGCTCATGATTTCCAACATGGCAGCAGGAAATGTGAGCATCACTTTCGGGCTGAAGGGTAAGAGCCTGAATGTTGTGACGGCCTGCGCGACAGGCACAAACTCGATCGGTGAGGCTTTTCGTGCCATTCAGTACGGTGAGGCAGATGTCATGGTGGCAGGCGGTACGGAGAGTGCGGTAACACCGATGGGCATCGCCGGTTTTACGGCGCTGACGGCTCTGTCCGACAGTAACGATCCGGCGAGATGTTCCATTCCCTTTGACAAGGACCGCAGCGGTTTCGTCATGGGGGAGGGAGCCGGCGTTGTTGTGCTGGAGGAACTGGAACATGCAAAGAAGCGCGGTGCGCATATTTATGCGGAGGTTCTGGGATACGGGTGTTCCTCGGATGCTTACCATATTACTTCTCCTGCGGAAGACGGAGCCGGTGCTGCAAGAGCCATGAAAAACGCCATGGAGGACGGCGGTGTCGCACCTGAGAAACTGACCTATATTAATGCACACGGTACCAGTACCCATCATAACGATTTATTCGAAACGAGAGCAATCAAGCTGACCTTCGGGGAACATGCAAAAGATATGAAGATTAATTCCACCAAGTCCATGGTAGGACATCTTCTGGGTGCTGCAGGAGCAGTTGAGTTTATCACCTGTGTCAAGGAAGTGGAGGAAGGCTTTATCCACAGAACCGTGGGATTACAGGAGACCGAGGGAGAACTTGACCTGAATTACTGTAAGCAGAGCTATCAGGAGGAGGTTCCCTATGCTCTCAGCAATTCGCTGGGATTTGGCGGACACAATGCAAGCCTGCTGATCGGAAAGTTTACGGAGTAACGGACAGGCCGCCGGGTGCGGCAGGAATGGAGAAAAATATGTCATTGTATACAGCAAAGGAAATTATGGAAATTCTTCCGCACAGAGCTCCTTTTTTGTTGATTGATACCATTGAGGAGCTGGAGCCGGGCGTGCGGGCACTGGGGAAAAAATGTGTCAGCATGAACGAGCCGTATTTTCAGGGACATTTTCCCGGAAATCCTGTAATGCCGGGTGTTCTGATTATGGAAGCACTGGCACAGGTGGGAGCGGTGGCAATTCTGTCACAACCTGAATGGAAGGGAAAGACAGCCTATTTTGCGGGAATTGACAAGGCAAAATTCCGCAGAAAGGTTCTTCCCGGAGATGTACTGATGCTGGAGATGACCATTATCAAAGTGAAGGGTCCTGTAGGTGTGGGCAAGGCAGTTGCCACGGTAGACGGCAAGGTTGCGGCTCAGGCGGAACTGACTTTTGCAATTGGGTAAGACGCAGGCGCTTCCCGCGGGAAAGGCATGGAAATAATTATGAATACAATCATGAAACAGAAGCGGGCTGATTTCTTTTCCAGGAAACTCAGCAGAATCAATGGAAAATCAAAAAATACGCAGTCTGCAGAGAGCGAAGAGCAGGAGAAAACGGTACAGACGGACCCCCAGGTGAAAGAGGTCTACCTGATTCGTTGTCCCAAATGCGGTAAGATGGTAGACCGCGAGAGGGTAGTAAAGAAAAAATATATCTGTTATGAGTGCGGAGCCTATTTCAGGGTAAAAATCCCCAACAGAATCCGTATGGTGGCAGATCCGCATACCTTTGAACCCTGGTTTACGGATATGCCCGTGCGCAATCCCCTTGCCTATGAAGGGTATGAGGAAAAGCTGGCAGAGGCAAGGGAAAAGACAGGTCTGGATGAGGCTGTAACGGTAGGACGCTGTAAGGTGTTCGGCGAGGACATCGTTCTGGGAATCTGTGATGCCAGATTTATGATGGCAAGTATGGGACATACCGTCGGTGAGAAAATCACAGCGGCAATTGAGAGAGCCATTGAATTAAAACTTCCCGTATTTCTGTTCTGCTGCTCCGGCGGAGCCAGAATGCAGGAGGGAATTGTCTCCCTGATGCAGATGGCAAAAACGTCCGCAGCCATCCAGAAGCTGGGGGAGGCGGGACTGCTTTACTGTACCGTCCTGACAGACCCTACAACGGGCGGTGTTACCGCAAGTTTTGCCATGCTGGGTGATGTCATCATGGCGGAGCCGGGAGCACTGGTTGGATTTGCCGGCCCCAGAGTCATCAGACAGACCATTGGTCAGGAACTGCCTGAGGGCTTTCAGACGGCGGAATTTCTGGAGGAGCACGGTATCATTGACGGAATCGTAAAGCGTGAAAATCTGAAAAAGACCATTTATTTTCTGGTGAAAGCGCATCAGTGCAAAGAGAAGGAATATGCGGATTTTACACCCGGCAAGGAATTCCATTTTGTGCTCAATGAGATCTTAAAGGAGCAGTCCTTCAAGGTGCGTCCCAAGAATGCCTGGGAAAAAGTCAAGGCGGTGCGCAAGGTGGAGAGACCACAGGCATGCGATTATATGGAGCATATTTTTGATTATTTTGTGGAAGCACACGGAGACAGGGCATTCCGTGACGATCCGGCCATTATCGGTGGTGTCGGATTCCTGGATGGTCAGCCTGTCACGGTCATTGCCGAACATAAAGGCAAGGATATCAAGGAGTGTCAGGAGAGAAACTTCGGTATGCCCATGCCGGAAGGCTATCGTAAGGCACTTCGTCTGATGAAGCAGGCGGAGAAATTTAACCGTCCGATTGTGAGCTTTGTCAACACTTCCGGCGCATTCTGCGGGATTGAAGCGGAAGAGAGAGGACAGGGCGAGGCGATTGCCAGAAACTTAAGAGAAATGTCTGCACTGAAGGTGCCTGTGCTCTGTATCTTTATCGGAGAAGGCGGCAGCGGCGGTGCACTTGCCACTGCTGTGGGCAATGAGGTCTGGATGCTGGAGAATGCAACCTATTCCATCCTTTCACCGGAAGGTTTTGCATCTATTTTGTGGAAAGATTCTTCCCGCGCGAAGGAAGCCAGCGAAGTCATGCATATCACGGCGCAGGATTTAAAGCAGCTTCATGTGATTGAAAAAATTATTCCCGAGTTCGGTGGTGCGGATGCCACAACGGCAGCGGCAATCGGCGGTTATCTGAAAGAACAGATAAAGGATTTCCTGAAACGGTATCAGGGAAAGAGCGGCGAGGAAATTGCTGCGGAACGATATGAGAGATTTCGGAGGTTTTAAGCATGTCAGTCAAAATAGTCGGAACAGGGAGTGCGCTGCCCGAAAACCAGGTTTTGAATACAGATCTGGAGAAAATGATGGATACCTCCGATGAGTGGATCCGCGAGAGAACCGGCATTGTCGGAAGGCATATTTCCACGGGAGAAACTGTTGCGGACCTTGCCGTGAAGGCATGTGAACGGGCATTGGATAACGCGGGATACGCGCCGGAGCAGATTGACCTTCTGCTGGTGGCAACCTGTACTCCGGAGCGGGCGGTGCCCTCTGTGGCATGCCAGGTGCAGAGCAGAGTCGGTGCGGATTCTGCGGTGGCAATGGATCTGAATGCAGCCTGTGCAGGCTTTCTGTTTGCGCTGCATACGGCGTTTGCCTATGTGGAAGCCGGAATTTACAAAAATGCACTGATTGTGGGTGCCGAGGTGCTGTCAAAAATCGTGGACTGGAACGACAGAGGAACCTGTATTCTTTTCGGAGACGGAGCCGGAGCCGTGGTGGTTGAAAAGACGGAAAAAGGTGGGATTCTCGGTTTTGTACAGCATTCTGACGGAAAGCACGGAGAGGTTCTTCGGTGTGATACGAGAGAACTGAAGAATCCTTATGTGTCTGTCCCCATGGAAAGCCCCTTTGTGAAGATGGACGGAAGAGAGGTGTTTGCCTTCGCTGTCCGTCAGGTTCCCGCGGGAATCCGGGAAGTTCTGGAAAAAACAGGAAAGAGAATAGAAGAGGTAGACCTCTTTGTTTTGCACCAGGCAAATAAGCGTATTATTGAGGGCATTGCGAAACGGCTTTCGGTAGATATTGAGCGTTTCCCCGTCAATCTGGACAAGGTTGGCAACATGTCCTCGGCGGCAATTCCCGTGCTTTTGGATGAACTGAACAGAGAAGGCACATTAAAACGGGGAATGACACTGATTTTGTCCGGCTTCGGAGCCGGTCTTACCTGGGGTGCCTGTGTCCTGGAATGGTGAGGACAATGAGTCCCGTAATGTCGGCCGGGTATTGATTTTTCCTGTGAAATTGGTATAGTAGAAGTATCGGTAATGATTTGGAAAGAATGTAATAGGAAGGCAGCAGAGATGGCGCAGATGACGAAGCGCTCCCTGAACGAATTGCTGGTAAATCTCTTCAATCACGTAATGGATTTGGAGGGAAAAGCGGTAATCACAGAGGAGTACAAGGATATCACGAATAACGATATGCATATTATTGAGGCAATTGGTGTGGAAGAGCCCCGCAATATGTCTGTGATTGCGCACAGGATGTCTGTCACTGTCAGCACGCTTACCACAAATATGAACGGACTGGAGAAAAAGGGCTATATCCGAAGGGAGAGAAGTCTGGAAGATAAGCGGGTCGTTTATGTTCTTCTGACGGAAAAGGGGAAGAAAGCTTTCTATCATCACCGTGATTTTCACAAGAAAATGATTAGGGCTATCGTGAAAGACCTGACCGAGGAGGAGATGGAGGTATTATACCGCTGTCTTAAGAATCTGAATGGTTTTTTGGAGCGGGAAGCGGAGGATAAATGAGGCAAAAAAGCAGAAAGCTTCCGATAGGGGCGGTTTCGCTTACACTGCTTGTACTGTTTGTTTTTATTTTTTCCATTCGGGAATTTGTAACAGCAAACAGCAATGCAATTCTGGAACGGAATTCAGAGTTCCTGCAGGAAAATACGGAACATCATGCGAAAGCGGTTTCGGATATCCTGCAGTCCAGACTGCGTTTTGTGGAAAATCTTGCAGTCCTTGCGGAGCGTTCTTCGGAGAGCGACTATCTGACTTTTATCGACACGCTGGACACCATAGAGGAAAACACGTTTCTGGATGCACTGTTCTTTGTGACAACGGAGGGGAAACGGTATCCTTTTGAGGGGCAGCAGCCCGATTTGAAGGAAACGGAATTTTATCAAAGCGGAATGCGCGGAGAATCCGGTATATCGGAGATGCAGGATTCTCTTGTGAATCCGGAAAAACAATGTGTAGCGTACTATGCGCCGGTGTGGCGCGATGGGAGGATAGCCGGTCTCATTACAGGCTGTAATTATTATGAGAGCTTTGATGAGATTTATGAAATGACACCGGCGGAGACGTACATACGCGGTTTCCTGGCAGATGGGGACGGCAATATCCTGCTGTCGGGAAAGGTGGAAGAAAAAGAAAATGTCTTTATTTTCTTAAATGAGAGAATGGAATCAGCGGCATATGAGGAATTGCTGGATGGTATGGAGAACAGCAATACGATATGCACAAGTTACAGGGGAGATCATGGAGATGGTCTTGTCAGTTTTTCGGCGTTAGGCATAAATGACTGGTATATTCTGCAATTGTTTCCTTCCGAGAAGACGGCTGAACTTGTGGCGCCTCTGAATAAGTCTGCCTACACTCTGGAGACGGCAATGTTCCTTTGCATGGTTCTGGTAGCAGGCTATACACTGCGTTTGACTTATGTCAGATATAATCAGAAAAACAGACTGATGGAGATGGCGTTGGAGGCATTGGCAGATTCCTATCCGCGTATTGCAAAAATTGATTATCAGAACGATGCCTGTGTATTTGTTAAGGACCGGGAAAGAATCGTTGAAAAAGCATTTCAAAAGTATGAGTGGACACCTGTCAGAACAAAGCTGCTGGAGACGATTCATCCTGAGGATCTGGAGAAATTTAAATCTTTTACTTCCGGAGAGAATATGCGAAGAGTGAAGGAACAGGGGCTTGCCGGTGATACCTGCACTTACAGGAGAAAATATGAGGGTGAGTACCAATGGATACAGACGGAAATACTTCCTGTAGAGGGGGAAGAAAACTGTATTCTGATGTATGCCGGAAAGGTTGATGAAGCTGTGAAGGCGGAGGAATCCTACAAACAGCAGCTCTGGTTAACCATGCAGAAAGTAAAAGCGGCGGAGACGGAAAAATCGGAATTGCTGAAATATATGTCCCGGAATCTGCGGACTCCGGTAGAAGCAATGAAGGGGATGACGTTGTTAACGGACGCATCGCTCAGAAAGGGGCAAAGAGAAGAAGCAGCCCTGTATCTGAACAGAGTTGACAGCCTGAGCAATTACACAATGACAATGCTGGAGGACATGATGCAGTTCGGAAGGGGGCAGGAATCACACATACGGTGCAGTATGATGCCTTTTTCCGTGCAGAGCATGCTGAATGGGTACCGGGAATACTGTGAAGAGATTAAGCAGAACGACCGTGATATTCGAGTAGAGGTTATTTGCGATGAGCACCTCAAAGCCGGATATATCGGTGATGAAGCCAGGATTATGCAGGTGCTGCATGCTTTGCTGGAAAATGCATTCCGGTTCAGCCGCGAGGGAGGACTTGTTGTACTGCGTGCCGATCTCCTGGAAGCCGGAGAAAAGGCTGATTCCATCTCCTTTGCGGTGTGTGATACGGGACAGGGAATGAATGAAGAATACAGAGGGTTTCTGGTGGAGGCACTTTCGGGGGGATGTGATAATCCGGAAGGTGGGGAACCTGTTCTGGGGATGGGTCTTTCTCTTGCAAAACTTGCATTGAATTCCATGGGCGGAAAGGTGAAAATAGAAAGTACGCGGGGAGAGGGCACCCGCTTTACAATGATGCTGACTCTGGAGCATGCGCCGGAAACGGGAGAGAAGCCAACATCTCGCGTTCTGGTGGTGGACGACAATGAGATAAATCTGGAAGCAACAGCGGAAACGCTTGCGGCGGCAGGATATCGTACTACAGCCTGCGGCAGTGGAGACGAGGCCCTGAAACTTTTCCTTGACAGTGAACCGGGCACTTATCAGGTGCTTCTGACGGATATCAAGATGCCCGGAATGGATGGGAGAGAACTGGCAAAATTTGTGAGAAATTCCGGACGCGGTGACAGCGGCATCTGCATTCTCGGAATGATGGCAAGCTATAGTAAGATAGAAAGAACGGAATTGCTGAAAGGAGGACTGGATGATGTGACGGAAAAACCATTACGTCTGACATGGTTCAATGAGTTCCTGCAAAAGAGAAGGGAGAGCGGGATGATATGAGTACAAGTGTAAAGAAGCCACTGGGAAATATTAAAACGGTGATTTACGGAAGAACAGCTATGATTATGCTGGCATTTCTGGCACAATTGCTGCTTCTTGTCATCGGATATTTTTTCCTGCGCAGCTATAGTTTTCTGTTTTATGCGCTGTTTGTGGCAATCAGTGCAGTGACAGTAATCTATATTTTCAACACCAGGGGAAATCCTGACATGAAGCTGTCCTGGATGTTTCCAATCGCCATTTTTCCGGTATTCGGTGCTGTCTTTTATGCCACGATTATTTCTCAGCCGGGAACGAAGGTGCTGTACAGCAGATTGAAAGGGCTGGCGAAATATACCAGGCAGTATGTGACATATAATAAGGAGACATGGGACAGGCTCAGGACGGAGAGCCCGAATATGGGTCAGCTGGCACATTATCTCTATAACTGTGACAACAGTCCTGTCTATGAGAATACGGAAGGGAAGTATTATCCGCTGGGGGATGATCAGTTTCCCGATATGCTGGAAGAACTGGAAAATGCCAGAGAATATATTTTCATGGAGTTCTTTATTGTCAGTGAAGGCCGTATGTGGGGGACAATTCATGAAATATTGAAGCGGAAGGCTGCCGAGGGAGTGGAAGTCCGTTTTATGTATGATGGTACGGATGTGCTTTTCAATCTGCCGAATTCCTATCCGAAGACACTGGAAGCAGAGGGAATCCGGTGTAAAATGTTTGCTCCCATCAAGCCGGTATTTTCACCCCACTATAATAACCGCGACCACAGAAAAATTCTTGTGGTAGACGGAAAAGTTGCCTTTACGGGAGGCATCAATCTGGCGGACGAGTATATCAATGAAAAGGTTCGCTTTGGACATTGGAAGGATACAGGTGTCAGACTGAAAGGGGATGCGGTGGAGAGATTTACCTATATGTTCCTGGAAATGTGGAATGTATCGGAACGACAGGAAGACACCTATGAGAAATATGTGCATCCGTCGGATGGGACTGTGAAGAAGGATGGGTATGTGATTCCCTACAGTGTGATGCCGCTGGGGCCCGATCGTGTCGGAGAGAGAGTCTATATGGATATCATCAACACGGCACATACCTATGTACATATCATGACGCCTTACCTGATTCTGGATTATCAGATGCTGGTGGCACTGAAGTATGCGGCGCAGCGAGGTGTGGAGGTAGTGATTATCATGCCCCATGTGCCGGACAAGAAATATGCTTTTGCGCTGGCAAAGACATACTACAATGAACTGCTGGAAGCCGGAGTGAGGATCTGCGAATATGAACCCGGTTTTGTACATGCAAAAGTATTCGTGTCCGATGGGGAAAAGGCAGTGGTGGGAACGGTCAATCTGGACTATCGAAGCCTGTATCATCATTTTGAATGCGGTGTGATCCTGTTTCGGAATTCTCAGGTGGATGTTATTGAACAGGATGTGCAGGATACTCTGGTAAAATGCATTGAAATTACAACAGCAGACTATAAAAAATTAAAATTAAGAGACAGACTGATGGGAAGAATTATGAGAATTTTTGCGCCTCTTATGTAAGAGAATATCAGGAATATCGGACAGCAAAAGGCAGGTGCACAACCTGCTTTTTGCTTTTTGGTGAAACTTGTTTCGGAAAATATCGTCTGTAAAAGAAGAAGCAAATGAGGGAGGAAAAAACTTGAAGGATTCGGAAATTTTGGATTTATACTGGGCCAGAGAGGAAAAGGCCATTGAAGAATCTCAAAAGACTTATGGAAGATATTGTTACAGCATTGCCTGGAACATTCTGTATGACAGAGAGGATTCCGATGAGTGTGTCAATGATACCTGGCTGCGTGCCTGGAATGCCATTCCACCCGAAAGACCCGGGAAACTGGCACTCTTTTTGGGTACGATTACACGAAATCTCTCTCTGGACAGATGGAAGGGGAAGCATACGGTGAAACGTGGAAGTGGAGAGATGATGTTTGCATTGGATGAACTGGCAGAGTGTGTGCCGGATTCCCATACTGTGGAGGACGCGGTTTGTGCCGGGGAACTGGAAAGACTGTTGAACAGATTCCTGCGGGAACTGCCGGAGCAGGAGTGCAACGTATTCCTGAGAAGGTACTGGTATGTGGAAGAATACAGTGAGATTGCCAGACGGTACGGTATGAAACTGAATACGGTGAAAACAAGCCTGTTTCGTACGAGGGCAAAACTGAAGCAATATTTGGAAAAGGAGGGTATCGTGCTATGAGTCGGAAACAGATGGAAAAGAAACAGGAAGATGCCCTTCGGATTCTGGAGGCGTTGTCAGGAGTGGATGAGGATCTTTTGGAGCGCAGCGAGAGAAAACAGGGAAAGGCAGTTGTTTACAGATTTGTGCAAAGACATGGAAAGGCTTTGGCAGCATGCCTGTGTTTATGTGTGTTGGGAACAGCGTTCTGGGGGATGTGGTATCTTTCGGAAACTCCTTTTGCCGGTACAGCCCAATCCTCGGATTCGGCAGATAAAGTGAGCATTACCGGGATTGCCGGGAATACTGAGTCGGCGATGGAAAATCCTGCGGAAGGAGCAGCACCGGAAGCAGCGATGGTAGAAGATGCGGGAACTTACGGGGCAATAGAAGATAGTCAGGAAGCGACAGAGCCTGAATGGATTGATATACAGCCGCGTGTGTCTGCAGAGGCGACTGATGAGGAATTAACTGGAGGAATCCGGGTAACTGATAGTATAGACGATTATAAGCAGATGACCGAGATGGGGACAGAAATCCCGGAGCAGGAGAGTGCCAAGGCAGAGGAATATGAAGAAATAACCTGGGAAGAAGCAGAAGGTCTTGAGGGACTGGGGACATATGTACCGGACAGACTCCCGGATGGATACAAACCCGTATATGCCCGCTGCAGAAATGCGGGGGACGGAAAAGACCGGCTGACGCTGCTGTGCAGTAGTGGGGAGAAGAATTTGTGGCTGAATATTACAGAGACGGATTGGAATGCCGGTGATATGTTTATTGGGTTGGAAACACCTGTCCTGTCGGCAAAGGAAGATTGGAAGAGTAAGCTTCCAAAGCCGGACGGGGAAGGCGGCATCCAGTTTGGACTTATTTTTGAGGACGGTGTATTGGTGGAGTATCAGGGATACCTGAAAGAGGAGGAAATATTGGAATTGTTTTATTCCATGAAGTAGGTTTCACAGACGAAAAAGCATCTGGCACATATGCGTCAGATGCTTTCATTTTCCAACATGCGGTAACCGATACCCACTTCTGTAAAGACGTATCTGGGTTGTGCAGGATTTACCTCAATTTTTCTGCGGATATTTGCCATGTTTACCCGTAAAATCTGATTGTTGCTGTCCATGTACGGCCCCCAGATGGCATTCATGATATAATGATAGGTCAGAACGCGCCCGGAGTTTTCTGCGAGAAGAGTCAGCAGCTGGTATTCTATCTGGGTCAGATGAATTTCCTCACCGTTAAGCAGGATAAGTCGTTTTTCAAAATGAATTTCCAGACCTTGCGCGCGGTATACCTTTTCGGGTGACGCAGTATAGCTGTGGCGCAGAGAGGTGCGGATACGTGCCATCAGTTCTGCGGTGCCGAAGGGTTTGGCAATATAGTCGTCGGCACCCAGATCAAGGGCATTCACCTTGTCCTGCTCCCTGGTGCGGGCCGATATGACGATGACAGGAACACTGCACCAGGTGCGCAGCTCTTTCAGAATCTCACAGCCGTCAATGTCCGGCAATCCCAGATCCAGCAGAATGATATCGGGACAGTTCGAAGCGGCAAGGCTTAAGCCCTCTTTTCCGTCCAGAGCGTGTATGACCCTGTATCCGTTTCCGCTCAGGGAAGTGGTAATAAAGGAGGCAATGCTTTTATCGTCTTCAATTAATAAAACCTGAGTTTTGGCGGCCATAATGTCACACTCTGCCTTCTTCAGGCAGCCTTTCTTCTTTTTTCTTCGGAAGGGTAAATGTAAACTCCGCTCCGTGTTCATGGTTGCGTCCGGAAATGGTTCCGCAATGCGCATCGATAATTGTTTTGCAGATGACAAGACCGATGCCCATTCCTTTATGTACATCCGCTTCTAAGGTGCTGCTGGGGGTGCCGCTGAACAGATTGTTTAACATATGTTTTGGAATTCCGTGCCCGTAATCCCTCACGATAAAGGCAACTTCCTGCGGCCTGTTTTCCACGATGAAATCAATGGGCTCCGAACTGCCGGAATGCAGCAGAGCGTTTTCCAGAAGGTTTATGGTGACCTGCTCAATGAGTACCGCATCCATGGGGAGCATAATGAATTCGTCGGGTATTTTTGCGTGAATGACACATTCGGGATGTCGTTTTCCCATCTTCTGAAGAGCTTCTCCGACAACTTCTTCCAGAGATTCTTCACTTGTGGTGATTGTCAGGTTGTTTTCGCCGATTCTTGTGACGGTCAGCAGGTTTTCTACCATATTGATAAGCCAGGAAGAATCTTCGTAGATATTTCTGACTACATCTGCCTTTTCGTCTTCTGTCAGATGTCCCTGATTTTCAAGATAGGTCAGACTGTTGCCGATAATTCCGGTGAGCGGTGTGCGCAGATCGTGAGAGATGGCACGCAGAAGGTTGGCACGCATTTTTTCCATCTCCGCTTCTGCAAGCTGATGCTCCCGCTCTGCGGCAAGATTGGATTGTATCATCAGGTGAGAGGTTAGGGTGCTGATCAGGACGGTAATGGCTGTCATGCAGAGAAAGCCGATGAAGTAGCCGCTGATGGAAAAGTTCAGAGTGAAAAAGGGATAAGTAAACATATAATTAAAACAAAGTACTGCAATGAGAGAGCAGACAATTCCATAGAGGTAACCTACGGTATTGCAGGAAACCAAGATCAGGAAAAAAATAAATATCAATGCAATATTTACGGAATTCGTATCAATCAGATAGTATGCATAAGAGAGGACAATGGAACATACTATGCCCGAAACGGAGACGAGCAGACTGAGAAGGTGTTGTTGTAATTTTGGCAGGGTGGGTAGTTTTTTAAACATAAAAATGCCTTTCCTCTGGTGTTGTTTCGTGACTCCATTATATAATAAAAGACATTTGCGGTGCAACAAAAGGGCGTTAAGATAGTGTTAAGGATTCTTAAGTTTACCTTAGAGATTTCTGAAAGCCCTTGCGCGGGGATGCGGTGGTGTTTATACTTTATTTTATATAGAAATTTTATATAGAAGAATTTTTGTAAGGTCATTCTGAAGCTGAGGAATTTTGAAAATGAGTGTAAAGAAGCGGGAAAATTTTCTGGATAGATTGCGAGTTGCGGCCACCTGTGCGGTTGTGCTGCTCCATACAGTGACCGGTATCATGGATGTCACGGATATGAGCCGATATCGGATGGAAAAACGGTTTTTCTTGGTTGTACTGGATTTGGTATGCTGGTGCGTTCCTGTTTTTGTGCTGATTTCGGGATATTTGTTTTTAAACCCGGAAAGAGAATTGCCATTTCGACAGATGCTGACAAAATATTGCAGGCGAATTCTGCTGGCATTATTTCTGTTCGGGATACCTTATGCCTGCATGGAACTTGTGGCGGTGGAAAAGACCTTCCGGCCGGGGATGATATTGGAGAGCATTCTCATGGTGCTTCAGGGCAGAAGCTGGTCGCATCTGTGGTATCTGTATCTGGTACTTCTTTTGTACCTGCTGACTCCCGCAATAAAATATCTTTTGAAAAAAGTGCCGCTTTCCGCAGTGTATGTTTTCCTTGCGGTGTTGCTTCTGGGAAGCAGTATTCTTCCTTTTGTGAAGAAACTGCTTACGCTGGAATGGATGCATGTACTGCCTGACGGCGGAATCTATTTCTTCTATTATATATGCGGTTATCTGTTTGCGATTCGTGGAAGGAAGCTTTCCGCGGAAGAGGCAGCTTTGGAACAATCAGAATTACGAAAGTATCCCGGAGAGCAAAAGCGTCCCGGAAACGGTTGTATGTTTGCAGTGCCTGTTGTAATTTTAGCAATCGGAATGACCTTCAGCCGTATATTCGGAGAATACAAGGTACAAATGGCATATAATTATCCCTTTACGGTGGCTTTGGCACTGATTCTGTTCAGCTGGGGACTGACGTGTCAGAAGAATCGGGAGCCGGCAAAGAAGAGCGGGGCTCCGGTGAAGAAGAGCCGGGAGCCGGTAAAAAGAAATACCGGATTCTGGGAGAAAGCAGGAGCGTTATGCTTTGCTGTCTATCTGATTCATCCGGTATTCCTGAATATCTACTATAAATTTTTACATATTTCACCGCTGGTCTTCAGTGTCTGGGTATCTCTGCCGGTATTTTTTCTGGCGGCATTCCTGCCGGCTGTCTTTGCGGCATGGATTCTGCGAAAAGTACCGGTGCTGAAGAAGTATGTGCTGTAAACAGTTATCTGTGCCAGCGCCCTGATGCACCGCAGGGCAGGACAAGACCGGATTCCAGGACGGGAAGACCGATTTCATCTGCTTCAACCTGGCCGCCGAAGCGTTTTGCAACGGCTGTGTTGAGCATATAGGACAAAACAGCGGGTTGCAGACCGGTTGTATAGGAATTAATCAGGAAAAACAGAGCATCCTCTGAGAGAATCTGTGTTGTCAGCTCGATAAACGGCCAGATGCTCTCCTCTATTTTCCAGATTTCGCCTTTGGGACCTCTTCCGTAGGAAGGAGGATCCATGATGATTCCATCGTATTTGTTGCCACGGCGGATTTCTCTCTCCACGAATTTGACACAGTCATCCACCAGCCAGCGGATGGGGGCATCCGAAAGCCCGGAGCTGACCGCGTTTTCTTTTGCCCAGCCAACCATGCCCTTTGAAGCATCCACATGTGTGACGGAAGCCCCGGCAGCGGCAGCAGCCAGAGTAGCACCACCGGTATAAGCGAAGAGATTCAGCACCTTTATGGGCTTGTCCGCCGGACGATTCTCCTTTTCACGGCGAATCATTCCGGAAAACCAGTCCCAGTTAGCAGCCTGTTCCGGAAAGAGCCCTGTATGTTTGAAGCTGAAAGGTTTTAAATGAAAGGTGAGTGCATTGGCGGCAGTAGCAGGCATAATGGCACTATGACAGGAATCATTCCGGACGGAAGCTGCCAGACAGGGCAGAGGGTACTCTATGGTCCATTCGTCCGGCAAGTTGAAAAATTCCCACTCACCGCCGCCTTTGGTGCTGCGATGATAGTGTCCGTTCTTGTTCTTCCAGCCCTTGTGCTCGTGAGGTGTATTCCAGATGACCTGGGGATCCGGCCTCACCAGGATATAATCTCCCCATCTTTCCAACTTTTCGCCGTTAGAAGTATCCAACACTTCATAATCTTTCCAATGATCTGCAATCCACATATTGATTTCCTTTTCTTCTCTATATATAATGTAACTTGATTATATCGGATTTATCACACGGAGTAAAGTGAGTAAAAATTGTACTGAAAAAAATACAAAAAAACATAAAAAACTCTTGCAAAGTAAGAAACTTCCTTGTATACTATCAATTGCTGTGGCATGATAGCTGTGAAGCGTGAGGTTGCTGATTATCAGCAATGATAAGCAGGTTTTCCGTGGAGCGAATGTCAAGTTAGAAAACTGACGACAAGTCACTGTACCAAGCTAGAGTCTGCGATGCGCAGAAACGACGTGTGAAAGAATGAAAATCCGAGTTAGTTGCGTAAGGGTTTAGGACACACACGGGAGAGTGTACAGTCACCGCTTGTCGTACTTAGAACTTAAAAGTGCGAAAAGGAGGCGACTTTTTTTATGGCAAGTCAAGTAATGAGAATTACCCTTAAGGCTTATGAGCATCAGCTTGTGGATGCATCTGCTAAGAAAATCATCGAAACTGTAAAGAAAACCGGATCTGAGGTAAGCGGACCTGTGCCCCTTCCTACAAAGAAAGAGGTTGTTACCATTCTGAGAGCCGTACACAAGTACAAGGATTCCAGAGAGCAGTTCGAGCAGAGAACTCATAAGAGACTTATCGATATCATTGCACCTACCCAGAAGACGGTTGATGCATTGCAGAGACTGGAGATGCCTGCAGGTGTTTACATTGATATCAAAATGAAAACGAAGTAATCAAAAACAATAAAAACCTCTACTAGACGTAAGAACACTCCCTGTGCCAAGACGGGGAAAGGAGCAAAGCTCTTTACGGTTATGACGCAACGGTAACCGCGTGGTCCGCTATGTAGAAAGCCATTTATGGCAGAAAGAGAGGAAAAATGAAGAAAGCAATTTTGGCAACCAAAGTCGGAATGACTCAAATCTTCAATGAAGACGGCGTTCTGGTTCCTGTAACGGTTCTTCAGGCTGGCCCCTGTGTGGTAACGCAGGTTAAGACAGTAGAGAACGATGGCTACAGCGCAGTTCAGGTCGGATTCGTAGACAAGAAAGAAAAGATTGTTAACAAGGATGCAAGCGGTAAGAAGGAAGTTATCCACAGACATGGTGTTAACAAGGCTCAGGCAGGCCACTTCAAGAAGGCCGGCGTAAGTGCCAAGAGATATATCAGAGAGCTCAAGCTTGAGAATGCTGAGGAATACACCCTGGGTGCAGAAATCAAAGCTGACATCTTCGCAGAAGGTGACAAGATTGATGCTTCCGCAATCTCCAAGGGAAAAGGATTCCAGGGCGCAATCAAGAGACTGGGACAGCACAGAGGACCCATGAAGCACGGTTCCAAGTTCCATCGTCATCAGGGTTCCAACGGTGCATGTTCTTCCCCCAGCCGTGTGTTCAAGGGAAAAGGAATGCCCGGACATATGGGTTGCGTAAAGGTAACCGTTCAGAATCTTGAAGTTGTAAGAGTAGATGCTGAAAAGAATCTGCTTCTTGTAAAGGGTGCAGTACCCGGACCCAAGAAAGCATTAGTAACCATCAAAGAGACCACAAAGGTCGAGGCATAGTTTAGTGCGAAAGGAGGACCAATCAGATGGCAAGCGTATCTGTTTATAATATGGAAGGCAAGGAAGTTGGTACAATCGAATTAAACGATGCAGTATTCGGTGTAGAAGTTAACGAGCACCTGGTACACATGGCAGTTGTACAGCAGCTTGCAAACAATCGTCAGGGAACCCAGAAGGCAAAGACCCGTTCTGAGGTATCCGGCGGCGGAAGAAAGCCCTGGAGACAGAAAGGAACCGGTCATGCAAGACAGGGTTCAACCAGAGCTCCCCAGT
>CAMEDC010000026.1 GCA_945913255.1 uncultured Lachnospiraceae bacterium
TCTCCGCAGGGCGCGTCCGGCAAATTGCTTCGCTATTCACCGGACCACGTGCTTCGCACGATGTTCAGGCATATACAGACACGCTTCTGCGAGCAAGCTCGCGTCGCATGTCTGTATATGCCTGACGCCCTGCTCATGGCTAGCCTGCGAACTGTGAATTGTATAGCATTGCGTAGAAGCCGCCTTTTGCGAGCAGTGTTTCATGGCTGCCCTGCTCAATGATGTTTCCGTCCTTCATCACAAGGATGATGTCAGCCTCCTGAATGGTGGATAATCTGTGGGCAACGATAAAGCTTGTTCTGCCCTCCATCATGGTTGCAAAAGCATTCTGAATTTTCAGCTCAGTTCTTGTATCAATGGAGGAGGTTGCCTCGTCCAGAATCAGCATGGGCGGCAGGCACAGCATAACTCTCGCAATACATAAAAGCTGTTTTTGTCCCTGGGAGAGGCTGCCGCCATCTTCCGTAATCACCGTATCATATCCCTCCGACAGACGCTTGATGAAGCTGTGTGCATGAGCTGCCTTTGCTGCCTTCACCACCTCTTCATCCGTGGCGTCCGGCTTTCCCATACGGATATTGTCGCGAATTGTTCCGGCTCGCAGCCAGGTCTCCTGCAATACCATACCATAGCTGGTTCGCAGGCTTCCTCTTGTGATATCCCGGATGTCGGTGCCATCCACCATAATTTTTCCGTTGTCCACATCGTAGAAACGCATCAGCAAGTTGATAACCGTGGTTTTTCCGCAGCCGGTAGGACCCACGATGGCAACACGCTGCCCCGGCTTCACCTCCAGATTAAAGTTCTCAATCAGCTTTTTGTCAGGAACATAGCTGAAATACACGTTTTCCAGCTTAACATTGCCCTGCGCATCCTTCAGTACAAGAGCATTCTCGCTGTCCGGAACCTGAGGCTCCTCGTGAATCAGTTCAAAAATACGCGCGGCACAGGCAAGCGCATTCTGAAGTTCCGTCACCACTCCGGATATTTCGTTAAAAGGCTTTGTATACTGATTTGCATAACTCAGGAAACAGGATAATCTTCCCACACTGATGCCGCCGCGGATTGCAACGAATGCACCGAAAATACCAACTCCCGCATATACCAGACTGTTGACAAAACGGGTTGCAGGATTGGTAATGGACGAAAAGAAGATTGCCTTTAAGGAACACTTCTGCAGTCTGCCATTAATTTCCGCAAATTCTTCCTTCACAGCTTCCTCTCTGGAAAAGGTCTTCACGATTTTCTGGTTGCCCACCATTTCTTCAATCAGCGAAGTCTGTTCTCCCCTTGTCTCGGACTGGACTTTAAACATGGAAAAAGTTTTAGTTGCGATAAATCTCGCCACCAGAAAGGACACAGGGGTAATGCATACCACCACCAGCGCGATGGGAATATTCGTAACCAGCATGAATCCCAATGTGCAAAGAATCGTCAGCACCCCGGTAAACAGCTGGGTAAATCCCATGAGCAGACCATCCGCAAAGGTGTCCACATCCGCTATAACACGGCTTACGATATCGCCGTAAGCATGAGCGTCCAGATATTTTAAGGGCAGCTGTTCCAGTTTATGAAAAGCATCCTCACGAATGTCCTTTACCACGTGATAAGTGATGTGGTTATTACAGGTATTCATCACCCACTGAGCTACGGCCGTAATCACCATAGCCAGTGCAATTTTTCTCATGATTGCAAAAACCGCGCCAAAATCCACGGCTCCTTTTCCCAGCAGCAGATCCACCGCATCTCCCGTCAGAATAGGTACATACAAAGTGAGAATAACGGTCACGGCCGCCAATAATATTGAAAGTCCGACGAGGAACCAGTATTTTCTGATATAGTTCAACACCTGCTTCAGAGTTTCCATCTGGGCCGCTTTCTTTGCTTCCGACTGTGCCTGCTTTGCCTTCTTACTGTCTGCCATTGCCGTCACCTCCCTTCTGCTCCCTTGCCGCCTTCAGCCGCTCCTCCGGGTACTGGGAATAATAGATTTCCCGGTAAACCTCGCAGCCTGCCAAAAGTTCCTCGTGTGTTCCGATGCCTGCCATCTCACCGTCATCCAGCACAATAATCTTGTTCGCATGCCGGATGGTGGATGCCCTCTGAGACACGATGAAGGTGGTTGTACTGCCCTCCAGCTTTTTCAGGGCTGCTCTCAATTTTGCATCCGTTGCATAGTCCAGGGCGGAGGCACTGTCATCCAGTATCAGAATTTCGGGCTTTCTCACCAATGCTCTTGCAATGGTAAGTCTCTGACGCTGTCCGCCGGAGAGATTCTTACCGCTCTGGGCTACCTTTGCATCCAGCTTGCCTTCTTTGCCTTCCACAACTTCTCTTGCCTGGGCTATGTCAATTGCCTCCCACATCTCTTCCTCTGTGGCATCCGGTTTTCCCCACTGCAGATTACTGCGGATGGTTCCCTTGAAAAGAACCGCCTTCTGCGGCACCACGCCGATACGATTCCGAAGTTCCTCCTCCGGCATCCTTCTGATGTCCTGTCCCTCCAGGAGAACAGCTCCCTCCGTAGCAGGATAAAATCCGGGAATCAGATTTACCAATGATGTTTTGCCGGAGCCGGTACCTCCGATAACGCCGACCGTCTCTCCCCTGTTGACACTAAAATTCATATCATGCAAGGTCTCTGCGCCCGCGCCCGCATAGGTCAGGGACACATGGTCAAACTGTAAGAAGGGAGTTGATGCCTTGCCGGGCTCTGCAAGTTTCTCGGTCTCTGCTTCTCCTCTGCCGCATTTCACATCATAAGCCTCACACAATGCGTCCGTGCTTTCATTCTGAATCTCAAATACTCCCGCCACACGGTCGGCACATGCCAGTGCCTTGGTAATCGTGATAATCAGATTCGCCAGCTTCACCAGTTCCACCAGAATCTGTGACATATAGTTGATAATGGCAATGACTTCACCCTGTGTCAGATTTCCAACGTTGACCTGGATGGCTCCGGTGTAAATCAAAGCAATGATTGCACCGTTTACAATCACGTATGTTACCGGATTCATCACGGCACTGATTTTTCCCACAAAAATCTGACTGTCCGCCAGTGCCCCCGTGTACTTCTTAAATTTCTCCTCTTCCTCCTCTTCCTTATGGAAAGCCCGGATGACACGGACACCGGTCAGATTCTCTCTGGTAACCCCCAGCACCTTATCCAACCCTGCCTGTACTTTCTTGTACAGCGGCATTGTCCACATCATAATGCCGAAAACCACCACTGCAAGCAAAGGAATCGCCACCACGAAAATCAGCGCACTCTTTACATCAATGGTAAATGCCATAATCATAGCTCCGAACACGATAATCGGTGAGCGGAGGAACAGACGAAGTACCATGTTGACACCGGACTGCACCTGGTTAATGTCGCTGGTCATGCGGGTTATCATCGTGGATGTACCCGCCTTGTCAATATTGGTAAAGTTCAATCCCTGGATGTGATCAAACAGTGCCTGGCGCAGCTTTGTGGAGAATCCCACCGCAGCCTTTGCCGCAAAAAACTGGGCAGTAATGGAACTGACCAAACCAACCACCGCCAGCGTAATCAGACAAAGACCCATCTTTCCGATGTAGCCCATGTCCGAATCGGCAATTCCCCTGTCAATGATACTTGCCATAACAAGGGGAACCAGCAATTCAAAGAAAGCTTCCAGCAGCTTAAATAGTGGCGCGAGAATGGATTCTTTCTTGTAACCCTTCAGATACTTCATCAATCTTCCCATGTGATTACTCCTGTTTCTTTCTTTTTACTTGTTTCTTATTGTTTCTTTCTTATTGTTTCTCTGATTATTTCTTGTTGCTTCCCTCGTTTTCTTCTATCAGAAATATACTTCTTATTCATCCATACGGTCAGAAGGGTATATATCAAGATTTTCTCTTCATATACCCTTGTTTCGCTGGAACTTATGGGTATATATCAAATTTTTCCTTCTCTGTACCCTCTCTTTTGAGAAATAGCAAATTTCTTCTGGCATACAGCCGCTGCATATCCTTCGGGTACTTCAAATGTCAGCCACTCTACTTCTGTTTTGCATTGCATATTTTCCGAAATTGCTTCCGCGATACCCTTTCCCGTCAGCTTGCCATATGCTTCCTTTTTCGACCATAGCCTGTAAAACAGTTCTGTTCTCTCCTTGGCACTCCGGCAGGTCTGCAAAGCTACAAGTTCTCCTTCTGCAAAAAAGCGCTCGGCAGTACGCATTACCTCGCTCTTGCCAATTTTCTGAATATCTGCGCCAATTTCCTGCTTTGACACAGTGCAGAGGACAAAGTCTCCCGAATGGGACAGATTAAAATACAAAGGAACATTTTTGAAATACGGCTTGCCCAGCTCCCCATATCGGTATCCCAAACCAATAGGTTCTTTCACCCGGTCCATAAGTTCCCGCACGGATAGCTGAAAGATTTCCGGAGCACACAGTTCCTCCGACAGTGCTGTTGGCGGCATACTACCAAAGTCGTGCACTCCCAAGTCGCCGCCCTCGAAATCTGCCACAGCCCTTTGCAAAAGCAGGCCTGCTCCAAGGCTGACGGCACGACCGCGGGGATTTCGAATTTTCTCCGCTTTCCTGCGGCGCTCTTCATCGACCCGCAAAGGTGCAGCTGCTAAAAACTCATCCAGCAATTCCTGCTGTCTCAAATTTTTCAAATCCAGCAAATAGATACGCACATCCATATTCCCATCCCTGCGCAGTAACATCTTATTTCATAACACAACATGCCGCAAATAAATCTCTTTACATATGAAAGGCTGCCGCAAAGACACACGGCAGCCCGTTCCTTTTACTATATATTCCGCCAACATCTGCACCCGGCATTCCGCATATACTTCCGCCTGACACACTGCTTCTTATTCTTGTCTAAGCTTCCGGTTTTGCGGTAATGGCAAGATGCAGCTCATCCAGCTGCTTCTGCTCAACGGTTCCCGGCGCACCCATCATGATATCCATTGCATTCTTGTTCATGGGGAACGGAATGATTTCACGGATACTATCCTCGCCGCAGATTAACATAATCATACGGTCAACACCGGGCGCAATGCCTGCATGTGGCGGTGCACCATAGCAGAATGCATTATACATGGCAGGGAATTTTGCTTTCACATCCTCCTCGCCAAGTCCAACCAGTTCAAATGCTTTAATCATTATCTCCGGGTCATGGTTTCTCACTGCTCCGGAGGAAAGTTCCACGCCGTTGCACACCAGGTCATACTGATAAGCCAGAATCTCCAAAGGCTCTTTGTTGGTCAAGGCATCCATACCGCCCTGGGGCATGGAGAATGGATTATGACAGAACTCCAGCTGACCGGACTCCTCACCGATTTCATACATAGGGAAATCCACAATCCAGCAGAACTCATAGCAATCCTTTTTCATGTGCTTCTCGCTTGCTGCGCCCAAAAGCTTACGGAGCACGCCGGCGGTCTTCTGCGCCTCAAGCTTCTTGCCTGCCGCCAGACCGACAAAATCGCCCTTTTTCAGGCCAAGAGCTGCGATGACAGCCTCCTTGCGCTCCTGCAGGAACTTGGAAATACCTCCCACAAACTCTCCGTTTTCATCCAGTCTGAACCAGAATGCCTTACGTGCTGTCTGCACCTCAACCTCTGCGCAGATTGCATCAATCTGCTTGCGGGTAGCGGTAAATCCATCCACTACAATAGCCTTTACAGTCTGTCCTTCAAAAGGTCCGAATCCACAGTCAGCCATCACCTCTGTCGCATCTGTCAGCGTCAGGTCAATGCGAAGGTCGGGTTTATCGGAACCGTATTTATCCATTGCCTCAAGATAAGGAATCCGTACAAACGGTGCCTTGGAAGCTTCTTTGTAAATGCCGTACTTTTCAAATACAGGGGGCAGCACCTGCTCCACCACGGAAAAGACATCTTCCTGGGAAGCAAAAGCCATCTCCATATCCAGCTGATAGAACTCACCGGGAGAACGGTCCGCTCTGGCATCTTCATCCCTGAAGCAGGGGGCAATCTGGAAATAACGGTCAAAGCCGGATGCCATCAGAATCTGTTTAAACTGCTGAGGAGCCTGAGGCAGTGCATAAAACTTACCCGGATGATTTCTGGCAGGTACCAGATAATCTCTCGCACCTTCAGGAGAAGAACAAGTCAGAATGGGAGTGGTAATTTCCATGAATCCCAACGCATTCATTCTCTGACGAAGTTCTGCCACAATCTGACTTCTCATAACAATGTTTTTCTTCATATTCGGATTGCGTAAATCCAGATAACGATACTTCAGGCGGGCATTCTCATCCGCCTCTCTGGACTGATTGATTTCAAAAGGAAGCGCATTGTAGATACACTTTCCCAAAATCTCGATTTTATCGGGAACCACCTCGATTTCTCCGGTAGGAAGCTCCTTGTTTTTATTGGAACGCTCTCTGACAACACCCTCAACGGAGATGGTGGACTCCTTATTGATGCCATCCATGACAGCCATCATTTCCTCAGTCTCCACAACCAGCTGGGTGGTGCCGTAAAAATCGCGCAAGATTACGAACCCCAGATTCTTGCTGACTTTACGCATATTCTCGAACCAACCCACAAGCGTCACTCTCTCGCCTGCATTGCCGATTCTGAGTTCATTACAATTATGTGTTCTGGACTGAACCATTACCTTTACCTTCTTCCTTCTATGTTTCCGACCTTATTTTGTTTTCGGTTTTCCTATTATTTCCTTTTTCCTATTGTTTCCGGTCTTCCTTTTCTTTCCTGCTTTCGTTTATCTTTTCAGTTCTTCCGCATAAAACTCCACAAAGTCCTCGTAGCCCTCTGCGGTCAGTTGCTCCTTCTGGAATTTCTTGTTCTTGTTCATGCGGGCAACCAGCACCTGCGTGCCGTCCTGACGGGCTTCCTGCGCCTGCGCAATAATTTCACACAATCTCTTGCCGCCGACACCCTTCTCAATCAGATAGGCAACCTTCTTATACTTTGCAGGCACCTTAAAGCCGCTTTCCATCAGCAACATGATAATACGTTCAAATCCGATGGAGAATCCGCATGCCGGTACATCCTGACCCGTGAATTTACCCACCATCTTGTCATATCTGCCACCGCCGCCGCAGCTGCCGCCAAAGCCGGGAAGCGCAATTTCAAAAATGGTTCCGGTGTAGTAAGACATCCCACGTACAAGAGTTGCATCGAACACCATCTTAAAGTCAGAAGACTTGGTTGCGCTGACACTGTCAATAATCTCCTGCAGGCCTGTTGCCACATCCGGCTCCAGTACATCCTTCAGCGTCTCTGACAGATATGCCACACCATTCTCCTGCTGTTCCAGGTTCCGGTACAAATCAAGATATTTGTCAACACATTCCTTGCCGAACTCTTTCTCCAGCAGTTCTGACTCCACGCCTTCCAGACCAATCTTATCCATCTTGTCCAGCGTGATAAAGACGCTGTCGTAAGACTCCTCGGGAAAACCGCTGTAAGCAGCCATGGCCTTCAGAATCTTTCTGTCATTGATACGGATTTCAAATCCCTTGAAGCCCAGTTTTCCAAGGGTTGTGGTGGTTGCCAGAATCAGCTCAATTTCCGCCAGATTGGAAGGCTCTCCGAGAATATCAATATCGCACTGCATGAACTGACGGTATCGCCCTCTCTGGGGTCTGTCCGCACGCCACACGTTTCCCATCTGCAATGCCTTAAACGGGGAGGGAAGATTTGCCGCATTGTTGGAGTAATAGCGCACAAGTGGTACTGTCAGGTCATAACGCAGACCGCCGTCCACCACTTCCTCTTCCGTGGCAGCTTCTGCAACGTTCAGCTTCTCTCCTCTTTTTAATATCTTGAATATCAGCTTCTCGTTGTCTCCGCCCTGCTTGTTGGTCAGATTTGCAATGTTCTCCATGCAGGGTGTCTCAATGGAAGTAAAGCCGAATTTACCGTAGGTTTCCTTGATGACGCCGATTACGTAGTCGCGAATCTGCATCTCCTCCGGCAGAATATCTTTCATGCCTGTAACAGGCTTCTTACTAAGTGCCATGATTCTTCCTCTTTCTGGTTTTTATCTAATATATGATACTTTTTTTCTGCGCTACTGTCAATATTCACTTCATGGATTTCAGCGTTCTGTGGATTACAACACTCAAAAGATTCCAATGTTCCGTTTCCTGCCCCTCTCACCCGGTTCGTGTGGCTTTTTTTGCAGTCTTCTCCTCATACATCATGGCATCCGCTTTTTTGACACACTCCTCCAGTGTTTCCGCATTATATGGATTCATCACACATACTCCGATACTGATAGTAATCTCAATCGGCATCTGTTTCTCTATTCCCCGTTCCCGGACTTCCCTGCGCAATTCTTCCATCAGCTTCTGCCTGTCTGTCTCTCCGGAATCCTCCTGAATCACAACAAATTCATCTCCTCCAGTTCGTGCCGGGACGGCCTTTCCCGCACAATGCTTCAAAATTGCACCGGCTACCGTGGCAATCGCAGAGTCTCCATAGGCATGCCCAAAATTATCATTAATGTATTTCAAGCGATCCAGGTCTATAAATAAAAGCAGCGCCGACTTTCCCTTTGTGTGCGTCTCCCGCAGGAACGATTCTGCCAGTCTCTGAAAGCCCAGCCGGTTGTAAAGACCTGTCATGGAATCCCTTATATAGAGATCTGATAAGGTTTCATTCATGCACTCCAGAATTTCCTTTTTATGAAGATTCTCCATGGCATCCATCAATGCCTTAGTCACCCGGAAAAGATACTGCTTCTCCATCAGATAAACTGCATTGCGAATCACAAAATATCCCACTGTGCGACTTCGGAAATGCAGCGGCAGAAACAGGAAATCCTTTCCTCCCTCCGGGTAATCGAATAACGGGAAAATACTGCTGATCCGCATATCCTCACAATCTACCACCCTGCCGTCCTCATAAGCAAATCTGACCTGCATGTCCTGTGGATAACCGGTCTCTAAAAATTCCTCCTGATTGATTCTCCGTGAATGGCAATAAGCATCCGTACATTCCTGAAATACCTGCATATTCTTATCCAGGACCAGATACATGGCATCACATTTCATTGCAGGTATGCATTGCGGAATGCACTTCATCATGTCCGCCACCGTATCGCACCGCATCAATTCATAATCCAGATCCAGAATTTCCTCCTCAAACCGTGTCGTCTCAATGCCGTACATGATCTGATATTTCAAATGACTGCGGGCATCAATTGGCTCTCTGTCCTGACAACCGCAGCTTTCCCAGAAAATGTGCTCCACACCGGTGTAACAGCAACGTGGAACCTCCTCTCCCGCCCATAGTTTCAGAAGCAGTTCTGCACATTGATAGCCCACTTCTTCCCGAATATGCCCCACCGTTGATATATTCGGTTTGTAGTAGCTGGCTTTATCAAAATTGTCAAAACCCGTCACAAGAAAATCCTTTGGTGCCTGATAACCGTACTTTGCCGCAGCCTCGCATACCCCTACTGCGATATTATCATTGCAACAGATGATTGCATCGGGAAGCTCCCGATGTTTTTGAAACAACTCTTCAAAACCATGAACACCGCAAAGGTAATCATAACTTTCAAAATAAAAATCTTCCCCGGAACAAGGGAGCTGATGCTCTGCCGCATAATCCCGAAGCGCAGCAGTCCGCTGTCTGTTTTCATAATTCAATTCCGATCCCATCACAAACCAGAAACGCCTGCAGGAATGCTGACAATGCAGATGTGCAATCACTTCCCGCATGGCAGCATAATTATCGATGCCGACATAATAAAACCCGTCGATTTCATTGGCAATGGAAACTGCCGGTGTACCGGATGCCCTCACTCTGTCCACCACTTCCCGGTAGACAGATTCCTCTTCCAGATTATTCAAATCTATAATCACGCCATCGAAGTCACGTAAATCAGGCAGGCGGAAAATATTGTTTTCCCCTGCTCTATACTTTTCATCCCTGCTCCAGCCGCCTGCACTGTTAAAAATATAGAGATTTACATCCTCATTTGTTTCATGAAGTCTCTGCAGAATCCCTGCAGGCCAGGCATATGTCAAAAAGCGCTTCCAACTTTCCATAATCAAAGCAATTTTTTTCATTTGTTTTCCCACCGATATTAGCTCACTCAACCCTGAAAAAGCTTTCTCTTTCTCTCTATCATCTCATCAATTTTTTCGATGTAGAGAGATACATCCTTGACGTTTTCACATCTTTCAATCCTACCGTCCGGGAACACCCGCTTAGTGATGCTGCCTGCTCCCAGGGCTACGATGGTCTGAAGCTCCTCCATGATAAGGATATTGTATAGTCCAAACTTTCCTTCTTTCGCATATCCCACGTTCTCAAAATTGCCGGACATGTTCTTCTGTCTGTAGAGATAATAGGGCATAAGCCCCAGCTTCTTAGCGCCTTCTGCCGCAATTTTCATCGTTTCATCCGTGTTTCGCAGCATGGAAACACCGTTTTCCTGAATCCATTGGTTCAGCCTGGAAGCACGCTTGATGGCGAGAGAATGCACGGTGAGGCTGTCCGTTGCAAGCTCTACTACCCGGTCAATGGTTCGCTGCACATCCTCTTCCGTCTCCCCGGGGAGCCCCAGAATCAGGTCCATATTGATGTTGTCAAAACCGATTTCCCGAGCCAGAGCAAATGCTTCCTCCACCTGTACCACGGTTGCCTTCCTGCCGATCAAGTCAAGTGTCTCCTGTTTCATGGTCTGTGGATTCACGGAAATACGCGACACGCCATGTCGGTAAAGAACGCGCAGCTTCTCCTCGGTGATGCTGTCCGCTCTACCCGCTTCCACCGTAAATTCCTTCACTGCGGAGAAATCAAACAGTTCTTTCAGTCTGGTAATCATCCTGTCCAGCTGTTCAGGCTCCAGAGTGGTCGGAGTTCCTCCACCCACATAGACGCTGTCCAGAATTTTTCCCTGAAATTCCTCTGCTACAAACTCCATTTCCTTAATAACACAGTCTACATAGGCATCCACCTGCTTCCGGAACCCGGCTATGGGGTAGGAAGTGAAAGAACAGTAAAGGCAGGTGGTAGGACAGAAGGGAATTCCTATATAAAGGCTGTAACCGGCTTCGCCACAGCCTCGGCTGTAACCGGCTTCGCAATGTACATCCGCCAGAAGGGTTCTCTCACGCTCTGCAATGTCCACCGCCAGTTCTGCCTTTTCTATGCTGACATAATGCTCCTTACGGTAGTGTTCCACAATCTCTTTCCTGATTTTTCCCTCTTCCAGAAGCCCGTAAGCAATCTTGGTCGGGCGGATACCGATGAGATTCCCCCAGGGTAGTTTCTTTCCGGTCTCCCGGCTCAGCACTTCATATAAAAAGCGTTTCATGCTGCCCTTGTAGTCTTCCCCTTCCAGTTTTTTCCAGGTATACTCTCTGCCGTCAACACTGAGCATCGCACCGTCTTCCTCAATATTCAGGCGAATTTTCACCTTGTCCTGAAGTTCGGCCCGCTTGTCGGTTCTGCTCTCAGGAATCAGAACAGCTACCTGTTCCTCCGGATAGAAAGACTTGACAAGCGCCTGAATATCATATTCATAATTTTCTCTGTTGATTTCTACTGCAAACACTTTTTTTCTCCTCTTCGCAAAAAAGGTGACAGCCGGGACGACAGCCATCACCTTCGATTATCACCCTTATCCGAAATAAGGATTATATTTCTTTTCATGCCCGATGGTGGTACTTTCACCATGCCCCGGGTATACTTTCGTCTCCTCCGGCAAAACAAACAGTTTTTCCTGAATGGAACGCACCAGAGTACTCATGCTTCCCGTGGGGAAATCCGTTCTTCCCACAGACTCGGCGAATAGAGTATCTCCTGCCACCAGGAAGCCTGCCTCCTCAAAGTAATAGCAGACACCTCCCGCCGTATGGCCCGGTGTGGCAATTACCTTGCAAGTCATCCCCGCCAGGGTAATCTCCTGCCCTTCCTTAACATAAACATCCGCATAAGTGGAACAGGCACGTCCCGCGGCTGCCGACACATTCATCTCCGCGCTCTTCAGGAGTTCTCTCTCATTTTCTCCAGCATACACCTTTACGGGCTCCTGCCCTTCCGCTTCCGCGGCGGCATTCGCCGCATCTCTTAAGGCATCCAGCCCCCATATGTGATCAAAATGCCCGTGAGTCAGAAGAATTCCCGTCACACGAAAGCCGTTTTTTTGTAAAGCACCATAAATATTTGCTCCCTTATCCGCAGGGTCAACCACGATGGCATCATGCGCCCCGTCCCTGTACAGGAAATAGCAGTTGGTCTGACAGACCCCCATCACCATTCTCCCGATTTTGATTTCACCCATATTTATATTCCTTTCTTTAGCCGGTGGTTCGCTCTATATCCAGTACGCTCTCAATGCCGCGTATTTTGTCAATCACACGGTTGAGCTCCTCTCTGCTTCCGATTTCAAAAGTAGTCTGCAGGGTTGCAAGCCCTTGCTTGCTGGTTCTGGTATTCATGGTCAGAATATTGATATTCTTCTCAGTCAATGCCTTTGAAATATCGGCAAGCAGACCGTTTCTGTTATTCGCAAAAATCTTAATTTCAGCCACATACTTTTCAGCGGTATTTTCCGGAGCTTCCCACTCCGCATCAATGAGCCTTGCCCGCTCAATCTCCGGCAGGTTCATCATATTGACGCAGTCTGTCCTGTGAATAGAGATACCTCTTCCCCTGGTTACAAAACCGACAATTTCATCGCCCGGCACAGGAGAACAGCACTTTGAAAACCGCACGGACAAATCGGCAATTCCCCTTACCACAATACCGCTCTTTGCCTTCATCTGCACAGGCTTTTGCGCAGCTGTCGCATTTGCCTCCGCGATGCTGGCAAGCACCTCTTCATTGGTAAGCTCCTTCTTGTGGTCTCTCTCGTAAAGTTCCTGCATCCGGCCGACAATCTGCCCTTCTTTCAGGGCCCCATGACCGATTGCCGCAAGCACGGCATCCCATTCCCGGAAACCATATTTGCGCATAACGGCATCCATATACTCCGGTTTCAACAAATCAGACAAATTGATTGATTTCGTCTTGCAATAGGTTGCCAGTAAATCCTTTCCCTTTATGACATTATCATCCTTCAGCTCTGCCTTGAACCACTGGTTGATTTTATTCTTTGCCTGAGTACTCTTGACAATATTCAGCCAGTCACGGCTGGGGCCTTTGGAGTTTTGGGAAGTAATAATCTCAATCCGGTCGCCGTTTTTTATCTCATAGTCAATCGTCACCAGTTTGCCGTTCACTCTGGCTCCCACCATTTTGTTTCCGACCGCAGAATGAATGCTGTAGGCAAAGTCAATCGGTGTGGAACCCGCCGGAAGGTTTTTCACTTCTCCGGTAGGTGTAAAACAATATACATTGTCAGAGAACAAATCCAGGTCATTCTTCAACAGATTCATAAACTCTCTGTTATCTGACATATCACGCTGCCATTCCAGAATCTGACGCAGCCAGGCCAGCTTTTCTTCCTCCTGGGCTTCCACTTTCTTGCCGTCAGAGGCTTCCTTGTATTTCCAATGGGCTGCAATACCATACTCCGCCGCCTTATGCATTTCAAAGGTACGAATCTGTATTTCAAAAGGCTGCCCGTTGCTCCCAATCAGCGTTGTATGCAGGGACTGATACATATTTGCCTTCGGCATGGCAATGTAATCCTTAAATCTCCCCGGAATCGGTTTATACATCTCATGAATCACACCAAGTGCCGCATAACAGTCCTTCACTGTGTCCACGATAATACGTACGGCAAACAAATCATAAATCTGATCCAGCGTTTTATTCTGGTTCTTCATCTTTTTGTAAATACTGAAAAAATGTTTGACACGCCCGTCTACCTTCGCCTTGATACCGGCCTTCGAAATGTGTTCGCTGACTTCATCCACAATGCTCTGGATGTACTGTTCTCTGGCACTTTTACGCATGGCAATCTGATTGACAAGGTCATAGTAAACATCCGGTTCCAGATATTTCAGCGACAGATCATCCAGTTCGACTTTCAATTTACTGATACCCAGTCTCTGTGCAATCGGACAGTAGATTTCCAGCGTCTCCCTGGCAATTCTCTTCTGACTTTCCGGCGTTTTATATTTCAAGGTACGCATGTTATGAAGTCTGTCTGCCAGCTTAATCATAATGACACGGATATCCTTCGCCATGGCCAGAAACATTTTACGCAGATTCTCTGCCTGCATTTCCAGCTTTTCATCAGGCTGGTCGGCTCCGGACGACAAAGGAATTTTCTCCAGCTTTGTGACGCCATCCACCAGCAGTGCCACATCCTCGCCAAACTCCCTTTTTAAGTCCTCCTCCGTCATCACAGTATCTTCCACCACATCATGAAGAATACCTGCAACGATGGTTTCCTTATCCAGTTCCAAATCCGCCAGAATAATCGCCACATTCAACGGATGAATAATATACGGCTCACCGGATTTACGAAACTGATTTTTATGCGCCTCACTGGCAACACGGTAAGCCTTTTCTATCATGGAAATATCATCGCTGGGATGATATTTACGCACACGCTGAATAAGCTCCCGGTACAAATCATCGGGATTTACAAACTCATGGGATTCACTTATTTTTCCGTCGTCAAAAATGACCTCGTTCTTCTCTTCTGCCATAGACACTCCATGCTCCCTGCCGTAATTTCATGGGAAAATCATTCCTGTCCTCTCTGCCGTTCATGGGAAAAATCATTCCATATAATCTGCTTTATTTACCAGGATAGCAGATGGCGGATTCCAGCCTATAATCGGAAAGCTTTTCCCGTCCCTTTAATCCTGCAAGTTCAATCAGGACAACAATACCTGCCACTTCACCGCCAAGCTGTTCAATCAGCTTAATCATTGCCTCCGTGGTGCCACCCGTTGCAATCAGATCATCCACAATCAGAACCTTCTGCCCGGGCTTAATACTGTCCTTATGCATCTCAATCGTTGCCTGACCGTATTCCAGATCATAGGAAACGGAAACTGTTTCTCTGGGTAGCTTTCCCGCTTTTCTGATCAGCACAAACGGTTTCTTATTATTATAGGCGATCGGTGTTCCAAATATAAATCCTCTGGACTCCGGTCCGACCACTACATCAAAATCCAAATCCCTGATTTTTTCCTGCATGGTATCAATTGCCAGCTGCAGACCTTCCGCATCCTGCAATACACTCGTTACATCACGGAATATAATCCCCTTCTCCGGGAAATCCGGTATACTCACTACATAATCTTCCAGCTTTTTCATACCTCTACCTCACTTACATTTATTTTTCATATTTTACCAATTTATTTATCATCACGGAAATTCCGGATGCCATCAGTTTTTTCGGTCACAAAAGTACTTGATAATATCGCTTCTTGTAATAATACCGATAAAAACACTTCGGTCATCGATAACCGGAACAAAATTCTGGTGCTTGGCCCTCTCCAGCAATTCCTCCATTGCAGTGTCAATGCAGACCGCTCCCACTTTTCCGCTTTGCAGAATGTCCCTGATTACCATATGTTCCAGACTCTTCATCGTAATGGCATCCAGCGAGTTATTGTGTGAGATAATATTCCAAAGGAAATCCCCTTCGCTGATTACTCCCACATACCTGTCTTCCACATCCACTACGGGCACTGCTGTAAACCCGCTTCTGCGCAGTTTCTCAAGCCCCTGGCGCAGGGTCATATCATCACGAAGAAATGCCACCTCTGCCTTGGGCAATAAAAATGATGCAATATTCACTGCTCTGCTCCTTTTTTCCCTTCCGTTTCATCCTTCGCGGCATTCTTTGCTTCATTTTTTGAAACATCCTTTGCCGTATCTTTTTCCCCATCCTTCGGTGCACCCGTGTCAATAATTTCCTTGTAAGTACTGTCCACCGCCTGTAGCTTCTCCAGATAATTTTTTATTTTCCGTGCAAAATAACAGGTTGTAAAACAATCTGTCACACCGCTGAAAATCAATCCGATTCCGATCAGTCTGAACAAAAAGGCAGCAGACTGAAAAGGATTGCACATGAGCAGGATCCCCAGAATCACATTGACGATTGCAAACACCAGCATCACAATCCAATTGCCGTACTCCATTCGCTTCATGTCAATCACGTCCTGCAGTTTGCTGCAACCGCTTGCCAGGACAAGAACGCCAAGCAGAAAAGGAATCAGTGCAATAATAAAGTCCACTTTAAAAAGTACAAGAATTCCTGCGGCAATGCCGAGAAGACCATGTAGGAAATCATTGTGATAATAATTCTGATGTGCATCCCGCAGCAGATAGCCAATCATGGAAACCGCACCGGCCAGAATCAGTACCACCGCCAGAAGATATCCCAGTGTCCTCTCCATCGTCTCCGGAATGACAAGCGCAACAATTCCGAGAAGTATGTAAAGTATTCCCGTCAACAGTGCATCCCATTTCAATTCCTTGAAAAATCTCATATGCCTCATTCCTCTCTTCTACAAATGCTAAAAGGACTCTTTCCGAAAAGAGTCCTTTATTTTGTTTTCCTTATTTACTTTTTGCCGCAGCACTTTTTATACTTTTTACCGCTTCCGCAGGGACAGGGATCATTCGGATATACCTTTTCCCCCTTCACAATGGTAGTGGAAGATTTCTGCTCCTTGTACAGAGCCTTTCTGGTCTCTTCATCGAAAATATCCTTCCACTCCTCCAAGTTGTAAAGCCAGTCAGCTTCCGCTGCCACCATGTTCTTGTACAGCAGTGCTTTGTCAAAGCCTAAGTTTACCTGCGTATCCTCCTCCATCTCCTCGATGGGATTCTGCTCTTTCAGGCTGTCATTTATACCATCCAGAAAACCGGTCATCGTCATAATGGAAACACCATATTTTTCCGCCAGTTCCTTTACAGTTCCCGTCACCACTTCGTCCGGATTTTTCAAAAGCTGTGCATAAATGTTTTTTTCCTCCTGGAAGTATGCAGCCCAGAGCTGCTGCAGCTTCTGCTGTCCTGCTTCCTCATTGTACGCCATCTCTCTCCACTGTTCCAATAATGCCATATAAAATACCACCTTTTTTCTTGTCAGATTTCAGTACATCTTGTCCATAAGTATATAACAAATCCGTTCTGAAAACAACCTAAATTTTTTTCAACGAAAATGTATAAAACTGTTTTCAGCGGCAAAACTGATAATTGTCAAGGAACCCCCTCCTTTGATTAATCCTCCCCTTATAAAGATTCCCGGACCTGAGCATACTCAGGCCCGGGGATTTTTGTTGTCATAAAGACAGAGAAATGATATGATGAATGCAAGTCAATATATCCTATACAATTCCACTCACAGCAAATAACTTAATCCCTTATCAGAAGTATGTGTCCGGAGCAGGATGAGTGAAATTAACAAACTTGGCTTTATAGAATAGGATGCGAAAGATGATCATTTTGATAACATAAAAAGGTATGTATGTGTAATTGAAAACCGTGGTGATGATGAGTATTGCACTTTGGAAAATGTGTTAAGAGATAATGCTCACGTTCTGGAACTTGCACAAAAACACAATGTTGACTATGTGCTTATTGACGATAAATATGAAATAGATATTATAGCAAAAAATTAGAATTGACCGAGCTGTAAAAATTCCCTGTCCCCATAAATTATAGGGTATAAGGATGAGAATTGATTTTCCATACCCATAAGAAAGCCGCATCAAGGGTACAGAAGAGAAAAATAACTCTGTATACCCATCAAAAAATTGAAGTAAGGGTATAAAAGGGAAAAAATGCTCTGTATACCCTTGGATAATAGAAGTGAGGGTACAGAATCCAAGAATTGCTTACGATACCCTTTGACCAACTTATCTGGCTACGGTTACATAGCAGAGAAGGAAAATATAAACCGTAAAAATGAAATGTCAACAGTCCCAGTCTGACAGAAACATTTTCCGAAAAGGGAGATACCCTAAAACAAATACAAATAAGCCGCGAAGTGCGGCGGGAGGGATTAATATGGAAAACAAAACAATTAATAATGTGAATGAATCATCTATGGAAACCAATGAACCGAAAAGAAAAGTAACCTCCAAGCAGGTCGTTGCCATTATCGGAATTGTGCTGTTGGTTCTTATGTATCTTGCAACTTTGCTAGCTGCCTTCTTTGACAGTTCCGCCTCCGGCAGACTTTTCTGGATGTGCCTGTTTTCCACCATAGCCATCCCTCTGCTCATCTGGATTTATACATGGATGTACGGAAAACTAACCGGAAAGCATACTCTCACCGACTCAGACACAGCAGACAAAATGGAATAGCGCCGGGAGTCTACTTAACACCCAGCGCTTCCAATTCTTCTTCTGCCTGTTCCTTTGTGCGGAAGACTATTCCGGCGAAGCCAAGCTGCCTTGCCGCTTCCACGTTTTCGGCGGTATCATCCAGAAAAACGCACTCTTCCGCCTTTAGTCCATACCGTGAAAGCAACAGTTCATAAATTTCTTTCCCGGGCTTAATCACCCTGTCTCTGTAGGACAGAATTCCTCCATCCGTGTACGGGATAAAATCAAGTGAATCCGCACAGTCCACATATGCTTTATGAGAGAAGTTCGACAGATAATAAACGCCGTAGTCCTTCCCTTTCAGTTCCTGAATCCAGGGGATTGCGTACTCTCTCTTTGTCACCATGCCTTTGATGTCATCATAGGCGCGATGCAGTTCTCCTTCAATTTCCGGGTCGAGCTTAATGAACTCTGCCATCAGTTTTTCATCATCCCATTCACCCCTGTCAAACTCCTTCCAGAAAGGACTCATAACAGAAGCTTTTGCAATTCTCTCTATCATTGCATCGTCAAAGCCTTTATCCCGCAGAAATTCCTTCCAGCGAAAATCTGTCAGAACGTTTCCGATATCAAATATTATATTACGAATCATACTCTCTCCTTTTGCCGCAGCTGACGGCTTTCCAATGAAAACTAAAACTCTGTCAGTTTTCTCTTCCACAACAGTCGATATCCCTATAGTTCAATCTCCATAATCTCCAGAAGTCTCTTTGCTGCCTCCGGTAAAGTCTGTCTGCTGCTCCTCACCACGCTGAACGCACGCTTCGGTATCATCCTGTTAAACCGAAGTTCAAACAACATCCCTGACTCCAGATACTCTGCCGCAAAGTCCCTGACAACACAGCCGACGCCCAGATTTCGCAATGCGAACTGCACAATCATATCACTGGTGGCAAGCTCAAATTCCGGTCTTAAAATAACACCTTCCTGCGCAAGATACTCATCCATATAGCTTCTGGTGCTGGTATTGTTTTCCAGAAAAATCATGGGGAGCTTTTCCAGCTCCTGAAAATCCAGCATTTTATTCTTATAAGAAATGAATCGTCTACCGGCTACAAATACATCCTCAATCTCACGGACTTCAAAAGCAGTAATGTCCTTTTCCTTCTCAAAGGGTGTACTCACAACCCCGAAATCTATTTTCCCGGATTGCAAAAGCTCCAGCGTCTCCGGTGTCGGCGCATTGGTGACGATAACCTTGATGCCGGGATACTCCTCATGGAACTTTTCCAGAAAAGGCAGCAGATAAAAGCGCAGAGTCATATCACTGGCACCGATATGCACCTCTCCCAGCTCCATGTTCTGCATCTGCCTGACCTTTTCCACGCCGCTTTCAATCTGTTCATAGCCTTTTTCCACATAAGAATAGAGAAGCTGACCCTCTCCGGTCAGCTTCACTCCTCTGGAAGAGCGTTCAAGCAGAGTAACACCCAGACTCTTTTCCAGCTGTTTTAGAGACTGGCTTACCGCCGGCTGGGAAATCATCAGTTCACCCGCTGCTCTGGTAACGCTTCCGTATTTTGCTGTGTAATAAAATACTTTAAAATATTCCAGATTGCTTATCATTTGGATAATGCGCTCTTTCTGTAAATAATATCTTCTCTGCTGGGACCGTTGCTCACCATGGTGATGGGATACCCAATCTGGCTCTCGATGAATTCAATATAGTCTCTGCATTCCTTCGGCAGCTCTTCATAAGTCTTGATGCCGCGGATTTCACACTTCCAGCCGGGCATCGTCTTCAAAACAGGCTTTGCCTTTTCCAGCTTTGCAGTAACAGGGAACTCTGTCGTTACCTCACCGTCAATCTCGTAGCCCACACAAACGGGAATCTCGTCCAGATACCCCAGTACATCCAGAACAGTGAACGCCACATCTGTAGTTCCCTGCAGGCGGCATCCGTACTTGGAAGCCACACAGTCGAACCAGCCCACACGTCTGGGACGTCCGGTGGTTGCACCATATTCACCGCCGTCACCGCCTCTGCGGCGAAGCTCCTCAGCCTCATCGCCAAACAGCTCAGATACAAATGCA
This sequence comes from uncultured Lachnospiraceae bacterium, assembly GCA_945913255.1. Classification (GTDB taxonomy): domain Bacteria; phylum Bacillota; class Clostridia; order Lachnospirales; family Lachnospiraceae; genus Acetatifactor. The sequence continues at coordinate 20,282 of CAMEDC010000026.1, forward strand.
CCCGCACCTACAGCTGAAGAATATGCCTTGCAAACCGTCACAATCTGCTTGATTTCATAGGGAGGCAGACCAGCACCGATGGCGCCGTAAGCTGCCAGTGTGGAAGAAGAGGTAACCATGGGATAAATACCGTGGTCGGGATCCTTTAAGGTTCCAAGCTGTCCCTCCAGCAGAACCGTCTTCCCTTCCTTCAGCGCCTTGTCCAGGAAAGCGGACACATCACACACATAAGGTGCCACCATGTCTCTGTACTCATGCAGAGTCGCCAACAGCTCCTTCGGGTCAATCAGCGGCTTATGATACAAATGCTCCAGAAGCACGTTCTTCATTTCGCAGATACGCTCCACCTTCTCCTGCAGAAGTTCCTCATCGAAAAGTTCACTCACCTGGAAACCGATTTTCGCATACTTATCGGAGTAAAAAGGAGCGATACCGGACTTTGTGGAGCCAAAGGATTTACCGCCCAGTCTCTCCTCCTCATACTGGTCAAACAGAATATGATAAGGCATGACAATCTGTGCACGGTTGGACACCAGAATCTTCGGTGCGGGGACATTCCTCTCCACGATGGACTGAATCTCCTTAAACAGAAGCGGAATATTCAATGCCACGCCATTTCCGATGACGCTTGTAATATGACTGTAGAACACACCTGAAGGCAGTGTATGCAGTGCAAACTTTCCGTAATTATTCACAATAGTGTGTCCCGCATTTGCGCCGCCCTGAAAACGAACCACAATGTCCGCCTCCTGCGCCATCATGTCGGTGATTTTTCCTTTTCCTTCGTCACCCCAGTTAGCTCCTACGATTGCCTTTACCATTTTTTCCTCCATTCCGAAACGCCAGATAATTGGCGCCTGCCCAAACGGGCAAAACAACTTATTTTTACCCTGTAAGTATACTATACATGTTTGCATAAGTAAAATCAATCGTTTTTATATTTCACATAAGTTGTAATTATGCCACAGGGTTCAGTGGGGACGGTCAGTTTTGCCTAGATTGTTCACCACGCATACCGCCGGATTCTCCCGGCATCTGCCCATCCTGTGGTGGTTCCATTCCTTCCGGCATCTGCGGTCTTTCCTCAGATTCTCCGGATGGCAGCTCCGGCCTTTCTCCCTTACCGCCTTCAAAGCCGCCCATGCCATCCATGCCGTTTTTACCGCCTCCGAAGCCGCCCATGCCGCCTCTTCCGCTTCCGAAACCGCCCATACCGGAACCACTTCCGTAAATCAGGCTTTCCAGAGTTACCGTGGTATCCTCACTACCAACGCTTACCGTATAAGTATCTCCCTGTACCAACTCCGGACAGCTGATTACAACAGAACTGAAAATTTTTTCAGCAGTGCAGGAAACAAGCTCCGTTCCGTCTGCATCCTTCAAAACAACTTCCGTTCCCGCCTGACCGGTAGATGTTGTAAGCAAAATGGATCCCTGCGTGGAGGTACTGTCAAAATTCATTGCCATTTGAGCAGCGCCCAGCGCGACAATAATTCCGCCGGTAATTTGCCCGGGGCCATCGTAATCGAGTGCTCCGTTTCCGCCGTTTGTTGAACCGAAAACAAAAACCTCTCCGCCCAACATATACAAGCCTCCGTTTGAGTCAATGCCATCACCTTCCGCATTGATATACAGACTGCCGCCTGAAATCAGAATTTTATGCTCCGAAGCAGATGTGCCGGATGTCTCACCGGGCTCAGAAACAGCACCTCCAAAATTATCCCTGCCAAAGCCACCGCCAAATCTGCCGCCAAAGCCGCTTCCATCCATGCCTCCCGCCGCATTGAGACCGTCATCCTCAGCACAGAGGCTGACTGTTCCTCCGGAAATTTCCACAGAACTGCCTTCAATTCCTTCATAACATGCGGTAATGGTTATCTGTCCGCCCGCCACCAGGGTATTTTCATCCGCATGCAGTCCGTCATCCCCGGAAGCAACCTGGAAAGTCCCTCCATTCACTGTAAGACTATTGTTGGAATGCAGCGAATCATCCTGAGAATCTATCACAAACGAGCCATCATTCACCACAAGCTGCCCTCCGGCTTTCATTCCCTTTGTACTGACCGCCTCCCCATTTTCATCTGTTGCTATGTTATTATTCGTGCTTCCGCCGCCGGAGGTCAGATTGAAACTGCCGCCGTCAACCTGCAAAAAACTGCCGGAACTGATGCCGTCACCCTCTGCCGTAATCGTCAGGGTACCACCTGCCAGATAGCAATAACCTTTCTCCGTATCCTCGTCATTTTCCGAATGAATTCCATCCTTGCCGGACGTTATGGTAAGAACACCATCCGCCACACAGACACTGTCCTTTCCGGACAGTCCATGCTTTTCGGCAGTAAGGGTAAGGTTTCCTCCTGTCACCTTCAAGTCATCTTTTGATACAATACCATGTCCTTCCTCCGCATTGACCGTCAGGTTTCCTGTGCCGTTCACGGTAAGGTCGCATTTTGAGAAAATGCAGGCATCAATATTGTTGTCATCAATCGAAGTATATCCGCCGGTGATGAGTGTATTCTGCGTCCCCTGCGCCAGTGTCACAAAAACTTTATCCGCCTGTCTTACATAAATTGCGGCATTGGAACTGTTGGAAATCTCCACTCCATTTAGCACCAGTTGTACCTTCGCTGAATCCTCCGCATCCACAAGTATCATGCCATCTGTCAGCGTACCGGTCAGTAGATACGTGCCCTCCTGTGTAATCGTCACTGTACTGCCGTTTATCTGCACCGTATCAGAAGTGCCGGAAGCACTGCTGCCTGCTGACGTCTCAACGGATCCCACGGAAGCACTGCTGCCGTTCAGCAGAATTTTCACGCACTCCGCTTCCTCATACTCTCCGCTCAAATCACGATTTGTGAACACATCTTCGTAAGATACCAGTGTAACAGCTTCCGCATTTGCGTAAACTGCCTCGCCATTCCCCTTCTCCGCACCATCGCCCATTGTGCCTTCGACTGCATTCCCTGCCGCACCTTCTCCGACAACCATCTCAATATCTTCCGAATCTACCGCCTTTCCGCACCCTGCCATGGACACCGCCATAGCTGTTATCAAAATCATAGAACATATCTTTTTCAACACCACTTTATTCTTCATAATTATGATTCTCCTCTCTATTTCTGTACGAATTGTTTCTTAAACTAGAGCAAATCTGCTGCAACTCCCATTCCTGTTTCTTCCTCTCCCTCAAGCCGTGGCGAGCGCAGCCGGAAAGTTACAATTCGCACGTCACCGTCTCCTTACAGGACACGGAAATCTCCAGATTTCCATTGCGGCAGCGCAGCTTGTCAATCAATTCCTTCTCCTCCTCAGGACTCTTCAAAACCAGATTATAAGTCAGACGGAACAGGCTTCCCATATTTGTGGTCTTCACCTGCACCAGTTCATGAGAAGCGGTATACTTGTCCAACACTTCGTCAAAAGCTCCCGTGTAATCCAGATTCTCCGGGATTGTAATATGCAGCACCTTATAGCGCTCACCGTTTTTCCTGCTGCCGAAATCCAGCAGATTATAGAGGAACAGAATTGCACACAACACAACGGTAAACAGAACGGCATATCCAAGATATCCCATCCCGGCAATCAGTCCTGCACACATGGCAAGAAAGATTGCTCCAATCTCCTTGGCAGTACCGGGAACCGAACGGAAACGCACCAGGCTGAAGGTTCCCGCCACTGCAACACCTGTCCCCACATTGCCGTTCACCATCAGGATTACCACGCATACAATTGCGGGGAGCAGAGCCAGCGTTGTCAGAAAACTCTTCGTGTACCGCGTTTTATAAGTATAAACAGCTGCGAGCACCAGACCAAGTGCCAGCGAAACCGCAATGCATAGCAAAAAGTCGGAAACCGAGATCACATTTGTTGTCTGAGTATCAAAAATTCCCTGAAAGATAGTGTTAAGCATAAATAAATTCTCCTTTTCTTACGTTGCATATTTCAAGATAAGCATTTCCGTATTTTGAAAATGATGTCTGCCGGATGGATTCCTCCGATAAAACCTTTACCATCCAGAGGGGGATGCCGCCCGGTGTCTTAATCTCCATCAGTGTCTGACCCGGCTTTAAAATCGGCGTGCCGTATATTCCCTTTTCCAGAGACAAATCCGTCTCCCGCCAAATAATGTTTTCATCAAAGGTCACCCGGAATTCTCCCGGCTCTTTGGTGTAATAAGCCTCTCTCTCATAGGAGAGAAACACCTTCGGGGCAAGCGTCTCATAGAACCGCAGAAAATAATCAATCTCCTCCGTGATCTGTGTTCTCTGCGTGGCAGGGCATCTTCCCGTCAGGTACGCTTCCGCCCTCTGCTCTCCCATAGAAGTACGGCGTTTGTAAACCACACCTTCATACTTCTTTTTCAGTTCCACAAAGACCTCATCCTCCGGCCCTGCCGCCCGGTAGCTTCTGACTCGCAGCTTTTCCTTGTAAACAGGCTTTTCCAGTGACTTTCGGACCAGTCTGTAATTGTCTGTATCATAATAGATATTTCGAATGGTACTTCTGCCATAGGCATCCAGCTCCATATAGGGTTCCATCGCCTCCAGTACCTTTTCTTTCTGTTTTCTTGTCAAAAGGTACTTCATTTCATATCGCTTAAATACCATCTGTGTATCCATCAGGCCACCTCCTTTACGATACCAATCTTAACAGTGCAACCTAAATCAAACCTAAATCAAATGTGAAAAAATTGTGTTTTCTTTACACGAGTTCACCGAAAATATGATAATATATACATATTCCAGTTGGGGACGGAGATTGCATGGCGACGGCAGAGGAAACGTCTCACAGCAGTAGCAGCAGAAACGTCGCCAACATAAACAGGAGGATATTCATATGCGTCTGCTGATTGCAGAAGATGACAGAGACATTGCAAAGGCACTTACTGCCTTGTTTGAACACAACAACTACAGTGTAGATACTGTACACAACGGTAATGATGCCTATGACTACAGTATGGAAGGAAATTACGACGGCATCATACTCGACATCATGATGCCCGGCATGGACGGATTACAGGTTTTAAACAAACTGCGCTCCGCCGGAATCAAAACTCCCGTTCTGCTTCTCACTGCGAAAAGCGATGTGGAGGACAGAGTCAATGGTCTGGATGCCGGTGCGGATGACTATCTCCCGAAGCCCTTTGCAGCAAGTGAGCTTCTCGCCAGGGTTCGCGCCATGTTGCGCCGCAGAGAAAGCTATCGGGCAGAACTGCTGGAATTTGCCGGTCTGACCCTGGATCTGTCCACCTTTGAACTGGCATACCATGGAAAAAGTTTCCGGCTGGTCAGCCGCGAATTTCAGATGCTGCAGCTGCTGATGCAGTCTCCGGGAATTATCGTCTCTACAGACCAATTTATGGAGCATATCTGGGGCTGGGATTCCGACGTGGAGGTCAGCATCGTCTGGGTCTACATTTCAAACCTACGCAAGAAATTCGACAAGCTGGGAGCTCCCGTCACCATCAAAGCGGTTCGCGGTGTTGGATATTGTCTGGAAAAGAAATAAAGAGGATTGTATATGATAAAAAAATTGCAGAAAAAATTCATATCCATAAGTGCAATGGGTCTGTTTTTAATGATATTCCTTGTAATGGTTTCCATTGACTGCGCATTCTTCTATCAGACCAACAGTCACTTGAACATGAAGCTTACCATGCTGATACGTGAACAGGATTTTTCTGATTTTCCCGGTAAACAGGGCGAAAAGCAAATTCCTCCTTCCATGCCGGAAGATGGTTTTATGCCACATTTTGAAAACAAACTGCGCATTCAGTCAGACGGTTGTCTCGTTTACTTAAGTAAGGATGGAACTCTTCTGAATATCCGACAAGATGCTGCCAGGCGTTACTCTGAGGAAGAAATCTCCGAAATTGCATCCGACCTTCTGGAAGACGGTAAAAGCCACGGCTGGTACGAATACTATAAATTTCACATGGAGGAAAGAACTGCAGCGGACGGAAGTGAACAGATTGTCATCGGTCTTGTCAATGCCTCTTCCGACTTATACTCTATTGCTACTGTCATTGTCATTTCCCTGATAATAGGAATCTTAAGCTTTGTGCTGGCGCTGCTGATTATTGTCTTCGCCTCCAAAAAAGCCGTGAAGCCCGTTGCCGAGAGTTACACAAAGCAGAAGCAGTTTGTTACGGATGCAGGGCATGAATTAAAAACACCTCTCACCGTTATCTCTGCCAACAGCGAGCTGGCGCGAATGATTTACGGAGACAGCGAATGGTTCGACAGCATAGATAAACAGGTCGCAAAAATGAACGGGCTGGTGCGGAGTCTGATTACTCTCGCCAGAATGGATGAAGAACAAAAACCGGTATTTGCTGCTTTTTCCCTAAGCGATGCTGTCTTTGATACTGCAAAATCCTTTGAACATCTGATTCACGCAAAGCAGATGCTTATCACCTTTGATATTGAAGAGAACCTGATGTATGTCGGCGATGAATCCAAGATACGGGAAGTTGTTTCTATCTTAATGGACAATGCAGTCAAATACTGCGACGCAAACGGAAAGATCGCTGTTCGTCTTAAAGACGGGAAGCAGATACGTTTGCAGGTAATCAACGATTTTTCCAACGCGGAAAGCTGTGAACTGGACAAAGTATTTGAGCGTTTTTACCGTGCTGACAAGGCAAGAACCTCGGATGGCAGCTATGGTCTCGGTCTCTCCATCGCAAAATCCATCGTCGAACTGCATGGAGGAACCATCTCTGCCCGGTCTCTGGAACACGACCGCGTCGTATTTGAAGTGATACTGCCCAAAAAGCCCCGGAGCATGTAAAAACGTAAACTCCGGGGCTTATTCTCTCCATAACCGACTGCTTTCTGTATACCGTCAGATTTCTTCCAATACCGACCGGTTCTCTTATTTCGTCGGCCTACCTTATTCCAGCGGCTTGCCTGTCAACATCTCGTATCCCTGCAGATACTTGTTGATGGTCTTGTCGACGATATCCTGAGGCAGTGTCCAGTTGTTGTCAGGGTTTGCTTTCAGCCAGTCTCTTGCAAACTGCTTGTCGAAGGAAGGCTGTCCGTGACCGGGCTCATATCCTTCCGCAGGCCAGAACCGAGAGCTGTCCGGTGTCAGCATCTCATCTCCGATTACCATATTTCCGTCTTCATCCAGTCCGAACTCAAACTTCGTATCTGCGATGATAATACCCCGAGTCAACGCGTACTCAGCACACTTCTTGTACAGCGCAATGGTATAGTCGCGCAGCTTGGTTGCATATTCAAGACCCTTTCCGGGGAAGCGCTTCTCCAGATAATCCACACTCTGCTCAAAGGAAATATTTTCATCATGATCACCGATTTCTGCCTTGGTGGAAGGTGTGTAGATGGGCTCCGGCAGCTTATCGGATTCCTTCAGACCCTCCGGCAGCGTAATACCGCATACCGTTCCGTTTTCCTTGTAGCTTGCCCAGCCGCTTCCGGTTATATAGCCGCGGACGATGCACTCAATGGGAAGCATTGTCAGCTTTCTGCACATCATGCTGTTTCCGTCAAACTTCTCCTGTCTGAAGAACTCAGGCATATCCTTTACATCTACGGATATCATATGATTGGGAATGATATCCTCCGTCATCTCAAACCAGAATTTAGACATCTGGGTCAGAACGGTTCCCTTTTTGTCTACCTTGTTGTTCAGAATCACGTCAAAACAGCTGATACGGTCGGTTGCCACCATAATGAGGCTGTCGCCGTTATCATAAATTTCTCTTACCTTGCCTTCTTTTATAGGCTTTAATTCCTGCATGCTCATCTCTCCTGCTCCTTTGTTATTTATAGCTCGATGCACCAATGGTGCCTTACTGCCTGTACATCGTATACGCCTCCTCTGACTCCTGTCGGCGCTGTAGACTCCTTACGTCACGGTGCTTTGTTTCCTGACAGCCTTGCGGATTAGCGCCCCGCCAATGCAGTCTCACGGTTCTGTAATTTCAACTGACCTTCAATCACAGCAACAATTCTTTCTTTTACCATATCCGCAATCTGCGGCGTCGTCATGCCTTTATACTCGTCAAAGAAAATCGGTGCCAGAAAATGTACCTGGGTCTTTACCTTCCGAATGGAATTCAATCCAAAGGGTTTGTAGGAATCAATAATGGCAACCGGAACAATCGGGGCTTTTGCCTTGGTCGCGCATTTAAAGGAACCCGGCATAAATGTCTGCACATCATTTTTGTTGTGGTCGTAACCGCCCTCCGGAAATACGATATATCTCCTGCCGGCCTTTACCTCCTCCACAATCTCCAGAATGGTCTTCATCTGGCTCTTCATATCCGTCTTATCAAGACGCTTACCTTTTACCAGGTCGATAAAGGGATCCACAATCGGAAGCTGGGAACGGTCATAATCCATTACAATCGTACAGGGGGTTGGATGGGAATACATGATTCCCAGCGTATCGTATTTCCCCTGATGATTGGAATACATGACATATCCGCCCTCAGCAGGAAGCAGCTCCTGTCCGAAACTTTCCGTTTCTATCCTTCCGTGGCGCATCATGATGCGAATACATCTCTGCGCCATCTTATAACGTCTCTCCTCAGGAAAACTTCCCTCGTGTTTCTCAATAAAATATGCTTTCCCTATATAATAAATAATGAACGGCAGTGAGACCACCACCACATAACATAATCTTAACATTCTTTCTCTACTCTCTTCCATCCCAGCAGTAGGTGCAGAGTTTTTCTCTTTCGAGCCCCACGGATGCAATCATATCATCCAGTCTGTGGAAGCGCAGTGTGGTGAAATTCAGCTGTTTACCAATACGCTCTACCATCTCGGCATATTCTGCGGTATCGGGATCCACATAGTACTTTAAGTCAATTTCCCTGCCTTCCTGCTCCATCTCCTTCAAAACCCTCCGGGTAATCAGATCCATCTCCGAAGAGGAACGGGAGAAATTCAGATATTTACAGCCAAACAAAAGCGGAGGACAGGCAGGACGGATATGCACTTCCTTTGCACCGCTCTGATACAGGAACTCCGTCGTCTCACGCAGCTGGGTTCCCCGGACGATGGAATCGTCAATCAAAAGCAGGCTCTTGTTTTCAATCAGCTCCTGAACCGGAATCAGCTTCATCTTCGCAATCAGATTTCTCTGGGACTGAATCGTGGGCATGAAGGACCTGGGCCAGGTAGGTGTATACTTGATAAAGGGTCTGGAGAACGGAATCCCCGACCGGTTTGCATACCCTATAGCGTGTGCAGTACCGGAATCGGGCACTCCCGCTACAATATCCGGTTTCACATGGTCTCTCTCCGCCAGCTTCGCACCACAATTATAGCGCATCTGTTCCACACTGATTCCCTCGTAGGAGGAAGAAGGATAACCATAATAAATCCACAGGAACGTACAGATTTTCATCTCTTTTCCGGGCTGCACCAGGGTTTTCACCCCTTCAGGCGTCACCACGGCAATTTCACCGGGACCCAGTTCCCTGTCGGCAGTATACCCCAGATTCAGGTACGCAAAGCTCTCAAAGGAAACGCAGTAAGCCCCTTCCTTCTTTCCGATAGACACGGGAGTTCTGCCCAGCCTGTCTCTTGCGGCATAAATACCCTTCGGTGTCATAATGAGGATTGTCATGGAACCTTCAATCACTTCCTGCGCATAGCGGATTCCCTCCACCAGGTTGTCCTTCTGGTTTACGATGGAAGCCACCAGTTCCGTAGCATTGATGTCACCGCCACTCATCTCCAGAAAATGAGAATGTCCCTTTGCAAACAACTCGCCAATCAGCTGATCTGTGTTGTTAATCTTTCCTACTGTTGTAATCGCATAAGTACCGTGATGGGAACGCACCATCAACGGCTGGGGTTCATAGTCAGAGATACAGCCTATTCCCAGGTTTCCACGCATCTCGTTTACATCTTTGTCAAACTTTGTGCGGAACGGGGCATTCTCGATATTATGGATTGCCCTGTTATACCCTTCCTCTTTACTGTAGACCGCCATCCCGGCACGTCTGGTTCCCAGATGAGAATGATAATCCGTTCCGAAAAACAAATCAAACACACAATCTTCTTTGGCTGCGACTCCAAAAAATCCACCCATTTACATTTTCTCCCTATACACTGATTTCCGCTTTTACGCCCAGCAGTTCCTTGTTTTCCTCCAGAACAGGGCGTATCACATTCTTCAGGAAAGCATCTACCTGTTCCCTGGAACGACCGACATATTTTGCGGGATCCATGGTCTTCTGCAGGTCCTCCAGAGACAGATTGAAAGCAGGGTCTGCAGCAATCAACTCCAGCAGATTGTTTTCCTTTCCTTCTACCTTGACATTTCGTCCGGCTTCCATAGAGAGTTCACGGATGCGCTCATGCAGTTCCTGACGGTTTCCGCCTGCCTTGACAGCATCCATCATGATGTTCTCGGTAGCCATGAAAGGCAGTTCACTCCGAAGTCTCTTCTCAATTACCTTGGGATATACCACCAGTCCGTCCACTACATTGAGACACAGATCCAGGATACCGTCTGTCGCAAGAAAAGCCTCAGGAATGGACAATCGCTTGTTTGCGGAATCGTCCAGTGTTCTCTCAAACCACTGGGTTGCAGAAGTAATTGCCGGATTTAATGCATCAATCATGACATATCTGGAAAGAGAAGCGATTCTCTCACTTCTCATGGGATTCCTCTTGTAAGCCATCGCGGAGGAACCAATCTGGCTCTTCTCAAAGGGCTCCTCTACCTCCTTCAGATGCTGAAGCAGGCGGATGTCATTGCTCATTTTGTGTGCGGAAGCCGCAATGCCTGCCAGCACATTTGCCACTCTGGTGTCCACTTTTCTGGAATAGGTTTGTCCGGAAACGGGGAAGCACTCCTGAAAGCCCATCTTTTCTGCAATCATGGGGTCAATTTTGTCAATGGTCTCCTGATCTCCATCAAAGAGTTCCAGGAAGGAAGCCTGAGTACCGGTAGTTCCCTTAGAGCCCAAAAGCTTCATGGAACCGAGTACATAATTCAGATCCTCCAGGTCCAGATAAAACTCCTGCAGCCAGAGCGTTGCACGCTTTCCCACAGTGGTAGGCTGCGCGGGCTGGAAATGGGTGAAAGCCAGTGTTGGCTGGTTTTTATATTTCTCTGCGAAGTCTGCCAGTTCCGCAATCACGTTCACCAGCTTCTTCTTCACCAGCTTCAGCGCCTCAGTCATCACAATGATATCCGTGTTGTCGCCCACATAACAGGAGGTTGCACCCAGGTGAATAATGCCTGCTGCCTTGGGACACTGCTGTCCGTATGCATATACGTGGCTCATCACATCATGGCGCACTTCTTTTTCACGCGCCTTTGCCACATCATAGTTGATGTCGTCGGCATGTGCTTTCAGCTCTGCAATCTGCTCATCCGTGATAACAGGCTTTCCGTTCTGGGAAAGTCCCAGTTCTTTCTCGGTCTCTGCCAATGCAATCCAGAGACGTCTCCAGGTTCGGAACTTCATATCCGGTGAAAAAATATACTGCATCTCCTTACTCGCATAGCGTTCGGAAAGCGGGCTTTCGTATCTGTCTGTACTCATTTTTGTTCTCCTTTTTTATTTATCGAAGTCTCCTCTGATGTCCTCCGTAGGAGGGTCAAGCGGATATTTCCCTGTAAAGCAGCCCCTACAGATGTGCAGGCCGTTTACAATTTCTTCCAATCTCTCTGTTTTCAGATATGCCAGACTGTCCGTTCCGATGAGATTGCGGATTTCCTCTACAGAACGGTTATAGGCAATCAGCTGTTCCCTTGCAGGCACGTCTGTGCCAAAATAGCATGGCCATAAAAACGGCGGAGAGCTGACCCGCATATGTACCTCTTTTGCGCCGGCCTCCCGCAGCATTTTCACAATCCGGTCGGATGTGGTTCCGCGCACAATAGAGTCATCAATCATTATGATACGCTTCCCTTCCACAGCTTCTCGAATGGGGTTTAATTTAACCTGAACACTGCTCTCCCTGTTTTTCTGCTTTGGCTTGATAAAGGTTCTTCCCACATAAGCATTCTTCACAAATGCAGTACCATAGGGAATACCGGATTGAAGCGAATAGCCAAGGGCGGCACAGTTACCGGATTCCGGTACACCTACCACCATGTCCGCCTCCACAGGGGAATCCATGGCAAGAAACTTTCCTGCCATGATGCGGGAATGATAAACGCTCACATCATCGAGAATGCTGTCCGGTCTTGCAAAATAAATATACTCAAAAATACATCTGGCATGCTCTTCCTCCGGTAAAGCATGACTCATATCCGACTGAATGCCTTTTTCAGGGGAGATTGTAACAATTTCACCGGGACGTACATCCCGCACAAACTCTGCTCCCACTGTGTCCAACGCACAGCTTTCGCTGGCAAGCAGATAAGCATTATCCCGTTTTCCGATACACAAAGGTCTGAAACCGAAAGGATCTCTGGCCCCGATCAGTTTTCTGGGCGACATAATAACCAGGGAATAAGCACCCTTGATTTTATTCATGGCACGCCCCACGGCCTCCTCTACGGTTTTGGAGTTCAGCCGTTCTCTCGCGATATGATACGCGATTACTTCCGAATCAATCGTGGTCTGGAAAATAGCACCCGTGTATTCCAGTTCACGCCGAAGCTCCGGTGCATTGATCAGATTGCCGTTATGCGCCAATCCCAGCGTACCCTTTACATAATTCAGTACCAAAGGCTGCGCATTCTCTCTCGTTGAACTTCCTGCAGTGGAATAGCGCACATGCCCCACACCGATATCCCCTTTGAGTTTTTCCAGATGTTCCGGTGTGAATGCCTCGTTCACAAGTCCCATATCCTTGCTGGACAGTACTTTCCCTTTCGGACCGTTTGTATCACTCACGGCAATACCACAGCTTTCCTGACCTCTGTGCTGCAACGCAAGCAATCCATAATAGATGGTGGATGCCACATCTCCTCCGTCAAAATCATAGACGCCAAAAACGCCGCATTCTTCTCTAAGCTTATCATTGTTCTCTGTCTGAATAAAAATGTTTTCTGCCACTGACTTCGCTTACCTCTCATCTTTCCAGGCATTGTACCCGTGTATCCATATTCATATCAACGCAATAATCATATCTTACCGAAACTTATAAGTCAATAGAGGAATCAAAACGTTCTACCATACCAAGAATCTCTGATGCATATGCCGGATATCTGTGTACCACATCCATAATTTCCTGTCTTGCGGTTTCCGCCACCTCATTGTTATAATCCATCTGTTTTCGCAAAGACTGCCGTCTGAGTATCAGTGTATGGCGTATTTCCACCATCTCACGCCTGTCAATCAGCGCTCCCGGCTGTCTGGCCCAGCGCTCCGAGTCTGCAATATGATAATTATTCATGCGGGAAACAAGCTGTTTCTGATAATACGCAAGCTTAGCTTCCGCCTCCGCATATTCCTTTCTTTCCTCCTTTTCCTTCTGATACTGCTGCCAGAGTTTCTCCAGCGATTCCGCACTGTTCGTATCATATTTCATATAGAGATATTCCATCAGGCTGCAATTGTTTACATACCGGATTTTCACCTTATTCTGAAGCTGAATTAACCTGTTGACGGCACCTTCCACCCGGCGCAGTTCCCTTTCACTGTCCGTATACTTCACCACAACCACGGTTACGGCAATCGTGACTGCTCCGGCAGCCAGCAGATACCCAACTCTTGTATTCATTTCAAAGCCGAATTGCAGAACCAGCAAAAGCACAAGACAGACTGCAAAAGCTGTCAGAAAGATAACTGCCATTCCCCGGAGATTTTCCAGCAGAACACTCAGTTCTCCCCTTCTGAATTCATAGGCATGGCGTTCCCTGTCCAGTTTCCGGAGATCCTGCTTAATCAGCTCCCCGTACTGTTCACACTCTTTCAGTTTACCGATTCCCTCCTGAACCTGATCCTCCTGCTTTTTCATCTTATAGTAGTCGGCATCGCTCATCTTTGTTTTTCTGCCGTGGTATCTCTCCCGTTCCTGTTCCATGGCAAGAAGTCTCCTGGCGACCACGTTGATTTCTTCTCTCTCTTCCTCCGGCAATGCCTCAATTTCCTCCATATCCGTCAGGTAGGATGTCACCAGAGAATACTCACCCTTCAGAAGGTTCATTTCCTTTGACACTTCCGCCATTTGTTCCAGACAGTTTGTGATGTATCGGCTCCTCTGCTCCTCGTCTTCAAAATCAACGTTCTCACCGGAAGCTTTCAGGCTTTCCCAATCGTCTTCCGCATGCCTTTCTTTCGTCCTTCTTCCGAAGATTCTGCTCCAAAATCCCATTTTTACTTCCTTTCGCTCAGTCACACACACTGTTGCGATAGCTATCCTTCAAGTTCTGTACTATCTTTTCATTTTCCTCGTAATATTTCTGCATATCTCCTTTTTGCCGTAATTCCCGCCTGTTGTTGAGCTGCAGATACTCAGGCTGTTCTTCCCACAGACTGTTCACTGCCTCAATATCTTTCTCCAGTTCAAGAGTCTGACTGTACATTTCCGCATGTTCTGCTGCAAACGCCACATACTCGCTCTCCGAAAGTTCCATTCTCTTCGCCGCAAGATATGACTTATAGCAATCGGCATCTCCGCCCATTTCCCATGCCTCAAAAAAACACTCTGCAGCCTTTTCATAGAGCATCAGTCCCGTAAGTGCCACTCCCTTATTGTTCAGAATCGATGCCAGACAACTCACTGCCGGAAGTGGTTCTCCCTCTTTCTCCTGTTCTTTCCAGGTGAAAAGTAACTTGTCATATTCCCTGACAGCTGTCATGTATTTCTTCTTTTTCACAAGATAATCAATCTGACTCTTTCTTTTCTCGATTTTGCTTAATCCGGATCCCTGTTTCAGTACCTGCTCCACCTCTTCCACAGTCCTGTTGTCAAAGAAACCGGTATCCTTCAGGATAAACACCACAAAAGCACTCAGCGAACCTTTCCTGTGCACCAGCGGATAAAGTGTCCTGGCAAGTTCTCTTCTTCCGCACTCTTCGTCAATCCATTGCAGAAGTTCATCGTTCATCAGTGACTGGTCGAGCAGAAATGCATTTTCCTTCAGCAGATAACAAAGTTCTTCCATGCAGTAGGCATTCATCTCCAGCCCCGGAATACAATATGGAGTTTTAGCGTAATTTCCCACACAGACGCTAACGCGCATAAAGCCTCCTAATATAAATCAATTTCTTTTGTCCAGCTTCTCCCTGAAACCGGACGAATTTCACCAAACCCCAAATCTGTCACTTCTACAACCAGACGTTTCTCTGACTTCATAAAAAAATGACCCTTCAGCCTGGCAACCGTTCCCGGGAAATCTTCCAGTACAAGTTGTTCTGTCCGAACCTGTTTGCCAATTAAAGGTGTTATGATTAGTGTCAGTCTGTCTCCTCCCTGGAGATAAAACTCGAAAGAATATTCTGCCTCATACCAGTTTATTCCCGCATCCAACAACGCATAATAAGATTCCTCACCCTGGCGCAGAATTTTCATGCCGATATTCGCCTTGCATTTTTCATTTCCCAAAAAGACATAGTCTTTTTCTGTTCTCTCGGGGGCCAGCCTTTGCTGCATTGCCTGACAAGCCCCTTTGCCAAATAGATTGTTCCCCTGAAATACTCTGCGCCCTCTGCACAAATAGCGCAACGACTTTTTCATCCACTCCTGATGAAAACCATCACCAATCAGGAAAACACTGTCTATCAGATTTTCTGCGCAGTTTTCCTCCGCAATCCGCAGAAGTGCTTCATCAAGTTCCTCCATCCGTCTCTCCCGCAGACTCTGCTGCTCCGGAAGCGGCTCGCAGGGATAAAAGGGATATTCTCTCTCATCAATAAAAGCAACCACAGGTGTCGTCCGCTTGTTACATTCCATCCGGTAAGTCCTGATACATTTCTCTCCATAATCCATCAGAAGAGCCTGGTGCGCCCAAAGTGCCGCCGGCTGATGAATCATATAGTGATAAAAACTCTCTGTGTGGTTCTGAAAACTCACCCTGTCGGTCTTCAGATGCAGACCGGATGCCACCTGACTTAAAGTTTCCAGCATTCTATGATCCAGCATCTGAGAGGTAATCATCATTGCACTGATTTTGTCCGGTGAACCGACCTGCGTCAAGAGTCCCAGGCTTCGTTTTACAAATAAGGTCAGAAGTGCCACCGGATTAAAATTCTCTCCCTCTATTACAACCGGCTCCCCGTCCAATGCCTGTGCAAGCAGATCCTTTACCAAAATACCATTCTGCCCCTCTGCATAACGCAGCGCTTCCTTTCCATAAAACCACTGGTTCACACCGATTCTTTTGCAAAGCACTGCAGGAATATTATAATTTTGTTCCCCTGCCACCTGAGACAATGTCTCCACATCACCCGTTTCGGAGACAGCATAACTAATCTGGCAGAATTCATTCCCCAGGTCATATCCCAGTATCAGTTTTTCGCCGCTCAAAAAGCCCATGCCGTCATCCTTTCTTTCCTTATTTCAGTCCAAACAGCTTCCCGTTCAGGAATTCCTTCCTTTTGTACTCTTCCAGAAGGTTGTCCATCGTGTCAAAGTCCTCCAGTGTCTTGCTGATTACAATATCATTCACCAACTGATACCTGCTGTCGTGTCCTTCTCCCCGGATGTCGCTCTTCTGAAGATTTCCGCTTTCCGTCAGCTGTTCCTCGCCATTTCTTTCCTCTGTGATATAGTATTGAAGCGTCTCACCAAAAAACAGGACAAATTCCTTGAAGCACACACCGCCCAACACCTCCTGCATATACTCCGTTGTATATTCATCCGACTCACCGTTTTCATGCAGAATCACATAATGAATACTGGTTTTTCCCCTGGGATTTGCATGATATTCAATGATTGTTTTATCAGCCAGTTCCAGTGCAACCTCCCTGTTTTCCTTGTAGGCTCTGAAAAATTCCAGATGAATCCCATCCGACATCATCTCGTGCAGAAAACCTTCCGCCAGCCGATTCACCTGTTCCGTGCGCTCCGGTTTTGCCTCTGCGTAGTATTTCAGATAAGCAAGTCTGCATACCCTCTGCACAGGTTCTCCTCTCAGATACATCGCCTGAATTTCCTGGAATACATCGCTCTCCATGACTCGATCCTTCACAAAGTAATCATACGCACATTGCGCGAGAAAAGCTTCCTCCACCTCCGGCTTTGGCCCCTGGGATATGTAATATCGGAAAATTTCCATTTTTTCGCCCACAAATGCTCCCGAATACAGCATTTGCACCAGAATGGTTTCCGAAAGCCGGAAACAATCCACGCCAAAAGCCCTCGCTGCTTTCCAGATATCTCGCATGGATTTCGTCATCCCGCGATAGTACAGGACAAGATACTGTAGTACCGTGCTGTCATACTTCCCCTTCTGAAAAGCATATACTGCGGAAGCTGTCAATATCGTATCTTCCATCATGTGGCTTTTCTCCATTAAAGGACTAATCAACCGCACCAATATCTTGGCATCCATAAAATACGGTCCATAAGTTTCCAGCCACTCGCCGGCTAACTCAAAGTTACCGCGAAGCACCATAAAACGGATTACTATACTCCGCTCCTCCATGCTCAGTTCTTCCGGAGCGATTGTCTGTAAATATTCATCCAGGCATCGCATATTATCCGTATCATAATAATGCTGGAGGATTCTCAGAACAAGCTCGCGATGCATCCGGCTGTCACAATACCCTGAAGACACCACCCGCAGTGCACGCTCAATATTTTCTTCCCCATCTTCCAGACGGCTTCTCTCACTGTCACACAGGTATAAGTCCAGAGCCGGATGAGATTTGGCCAGCGGCAATATCATTCTTAAGAATTTTCCGGGCACCATCAGCTTTTCTATGGTATATTCCGCATTTCTGATAAATCGATTGCTCCATGCATCTTCAAATACTATAGTGCAGTCATTTCCGTACAGTGCGACCCACGTTTCCCCGCCATTTAAAACATACTCCTCCGGGTACAGATTCCCCGGCTGATAGACATAAACCTTACGGAGCCTGTCATCCTCCACCCGGATCAGATTTGCAAAGAGCAGGCTTGACAAAGCTTCCGCTGTTTGTTCATTTATCATTCCCGGCTGCAGCAATCTGTTATACAGATCCGCCAGCTGCCGGTTAATATGGCGCTTCAAAATCTGGTCCACACAAAAATGCTCCATTCGGCTGCGATAGTTCTCCGGTATGTCCCCCAGTTTATCCGCATTTTTCAGGATATAGTCATAGAGATAGGCACAGTGTTCATAATCCAGATTATTCTGATAAGAAAAATACAGAAGTACCATCTTGGGAATTTCATATGTCCTGTTCAGGTTCAGAGACATCATATAATATTCATACAGATTGGTAATGCGAAGCTGATTCTCTATTCCTGCCTGATACCATGCCAAATATTTCTCACCGGTTTTTCCGCCCTTGATAAGCAAAGTACAAATTTCCTGCAGGATTCGTACATCCTCATTCTTTTTATACAGACGAACCAAAATGCGATAAACCGTCTGGCTGTACTCACACATTCTGCATGTCAGACCTACAAATTGCTCCACTACCTCCGGCTTCAGGATATCCTGCTTTGAGCCATACATAAGTACCTGACGTTCAAAACTGCCCAGACGTCTCAAAAGAGCCGGATTATTGTTCAAAAGAGCCATTGCTTCAATATAAAGCACCGGGCTGCTACAGCCAATGTTAAATTGCTTCTCCAGGAAAACCCATTTTCCGGTGATTGACTTATGATATTCCTCCGACAAATACAATAACAGCCACGCCACACGCCAGTTGGAGTTATCCTGACGATAGATACGCTCCACTTCTGCTGCCACCTGATTCACATACTTTTCTTCACGATGTATCAGCGTAGTCAGGTAAAGGTAATAGGCCAGCAGAGTATCGTTTCCCTGTCCCTTTTCCAGAAGTTCCGAAACGTGATCAAGAATCCAGCCCGCCTCGTTATAGCGTTCTTCCGTAATCAGAAGCTGTGCCTGAAAAAGCCTTGCTGCTATATTATTCTCATCCATGGAAACCTGTCGTTCCACAAGTTTTCCCGTTTCTTTCAGCCAGGTGCTCGTACCGATTTTTCTTGTCCGAAAAGCCTGGTAAAATTCCATCAGCTGCACAACATTTCGTTTTGCGGACAAATCAGTACTTCTGTATACACTGCTCTCCCCGGTTCTCACAGTCACAGGTATCGTCAGAGACACGTAGGAATTATAAAGAAAAATCTGCCCGAAGTTCTTACCCTTCCGGCAAAAGCTGCTGTCAATAAACACCGGAAGTCTGCAATGATTGCCCAGGAAATCATCATCCGTCAGCACTTCTTTCTCCGTAAACAGGAAATCACCATTGCATTCCACGTAAAGTCTGGTGTATCCCCAACCGTTTCGCACAATGGTCAGTTCCCGTTCCATTACGGCATACGAAGCCTGCGCTGTGAGTGCATCCAGCAATAGTTCCTGTTCCTCCACAAGAAATTCCACCTTCTGCTTCTTGTTAATCTGAATCAGGAACTCTTCTACATTCTGTTCCCAGCCTTCCACTGCCGAGAGCGCTCTGTAATCGTCCAGAAACTTTGCATCACTTCCCTGGAAAATGACAGGAAATTCGGGAGAATAAAATAAATTGACTGCCTCCTGCCAGTTGCTCTTTGCAAGATTGGCAAAATGGAACAGATTCTTGATTGTACCGATGGAGGATTCCAGAACCGTACGTTCTATAGAAACAACGAAAGGGATATAATACTCACCCTGATTACTGATAATATAAAAGTTGCCCTTTACCACATCCCCTTCTTCCATGTTTTCTCCATGGAAACAGAAAGATATCTCCTCATCACCGCCGATAAAATCACTTGTCAGACATTCCATCCGAAGGTCTGAGCTGATTACTGTTCCGCTGGTAAACTGTCCCTGAGGAGAAAAGATGTGAAAAGAGCCTTCGTACTGCTCTCCCTTATGCAGGGAAATTTCTATTTTTGCGCAGGAGAAATCAAGAGAACCGTTCTCATAGTCGAAGTTTCCCTCCAGAATCTGATTGATTATCTTCTGCATTCATACTCACCCACTCTACCAAAAAAATTACCCTGTGTTCTATTATATCAAATTTTATAACACAGGGCAATTTTTTTATTCCATATTCAATTTCTTATTAATTACAAGATAGGATACAATATAGAGAATCACTGCCAGTAAAACACTTTGAATCATTCCGCTCAGAGTAGTCGCATTCATATAACTGTCCAGAGCCACCGTATCACTCATCATTTCCGTTATGGCATTCATGGAAGTAACACTCTGCACCACACTGCTGATAATCATGGAAAGCACCGTAATACCTACATAACTGACTATTGCCATCAGGACTCTGTGCTTTGTAAACAGCTGGCCGATAGAAATCGCACCAAACAGAATAATCACAGTACAGAAAGGCCCGATAAGGATTGAAATAATCATCACCACAAGCCACCGAACCAGATCAATACCAAGTTCCGTCTTCATCAGGTGAAGCAATTCATCCCAGTTCTCCGAAATTTCCTTCCAGACCTCTGTCCATGCATCATCCGGTACTACCGCACCAAGCAGTGCTGCCATCAGTCCAATCACGGATGCTACCACTGCTGCCGAGACAATCAGATACCAGATACCGCTCACAAGAATCTTGCTAATCAAAAGCTTGTGCTTTGTTACAGGCAGCGTATGCGTTAAATATCCCTCGTCCGTATACATGGTTTTATAGAAATGCACGCCCAGATAAATAATCATACCATAGGTAGTTCCTATCAGCATAAACACATAAAGCATCAGGGTAATCATACTCAGAATATCCAGGGTACCGACGCTGCTGTAATAACTGTCATTCGACAGTGCCTGCCACATGGGCGTCTGAAATGCCAGCCAGCCAAAGAATGTAACCCCAAGTATCAGAATCAGCATCAGACAGCCTACTTTATAGGTGCCCTTCCACTCATGTTTCATCAGTTTTCCTAACATGCGAACACCTCCCTGAAATAAGCATCTACGGATTTTCCATGCTGTTCTCTGATATTGTCAACAGAAGTATAAAGTACCAGATGCCCATACCGCATAAAAATCACTTCGTCCAAAACCTGTTCAATATCACCAATCAGGTGAGTTGAAATAATCACAGTTGCTTCCGGATTATAGTTGTTGATAATGGTGCGCAAAATATAGTCCCGTGCTGCAGGGTCAACACCGGCAATCGGTTCATCCAGCACATACAAATCGGCATTTCTGCTCATAACAAGAATCAACTGCACTTTCTCCTTGTTTCCCTTTGACAGCGTCTTCAGTTTTGTAGACGGGTCAATATTCAGGCTCTTAAGCATCTCCAATGCCTTCTCCCGGGAAAAATCATCATAAAAATCACAGAAATAATCCAGTATCTGACTGATTTTCTGTCCGCCGGACAGATAAGTGCGATCGGGCAGATATGCCACATGGGCTTTTGTCTCTACACCCACATACTTACCGTTAATCATGATGCTGCCCTGCGTAGGCGTTAACAAGCCATTCATCATCTTAATCAGTGTCGTTTTTCCGCTTCCGTTCGGTCCCAGCAGTCCGATAATTTTCCCCTTCGGAAGCGTCAGCGTTATGTTGTTTACCGCAACATGTTTCGCATCGTAGGCCTTTGTCAGCCCTACAATTTCAACCAGTTCATTCATAAACTTATTCCTCTCCCTCACAATTGTTCTGAAGCAGTTCTACTGCCTCTCTTTTCGGATAGCCCAGTTCCTTCATCTTGGAAAAATAGGTATCCGCATGTTCCTTAGCAAGACCCGACTTTATGTTTTGAATCAATTCCTCATCCTCGGTCACCGTCCTGCCGTTGGTACGTTGTGTGATAATCAATCCACTTCGCTCCAGCTCTGCAAAAGCCTTCTGCATCGTGTTGGGATTCACCGCAGCCACCGCTGCCAGTTCCCGCACACTGGGCAGCTTTCCTCCCGGCGAATAATAGCCGGAAACAATCTGCATCTGGATCCTTTCCACAAGCTGTGCATAAATTGGCCTGTCAGCATCCAAATCCCATGCCATATATCAGCACCTCCTCTCGCTACCTGTATCACTGTATTATCTTTATAGTACAATAATATGTACACTTCTGCATTTTGTCAATACCCATCTTCACATTTTTTGAGAATGTGCATATAAATACCATAACTAACCCTGTGAGGAATTTTATGTCTGAAGAAACCTTGTCCGAAAAAAGTATATCCGCAGCCCAGGAACCGGAGCCTATTGACGCAGCATATGCGGGTGCAATACAAATCAGTGTGGTGTCCGCAATCGGCTTAATTCCTGTGGAAAACGCAACGGTTACCATCTCTTATACCGGCGACCCGGACTCTCCCATTGAGGTACTTACCACAGACCGTTCCGGTCAGACACCGACGGTGGAACTGCCTGCTCCTCCGCTTTCCCTTTCACTGGATCCCGAGGCGGTGCAGCAACCCTACTCGGAATATAACATCTTTGTGACTGCCGAGGGGTACGAACCGGTTCTTGTCTCCGGTTCCGAAATCTTTGCCGGTGAACTGTCTCTGCAGCCCATTCGTATGAACCCGATTACCACAACGGAAGAAGAAAAGAAAATCGTTATTATTCCCGTCCATACTCTGTTTGGGGAATATCCGCCCAAAATACCGGAAGATGAAATCAAACCCATGGCCGAGACCGGTGAAATAGTCCTGAGCCGGGTAGTCGTACCGGAATATGTCATCGTTCATGACGGCGTGCCCGAAGATCCGACTGCTCCCAATTACTGGGTTCGCTACAAAGATTACATCAAAAACGTGGCTTCCTGCGAAATCTATTCCACATGGCCGGAAAATTCTCTGTACGCCAACATTCTGACAATTCAGTCTTTTACAATGAACAGGGTGTATACGGAGTGGTAGGGGAAACACCACTCATTCGTGGTTGTCGTTCCCTTATCCTTAATGAACTTGTTATAAAAATGACTGGGAAAAATTCTTACGAGATTGAATATCACTAGAATGTTGGACAAGCAGTAAAAAAGGCAGGTGCGAAATTAATCGTGCCTGCCAAAATGTAAGTACTTAATCTAAACTTCTGCCGAATGTGCTTCGGACAATATCACTTAAAAGTGAGGACTTTTCTTTTCCTCTATTAAATTGTAGCATAATGATTTTTCAAAATCAACAGACCGACAAACTGGAAGTTTTTCGTGTTTGCTCTCAACTTTCCTTTATTTTCGGGCAA
>CAMEDC010000027.1 GCA_945913255.1 uncultured Lachnospiraceae bacterium
TTAAGGCGTGGTGGAATTTACCTCTGCACTGGAATTTAAAATTTCAAGTCAGCTTCTATAATGGTATCTTTTCCTGTTTTGTGATAAACTATATTTATAATTCCAACAGGAGGTTCCCATGGCTACATTACTTCTGATTGACGATGACAATGAGGTATTGGAAATCAACAAAAAATATCTGACTGCCGAAGGGTTTACGGTATATATTTCCCCGGATTCCGCAAAGGGAGTCAGCATGGCAAAAAAGTACAATCCGGACTGCATACTGCTTGATATCATGATGCCCGGGATGGACGGCTACCAGGTCTGCAATAAGCTTCGAACCTTTACTGCAGCTCCAATTATTTTCTTAACCGGCAAAAGTTCCGAGGACGATAAAATCAACGGCCTGCTTACCGGTGCGGATGACTATATTGTAAAGCCCTACAGCCTCAGGGAATTAAAAGCCCGGATTGACGTAATCCTTCGGAGAGTCAGTCGTTTCTCCGCACCGGTCTCCGAAACAAACCGGCTTACCTTCCGAAATCTGGTCATTGACAGGCTGGAGCATAAAGCCCTCTATAAAAACGAAGACTTAATGCTTGCAAACCGGGAATACGAGGTACTCCTCTATCTCGCCACCCACCCGAATCAGGAGGTAAGCTTCGAGGAACTTGGTACCGCACTCTTCGGTTCCTATCAAGAAGCCGACCGCCGTTCCGTTATGGTGAATGTCAGCCGTCTCCGCAAGAAAATGGCTGTCGATTTCGAACTGGAAAATATGATAGAAACCGTATGGTCCAAGGGATACAAATTCATTGCAAAATAGAATTACTTTTATAATAAAGAAGAATGGAGTGACCGATTCCTCATGTATAAATACATCGAGGAATAGGCGGCATAATCTATGGAAAAGAAAAACCACTTCAGTACTCCGAAGCTGGAAAGTGAAACAATCGAAAGCCTGTCTGCGAAGCTGTTAGCTGCTACCGTGGAGCTGACCAGAGTAAACCGGGAGCTATTGCGCGTCCAGAAAGAGCGGGAAGAAATGCTCTCAAATATATCCCACGACCTGCGCGCCCCCATTACGGCCATCCGCAGTGCGCTGGATTATCTGAGGGACGGGGAAGCTTTGTCTCCGGAAGATATGAAATCCACCATTGCCCTGATAGACCGGCGGACCAAAACCCTGGAAGACCTGATTCAGGATATGTACTACCTGTTCTGCGTGGAGGACACCTCGAAGGAACTGAATTTTGAAACAGTAGATGTCGGATTGTTTCTGGAAGAGTACTTTTACGACGCACTGGCAGACAGCCGCTATGACACCCACGATATGCGTCTGGAACTTCCTGAAAGCTTAAACTGTCATATTAAAATAGATATCCAGAAATTTGTGCGGGTATTGGATAATCTGTTTACCAATGCCGCAAAGTATACACCGGCTGATTCTCGTATCACGCTCAGCGCCGCCCTTTCCCCGGACTCTTCCCTGCTTCAGATATCCGTTTCCGATAACGGTCCGGGAATTCCGGAGGAAGCGCTGCCCAACATTTTTAACCGTACCTACACCGTATCCTCTGCCCGCACCCCCGGAAGCGCAGGAGGCAGCGGACTCGGCCTGTCCATTGTAAAGGCGATTGTTGAAAGGCACGGAGGAAATGTATCCTGCCAGAGTAAAGAGGAAGAAGGATGCTGCTTTACTATTACTATCCCTGTTGTTGAATTGCCTCATACTCACCAATGAGACGCAAATCTTAAAATAAAACTTCCAAAGAGCGCAATAGCCAAAATACAAATGCTTATTGCTCGATTAACTTTCTATCATTTGTGTTAGAATTATTGACTATGTTAAGCAGAAGTATATAATGAGCTTGAAAAAAGCAAAATACACAATAAATTCTATGGAGGATAATGATATGAAGAAATGGAATACCCCTGATGTAACAGAACTCAATATTACCGAAACCGCTGGTGGTTTCCTCAAAGTTGGCTATGAAGGACCTTTTAATGTGATATTGGGTGATACTTCCGACAAAACAGATGAAAAGAATGATTCCACCACAACGGAAGAAGAGTCATAATCCTGTGAGTTTTCACGAGCCTTTGTCAAATCAATTGGCAAAGGCTCTTTTTACATTATACAATTAATTCGCGAGGTGTGCTAAAATGAGTGGGATTTTCGGTTTAATTAATTATACTAGCAATAATGCTTCCATCGGTAATGACATTCCAAAAATGGCAATGTGGAATCGCGCTTATGGGAGGCAAAACGAAGAATGTTATTGCGAAAGTAATATGGCAATGGGGTGCTGTCATGAGTACTTTTCAACACATCCATGCCTAAAAACTCCTGTAATTCGGCAGGATTATATTTATTCTGTCATAGACGCACTCCTTTATAATCGCGAGGAACTCGTCAGCAAATGTCAAGTCCAAAACGATTTATCTGACGAGGAACTACTCGTATGCTATATCAACACCTTCGGGTTTAATGCATTAAAAGAAGTAAACGGGGATTTCTGCGGAGCAATGTATAACACTCAAACTCAAACCCTTACACTATTCCGTGATCATATGGGAGTGAGACCCCTATATTATTATGACAATAAAGAATTTGTTGCTTATTCTACAGATATTCGCGGACTCTTAGCCTTAGAAGCCGTCGACACTTCCATCAGTGAAGACTGGATTTTCCGCACCTTAAGCGGATACTATATGGATACTTTAACAGGCACCGAATATCAACATATATTCTGTGTAAACCCCGCTTCATTCATGACTTTCTTTTTATCTGACTTGAAAAAACCAGCTCAAATAACTACATATTGGCATCTTGGTCAAAAAAAAATACGACTCTCCTCTTTTGATAAATATAAAGAGCAATTAAAGGAGCTGACTTATGACTCTATAACCCAAAGACTGAATGCAGTTTCCGGACTTGTTGGAGCCGAATTGTCCGGCGGTTTGGATTCTGGTGTCATTGATATTCTGATTCACAGAAACAATAGAGACTGCGTTTATTATTCCTGGTCTGTAGATCCTGATGAAGTGCCCTATGCCACTGATGACGAAAGGCTTGTTATTGCCGATATCTGTGCTCAAGAAAACATTACATGCCACTTTAGTCATATGCAATCTGACTATGGTCTTAACAGCAATATTGCAAGGAACATGCAAAATTTAGGTTTTAACTTAATCGAAGATGAGCCACCCGCATTACGGTATGCACTCCCTCCTTATATCAATGCCCTGACCCTTTGTGAAACCGGTGGATGCATGGCAGAAAACGGAGTAAACATTGTTTTTACCGGTCATGGAGGAGATGAAGGTATCAGCCATCGTTGTAATGCATATGAACTGTTTTATCATCATGAATATTTCCACTTTTTGCAGCAGGAATGGTTGCGTACTCAAGGGAAAAAGAGAAGAATTGTAAAGACTCTGAAAGCTTGCTATAAAACACTTGCCAAAGACAGGAAACAATTTCTTTCGCCTTTTCTTGGTCCCTTTGGTGCTCCTGAATTGCTAAACGCAGATTTTGCAAATAAATTTCGCAAAGAAGATATGCCACTGTTACATTTTGCATTTTCACCTGTGGAGTACATCCAAGAGGGCGGAAGTCGTAACCGCTTGGACAATGTAGCATTGATTGGAGCCTATAACGGTGTCAGATATCTGGTTCCTTACTTAGATTACAGAGTAATTGACTTTGCTGTATCCATTCCAAGATACCTATATTTGAATGGCTCACAAAACCGATATATTTTCCGTGAGACTTTTAAAGATATCATGCCAGCCTCTCTTTACGCAATAAAGTACAAGGATGACAACAGTAGAAAAAATTATGCAAGTAATCCTAACTGGTTTGATGAATTCTCACAACGGAAAAAAGATATCCAAAAAAAATTGAATAGAGACTATTGGGAAAAATACCTAAACTTTGATGTAATAAATGCATGGCTGAAGCAAGGAAAGCCTTCCGAAGAAGAGCGACGGCACGAAACCAATGTCCTTATGTGCTTATTTTATTGTTCCATGGCGCAAAATCTTGTAGAAAAAGCACGCAGCGTATCTGCTAATTCCGAAAGCGAAAAGACAACGGATTAGTTCTCCGTTGTCTTTTTGTTTTCAATTCTAATCTCTCTGTCACAGTAAGCTAACACACTTCTTCTATGCGTTATTATCACGCAGGTCGGTCTTGGTGTCAGCCGCTGCAGGCCCTGCAATACCGAAAGTTCCGTGGCTTCGTCCAGAGAAGAAGTCGCCTCATCCAAAATCAGGAAGGGCGCTTTCCGCACGAAAGCTCTGGCAATTGCGATTCTCTGTGCCTGTCCTTCGGACAAGCCGTGCCCTCTCTCACCAATCACCGTATCGATACCCTTGGGCAATTCCGCCACAAAATCATAGGCGGATGCTATCTTCAGAGCTTCTATCATTTCCTCATCAGTGGCATTCAGATTCCCCATGCGGATATTTTCCCGGATGGTACCGCTGAACAAAGTATTTCCCTGGGGCACGTAGGCCACAAATTCTCTTGTTCCCGCATTAGCCGGTACTGTCTCGCCATTTTGATTGTAGTATGTAATGCCGCCCTCATAATTACTCATAAAAGACATCATGAGGCGAATCAACGTGGTCTTTCCTATACCGGATTCACCGATAATTGCCACAAACTCACCGGGTTTAACATCCAAAGAAGTATCCTGCAATACAGGTTCTTCTGTATATCCAAAGGAAAGGTTTTCCACCTTTACACCAATGTTCTCCGGGGTAATCTGCTTTTCCAGCTTCTCCTCTCTCGGAATATTCTGCAATTCCATCACACGCCCCGCCGAGGTCAGAATCATGACCACTCTCGGAATCTGCTGCGCCAGCTGGAGTATTGGGGACTGCACCCTGTTTACCAGTGCCAGAAAAACCGACATGGTACCATAGGTAATGGACCCGTTTGCTATCTGAAACACGCCATAGGAAAAAGCAGCAATATAACCAATCTGAAACGTCAGCGACATAGCCGTGGAACTAATCAACCCCATCTTCGTTCTGCGGAGCACCCAGTAAAAACGGTTCTCACGCAATTGTGTCAGCTTGTCAACTGAGTATTCTTCATTTGCAAATGCCTTGACAATCAGAAGATTTGCCAGACTCTCCTGAAGAAAAGAGCGATAGGAAGCCTCCGATTCCTGCACCTTTGTCTGCAATACGCGAAGCTTCTTACCAAGCCACCATGACATGATTCCGGCCACCGGTGCCACCAAAAGTGCCAACAATGCCAGCATCGGCGAATAGCTGAACAAGGTAAAGAATACCATTATCAGCTCTGCTATCAGCAAAATGATATTGGGGATTGTGCCGATAATTCCGTCGGCAATGTTTCCGGCATCACTGGTCAGCCTTGTCATCAGGTCTCCGGTATGATACTTTTTGACGTCCATCCAGTGAGACTGAATAATTTTGTCGTAAATCTGCTTACGGATTCCAAAGGAAAATTTCTCCGTAAGCATTGTAGAAAGCAGTGTCGACACAACACCCAACGCCTGCATTCCCACCACCAGTACCAGATAGACAACAAGCAGTCTGACAAATCCGTTTCCAAAGGATGCATTATCAATGATGATTTTGGAAATCTGTACCATTGCCAGAGATGCCACCGTACTAATTAGGCTTAAGAGCATCATCAATGCAATCCGACCCACATACGGCCGGGAATAGGAAAACAGCCATTTAGCATATCTGGATTGATTTCCTCGATCTTTCCACAGACTTTTTATTTTATTTATCACGCCAATCTATCCTCACTCAATCCATAAATTCAGATATTCTCGTTTTTCTGCAATATCAACGCAAATATCATTCTACCCTAGAAAGAAACTATCTGTCTTAAGATACACCCTCTGATACCCAGCTAGAGAATTCCATTGCAGCTTCAATCACCTGATTCAATGTATCTTTTTCCGCAGGTCTTTCTATCAACTCCATCGGAACAGCTGATGCCATTTTCAAGCATTGACTGCCAATAATTGGGTCGTATTTCTTTTCACAAAGCAAATGTCTAAGAAACAGATTGTTTACACAGGCATAAAATCGATCCAAACCTAACAGCTCTCTTACTTTCAAATCATCATCACACGACTTGCGAAGAATAATCATTCCTCTGATTACTTCCGAATTTATCAGAAAATCTCCTTGATAGGGCACCAGATACTTCCCTTTTATCTCATTGATATGAATTAACTGCTTCAAATCATATCCCCTACTTATCGCAACATCCTCACATAACTTCTGATATGGGAAAGCCGGTTTCGCAATGGTTTTTCCATCTGTCATATTTTCCACAAGGGCCATATCATCTGCCATGAGACGATATCCTCTCTCCAAAAAGGCGGTAGTGACTGTCGATTTACCGCATCCGCTTTCACCGCATATCAGAATAGCTCCCCTATCATCAGCAACAGCACTACAATGCATTGCCAATTCCCTGCGTTGCAATGCCAACATAGACATACCCCAGCCAAGAATGTAGCTTCTCAGCTTCATTAGGTCAGCACCTTTCAAGGCTTTATATATAATATGATTCCCACTCTCCATGTAGAGATAGCAGGTTGTATTCCTCAGCCAACTCACTTTCTCCCCAAATTCATATTTTTTTTCAGTTTCTTGCAAAATATAATCCGGAATTACCCCCTCCGACACTGTTACTGTTTTTTCCATAACAGTGTTCCCCGGCAGTAACTGCGGAAAATCAATATCTGTATATATTGTCATGCCATATAATATGTATTGGTACATATTACAATCTCCTTCTGAATTCCACGACTATCTTTCCGCCAGACTATATAGGTCAACGTTATACATAATCAGGAAGCAAATTTTGCTACCATGGCATAATCCTTACCATTCCCACCCGTCACATAATATTCACCGCAACGAAGCCAAGAATGTGCAATCATTGTCCCATTTTCATCCTTTCCAACGCCTAAATATAAAGTGCAAGATATTTTTTTTCGCACTAGCAGCTTCCTTGCTGTTAAAGCTCTGACAAGGCATTTGCTTTCCCACGGAGTTCTGTCTGCTACGGCATTGACATATCTTGAAACGATTCTGGCATAATAATAATTGCTTTTCGACTCACTCATTTGAGACTCTTCACCGCTCTTCCCCCAAAATCTCTGTTGAAATTTGGATGGAACGATCAGTATAATCAATCTGTAAAACGCCGTAAGTGCATAAACGGCCAGTGTCATTTTCTTTCTTTTGTTATACCTAATAAATCCATACAAAGAACTCATATTCCCCTCTTAATTCGTCAAAAAACAGAAAGGTGGCCTTTCAGCTACCTTTCCAGCACAATAAACTGATATTCTTCCATTTTTTTTAGAAATTCAATTACTTCTTTTCTGCAAATTTCTTCTGAAACATCATATTGTTCCAATAATTTACCAATGATTTCCTCTTCCGTTACCCCATCCTGTAACAAATCCCATATGTCATTTGCAGTCCCCTTCAACAAAAAGTATTTCCCCGTCTCAAAATCAACCATAACCTTTTCGCCAGCAAGGTCACTCACCTGCGGCTTATTAATAATTTTAACTCTCACCCAATTTACCTCCTCAATATATGATATAATTTATTATATCATTAATTTATTATAAGAGCAAACATTATCTTCCATAACCAATAAAAACCTGTGCTATCTTATTACTATTTTATGCATATAGAGAAAACTCAGTACAATGACTGAGTTTTTCAACATAGACTCTATTAACATTCAAATGCATAAATTGCACTCACTTTTGCAAAATATGCTAAAAAGGCTGAAACTATACAGTAACTATCAGTTTCAGCCTTTCTCTCCTCTTAGCTCTCCTCTTCCGTTCCACCGTCACCAGGTCTATACCACTTGCCATCGATTGATACCCAAGTATCATCGAAATTGTCGTTAGGTGCTGCACCATTTGCTGTCTGGCTTAATTCAAGAGCCTCAACAACAGGGGTATTCCATTCTTTCTTCATGTATTTTCCCTCCTTAAATAACTGATATTTTATATATACCCTAATTACTTAATTTTGTCTCGATTTCTAACATAATTGATACATTTCTTTATTTTCCTTGCCCAATTTAATCCCTTTCCTGCCACTCTATAAGCCACAACCGAATAAGAGGACAGTCTAAGCAGTTGTTTATCCCTTCTCGGTATATCTTTTTTGTTTTCAATTCCCACCATAGCATCATGTTTTATATCATTAATGGCTTGTAATAAATGCTTTTTCCCGGCTTTTTCCAGCTGTCTCCTTTTTTTACCACAGTACCAGTCCAGTAAAAGGCAATAAAAAACTCCCGCTCGGGCAAAATAGTATTGCTGTCGTATTTTAGGATCTGTTTCTATATCTCTTAACAATAATGTTTGAGCATAGACAAAATCTCTTACTTCATCTGATCCGTAATGTTTAAGGGATAGACCTGTATCTCGTTTATAGTAATGATAAAAGGAACAGTTGATATAGACTGCCTTCTTTACTTTACGCAAAATCTGAAAAACAAAAATCTGATCCTCATACTTTTGTACAGAATCAAATCTCAAACTTCCGATAAGATCTCGGGTAAACAGCTTATTCCATACAGCCGGACTGATTGCACGTCCATACTTGTTCGTTAAATAGGTTTCATACATCTCTGTTCCGTGCAAAACACAGATTTCTCCATCCGCGAAATCATAAGTCTTCCCATGTTGCGTCACTTGCTTATATGCACAACAAACAATCTGGGCCTGATACTGTCTTTGCAGTATTGTCATTTTTTCATACATATCAGGCTCAATGACATCGTCAGCATCAACAAACCCGACCAGCTCACCGGTTGCATATTCCAGTCCTCTGTTTCTCGCATTAGACACTCCTGCATTCTTCTGATGAAGCACACGAACTCTGGTATCCTGAAGTGCTGCATTGTCACATATTTCTCCACTACCATCCGTGGATCCATCGTCAATCAGAATCACTTCCAAGTTCCTATATGTCTGGTTCAGTACAGATTCCAGACAATTTTTCAGATATGCAGCAACATTATATACTGGAATGATAATGGAAATCAGTGGGAAGACATTTTCTCCCTTTTCCTGGTTTTCTATTTCTTCATCCCGACATTTGTTTATTTTGTTTTCGAGCTCCAAAATCATTAACGTATAAATATGGCGTACCAGCATCTTTGTCGTATACTGTTCTATATCATTTTTTTTCACCAACTGTTTACAAGCCAGTGCACTGTCCACATATTTACTATCTAAATTGGTCTGATATAATGCAATCCATTCTTTCCGTATTTTCTCCCAGCATAATGACAAACGAAAATTCATGTCTGCACTTTGTTTTCCTTTCGTTTTAGCCTCAAGGATGTGTGCTGGTACAATGTCCTTCATATATTCTCTTACTAGCCTACGTTCAGCACCCTCTTTACAGAATTGGTCCGCCGGCAGCCTCAGGCAAAATTCTATTACTCTTTTATCTTTTGTGGGATCCCGCAATATCACTCCAGTGGCCAGAGAATGCTTGGTTGCTGCCTCTCCAATCTGTCGGAGCGCTACATCCTGTATCATCAATCTCCTTGCGTTATCATGAGATAACGAAGCTTCCGCAAACTTACGATTCATAGAAAGCATTCTTTCGTCTGCTCCTGTCTCATGAATCATTGCCGGCCGCACAAAAGATTTTCCATATAATGACTCCCAATCTGTCTTCAAATAACTGCTTTCTTTTTGGGCACTTTTTATCTTTTTCCAAGCATATCTTACCGGAAAACCTTCCACCTCCGCAAATGTCCGTAATTCCTTCTTTAATGCCCTCCATTTTTTCTGATGATACAAATCATTCATATACACTTCCAGATTTGTATATGAAATTGTCGTATTTCCAAAAGAACCGGAAAGCATTAATCTGCTCCCCTTGCAATACGCCTGACGCATACACTCAGGTATCCATAACATATTTTGAACAGACTTATACGGCATTTCCATAATATGAAGTTCTTGTTTACGCCCGGTCCAAGGGTCAACGCCTTCCAATTCCACAAAGGTCGGCTCAATATTCCCCAAGAACTCTGCTGTTCTTTTAACAGCCTGCGTTTCATCCTCCAAATCATATCCATTATCCTTCGTTTTGTAGTTTTTTAAAGGCACAGATGTAAATGAATACAGATTCTCTCCACGTTCTTTCAAAATATTAGATGCAACAGCTGCAACAGCATTTGAATCCAAACCACCACTCAATAAAATGGAGGTTTTTCCCATACTTCTCATGGCATCCCGTACTGCTCTTTCAAATACTTTCCTGAAACTATCCGCATAAGCCCGGTCATCCTCTAATTTTAGTTCTTGAAAATCTACAAACGGGTCCCAATACAGTACCTTTTCCACCCTGCCATTCTGAATCGTCACTCTTTGAGCCGGCGCTACCCTATAGATTCCCTCATATGGCGTTTCTTCTGCTTCGTTAGACATGAAAAGATGATCCATAGCCAAAAAGTCCGTTATCCACCTGTCATTCAGACCTGCACCTGTTAACTTCACAAGTGGCTCCATTAAAGAAGAAAAATATAGTATATGATTTTTAATCGCATAATAAACACATCGGTCTCCTACCGCATCTATAATAATATCAACTCGATTCCTTTGTCTGTCATAATATGCAAAAGCATAGGCCCCAAGTAAATTGTCAAGACAATTTTGTCCATATTGCAGATACATTTTAAACAAGAGCTCACCATCCGGAATTTCCGATAGCACTCTCTTCTCTCCCCATAATTTCGAATACAGTTCTTGCCGGTTATCCAAAATCACATCTGCCGTAAAGTATTTATCCCCCAACGCAACAGGCAATTTTTCTCTCACTGCTTCCGAAGTAAAATACTGAATGCCACACCCCATATATATACCTGTATCATTCAACTCTTCAATACGGTCTATCACACATTCTCCATATGCTTTTTTTAAAACTGATTTTATATCTTCATCGATTTCTTTGCCCAGAAAATCAATTGCTCCCCAGATTGCTGACATTATTTTCCTCCCGTACTGAGCAAACCATGTTTCGTTCACACTGTATTTATCATATTCTCCACAATTTCTGTCTTTAGCAACTATATTTTTTCTTTTATTGTACATTATATCAGACGAAACATTATCACGCCAGTAAATAAATTGGTTTTATCATTATCGAAGGTAGGTCAGCTTTTTTGCACTTAACACATTTGCTGGTTTCAGGGTATAGTTTAATTCTTGGCAATCTTTTTTTAAATATAAGTTCCATAATCCCAACAGTATCAAATAATTTATGCGCCTAACCCAAAGAGGTCAGGCGCATTTTCTTCCCTTTTTTTCTAATTTATTCGACAACTATTTCACCATCTACATGCCAGGCACTACCGGTGTTTTTAATCACATACCAAACAACCCTCTCTCCTTCTGAAAGATAAGTTGTCACATCCGGGGCTTCTGCAATCAGTGCTGCTACTGCTGCATCATCGTTTGACACATCCTTCTGTTCATAAATTGTTCCTGTTCCAACACTCATATAATTCGATCCCGGCTGAGGCGTGTTACCGTTCGGTCTGTTGCATCCACTCTTCAAAAGGTAAAATGACGCGCTGTAGGTGACACACTCTGGCTCTGCACTTTCCTCCTGTACTATGCTTTCCTCCGGCTCTGTACTTTCTTCTACACCTGACACGTCAGAAGTATCAACGTCATCAATCTTCACTATCTCGCCATCTACATGCCAGCCACTATTGGTGTTTTTAATCACATACCAGACAACCTTCTCTCCCTCCGAAAGATATTCTGTCACATCCGGGGCTTCTGCAATCATTGCCGCTACTGCAACATCGTCATCAGATATGTCCTTCTGTTCATAAATTGTGCCTGTTCCAACACTCATATAATTCGATCCCGGTTGAGGCGTGTTACCGTCCGGTCTGCTGCATCCACTCTTCAAAAGATAAAATGATGCATTGTAGGTAGTATGTTCTGTATCTGTACTTTCCTCTGTTCTTTCCTCTGTTCTTTCCTCTGTTCTTTCCTCTGTTCTTTCCTCTGTATTTCCTCCTGTCCCTGCCACTTCAGAAGCATCCTCGACATCAATCTTCACTATTTCGCCATCTACATGCCAGACACTACCGGTGTTTTTAATCACATACCAGACAACACTCTCTCCTTCTGAAAGATAAGTTGTCACATCCGGGGCTTCTGCAATCAGGGCCGCCACTGTAGCATCATCGTCTGACGCATCCTTCTGTTCATAAATTGTGCCTGTTCCAACACTCACATAATTCGATCCCGGTTGAGGCGTGTTACCGTCCGGTCTGCTGCATCCACTCTTCAAAAGATAGAATGACGCATTGTAGGTGACACGTTCTGTCTCTGCACTTTCCTCTGTCCCAACAACTTCAGAAGCATCCTCAACATCAATCTTCACTATTTCACCATCTACATGCCAGCCACTGTTGGTATTCTTTATTACATACCAAACAACCCTCTCTCCTTCTGAAAGATAAGTTGTCACATCCGGGGCTTCTGCAATCAGTGCTGCTACTGCTGCATCATCGTTTGACACATCCTTCTGTTCATAAATTGTTCCTGTTCCAACACTCATATAGTTCGATCCCGGCTGAGGCGTGTTTCCGTCCGGTCTGCTGCATCCACTCTTCAAAAGATAAAATGATGCATTGTAGGTTTTATCAGCTAGCTGCAAATCGTTTCCATTCACAGTGTTTTTTCCAACCATATCATAAGGGACTAAATATCTTTCGTTCGCAATCTCATAAATTATTCCGTTTTCGTTCGCATCAATAATACTTACTATTCCTAATTGCCTACCGTCTAAAACAAGCTGCTCCTCTCCACCTACTGCAATATTACGCACAATAGAATTAATTGCAGTATCAACATAATACCAATATCCGTCTTCAAAATACATATCGCCTACAACATCGTGCACATACCAGTCAGTAAATCGAACAGAGGTCGACTTTTCGTTACTATCGTTAATTATCCATGTGTAATCTCCATGGGAGTTTTTACCCCCATTAGCAAATTCTTCATCATTTCTCAAAAGAAAGCTTCGTGAAATTTCACCTTTTACAGTACTTCTGGTATCGTCCCAAGTCGGATCAATATGATACCATTCGCCGTCTAACTTCGCATATACCCAACCATGATTCAGTGTAGTCTTCTCTTTTACATAAACCGCTTCAATTCCACATTCGTTCAAAAACAACATAAGCGCATCTGCGTATCCCATGCAAACCGCAGTACCGTTTGCCAAGGCACCATTGGAACCATAAACATGATTGGTTCCATCTTTCCTATAGGTAACCTGCTCTACAATAGCATCATGAAAGTAAATAATCTTATCCAAATCAGACATTGATTCCTCAACGCCTGACATTATTTCGTTATATGTATTAACAAGCTTTGGATAAATCGTAAGTGCGTCTTCATTCATGTTGTAAAACTGTACACTATATACATATCTGCCCAAAGTTTTTGCAGACAGATATAAATTATAATCATAAGATTCAATTAAGAGATTGGTATCTGTCTTAGTCAGATTTGTATAAATTTCATTTAATTCTGCTGCAGTTACTCTGTAAGAGTATATATAATGAGTTGACGTATCCATATTCTGAAGCATTTGGGTTAGTTCTCCTGCAATTGCTTCCTCTTGGGCTGATGTCGCAGCCTCCGCTTTTATTGAGTTCGCACTAATAGCAATCCATAATATACTGAGCAGTAAAAAACACCTTGCACATAATTTGCCTTCCCTTTTTTTGTTCCCCATTGATTTCATCCTCCGCACTTCATTTGATTAGTTATGCCATCCATATTTCAAAAAGGGACAAAAAAACTTGCATATGTAAATAACACATGCAAGATTCCCGTTAAAATATATCGGCAACCAGGCTACCATAGCTTTCACATTAGGCCCTCAGCTTTGCGTCCTTGTCTTTCAACAAGTTTGCTATTTACTCTTTAACTATACTACTGTCGAAATCAGAAGAATATAGTATATTAGTACCAAAAGTGGATAATTGTAAAATATTCACCAAAAAATCCTCAGTATCGCAAGTACTCTATGGAGCATTTACAAATTAATCTATGGAGCGTTTACAAATTAAGCGCTTGCATATTAACAAGTACAAACAGGAAGCTTTTGACTCTTGCAAAAGCAGGAGCGACTGCCGAAATTATCAGAAGTCGGTAGACGCTCCCATGACAATCCCATATTAATCTCTCATAAATAAGTCTCTGGTATATATCTTTTCCTTTATATCCTCAAGGCATTTGTCATATCGATTTGCAATGACAACATCACACATACCCTTAAACTTATCCAAGTCGTTTACAACCTTGCTTCCAAAAAAGGTTGTCCCATCCTCCAATGTAGGCTCATAAATCACTACCGTTGCCCCTTTTGCCTTAACTCTCTTCATAACCCCCTGAATGGAGCTCTGGCGGAAGTTGTCCGAATTACTCTTCATCGTGAGCCGATACACACCAACCGTAACTTCTTTCTCCTGATTGGCATCCCATTGATTCCTTCCCTCGTATGTATAGGTTCCCGCCATTCGGAGCACTCTATCTGCAATAAAGTCCTTTCTCGTGCGGTTGGATTCGACAATTGCTTCAATCATATTCTGGGGGACATGATCATAATTCGCCAGTAACTGTTTGGTATCCTTCGGCAAACAATACCCGCCATATCCAAAGGAAGGGTTATTATAGAAATCACCTATCCTTGGATCCAGACACACACCTTTAATAATATCCTGAGTCTTTAATCCTTTCATCTCTGCATAAGTATCCAGCTCATTAAAATATGACACTCTCAAGGCTAAATATGTATTGGCAAATAATTTGACTGCCTCCGCTTCCGTAAATCCCATTATAAGCGTATCAATATTTTCTTTGATGGCTCCTCCCTGCAGCAGCTTCGCAAACCTCTCGGCTGCTTTCACAAGCCTGTCATCTTCCAAATCTGTACCCACGATAATTCTGGAAGGGAAAAGATTATCATACAACGCCTTTGACTCCCGCAAAAATTCCGGGCTGAAAATAATATTGGGGCTTCCGGTCTTCTTCCGCACAGATTCCGTATATCCAACAGGTATGGTAGACTTAATAACCATTATCGCATTGGGATTTACCTTCCTTACTAAATCAATTACCGTCTCCACAGCCGAAGTGTCGAAATAGTTTTTCTGACTATCATAGTTTGTGGGCGCTGCTATCACAACATACTCTGCATCCTTGTATGCCGACTCCGCATCCAGAGTAGCCTCCAAATTCAAATCTTTCTCCGCAAGATATTTTTCAATATATTCGTCTTGAATTGGCGATTCCCTGCGATTAATCATGTCAACCTTTTCTTTAATAATATCTACAGCCTTTACCTCATTGTGCTGAGAAAGCAAAACGGCTATAGATAACCCAACGTACCCTGTACCGGCAACTGCAATTTTCATAACACATTCCTCCCTGTCTTTCAAACACTTATTTTACTTTGTATAGCTTTTTGCAGCTAATTTGTGCATCCTACAATATAACCGGGGCATATGTATAAACATCCACCTTTTTAACAACATTTTATAATTGTTAGGTGCCAGCTCAATCCCCCTGATTCTGTCCCTGTACATAATATATATTTCCTGCAGCTTCTGCTTATCTTCTGAAGATAGCGCTCTCAGCTCATTTACTCCATCACACCAGAGCTGACTTCCTGAATTCCAATACATTATTTCCAGTTCATTCCATCCCCTTGCACGAAAATATGCACATTGTTCATTAAAAAAAATACACTCATCAAGGTTTTTTATACTGAATTTCGTATGCATAATTCCTTGCAAATTAATTCTGTAGTTGTAAATTGGTTTATTGGAATATACAACTCGGTGACATTTTGGCAAAATTTCAAGCATAACCCCATTGTCCTCATTAATTTTTCCAATCGGAAACCTGCAATCTTTCCATAACTCCGCTTTATACAACTTCGACCAAACCACTACACCTGCCATATTATGAGCCGTCAGCTCCCACAATTTATACTCATCTAACACGGTCACTTCTATATTGCCATCAGGAAGAACTTTCTGGTCATATTCTCCATCTGCACTTATTCTCCTGTACCCGCCAATTACCATCGGTACATTGTATTCAACAATAAGTTTATGTAAGTATTCCAAAGCAGTGGCTTCCATGAAGTCATCAGAATCAACAAAATAAATATATTCTCCACATGCAATATCAAGAGCCGCATTTCTTGCAGCAGAAATCCCACCATTCTTCTGATGGATAACCTTAACTCTTTTGTCCTTTTTTTCCCAAGCATCGCACATTTGAGGGCAATTGTCCGGAGACCCGTCGTCAACCAGAATAATCTCAAGATCCTGATACGTCTGATTCACTATACTCTCTACACACTCATCCAGATATTTTTCCACTTTGTATACAGGCACAATTACACTTATCATATTACGCTTTTCTCTCTTAAATTCCAACTCTTATATACAAGATACATAAGCAACTCTATTTATCACTTAAGTACTCATTCCTTCTCAAGCAGTCCCAGTTCAGCAAGAAGATCCAATCGATATTTTGCCTTTTCAACTACCTGTTTAACCGCATATCCCTTCCTGTGGCAAATGACAGAATAGTGGATAGTATTAAACAATCTATGCCCCCATGCAATCGGAAGCAGCACCGGATACTTCTTTGCGTATGCATATTTCTCCTTCAGTTCAGACCGCGCAGGGAAAATTTTTAAAATATTTTTGGAAGAATCATGAGTCCTGTCTCGTAAAAAATATGCTTCCATATAACCAACAAATGCAAATGCTTCCATACTCTTCCCTTTTCTCCTTATACCGCGAAGAAGTATATCTTCCAAAAAGAGCTCTGATATTTGCAGTTTTTCAAACTCCTTCGGAAGAATATCTACATTGAACTCAAAATATTCATAACAAACTTTAAGTACTGACGCCAATAATTTGTCATACTTTAATTCTCCCATTAACTTCCAAAAATGTACCCAGTCAATTTTTTCATGATACCTTTCAATAAAAAGCATTATATCTAATACAAAACGCAAATTGATTGCCTCAAATGCAAAATGTTTTGCCATATGAAACACCAAAAAAATGAGATGATTTTCATATCCCATTGTAACAATCGGAATTCCACACGGGGAACACTCTATCAGACTTGACTCATCTAACAACTGTAATGAATCCAATAATTCTGTCTGATATCCTTCATAATCCTCCCATAAGCTATCGTGCAATTCCACTTTCAGATATCTTCCGTCACATTCAATGCCGTATACCGGAACATGCTCTTTAGAGCAGCCTTCCAGCTTTGTATACCCCATCTGTACAAACATGGCTTCCGCTCTGGATCTCTCAGCTGCATCTACATAAATATCTGCATCCGAAGAAAAACGCAACAGCGGATTAGGATACAAAGCAGCCAATGAAATCCCTTTAAAACTAATCAAACGAATTCCCTGCTCCTTTGCATTCCGAAACACTCTCCCCAATTCCATCTGTGAGCTCGCCTGTCTGACTACTCTTTTTACAATCGTCTGTCGCCATGCATCCATAAGTTCTTTTCTTGGCTGAAATACTTCCGGTAGCTTTCCCACAGCAGATAACACAACTCCATACAAACCGCTGTTACTAATCAGCACTTGCATTTGCTCCCAATCAATATAACTATCTATATCGGGTTGCTTTTGATGAATTGCTCCGTTCACAATGGCAAGCAATTGAGAATATTCCTTTTTCATGTTCAACCATTCCCTCTTTCCCTCTACAAAAAACAGCTCTTGCCCCATACGCTCAGAGTCTTTATATATGCGACTCTCTATCTTCCCCGTAATTTCCGAATCATTCCCTTAGTTTTATTCTTTAACACTTCCTCAAGCCAATGTTTCCTGCGTTGAAACAATCGCCTATCATATCCGTCTGACTCTTCCTCTGTTAATTCCCGAAGTATCCTTTTCCAGCCTGCCGTATCCCCCATAGTATCCGTGTGCTTTTTCGGCGCAAACTTTTTCAACGTACAAATGCGCAAACAGTTCTCTCCATAGATATTTTCCAGCGCTTTCACCGCACCTGTTGCCGCCTGTTCTTCAAAAACTGCCGCAAGCGTATATCTTCCCGAAATGTAATTTCTCTGTAAAACATCCATTATCTTCTTTACATACGCAATATTATCTTCTTCCCCTTTATCTTCCACCTTCATGATAAACAAGGTTGATTGTCCACTCACCAGCAGCTTCTTGTACTTCTCTTTCAGATGTCCCACTCTACCCCTCAGTTCCTCAACACATTCTGCATAAGTTTCTTCTGTAGGCTCACCATATTTACGCAGTATATCATACCTGGGATGATACTTAATCTGATATTTTATATCACATATCATCTGATCATCCCAAAGTTTCACTTCCCCCGTAAACAAATCATCAATGTTATCCAACACTTCCGCAAATAAGTCACGATTCAACTCAAAAGACCAGGA
The DNA here is from genome assembly GCA_945913255.1 of uncultured Lachnospiraceae bacterium. GTDB lineage: Bacteria > Bacillota > Clostridia > Lachnospirales > Lachnospiraceae > Acetatifactor. The sequence continues at coordinate 18,549 of CAMEDC010000027.1, forward strand.
AAAAGGCATTGCATTGATTCTTTCAAAATAGTTTTCTAATCGAAAAGAAACTTCACAATTATATCCCAGACTTGTAATTACATCATACATTTATTTCATTACCTCTCTATAAATAGTCTGTATCTTTTCCGCCCAGTTGTCCAGCGAATAATTCTTCTTCATCTGATTTCGTACAGAATCCATGTTTTTTAATTTCAATCCATGCTCTGCTACAGATGCCTCTATCGCTTTTGACAAATCTTCCACACTCTCTGCTACGCACCACCTTCCGTATGGTATCTTCAAATTAACCTGAGCAGAGATATCACTCATTACTACGGAACATCGACAATACGATGCCTCAACAACAGAATACGGAAGCCCCTCTTCTCTTGAGGGGGACAGAAACAGCTCTGCAAAGTTATACAATGACGCCACATCATTTCTGGCCTTGATAATATGTACCCAATCCGGTAGTTCGCCAATGATATCTCTAATATTTTTCTCCACCATCTCAAAGTTGGTAGATAACGATATCAGCAAAGAATACTTTTTTCCTTCTTTCCGCAATTGTTCCACCGCCCGCACAGCTAAGTCAACTCCCTTGCGGTAAAAATCAAACCCGAAAATCAAAAAGACAGTATCTTCGTCAGGAATCGAGAACTCTTTGTGCGTCAATTGGCTAAAGTCATCCAAACGTTCAAAATTCACGCCATTGTCAACAGAATATTTTATATTATTCGGATAGTCCCTTTCTATGCTTCGATAAACGGATTCACTGCATGATATCATCCTGCATCTCCGATAAATATATCTGCGCAAGATTCGTTTTATCGGATTCTTTGCTTCAGTGGAATGATTATGCATATGCATAAAAACCGGTATTGGGTTCCTTCCTACGGCAAAATAAACCGGCAAAAACTGTTGCATTGAAATAAAATGAGTATGTATCGCCACTACATTCTCATCTTTCATAACCTTTTTTATTAGCTTGGTATCTGCTTTTCGATCTTCCGTCAAAAAAAATACCCGAAGCCCTCGCTGCTGCATCTCAGAAATCCATTGCATGGAGCCATTCTCCCGAGCAGCCGCACAGAACATATAAACATTGCCCATCCCATCTTCTGCAATCTTCTTGTCTAACGCTTCCAGGGAATCTATAAAATTACCGCGGTACGATGCCGCATAATTCATAACATGAAGAACACGTTTTTTCTGCATATGTTTTAGAAAAATCCTTTCTCAGTAATAAGCCACTTCACTATTCTCCTACGTCTGAAAAAATGAGGAATATACCCCAACACTCCATGAGTCAATATAGATTTTATCATTCTTTTTTTATTCCTTTTTTGATACTGCATTCTATATTCTTTTTTGTCCTCATCAGTGTACAAAGGTCCCTCCGGCATTTTCTCCATGTATGCCCCCGGGACAATCCAAATTTCACTTAAATCAGAAATCGCATTTACGTCAAATTGAAATGCCATTTTTCTCTTTTGAATATGTGCCATTGCATATTCAGAAGGAATCTGATCCGGCAGAATTTCACCGAAATCATCACATAAGTATCTAAACAGCTTTCCTCCTTTCCAGCAGAAAACAAAGCTTTCGTCTCTGACATAGGAGTGAAAATCCAGTCTCTCCCAGCTAAAATCCTGAACAATTCTCTCAGTTGTCTGATCTCTGAGTACTCTGTCGTCAAGGTACTTCCAGGTCAGGATATTCAATCCCATATATTCGTCCAGATAGCATGGATAGTTACATCGAAATGCTTTCTTATAGGAATAAGCCATATTATCAGAGTCTGCCGAACGTTTATATAACTGATTCATTTCCGGTTTATTTCTGAAAAACGTAAGATTTCCGGCTTCCAGTACCTTGTCATATTTTTCAAGAATATCATCAGATACAAACTTTCGGATATCTCCGAATACAAGGTCCAAATCGCATAATCCCCAGAATTCATAATCGGCTACAATCTCAGGAAACGCTTCAGCATAAACAGGTTTATAATCACAAAGCTTATATGGCGTTCTTAATTTTATTTTAAACGGAAAAAGCCTCTGAAACCGTTCCCTCACCTGACCAAAAGTCATGTACACAAAATGGATATTCGAAGAATCCGTATATCCCTCCTGATCCGTTATTATGAAAAAATCAATGCTTTCATTCTTCTCCGCCGAAAGCCTCCAAAATGCAAAATTCTCAGGGAGTTTACCCATCCAAATATTCAGCAAGCATATAGTTTTCACAAAATCACCTACCCGCAATCAATTATGTATCACTCTATTTTTTACACTTACGCTTCCACTGGTGATAATATCGTTTCAAGAAATATACAGCAGCTTTATACGGATCTAAATGCCACATTTTATTTGCGTACTGTTTCATCTTCTCTACAGCATCCTCATCTTTTCGATAGGTATATAGCGTATAAAATCTCTCCGCAAAACCATAGTCGATATTTCTAATCTGTTTTTGGCTAAACAACGAATACTGCTTTTGACACAAATCATAAAACAATTGTTCCCCCTGTATTTTCTTAGGGCCAAAGCTGATTCGAGGAACTCCTTTAAAATTATAATATTTTACCAACACTTCAGGCACATAGTCAACTTCATACCCTGCCACCAATAATTTTACAATAACCGTAGAATCCTGTTTGCAAGGTACAATACTAAAATTGCCGACCGCTTCCAGACAGCTTTTTTTTGCTAACCACATGGAAGTAGAAGCAATGCAATCATCTGCAATCGCTTCATATAAGCAATTACCTCTATAATGTTTTCTTATCACACAATCTACATGACCATCTTCACTAGTATGTTCAACCTCACAATAGACAAGTGCCAGATTATCTGATTCTGACTTAAGGAATACCTCCAACTGTTTTTCAATCTTATCAGGATAATATTCATCATCATCATCCAAAAAAGCGATATAATCTCCCTTGGCTACCTTGATTCCTTCATTTCGCGCCCCTGCTCCACCTAAGTTCTGTGCATTTTGGATGTATCTTACTCTGCCGTCATTCCTATATTTCTGCATCAACCGTTCCGTGGAAGTTCTCCACTCCGATTCCGGTGCATTATCGTCTACCACAATAACATCCAAATTTTGGTGTGTCTGCACTAATATACCATCAATTGCTCTCTCAAGCACATCATTTCTGGAATATGTAGGAATAACCACACTGACAAGTATTTCTGATGAATTCATCTCTGTCCCCCTGCTTTCCTTACTTTGCTTTCCTTACCCAAATTTTTTCAACACCGGACTTTGTAAGCTGACAAAAATATTGAAACTGTTCTGTTTTGAATGTGAAGAGAAAAATTACTGCAAGTACGCTTACAACAGCAACCCCTCCATTAATCACAAACTGCAAAGCAGTGCTCTTTACTGTAATAAATGTACACAGCTTCTCGACAGCTACTAAAAGAACTACGTATGCAGCAAATGAAGAAATCAAATTAGTATAGTACCTGACCGGCGATACACCAAACCTCATCCTAAACAGAATATAAGCCTTAATAATCGCCTGAATCAAATAAGTAATAATTGTTCCGATAAAAATACCTGCCATTCCAATTTTTTGACCAAGAATAATTGATACCACTAAATTCACAATAGATCCCGCAATAGATGCCCACTTGTCATACTTAAACAGTCCTGACACTTCCATAATTGCCCATAAGGGTCTATTGACTATTTCAATAAAAAGAGTTGAACACAAAACCAGCAGAACATAATCCGGAAGCAGGAATTCTTCCCCACCTAGCCGCCAGATACCAGTAATAAACGGATTTATACACACACGAATTGCAGCCGCAGACACAGCCGCAATTAAAAAGAACAGATATTGCAACCGATAAAAGACCCGGATACATTTCTCTTTGGATTCCTGCGCCATCATATTTCCCAGACTGGCAGTTACTCCATTATAAGCAATTTGATTTGCGATTTGCCGAAATACCCCCATCACTAAAGAGTAATTTGTATAGTATCCCACCTGAACTGTACTTACCAAGATAGAAATCAATATGTTATCGGTGGAATTGGTAATCTTTCCGGATAAGCTCTTAATGAATATATTCTTTATGTTGGAAAATACGTTAGCCCGTTCTTCTTTGGGTAAAGGCTCACATTTTTCATTTAACCAACTGTATTGCTTATTTACTATGTTTGACTTAATCGTATTAGTTATTACAGTAATTACAATACATGCAATCAAATAAACTGTATATTGCCGTGTAATCACAATTACTGCTATCTTAACCGTAAGAGAAATAATCTTTAGTATCGCATCTATCTTTGTAAATATGTATGTCTTCTGGTCAGCAGTAATCAGTGATATCTTATATGAAAATAAATAAGACACGGATAATTCCAAAACAAACAGCATGTATACAAATTGAATGTATCCCCTTGAATAATCCACAGAATTAACGATTAAAGGTACAAACGGGCAAAGGAGCACACCAACCGTAAACGTCACACCCGCAATAATTCTATAAGCTTTCTTAAATAATTGCATGAGCTGCTTTACTTTCTCAGTATTCCCTTCAGCCAGAGGTTTGTATAAATTATATACGATTGCAGAACCCACTCCCAGTTCTGCCAGCGATAACGCAGCCAATACTTCCGTAAATAAGCCATTTAAGCTCTGTACCTGAATACCCAGAATCTTTATTACAACCGTTCTAAAAATAAAATTAAACAGTGTGTTAATAAACTGCATTGCAAATGCGTATGATGTATTTTTAATACTATTTTGCACTCTGGACATAATTCGAATCCACCCTATACACCTTTCCTGTCAGCACCATTTTTCCAATAGCAGTTTTCATTATATAACTTGATACAAAATATAGCAATAACAGCCAAAATATTGTAAGTAAAACCGACCAAACATATGTAAACAGATTCAGATTACTCAGCAGCGGATTTCTTCCCAATTGCGTTACAAATGACATGTAAGCCTTTGTGCTGATTAATTCTACAAAAATTCGCTGTAAAATATATATTTGCAACGAATAGCGTCCCAATTTTCCAAATACTATCATTAAAACATTATAACCGCTTTGTTCAAAATGGCGAAACCAGAGAATTACCGTGATGCTTCCCGTAATCCCCATTCCATAAAACAGAAGAAGCTCTACGCATTCTCTGCAAATACTCCTGAAATCATTCGACTTTACACTTACAATGACAGCATCAAGCCAGTCCTTTACCGCACCAATCCCCAAAGCATCTGTTCTTAAATAGATACACTCCAGAATGATGAACAGCACCAGCAGCCCCCATCTCACCGTTGCCGCATTGATGCCTCTCCTTCTAGCTCTGTCCGTCGCCTTATTGCATTCTTTTTTTATAAAAAAACCAACTAAGAAATAAAAAAACTGAGTTATTGCTACCCATCTAACCGGGCTAATTAAGATAATCGGTGTCATCATCAAAATGCCCAGCAGCTGAAATCTCTCACGGAAAATCCTTGCACCTATTCCCACTACTAACGCATATAGCATAATTGCCCACAAAAACCAATACCCCTGCAGAAGTTCATTTATATATTCATTAAAAGAAAACGAGATTTTTTCATGCGATATCATTCTTATTAAGACTACGCAGACATAATGTATGGTATTCCAAAAAAGCAGTAACACCAGCAAACTGCCTACCCGATTCACGATAACATTCTTTATGCCTTTGTTCATGGTATTATAGAAAAAATACCCGCTCACACACATAAACAACGGCATATGAAACGAATAGATGATTCTATAAACAACATTATCAAAAGGAGAACCATTTTCATTCATTGACAATCCACTTTGAATTACATGTCCAAGTACCACCAGAAAAATGGCAATCCCTTTTGATGCATCCAAAAACTTGAGACGCTTTCCAGACATTTCTACACTCATGCTATCCTCTCCATCGCCAAAATCAAAATTGAGCATAAATAAAAGCCGTATCGCCTATATATGCAAAAACCACTATTGTCATTATTACCCCGACAAACAAGAACACCTGCCAGAATTTAGTGAAATCCAAAGGCTTCCACCAAATCTTTCCATCATGTGCAATTAATGCATATAACTGGGAAAACATTATTAATATAATATAAATAATTGAGAAAGCAGAAATATATCGAATTCCTTCTGCCATAGTAAACATGCGGAAAATAACGATAGCCGCCTCCTGCATCGTGTCTGCCCTAAACGGAATCCACAATAACCAAACTGTTACAGTGGTTGCAAAAACAGATATGACATGCCCTACTTTATTATCCGTCTGACCAACCCTGCCCTTTTTTCTAATGTCACTAAACATCTTATGAACTGCAGACGCAACTCCATGAAATGCACCCCAGATTACAAATGTCCAATTTGCCCCATGCCATAGCCCGGACAGTAACATAGTCACAAACAGGTTAATGTATGTCCTGATTCTTCCCTTTCTATTCCCCCCCAACGGAATATATACGTAATCTCTAAACCAAGAGGATAAACTGATATGCCATCTTCTCCAAAAGTCAGATGGATTCCTAGCAATGTAAGGCAGCTCAAAATTCTTTCCTAAATCGTACCCTAAAATCTCAGCTACGCCTATCGCCATATCGGAATATCCCGAAAAATCGCAATAAATCTGAATTGCATACGAGCAAGCCGCCATCAGCAGGCTAAAACCACTATACGCTTTCGGTGCAGCAAAAACAGCATCCACTACTACTCCCAGCCGATCTGCAATAACTACCTTTTTAAACAAGCCAACGATAGCCTTCTGCATCCCTGCACTAAAATTATTCCAAATAATTCTGTGTTCTTTCTGTAATTGCGGTAGAAAATCTTTTGCCTTTACAATTGGTCCCGATGTAATCTGTGGAAAAAAACCTATATAAAGTAAAACTTTCCACATTGTTTTTTCCGCAGGAATTTTTCCCCAATGCACATCACACAGATAACTAATTGCCTGAAATGTATAAAAGGATATTCCTAATGGCAGAATAACCGGAAGCGTTCCCAAGCTCTCCTGTCGAAGTAGGTTTGCAAAGGATTCGATGAAAAAATTACAATATTTGAAATACCCTAACGCTCCCATGCATAGAAGTATTCCCATTATGTGTAATACTCGTTTCCCCCCATTCTCAGATTTTAGGCCTATGTACCAGATTATTACTGATATTGCAATTAGCATAACCAAAAATCTGACATCTGCGCATCCATAAAAAATATAGCTTGACACCAGCAACAGTATTTGCCTATGCTTCTCCTGCCTTGCTAATGAATACAACGCCATCAACACTATAAAAAAAATGATAAATCTAAATGATATAAAAGACAATTTTTTTCTCCCGCAACTAGTTATTCTTCGTCATAACCTGATACAAGCTTTCAGCAATCATTTTATGTCCATATTTATTAAGGTGCCCCGTGCCCAATGTCGTATTACCAAATCCATATGGCACAATATAATCTGTCTCATATGCCTTTAAGAAAGTCTGTGTCATATCAACAAACAGAAAACCGCACCCATCACACAACTGTTTAAATTGTTCCGTTGTCTGCTCATAGGCTGCCGTTAATCCCTCATCAGTAATCTCCATTGTTGGGTGGTATAAAAATATTATTTGACCATCGTACAAAATATCCAGCATCTCGAAAACCTCTTTAAGCTGTTTTGCGTATAATTCCATGTCCTTACCGTCAGTTTCCTCTTGCACAAAATCAGAATGCTGATTGACCGCTTTCAATGCCTTATACTGTGACTTAACATGGTTAAGGAGCGGAAATATTTCTTTTATCAATAATTTCAGCTGCTCTTTTTCAGATAGCGCCTGCCGAATTTTCTCTCCGGTTTCCGCCTCATTATACTCTCGCTGAATTAACATTCTTTGCAGCTCATCCCCAGTGTAATCCGTCGTACCAATCTCCAGCACGATACAACTACTATTGGGAAATTCACTTATCAATGCCGTAAAACCGGAAATCATTTTCGGTAAATAATTAGCATCCATGGACACATTATACACCAGCAAATCCGATGTCTCTTTACCCTCCTCTTTTTGAAGCGCTGAATTCAGGATGTCACAATATCTTTCCCCGGCCTTCACTTCCTTTCCCTCCGTTTGCGAAGAGCCAACCACCAGCACATAATTATCATCCGCCAATGTTCCCTCGTTCAAATATCCATTCGAGTCTACTTTATGAATCCCATATCCTTCCTGTCCTTGTACAATATAACTTCCCGGACTCCAAATAGAAGTCGTGGCGCCATGGCTTCGCTCTATCCATCCCGGCTGGCGATTGTAAACAAACATCAAGGTATTTGCCAGAAAAAAAACCAGCAAACATGCTCCAAATGCCTTTAATATGTATTTTACAGTTTGCTTTTTACTCTGCATTAGCCTTTTTTCTCATCCCTTTCAAATAATTCATCACTTTGTAAAACAAGACACCTGCAACTACGCTAACGCCGAAACACAAAAGCGGTTTCAGCACCTGATACACCAAATCTGCTTTTGGGAAACTATAAAAAAGCTTCTCTGCCACTTTATCCATCACAAGTTTAACAGCCATATGAATAATGTAGATAAATAATGACAATTCTGTCCCAATATAGGTAATCACGCTTTTTTCTTTCCTTTCCGGGACGTGAAGAGACAATACAAATATTGCAAAAGCTGCCAACACCGCGCCTATGGAAATCTCCGTCTTATCCAGAAAATACCATTCCGGTATCGTAAGCAACTCCCCCAGCAAAAGCATAAAAATACATACTTTCAATGAAAATTTATGCAATAGCTCTTTTTCATTTCGATGAATATAATGTCCGAACATAAAGAACGGAAATGCCATCAGCAAAAAATTTCTGTAATAAATGCTGTTAATCTCTATTCCAAAACCTTTGCACACGTTGCCTAACAAATAGTGTATCACCAAACAAATGATTGCAACCACATAACTTGCTTTATATAGGTTAAAGCGATTAATCAGTATCATTGCCAGATACATGTAGAGTAATGCCGAAAGGAACCACAAAATCTTTACAAAAGGATCTTCATTGAATAACAGCCAGATAATCAGCTTACCAGGAGTAAATATTGCCCCTAACATATCCCCCATTCCGGATAACCCACCATGAGTGTCACCAAACAAGCCCACCACGAGTTGCAGGAACAGCCATGCAACACTTGCGACCACATTAATTTGAAAAATATGTTTTATCTTATTCGGAAGCTTTTTGGCTGTTTGCGCGTTATCTGCATAGTAGCAATAATAACCTGAAATCATGAAAAACAAGGGAATTGCAAACCGAAAGAAAGCTTTAAGCATATTTCCAACATCCCGGTCTCCCCAATAAAATGCATAATAGGTATGACAAAAAACAACGCCAAAGCATGCTATTCCTTTCCAAAAATCCAGATAAAAATTTCTTCTTTTATTCATTCTCCACCTCTGTCAGAACATTTTCTATCACCGGGAAAACCAATTCCTTATGAACAGCTGTAGGCACATGCAACCATGTATTATACTCCCCTTCCAATATCTCCACCGGAACTGTATTTGTTTTTTCACTGACAAGCGGCTTCAACAAGTCTTTTCAGCTCCTCGTAACTTCTCTGATATGATTTTTCATCCGTTTTACCAATCGAAACTTCAATCATATTTTCATCTGTATTCAAATAATTATTATAATGAATCGTTCCGTTGTAATCTGTGTATCGATATAAACAAACCTCTTCACTTGGTATCGTTGTAAAGAAAGTATTATCTGTCATAAATGCTGGTTTGTCCGAATCCTTAGGAAGGGCTAATAGCGTCATGCACCTTTTAGTCTCCCAGCAAACATTTCCCGATATCTCCAAGGTGGTGTCCGGTCTGCTCATTGCTATGTTGATGGCAGACATCCTGCTAAACGGCCAACTGTCACCACGACATGTTATATACGGAACCGCTTCCTCATATACCTGACCATATGCATCCAAATTTCTCCCGTCCGAGCTGGAATAGACATAAATATCCGGATTAGTGGGGTCACAAATGTACATAATCGCATTATCCTTATAGGCTATGTTATGAAAACCTTCTGCACTACACCCGTCTCCCCAAAATTCTATTCCCCAAAAGCTGAATCTGCAAAGGTTATTGGAAAAAATGATATTTTCCTGGCTCGCCCCCTGCATCGACGTCTGATTAGTCATTGCCGTGTCGTAAATCCACTCAATGACATTTCCTCTTACAGTTAGTTCTTTACCACTTCCCCACAGTTCAATAGCATTACCATAGCGAACCTTCTGGTTCACAAGAAGTCCACCACCCACATGATGAATATAACAGCAGGAAATATCTACATTATCAATATTATACATTGATATTCCGTGGTATCCGGCGCCTACAACCTCCAACCCTCGAACCTTCACGTTACTCCCTACAATCGAAATAGCGCTTGTGGGCAATGAATAATGCAATTCTGCATCATTGGGATTAGTCCCGCAAGTCAGGTAAATTTTACTTCTCTGCGAATCAATATAAAAATATCCTTCTCCATAAGTATCCATTTCAGAAAGCAGATTTACATCTTCCACCGTTCTGTAGATTCGGTTAAAACTGCAATCGCCGTCTATCCAAATCTGCCCTATATTGCCGTTGGCATCGGTACCATCCGCCACATACAAACCATCAATATCCTTAAAATCTGCCCTCCAGAGGCTGTTGTACCCTTTTACCTTTTCCCACGAAACAATAAGCTCCTGTCGATAATCCAAAATCGGTCTGTCACCTTGTCCATACCCCCCCAGTACTGTATCTGATTTTAGCGTAATACCTTCAGTTATGGAAAATGTATCCCCACGCTTGAGTAAAATGTTGATACCACTAACCACGGGAAATGACGACAAATTCTTCTTGGGCTTTTCCGGAGACAGACCATTGTTTGCGTCATCTCCTTCACTGGCTGAAAAGTAATAAGTCACCATGTTATGAGCCAGCTCCTCTTCCGTTATTTCCGTAATGCCGGACATACATTGATTGTCCCAAACCATTGAAGCCGCATCACTTCTCGATGCATCAGTTAATGCTTCTGCTATTTGCGCAGAAGAATATATCTCATAGCTTATAAAATCCGCTTCCTCTTTGTGAGCCTCCTCTTGTTCTGTTGAGTTTTCTGAAAGGCTGTTTGTCTTTTCAGCCGGAACCCAACTTATTTCCCCGGGTACAGTATGAGCGCCACACCCTGTTACCACTGATACGCAAAAGAGAATCTCCAAAAGAATATGTAGTTTTGGCAACTTAATATTTTTCATCTCTACTTATTCCATCATACTATAAATTTGTGAATAGTTTACCACTTCCAGCTGATTCATATCATAAGATTTCACCTCATTGAGTATCGCCCGAAGCTGGTCTTCACTTATTTCGTTTAGGTCGTGAAAATAAATGACTCTCCAGGACTTTGTACTTACTGTTTGTTGGATAAACTTTTCATAACTGTCTAAAATATGAGTGACCCATGTCCTAGGATGGTAAAATGGTTCTCCATATGCCTTTTCTCCGTACATGTCACTATACTTGTAATAGGTTCTGGCAAACAAATCGGTTCTGGAATCACCATCAAGATAACCAGAGCCTCCTGAAGTAATTATACCATTTACCTCAAATCCATATTCCCGGAGGCAAAACCACCGTTCAAAAAACTGAGCAAACATGATATCTGCATTCTCTGCATTTTCTTCTGTAATCACGGCATCATTATGCGCCAATATCTCCCCTCCATTTTGGACAACTTGTACACAGGTTTCATATCTGGATTTTTCACCCTGTGTCTCGGAATAAAGCAGCACATTTGGAGCAGCAATGCATACAGGGATGTTGTATTCATCGAAAATACTTACAATTTTGCCTATATCAGGTCTAAGATCATCAATCACAAATGAGAGATAGCCCTTCTGAAATGAATAACTGTATGCGTTATTTTTAATACTTTTTTCTTTATTTTCCTCAAGTACTGCATACATAGCTCCCCGATATTCGTCCTCATCAATTTTGCTCAAATCAGCCCCATTGAAGGAAACTTCTCTATAAAAAGCATAATCCTGATTTGTGTAAAGAGATAGCAAAAGCTTTGTCGCTTTCTCCGGTACCGTAATAATGCTATCTTTCATATATGTAGATTTTGATGTTGCGAGCAAACTGATTACTTTATTCGAATCATCCATATAAACCATCGTTGCGACTTCCGGCATCCAACTGCTGTAGCATGTGATTTTTAATTTTTCTCCACCGGTTACCGGTATGGCATTTTCCAACGAAGTACTGGTAAAACTATTTTTTTGCGTTGCATCCAAAACTTCGCTTACGGAACTATATGTTCCGCCACTTGTCCAGACATATCCGCCGCTCACTATGGGGTAAATTGGAGCATACACTGTATTTTCAACATTTTCGCAGGAGATATTTCCTCCTGAAACAATAAAGGAATGATTTAAATTGTCATAAGTATAATCAAATCCATATAAATACGCCAAACACTCTAAAGGCACATATAAATCTTCCTTTTGTTTCAGTAAAAGTTCATCGACTGTACTTTTTACATCATAAACATTACCATTTGTATAATAGTAACTTTTTACAATCTCACTATCACCATGCTCTTGAAAAATACATTTAATCCGAACACATAGAAGAGCGTTTTCATCAAAAAAATAGGTTGGACACGAAATGGTACAATCTGCTTCATTACATTCCACACTTACATAAGGCACTAATGATAGCAATTTCTCTGCCTTGATATAAACAGCGTTATTTTCTTCCAAAAAGACTTCCCCATCAATCTCTACTTTTCTTTCCCGAACTTTATATGTCCTTCCATCTGCTTCAAACGGACAGTTCAATTCTGTCATTTCCGCATCTTCAGTCTTATCAGTCTCATTGTTTGCATTTATTTCTTCTGCTCCCTCTTCTAGAAAATGTGCGCCTTGCGTCCATGATTTTGCGCCTTCATTTTTACCACAGCCCGCTATACTTAACACAATACCAAACACTACTATGGAAGTACTTATTCGTCTTACCTTATTCATATACCTTTTCTCTTTTCTATTTCCAATCTCCAATCAGTACCTTTTTTAACAAGCTGTTTTTCCGAATAATAAATTGCGATATCAGACATGGGATTACCAATCCCCCAGCGAACATCAGCACAACGTCAATTGAATAAGGTAATTTCAGAATTCTCCAACATACCACTCTGATTGGCACCTGAACAAAATAGCTGAGCATATAAATATCATAGGAATAATCACCTGTCCAACTAAATAGCTTAAATAATTTGCTCTCCTTATTCTTTGCTATAAAAATGGCAAAAGTCAGTATCCCATAGCTTCCCAATATTGCTGTCCAAAAATACAAACTCGGAATATCTAGATATGGACATTTCGCCACAAATACAATAAACATACCTGTTATGGCAGGTAACATATAAAACAGCTTATCTTTTATTTTCTCATAATAATGCGCTAAAACGATACCTGCATTGTAAAAAATAATATATTGAAATAACCTGTCTACATATGTAAAGGAGAAGCATTCTGAGCATATATAGAAAGCCAGCCCCAATACAATCATAATTATGCTTTTTGTCGTATCACCGAGCCTCCCAATTACCCTGCAAACCAGAAGCATAATAAGCGAAATCATGAACAAATTCCACAAATACCACAGACCACCATTGGGATTTTTTCCAAGGAGAATTGTCCATACATCCTTAAATCCAAACTTATTGTTAGCATATTCCTGAAAAACAATTTTTAGAGCTAAGGTTAAGAATGAATAAAACGCATATGGCACCATTAATCTTTTTATTTTTTTTACAATTTCGTCTTTTATCCTATAATCAGCTTCAAATAATTTGGCTGATGAAACAAATCCTGAAAGAATAAAAAAAAGCCCCATATGGAACGCATAACAGAAATCAAATACCCAATTACATTCCTTATATGCAAAACCTGTTTGCGCATCAGGAAAAGAATGCCCAAGTAAAACAAACAGTACTGCTATACCCCTTGCAATATTAATTTCAGGATAATATTTCTTTTCCACTCTGTCTACTCCTCCAAATTCAAATCCAATTCTTGTATAATGAAATCAGCAATAACACGCATGCCTTCATCTCCCGGATGAGACGCAACACCACTATTATCAATATATTGTGTTTTTCCGTCCGCTCCTATAATTGAAGCTCCTATATATGACATGTATTTAGCATCCGTACTAACAAGCGATATATCTACATATTCAGCCCCATAACTTTGGCATGCCGTTCGGATTGCATCTGCATTTTGCAAATTGTACCTGCCAAATACCCATAGAATTCTGGCATTTGGACATTTTTCCAAAATATAGTCCAACATCACATTGCAATCCGTTGAAAATGTCTCGATTTTTTCTGCAGTGTTTACATTATCACCTAATTGAATAATTACCAAATCCGTATCTTCTTCTAAGCAATCTGCCAATATCTCTTCAAGCTTGGTTTTTCTGGTCTCCGTCGTGGTGCAGCTTTCCCACGGTCTTCCGTCCACCCTTTCAATTCGAAAGTTCGGATTTAAGCCCGTCAAATACTCTTTAATAAGATAATAAAAATCAGTATCCACATCCGAAGAAGCCATGCCATGTGTACCAAACCCAAGCGTAATAGAATTTCCAATCACCAGACATTTTTGCGGTATTTTATTTTCTTTATTGGGTATCACCTCTTCCTGAAAGATATCTGCATTTTCCGCTGAATCTGCCAAAGAAGCAGAACCCGTTGGAATCCATTCTTTTTCTCTTTGAGTTTTTCCGCTACAACCACCTAAAAAAAAGCAGATTATGATGAAACTATACAATGCTATCTTTTTAGAATAATCCATTTTGTATCTTTCCCTTCATTGATATTCAACACAAAATAGAATATAATAATCATATGAATAATCCCTGTAAAATATCTGGCATTCATATAATTTACCTGCCATATACAATAAAACAGCATTAGGGCGAACAAACTTACCGTCCACTTCCATCCAACAGTCTTTCGATATCTGAGAATCAGATATAATATGTATATCATCTGCCCAAAAATAAGGGCTGCCCCAAAATATCCTGTGGAAAACCAAATGTACAGATAATACACATCCTGAGCAGTCGTATCATATCCGTATATCTTCTGCAAATATCCGGAATTATCTGCATATCCCATTCCATTCAAATAATCTCCATATGCCTGATAAATCGGATAGTTAATCGAAAAGTTGCCCTCGCGGTTGGAATCGGTCCACATTTGGGAAAACTTTCCGGAGCCAATAAATACAGCCAGAACCACCGCCCCTCCAATGAGCAAAACAGGGAATAAAACCCTCAATATAGGCCGTATTTTTTTCCAATATTTCTGAATCAGGCATAATCCGATAAAAATAGCAAGACTTAGCAATGCCGAGCGGGACGCAGTAGAGAACAGCATGCAAACAGTCAATAGAGATACAAAACAAATACAAACAATCCAAAGTCCCGATAACTTTTTTCCCCTGTTTAGCCACTCTTTCACAGTTATTATCAGCATAATCAATGTGTACAGCGCATAATTGCCGCAAAAATTCACATCCCCCATCCCAAAAGGAGCCCTATATCTCCCATAACGTGAAAAAACATTAAAATAATAGATGGGATTCACAAAATTATTTAAGTGCGTTAATGCTGCCCAGCTCATTAAAATGGCAAGTGCCAATGTTGTCAAGAACAAAAATTCCATGTAACAAGAATGTTTATAAATATATATCAATGTAAAAAACACAAAAACATAGGTTATAATCAAACTTTCAAACAACTGCTGTGTATGCCCCTTTATTGTTGGATTAATAAATACAAGACAATATAGGAGCGTATGTATCACCAAAAGTCCAAACACCACAAAAAGCCGTCTATTCCATATAATAATCCGATCCTTTATGCAGAAAAAGGCCACACATAAAATATACAGATATCTGACCCGCATCAACACCCCCAACAGCGGAACATTATCCATTACCGTTAACAGCAAACAGAGGAATGAAACAAAATACAGACCCATTACAAATTTTTCTTCTCGCAACTCAATCTTCATGTGTCATTCCTCCTTTCCCTCCACAATAATGTCCACAGTACTGCCTGCAGTGTGTTTGTAATAATTACTTTTCTTGACCCCAAAAATACTTTACCAATCCTTCCAATCCATCCTCTTTTTTAGGCATAGTACGGAGTTCTTCTAACCTTTTCGCCGCGAAGTCATCAATGCTTCCCACTATTCTGGCAGGTACACCAGCTACCACGCTGCCGTCAGGAACATCCTTGGTAATAACGGCTCCTGCTGCAATGATTACATTATTTCCAATCTTGGTGTTATACATAATCACAGCATCTGTCCCCACCATAACATTATCTCCGATTTCAATCTTGCCCATGTAATAAGGACTATATATCTTTGAAAAAGCCTCCTTATATTGCGGGGCATTCTTTAACATATCACCGGACATGTCGTGGGTAATAAAACGCACTCCGGATGCAATCCATACATTATCCCCCATCGAAATAAGCTGAGGCTCTGTCGGTATCTTTCTGGGATGAAAATAGCATCCCTTTCCCATGTGATAAAAGAGCTTGTGTTTGCTGATATATTCAGCATTTCTATAGGCATTGCCTCTTGCATATAACAGCATTTTCAACGATGCCAGACGAATCTCTAAACCTGTATGAACCATGATGGCATTTCCTTTCTGTCAAACTATTTACGAAGGCTTTTTTTAAACTTGCGAAGACTGTCGTAGCCTTTCTCCCCTATAATCAGATGCATCAATTTGATAATCTTTTTCTTTACCGTCATCTTTCCGTCTACCCAGCTTCCGGACATATAATGTACCGTCCGCGTATACGGAGTCATATCAGTATGCCAGTTTTTCACATCAAATCCGCAGAACACATCTCTCGGATATATCCTGATGGGCTGCAAAGCATCTTTTGTTTCTGCATGAATTGGAACCACTTGGCTTTCGTCCCGATCTAAATCCACTCCGTTTTTCTCCAACAGACTGCTAAACCCTACATTAATCACCGTCATGTCATATTTGCCGTCTGTTGTCACAAACCGCCTGTCCTGATATGACTCTAAGAAAGCTTTGATAATCGGGTGTTTCATCTCGCAGGCAATAAAAGCTGTAAGCAGACTTCTGTCACTTTCAAACCCGGTCACCAGGCTGGCATCCTCCAGACAATCCTCAAAAGGTTTCAGCACACAGACATCTGTATCGAAATAGACGCCTCCATAGTTGTACAATGCCCAGATTCTGACATAGTCACTGACAAAAGCATATTTTTTTGCCGTGTACGCCTCCTTCACATAGGGAATCGTATTCTCCAAATCAAAATTAGCTTCATTCCACTCTCTAATCTCATAGTCAGGCATATGTTCTTTCCATGAACCTATAAATTTTTGTACATCCGCCGGCAGAGGATTTCCCCCAAACCAGCAATAATGAATGATTTTAGGAATGTTTCTCATGATTTTTTCTAGCCTCAATTGCCTCTTGATATACTTTCATCAGTTTCTCGTAATGTTTTCCCGACATATACCTGTCCCGAAAAATGCGTTCAGATGCCGCACAAAGTGCCTGATACTCATCCGTTTCACTTTCCGGAAAGTCTAAAATGAGCTGTTTAAGCTGGTCCGCATCCCCGTGCCGGAATATGTATCCGTTGCCATCAATCAGCTCAGGTATACCACCCATGTCGGAGCCAATAATAGGTCTTCCCAGTTGTAAGGACTCAATGGCAGAATACGGTCCGTTTTCATACCACTCAGAGGGTAAAATAACAGCTCTCGCATTGCCAACTACATCCACCAAATCCTGTCCGCTCTTAAATCCAAGCATTTTGATTTGCTCCGTCAGATGGTGTCCTGTCAAATATGTCTCAATTTCTTCTTTGCAGGGACCACTTCCCACAATGTAAAGCTGTCGTTTTGTCCCTTCCATTGCCCGAATCAATGTCATAATACCCTTTTCTCTGGATAATCTTCCAAAGTAGAGGAAGTACTTCTCTTTATCACAGCTTTCATTCACTACCGGTCTTTCTCTGTCAAGAAAATTTGGAAGGTGCAGCACCCTCTCCGGTTCAATTCCAAATTCCACGAATTTACCCCTGTAGAACCGGCTTGGCGTCAATATTCTGTCAATCTGGTCATAACTCTTCATCCACTTGTGCAGATAACCTTCCACCACACAAATAGCACTCTTGGCAGTACTATTTTTCAGGCATTTCTGCTTTAGGCAATTCATGTACTTTCCATCTTTGCACTTCTCGCAGACCTGCCCGTCATTGGTCATCATCACATAGTTTAAGCACAGCATTTTTAAGTCATGCGCTGTATATACAGTTGGTATATTATACTTCTTTAATACTCCAAGAATAGATGGTGAAAGCTGATGTTGAAAAATATGTAAATGACATATATCCGGGTGCGTGGCTTGAATCAATGATTCTATCTTCCTGGCTGCCTCGTGGGAATAAATAATATTCATGGCGCTGCGAAGTTTATCCCCGATGCCCATCGAACCGTTGTAATCCACACCTTCTACAAAATAGTCACTGTAAGGAGAGACAAAATTTCTCTCATCTCTCATAGAAAAATCAATAACCTTATGTCCCTTTGCTTCAAGCAGACGCTTCAAAGCAAAATAATAGGTTTCACTGCCACCCTTGATATAATAAAACTTATTGACCATCAATATCTTCATGGGATACACTCCTGTTTTTAGTCGAAAGCCTGAAGAAATACGTTTTCATAACATTCCACAATGTAATCCCAGCTATACGCTGTAGAGATACGCAATTTTGCCTTCCGTCCCATCTCTGCAATATCTTCTGCCGACATCCGGTCCGCCTCGTGGATTAATTGCGCCAATGCTTCAGGACTCTTGTCCCAATAAATAGCCCCATCTTCTCCTACTTCACGATTAAACCCTACATTCAAGAGAAGATTCAAATCTGTGCTTCCCAATGATTCCAACAGACTGGGGTTTGTCCCACCCACCTCATGACCATGAAAATATCCATAGGCTTGTTCACGAATCTTCTTAAGAAGTTCCTTATCGTACACGGTACCCACAAACTTAATTCGCTTATCGCCGTCAAGCCCGGTCTTTTTCAACAATTCTTCGTAAAAGCTGTTGTTCTCCACATTCGTAATAAGTACAAAATCTTTATCCGTATCAGAAGCCATGAAACCTTTAATCATAGTTTCAAAATTATTTTCCGGAACGAAACGGCCTACACTCAAATAATACCGGTACGGTCTGACACCATGTCTATCGTACCATCCTGTCAGTTTTTCATCCTCCTTAGCCAAAACAGAAGGCGTCAACTCAGCTCCGTATGCAATAAAAGTAGTTTTCGGATTATACTGTTTATAATCTTCGTGAATATATCGCTCAATATTTTTGCTGTCACAAATCAGATAATCCGCACTCTTTACCATAAGTCGTTCGGAAAACTTCCAATATTTTCGTACGGGAGCGCTCCATTTTGCACGTTTCCACTCATGACCATCCGGATTCACATAGACCTTGCCTCCCAGCTTATGTATCTTTTTTACATAATGTCTGAAGAAAGGACCAATGCGACAAGCCAGCACATAAATCAGCGGTTCTGAAATATTATGCTTTTTAATATAACTGATGCAATACTGCATAGCCTCAAGGTCATAAACGATTGCACGCGCAGGACCTAATTTTTTCCACGACAGCGTAAAGCAATGCGCTCCATTGTACTCTGTTTCCGTCACCTGTGGCATGTTATCCGGTTCTGCCACACAGGCCACATGATACTTAATCAAATCCGATTTTCTGTAATAAGTCAATCGATCCACAAAAGACTCAAACCCTCCATAGTTGGAGGGAATTCCTTTTGAGCCAATGATAAACACATGTTGTGTTGTATTCTTCATCGTATATGCTTCCTTATACTTTTTTATATTTTAAATATTACTCCTTTATTTTTTTACCATCGAAACACTCAAAATAACCGCCAAAATGCTTATAAAAATACTTATCGCATTTCTTAGTTAATGCGTCCGTAAGGATTACTGTGTCAGGCACATAAGCATGAGCATCTGTCGTCTGTTCCTTTATAACCTGCTTGACAACATATTTCTTGTCTTTTTTTGCAGACAAAGCCATGCACTTCAAATCACATAACTCTGAAACAACCTTTCCCTCCGGTCCGTAGGATACAGGTGCCGCCACCACCAAAACATAATCGAAGGAATTCTTTAGTTCTGCCAAAAGACCGGCCACCTTCTCACCAATAACAGCGTTGTGCTGAATGCCTGATTCCGTGCCGGGGATTGCAGCGATATAAATAATGCCATCTTTTTCAAAAAGAAGCTCATCCAATTTTACATCGCCTTCCAAATAATTGCTTAGCGCCTTCTTACCCTCTGGAATTTCTAACTTTAATCCCCATTCAGGATAACTAACGTTAGCATCCAGTATAACAACCTTTTTATCCTGTTTCTTAATATATGATGCTAATTGTTCTACCGCAATCAGCGCTGCATCGGTATTCGTTATTGTAGAAAGTGCAAGTGTCTTTTTATCTTTATAATCGTATAACAGTCGGAAATAAATATGCCGCATAGCGCCATCTGCACATTTTGTATATGCTTTCTTATCCGGTGTCATTCCTAATACATCAACGTGCAGGCTGTCCTTCACAACGTCTGGATTTTTAAAATATTTACATCCAAAATACATAATCAGCAGTAAAAAGGTCACCACTGCCCCAAAACCGATAAACCCAAAAGCTCCGTACTTAATCATGCTCCTGTAACTCACTTGATTGTACGGGCGGGTGGCTACTATGGATTCCTCATAAATCGTGGGAGGGGACATACCCATAACTTCCAACGCATAAGCTGATGATTGCAGCACAACTTCATCTACGATAGCCTTAGCCCACTCAGGATCCGGGAAACCTATGGTAACTGTCATCATAGCTGTTCCGGATATGCTAGAAGTCGACAAACATCCCAGCAGCTCAGAATAGCTCATATTCAGACCAAATTTTTCAATCACGCCCTCCAGCACGGGTCTGGATTTCATCAATTCAACGTAATTCGGCATAGTACTTTGCCCCAAGCTAAATGCTGGCCCACTGGGAACAGATGATGTCACACCGGTAACATATAACTTTACCGTGGAAGAATACATGGGAACCACATCCATCTGAGTATACTTGTATCCAGCTCCAACAACGCCACCAAGAATTGCAAAAAGAATAATCAGCCAAATCCTTTTCTTAATATAGTTCCAGAAATCTCCCACATGGATAATAAGCATGTTTTCAAAATGTTTCTCCATTTTTTTCTCCTTATTAATCTTTTAAATTGTATAGCAC
This sequence comes from uncultured Lachnospiraceae bacterium, assembly GCA_945913255.1. Lineage (GTDB taxonomy): Bacteria > Bacillota > Clostridia > Lachnospirales > Lachnospiraceae > Acetatifactor. The sequence continues at coordinate 39,986 of CAMEDC010000027.1, forward strand.
TCAGGCATATGCAATAGTTCTTGCTATCACCTATATTTTCTTTCCTTTTGTCAAGTATAGACTATTAAAATCTCTTTTATAATATCACAAAACTAACTATAGTGAAAGTTTTTTATGGCAGCTGGCTGATTAAATTAGGAAACATTTTACGCAGAAAAGTGTTCCCTTTCACTATCTTAAACTACAAGTATCCACCGGATTCCTCCGGTGGATACGCCATTGTACTATTTCTTTTCCTCTTCCGTTTCCAGTTCCTTCAGTTTCTTATACTGCACATACGTAGTCAAACCTGTCACTGCAAGAATCAGCAACGCAAGAATCGTTACATAAAGATCAAGATGGCATCCCCAGAAGAAATAAATCACCGCCAGAGCAACGACGAACAGCACCGATATACCAACATCAACAAATTTCATCTTCATTTTTTTGTTCTTCCCTTCTTTATGCTTCAATGGTTTCATGCTGTTCTTCCAGCTCCCTTATCCTCTTATTTCTTGCAATGGAACGAATCAGTTCGTATATCGTATACACTGCAGTGATTATCAAAATCAACCAGTGAATCCAACAATGTCCGCCGGCCAGAGGTGTTTCTTCCTCTTCAATGTCAACAACCTCTACAGCACCCTCGCCGGAATCATCATTATTATCAATTTCAGGTGCCAGAGGAGTTTCAACCTCCTCAATTTCTTCAACAGGCTCATTTCCTTCAGCGGGTTCATTTTCTACCGGCTCTACAGGAGTCACCGCAGCAGCAGGTGTTGTTGCATTCACAGTAGTTGCAGGAACCGTTACAGGAGGCACAGGTTCCGTGCCGGTTGTTGCCGGAGTATCATCGGGAGTATCCTCTCCGTCATCCGCGGGATTATCTTCGGGCTCATCCCCGGGATTTTCCCCAGGCTCATCTCCGGGATTTTCCCCAGGCTCATCTCCGGGATTTTCCCCAGGCTCATCTCCGGGATTTTCACCAGGCTCATCCCCGGGATTATCTCCAGGCTCATCTCCGGGATTTTCCCCAGGCTCATCTCCGGGATTTTCCCCGGGACCATCTTCAGGTCCAACAGGCTCTGCCGGAATTTCCAGATACACAATGTTGATAATAACCTTGCCATCCTCCAGATAAGGAGTACCTGCAACCACACCGTCATAGTAACCTACAATCGGCTTTCTCATATTCAGGACATTATTACCCAGTCCTGCCGCATATGCCTGCAAGGTCTCTTCGGACAAGGTTCTGTCGGTTGTTATCTTTCCGGAAGCTGTTCCGTAATCCGGTACTTCCTTAACCGTATTGCTGAAATATCTGAACTCTACATCACTCAGCGGCTTCTCCGTAAACGCAATGTCAATGGTCACGTTTCTCACAATCGTAAGATTCGTAAACAATGCCGTCTCTCTGCCGTAAACGACGCCGTCCAATCCCGTAAACTCGGTAAGTGCCTGAACTCCGTTCTCACCCTCTGTGAAAATGCTGTTGAGTTTATATCCGCTGTAGGTCACCTCTGAAGTTTCCATCACTGTAGAATCAAAAGGTACAAATACACCGTTTTCGTCATACTGTCCGTACCGAAGTGTAACATCGTAAGTGGCATTTGCGACAATACCGTCTACGTGGTAACCGTCAGCTTCTTTTTTGATGACATACCAGTAGATATTGTCATAGTCCTCCTGACTGATTTCAAGTTCCTCTGCAGTAGGATATTTGAGAATATAGCTGTCAAATTCTTCATCGGATACAGAGCCGCGCACAATCCATGTAGATTTTGCAGTTGTGACTTTCTTCGCAATTTCACTGTCAATCGCACCGTAGATACCGTCTGCAGTATAAGAGGACTTAGGGAAGCTTTGCGGCTCATTAGGCATTCCTACCGAAGCATCCTTCAACACATAGAAGCTGGTACGGTTCGCCAGTTTCGCATTCGCAACGTTTTCTGTTTCTTCAGCCAGCTGGCTCTCTATATTTTCACGAATTTTTACCGTCTCCTCATACGCTTCTTTTGCAGCACACATATTCTGGTACGCTTTTCTGTAAACTTCCGATGCCTGCTTTAAGTCTTGCTTCAGCGTTATGTTACGTGCTGCCGCCCTCTGCAGTTCTGCCAGTCTTTCCTTTGCAGACTCTAATGCCTTCAGCGCAGTGGAGTACTCTTCCAGAGCTGCTCTCTCTTCCGCAGCTGCCTGTTCTGCACGCTTCTTTGCATTATAGGCTGCCTCAGCGTCCACTGCGGCAGAATATGCCGCATACTCTGTCTTGTTCAGTTTTACCACGGTAGCCTTATCCGCCGTCATCTGCACCAGAACGATCAGATTGTCGCTGTAGCTTGCCGTGATATGAGTACCTTCAGCGATGCAATTCCGAACATCCGTCAGGCTTGCCTCTCCCTGCATCAGTTCATAGAGAATTTTCAAAACCGTGTCAGTATTCACATGATACTTTACTTCCAGTTTTCCTGCAGATGCCACATCTTTACCCAGGACATCCAGATTTCCCAGCGTCTCCCACAGTCCGCTCTCAATAATCTTCTTTATTTCATTCGTTGCCTTCTCGTAGGCATCCGTATCCTTCTGTAACTCTTCAAAGTTGCCGTAAGAATTTGTATATGTCTCAAGTGCTTTTACGCAGCTTTCATCCAACTCGGTAGCTTTCTTTTGCTGTTCTTCATTAAAATACAGAACACTTGAATTTTCATCATATTCCGCTTTCACCAGCACTGCAAGTTCAGTATTTGCAGCAGCAAGCTTGACATTGTAGCTATCAATGGTAGCCTGAAGTTCCTTCTTCTCCTTTTCGGTAGCCGTTGCCTGTGCTGCAGTTGCCTCTGCGATAATCGCCTCATATTCGGCAATTTCCTTTTCCTTGGCCGCTATGGCTGCTTCCTGTGCCTTCGCCGCATTTTCTGTTGCTGTATCCAAGGCTTCCTGTGCAGTTACAGCAGCTTCATTTTCTTCGTTTGCCAGTGCTGCCAACAGTTCTTCCTTGCTCAAAATCTTATCATAAGTAGATTCTGCCGCATTCATGGTTTCCCGATATGCA
>CAMEDC010000028.1 GCA_945913255.1 uncultured Lachnospiraceae bacterium
TTGCCACAGCCTTGGCAGGCCGTCGCGCAGCGACTTAGTTCAATTGAAGTTTACCACGCTTACTTAGACTATTGCTGTTTCCGTCGGGCTTACCGCGTGATATGCCTGGCTCGACACGCTTTCGCTCGAAGGCGCGACGTAACGGATGCATAGGCGGCTACAATACAGCCGCCAAGCACCGACGTCTTGCACGGCCGAGCCAGGCATATCAAGCGTTCTCCCGACTGCTTTCATGAAAATAGAAATAACGTAGCTCAAAATATTATCATCACAGCTTTTCCGGAAACTACGCTTGCAGATTGCTTTCAAAAGACAGTCGCCGAAACTTTTCTGCGACCAGTCGGGGTTGGCGTATCATGTTCCTTATTCGACCGTGCAAGACGTCGGTGCTTAGCGACCGTACTTTGGTCGCTTACGCATCCGCTACGTCGCGCCCCCGAGTGAAAACGAGTCGAAGAAGGAACATGATACGCCAACCCCGACGGCAGTAGGTGAACCCCGGCGACGTCCCTCGCGAGGTAAACTTCAATTTACATCAAAACTCCAATCCACATCAAAAGCCATTATTTCATAAGGAAATCCATAACTGCCGGTTAAGAAAAATTGTCTGCTGGTTGATTTTGCCTCCATTGCACATTACTGTATTCTCATCTATACTGTACTTAACGGCCGGAATAAAATCGGAAAGGTATAGGGAAAAGAAATGGATTTAAAAATCGGCGCAAAGATAGTAGAACTGCGAAAAAAGAAAGGAATGACGCAGGAACAGCTGGCAAATGCTCTCGGGGTTTCCGCCCCTGCGGTGAGCAAGTGGGAGACGGATTGCTCTTACCCTGATATTACCATGCTTTGCCCACTGGCGCGTACATTAGGGACAGATGTGGACTCTCTGCTTGCTTTTGAGGAATGTCTTTCGGAGGAGAAGCTGGGAAGCTACATGACAGAGCTGGTAGAGCTTACCAGAAACGGGAAAAGTCGGGAAGCAGAAGAAAAACTGCTGCGACTGTTACACAACTATCCGTCTAATGTAAATTTGAAATTCAGTGCGGTAGCGCTGTTTACGCTTTTTGAAATGAATGATCCGGAGTGCTCGGAGGCGGATAAAAAGCGTTGGCTTCAACAAAAGAATGAGCTGGCGCAGGCTGTTTATGACAGCGGTGCTCCCGCTTTTCGGATGCCCTCCATTTCCATGCTGGTTTCTCTGGCACTGGCAGAGGATGAACTGGACAGAGCAGAGGAACTGCTGAAAGAAACGGTGACGGATACAGGAGATTTTACGATGCTGTGGGTACAGCTGTACCTGAAAAAGGGGCAGAGGGAGGAAGCACTCGCGACAGTCCAGAGGCAGCTCTACAAACTGGTTGGAGATGTTCGGACTTGCCTGCAAAGCATGCTGGGTGAAGACCTGAAACTGGAACCGGAGAAACTTATGGAGGTTTGCAGAGTTTTCCGCGAAGTGGAGAAGATGTTCGGTGTCGGAGGAGGCATGGGAGCCGGGGTACTTGCGGAGGTTTACCTGCGGGAAGGCAGAAAACAGGAAGCATTGGAGTATCTGGAGGAACTGGCAGATAAAATGACCGGTCAGATGGACAGCCCCAACCCGCTTCTGTTTGCGCCTGCGATACAGCCTCTTCCCGGGAAATTACAGGCAGGGAAGGAGATGCACATGGCAGTCCTGCATGCACTCAAACAAGATACCTGTTTTGAACCGCTACGAGGGGAGGAACGGTTTGTAAGGTTAATACACATGCTGGAGCAAAATTAGAGTTTTTGCGTAAAGTGGAAGAACAGAAATCCTGCGGGAAGTAGAAGATGTAAGGCGAGGAAACGTAAGATGCTAAAGCTGGTAAAATTGGAGGAAAAACATATGCCGCTTCTCATTGACATGATGGATGAGTGGTATGCAACGGGGGAGAAAATTGTCCCCTATGTCATCAGAAAAGTGGATTACCATAATTTCACCACGTACTCGGAAAGCCTCGAACTGAAAGAAGCGAGGGACGGTGTACGTCCTTCAGAACGAAGAAAAGGAGTGGCTACAGCCAATGATTGGTCTGGCGCTGCTGGAGTGCTGCAGACTTGGAATCGAGAGAGTGCTGATGGTTTGTGATAAGGAAAATACCGGTTCTGCAAAAAGTATTCAAAATAATGGCGGTATTCTGGAAAACGAGATTGAGGCAGACGGACTTAATATCATGGAAAACTCTTGCTCAGCCGCCACAAAGTGAGAACTTTTCGAGGAGTCAGGTGCACTGGAATCGATTCAGCCGGAATTCAAAAATGCATACGGAGGAAATTCGTCGAAAAAATACGATGAAACCTGTCTAGGCATACATTTGTTACACTGCTAAAATAAAGTTGAAAGATAACAAATGTTATAAAGGGGGGGGCGAATCGTATGTATCAAACACTGAGCAGGGGAGAAATGGACAGAGAATGCCGTAGAATGATGAAACATTTTCGTTCAGATGATGACTATTGGGGGGATTATGATAACTATAATAAGTGTGTTCAGGCATTGACACCATTTGACAGAGATAAGTCAATTGCGATTTTGAAATATCTCATGGGGCAGTATAAACTGCAGATTGATGAATGGGCATATCTGCATGGGGGCAGATACCTGCAGAGGGAAAATTTTTATGATACAGCGGAGAGTGATCAGATTGTGTCCGATTTGCTCTATATAGAAAAGCATATTCCGGCGTTTGCTCTGATACGGGAGGGGAAAACAGAGGAAGCGGAATATCTGATGGAGTGGTATGAAAGGCAGCTGTGCATAAATGAGAATATTCCTCAAAAGTAGCTGAAGTGGTATGCAATTGCTCCTCAAAAGTAGTGGGAATGGCTTGTCATTGCCTTAAAACTGCGATATACTTGGAATAGAATCTGGTATTCGATGTACTGGGTTGTGAGCAGAAGGGGAGGCCTGTTATGGACATTCAATTATTTGATAACTACGAAGATGATGGGCAGTTGAGTCTGTTCCGTTTTGATGATTCGGAATATGAAATGGAGAATGAACCAAAGGCGGAGAAAACGGCTGAGAAGGCGGCAGAAAAGCGGGCCGAAACGGAGAAAACGCTTGACCTGCACCTGGCGCCCGGAGGCTCGGGCATCCGAATACAGCGCTGCGGCAGTTGCGGTAAGCTACTTTTTGTGAGGGAAGAGACGGCGGGATACAGCGCGTCCTGTAATAATTGCGGAATAGAATATTTTCAGAAGATGTAATATGAAAGCTGAGTCGCCTGTCTTGTAAAAGACAGGCGTTTTTAAAGGTTTAGGTGGGGAGGAATCTGCATTCCCGAAACAGGGAATCAACGGCTGCCTGATAATCCGTGATACGGGTTGCCTTTCTGATTTTTTTCAGGTGTCTATCGGCGTCCTCAAAACTTTTGCTTAAGAATGTCCAGAGATCTTTCATCTTGTAAAGGGTGTTTGTATCCCCGGACATAATTTTGATATAGCCCTCCAGTAGTTCATCGTGAAAGGCACGCAGGGTGGCAAGACGGTCTGCTTCGCCTGCCGTAGCAGCGGATTTGCCAGCCAGACAGGGTTTTCCCTGCAGTTCGTTAATGAGCCCCGGATTCTGTAAAACACCTCTTCCGATCATTATGGTATCGATTGCGGGAAGAACAGTGAGTATCCTTTCCAGAGAGGACGAGGATACAATATCACCGTTGTAACACAAAGGAGTGGAAAGCTGCTTCTTGGCCTCTGTATATGCCTCCAGGTGGGGTGTTCCACCGTATCCTTCCTTTTGGAGGCGGGGATGAATGATGAGTTCCTCCAGCGGATATTTTTCGTAGATTGTGAGAAGTCGTTCCCATTCTGATACCTCTTTTATGCCGATTCTTGTTTTTATGGATATTTTCAAGGTGCATTTCTCGAATATTTCATCTAAAAAGAATTCCAGTTCATCAGGTACGATTAAAAATCCCGCGCCGCGGTTTCTGGAAACGACTGTCCCGGAAGGGCATCCAAGATTCAGATTGACCGTTTTGTAGCCGTAATCTGCAAGGTCTCGGGCGAGCTCCAGAAATTCGTCTACGCGGTTGGTGAGAATCTGAGGAACTGTTTGCATCCCCTGATTGTGCTCCGGAAGAATATCATTTTTCTCACGGCTGTTCATATGCCGGTTGGCAATAAAGGGAGTAAAGTATTTGTCAATTCTTCCGTAATATTTGTGCCAGGCATTGCGGAAGGTATAGGTAGTAAGCCCCTCCATGGGAGCAAGATAATATTTCATTTGTCCTCTCATTCTGCCGCATCGGCGGCTTTCCCCTCATAAAACGAAGTAATAATAAAATCTGCTTATGTATAGGGACATACTTCGAAAACATTATAGTGTATCCTGCAGGATTTTGCTATAATGAAATCAAGATTGCAGAAAATGATTGGACAGCAAACAGATTTCAGTCATCTTTTGCGTAATAAAGGGGGAGAGAAATGTACGAATGTCCAAACTGCGGCGGAAATCTGAAGTTTGAGATTTCCTCACAGAAATTGTACTGTGCCTATTGTGATACCAGGCTTGACCCGTATGCTGTCACCAGGGAAACGGATGCACTGGAGGGCGGATTGTATGAAACCAATGCATTTATCTGCCCGCAGTGCGGCGGCCAGATGCTGAGCGGAGATAATGATGCGACAGCTTTCTGCAGTTATTGCGGCGCAGCCAATATATTGTCCAGCCGCATTGTCAGGGAGAAGCGTCCAAAATACATTATCCCTTTTCAGAAAACGAAAGAGGACTGCAAAAAGGCATATGCAAAGAAGATGCGGAAGGCCTTTTTTGTGCCGAAGGAATACAAGGATGCTGCGTTTATCGATGGTTTTCGCGGTATCTATATGCCCTACTGGAATTATCGTTTTTCCCAGCAGGGCGAGCTTTCACTGGACGGAAAGATACAAGAGAGCAAGGGAGATTATATCTATACCAGTTACTATAAGCTGCGGGGAGAACTGGACGCTGTTTACGAGGGCTGTCCCTTTGATGCTTCCTCCGGGTTTTACGATAATATCAGTCAGGCACTGGCTCCCTTTGATGCAGCCGGGGAGGTCGATTTTACACCGTCTTACCTCAGTGGCTTTTATGCTGAGGTAGCAGATGTGGAAGCGGATGTTTACGCAGCGGAAGCCAGAATACTGGTGAATGAGAATACATATGAAGCCATAAAAGAAGAGAAGACTTTTCGGAAATATGAAGTTCAGGAACACTGCAGTGATGCAAAACTGACAGAATTTCTGCACACGAAAAGTGAGGGAGAAGACAGTGTCCTGTATCCCGTCTGGTTTATGTCGTATCGGAACGGTGACAGAGTGGCTTATGCCGTGGTCAACGGTCAGACGGGCAAGGTGGTCGCGGATATGCCGCTGGATGTCAAAAAATATTTATTGACCTCACTGGCGTTGGCAGTGCCTGTTTTTTTCCTGCTGAATCTGTTTTTGACCCTGCGTCCAATAGTGCTGATTACAGTCTGTGCGGTGCTGCAGATGATTGTCTCACTGATTTATTATTCGGAACTGGGAGAAATTTCCCGACGGGAAACCTTTGCGGATGATAAGGCAGTACTGATAAAGACAAAAAAACGCCGGAGTAAAAAGCCGCTGAAAAAGGATAACTCTACGAATGAAGATAATGCACTGGCGGGTGGAATAATTCTGATACTTTTTGTGTCCGTAATTTTATCTTTCTGCGTCGGATTAAAGACGGAGTGGCTGGGAATTTTGTATATGGGAGTCCTTTTGGGAATTTCGGTTCTGATTTTTGTACAGGGCAGGAAGAAATATCGGAAGCTCAAGGACTTAAGAGGCGGATTCGGACTTGTGAGCGCAGTGGTGACAACTGCTGTGGGGCTGGTCCTGCATCTTTGGAAGCCGGTGTCGGATTTATGGTATTACGGCGGTGTATGGCTCATTTTGCTGTCGGTAATCTTTCTGATTACGGATGTCATCCGGAATTATAACCGGCTGGCCATGCGAAAACTCCCTCAGTTCGAAAAAAAGGGAGGTGACGACAATGCATAACAGGATACGGAACATTTTCGGCGGAATGCTGATGGTAACTGTATTTCTTCTGTCTGTGCCGATCAGGGTTCTGGCAGGACAGGCGGTCTATACAAATCCGGATACAGATTATTGTGTCATTCTGGAGGATGATGCCGGGATTTTGACGGAAACGGATGAAGCTTCGCTGGAAGAAATCATGAGAGAAATCTCCGTTTACGGAAATGTGGGACTTAAGACCATCAGCAGGAATGATACGACAGCTGAGAAGTATCTGGAGGAGTATTATCGACAGAAGTTCGGCAGGGACAGCGGAATCATATTTCTGATTGATATGGACAACCGGAAAATCTGGCTCAGAAGCGATGGCAACATTCAGCGGACAATCAAAGGGGCAGAACTGGATACCATTGCCGACAACTGTTATCGTTTTGCTTCAAGGGGAGACTACTTTTCGTGTGCCGAAGAAGCATTTTCTGAGATAAAGGCACTCCTTGAGGGCAGAAGAATAGCTCGTCCCATGAAATATGGCAGCAATGCACTGCTTGCGGTTATTCTGGCAATGCTGATAAATTACTGCCTCCTGAAGTGGGGTGACAGAAAGGAAATCCCCGACAGAAAGAAGCTGCTGAGTAAGATGAAGTATCACATTCGGGTGGTAAATCCAAGGGCCGAATTTGTAAGGACTACGAAACGGTATGTGCCGAAAAGTTCCGGCGGCAGTGACAGCAGCGGTGCCGGAAGCAGCGGCGGAGGCGGAGGCGGCAGCAGCGGAAGCAGCGGCGGACACAGCTTTTAGAGAAGTGTCCTTTCCTGTTCCAACGCTTTCTGCTTCACTGCTTTCCACCGTTTGGTCAGGAAGAAAGCAAGCATGCAGCACATGCCGAAAGTAAAGCTGATGGGGAAGCAAGCCATCACATATTTGCCATCGATGTAGCGGTTAATCAGCCAGGCACTGGGAATCCTGACTGCCCAAAGCATCAGCATGTTGATAACAGTGGGATACTTAACAATGCCCATGCCGTTGATAAAGGCAATGATACAGTTAAAGACTGCATAGGTCCAGGTGGACGGAAGAACTACGTGGGTGTAGAGTACCGCCAAATCCAGGACGGCGGAATCTTTTGTAAACAGCATCAGGATGGGACGGCAGAAGATGGTGATAATCATGCCGAAGGTCATGGTGATGAAGCCGGACCAGAAAGGAATTGTGGTACCGCCTTTTCTTAATCTGACATAATTTTGGGCTCCCAGGTTCTGGCCGGAGAAAGTGGTGGCAGCAGAAGAGAAGGAGCCGATGGCAACGTTGGCAATTCCTGTAATTTTGGAAGCAACTGCGCATGCTGCAATATAGTCGGAGCCCTGTAAATTTATAAGGGACTGCTGCAGCACATGACCGATGGAATAGAAGGAATTGTTCAGCCCAAGAGGGAGTCCTACACGGATAATGGAGGAGAGTGCATTTTTGTCAATGATTCTGGGAAGAGCGGTGTATTCCAACTCAGGATAGTGCTTTTTCAGATAAAGAATGCTGAAAAGCCAGGAGCAGTACTGGGCCAGAATCGTGGCAAGGGCAGCTCCCGGAACATCCAGTCCGAGAACTGCGACGAAAAAAATATCCAGCACAATATTCACTATGCAGGAGATGAGAAGGAAAAACAGACTGGAGCGGCTGTCACCTACACCGCGAAGCACACCGGCATTCATATTGTAGCCCATATTTCCGAGGGTACCGAGAAAAATTATGCGCAGATATGCCACAGACAAATCCCATGCATCCTCCGGAACCTGCATGAATTTTAAAATAAAGGGACCCAGGAAAAGACCCAGTACAGTCAGGGGAACAGCGCTGAGATAGAGAAAGGAAGTAGCGGTTGCGACTATCTTTTTAACCCGGTCCGCGTCACCTTTTCCGGTGGCCTGAGATACCAGAATAGAGACACCTGTGCCGATTCCCAGAAAGATACAGAGGAAAATCTCGACCGGCTGTGTGCTGGTGCCTACAGCGGCCAGTGAGAGAGAACTGCAGAAATTGCCGATAACCAGAGTGTCCACAGTATTATAGAGCTGCTGCAGCACGTTTCCGATACAGATGGGAAGAGCGAACAGAATCACCAGCTTCATGATGGGACCTTTTGTCATATCTATATTTTTGGAAGTATGCATGAAATAACTCCTTAAACAGTGAAAAACTCTGGCAGATTATTCCTGCCAGAGCCTGATGGTTTGAATCAGTTTTGATTTGCTCTTATTGTCCATACCGGAAATTAACTGAAGGAGCTCATTGTCCAGAGCAGTTGTCTTGTATTCGGGTTCCACGCGTCCAATCAGCGAATCCAGGGAAATATTCATAAGCCGGGCATAATACATCAGGATACGGAGAGACATTGCGGTTCTGTTGTTCTCTACATTACTGATATAGCCGGGGGTAACATTCAGGGCATTTGCCACTTCTGCCTGGGTTAATTTCATTTTGATGCGCAGTTCCTTGATTTGGCTTCCAAGGTTATCAAATTCTTCGTCATGCATATTATATATCCTCCCTGGTAACTTCTGTATGAAAAAAGTATATAATATCTGGGACAGGATTTAAACCCATTTTTTGGATACATATTCTTCTTATTGATATATAGATATGAAAAATTAAGTCTTTTCTGATAAAAGAGAGTAATTTTATTATGGTTTTCTATGGGGTTTTGAGGTAGGATGTGTGTAAAACAGGAAGTACAATGGAGGAAATCATCATGAGCAGGACAACAGATATGACGGTGGGAAAACCGTTGGGGCATATCCTGAAATTTATGCTGCCGCTTCTTGTGGGAAATCTGTTTCAGCAGTTTTATAATATGGTAGATTCTCTTGTGGTAGGCAATTATGTGGGAGCGGATGCGCTTGCAGCGGTGGGAAACTGCGGCTCCGTAACTTTTTTCTTCTTTTCACTGGCAAATGGTCTTGCAACGGGAATCGGTATTTTGACAGCGCAATATTTCGGAGCACATAATGAAAAGAAAATCAGAACGGTTATTGCAAATGCTTTATATGTTCTGGGAGCAGCTTCTCTGGGCGCCTGTATTCTGGGAATTGTATTCAGTCCGCAGATCATGAGACTTCTGGCAACGCCGGAGAGGATTATGGCAGATTCCGTCATCTATATGAGGGTCACCTGTGCAGGAATCATTGGAATTGCTTTTTATAATGGGGCAGCAGCAATCCTGCGTGCGCTGGGGGATTCCAGAACACCGCTTTACTTTTTGATTTTGTCCAGTATTATTAATATAATCCTTGATTTGCTGTTTGTTCTGCAGTTTCAGTGGGGCGTGTTCGGAGTCGGTTTTGCCACTATCGTTTCACAGTATGTATCGGCGATGGCCTGTATTCTGTATGCCTACAGCCGAATGTCATATTTCCGGCTGAGGAAGGAGGAACTGCGTCCTGACAGGGAGATGATCTGGCGCTCCGTCTGTCTGGGTGTTCCTCTTGCACTGCAGAGTGCCATGATTTCTCTGTCCTGTATTGTGCTTCAAGGTGTTATCAATAGTTTTGGAGAGGCCGTCATGGCAGCCTCCACCATCATCAACAGAATTGAGCAGCTGGTGCAGCAGCCGTTTTGTTCCCTGGCGACAGCATTGACAACCTATGCGGGGCAGAATATCGGTGCGGGCAAGCCGGAGCGCGTGAGAAAAGGCTATCGGCAGTCAGCTGTCGTGGCAATCTGCTTTGGCTTGTTTATGGTTCCGGTGGCCTATCTGTTCGGCGAGATGATTGTGGGAGCATTTGTCAAAGAGGGAGAAGTAATTGCCATCGGGACTAAGGCATTGCAAATTACCAGTTCCTTTTATGTGATGCTGGGTATGATACATGTGACACGGTCTGTTTTGAACGGATGTGGGGATACCGGTTTTGCCCTCCTGAATGGAGCAACTGAGGTGGCGTGCAGGGTTCTCTATTCTCAGATATTTACCAGAATTCCCATCATGGGCTTTTGGGGCATCTGGTTTACTACCGGAGCAACCTGGGCGACTACAGCGTTTGTCTGTATTTTGCGCTATTGTACCGGCATCTGGAAAAGAAGAGGGATGGCAGCCGTGAAGACAGAAAATGCAGAGATTGGGGAAAAGGCGTAGGAGATTTGAATGAAGAATTATAAATTGCTCATAGAATATGACGGAACAAGATATTACGGATGGCAGCGGCAGCCCAATCAGACGACGATACAGGGAAAACTGGAGAGCGTACTGTCTCTGATGTGTGGGAAAGATGTGGAGGTCATCGGGGCAGGCCGGACCGATGGGGGCGTTCATGCCAGAGGAATGACGGCAAATGTCAATCTGGACACAGAACTGTCACCGGAGGAAATCAGGGATTATCTGAATCGGTATCTGCCGGACGATATAGCGGTGCTGGAGGTGAAGGAAGCTTCTCCGCGGTTTCATGCGCGGTATAATGCCATCGGAAAGACATATCAGTACACCTGTTATGACGGGGATGTCAAACCTGTCTTTGACAGAAAATATTATACACGCCTGGAAGAGAAGCCGGATGTGGAACGGATGCGGCAGGCAGCAGAGGTACTGATGGGAGAGCATGACTTCCGGAATTTCTGTGTGAATCCCCGGATGAAAAAATCCACGGTGCGCCTTGTTGACAGGATTGTCATAGAGCGGGACGGAGGATACATTCGTTTTACCTTTCACGGAACGGGATTTCTGCAGAATATGGTTCGCATTATGGTAGGCACACTATTGGAGGTTGGCTGCGGGCGTATGACTGTAGAGCAGGTGAAAGAAGTTTTGGAAAATCCGGAGAGACAGAAGGCGGGTCCCACGGCACCGGCGCAGGGATTGTGCCTGATGAGGGTGGATTACGACTAGCGAACAGTGCAGCGGATGAAAAATAACGCAAAGGATAAGCCGTTTTTTAGGGAGGTGCAGCTCAAAAAACGGGAAATGCACCTGCCGGTTGACAAATTTCCAAGCGCACTTGGTAGTTGTCAACCGGCATTTTTGGTATATTTTAGGAGGTCTTTCAAGAAACACTGTAAAATGAGAGGAGAACAAAAACATGATTTTATCGGAAAAGATTATTTACCTGAGAAAGAAGAGCGGGTGGTCGCAGGAGGAACTGGCAGAGAAGCTGAATATCTCCAGACAATCCGTATCTAAATGGGAAAGCGGGACTTCGATTCCCGACATTGACAAAATTATTGCCATGAGCGGATTTTTTGGCGTGAGCACGGATTACTTATTAAAAGATGAAATTGATAAGGAACAGCCTTCGGAAACGGATGATGTTTATGAAGAAACTGCAACAAGAAGTGTTTCCCTGGATGAAGCAAATGGTTTTATGAATCTGACCGGAAAGGTAGCCGGGTGGATTGCAGCGGCAGTTTCCATATTTATTCTCTGCCCGGTTCCGTTGATTTTACTGGCAGGACTGCAGGAATACGGAAAGCTTTCCATGGCGGAAAATGCAGCCGGAGGAATCGGCGTGGCGGTTTTGCTGGTGATGGTGGCAGTCGGTGTGGCGATTGTCATCCTAAACGGAATGCAGCTGCAAAAATATGAGTATATTGAGAAAGAGAGCATCAGTCTGCAATACGGCGTACAGGGAATTGTTGCCAAGAAAAAAGAGGAATTTGAAGGAACCTTCCGTGCTTGCCTTGTGATTGGCATTACCATCTGTATCTTAAGTGTGGTGCCCATGATGCTGGTGCTTGCTATATGGGGGGAGAACGAACTGGCGTTGATTTACAGTGTGGCGATTTTACTGGCAATGGTTGCCGCAGGTGTCTTCCTGATTGTCTGGTCCGGAGAAATCCACGGAAGCTTTCAGAAGCTGCTCCAGGAGGGGGAGTATACTCCTGATGAGAAAGCTTTGGAAAAGAAAACCTCTTTCTTCTCGGGTATCTACTGGTGCCTTACGGTGGCAATCTTCCTTGCAATCAGCTTCCACTTTGACAGCTGGAAGACCTCCTGGATTATCTGGCCTGTTGCAGCCTTGCTTTTTGTAGTAATCAACGGTATTATAAAGGCAGTTGTAAAGGTACGCGCGGAGAAGCAGGAAAGATAAGTCAGGCAAAGGAGTGACGGCAGTGGCAGCAGTGTTTTGGATTCTGATTGTATTGGGTATCTTTTTGGGAGATACGCTGATTAAGAACCGTGTGGAAAAGTATGCACAGGTATCCGGGAAAGTACAGAGGGAAAAGCAGATACTTGGGGGGAAGCTGCTGCTGCGCCGCCATCACAACAAAGGTGCCATACTGAATCTGGGAGAGAGGAAGCGACCTTTGGTTGCGGTGGTATCCGTCACGATGACAAGTGTGCTGACGGTTGTTTTTCTGTTCAGCCTGGGACAGCGGGGAAAACGTCTGCTGCATCTGGGACTTTCCCTTTTGCTGGGTGGCTCTTTTAGCAATACCTACGACCGGATGAAACGGAAGTATGTGGTGGACTATGTCAGCTTTGGGGTGAAGTGGGAGCCTTTGCGAAGAGTTGTATTTAATATCTCCGATTTCTGTATTATGATAGGAGCACTGCTTACCGTACTTGGAGCAGCATAAAAAAGAGTGTATCACTTCATCAGTGATACACTCTTTTTTATGCGGTAATAACGGTTCCGGCTTTCCCTGCCACGGCTTCTTTTACCTTTGCCATGGAAGTAATCAATACCTTGCCGGACGGTACCTTTTCCAGATAACTGATAGCTGCTTCAATCTTGGGGAGCATGGTTCCCGCTTCAAACTGACCGTCAGCGATAAAGGATTTTGCCTGTTCCACAGTCATGGAAACAATCGGTGACTGGGTTTCCCTACCGAAGTCTTTATAAACACAGTCCACATTGGTTAAGATGATAAGTTCATCACATTTTAAGTCAGATGCAAGCTTTCCGGCAATCGCATCTTTTTCGATGACAGCGGAAGCACCCTTCAGGGCGTGCTGCTGTTCAATCACGGGAATTCCGCCTCCGCCGCAGGCAATGACAACCTGGTCGGCATCTGCCAGAGTGCGGATAGCTTCTATTTCCAAAATATCAATGGGCCTGGGGGCAGCAACCACACGGCGGAAGCCCTTTCCGGCATCTTCTTTTACATAATTCCCTTTTTTTACTTCAATCTCTGCGTCTTCTTTTGACATATATCTTCCAATCACCTTTGTGGGTTCATAGAAGGCTTCGTCATAGGGGTCAACCGTTACCTGTGTCAGAATAGTGCTCACCGGCTTTGAGATGCCACGGCTCAGAAGTTCGGAACGCAGTGCGTTCTGAATGTCATAACCGACATAACCCTGACTCATGGCAGAGCAGACACACATGGGAGCGGGAGTGTAGTCAATGTAAACACGGCGCAGCTCGGTCATTGCCTTATGAATCATGCTGACCTGAGGCCCGTTACTGTGCGTAATGGTCAACTGATAATTTTCTTCCACCAGGTCGGCGAGTGCCTTTGCTGTTACTTTCACTGCATCCCACTGTGCTTCGGTGGTGTAGCCCAGTGCATCATGTCCCAGAGAAACAACAACTTTTTTCTTACTCATAAGTTACCTCTCTATACTCGTTATCATTTTATGGCAAAAACAAATGTCTGCTTCGCAGCCGCTTGTTTTTGATTTCAATACTCGCAAACTTGCACCTTCGGTGCTTATCTGTCTGCTTTGCAGACTGTTTGCTCGTTAATGGTGCAAGAAAAACAAATGTCTGCTTCGCAGCCGCTTGTTTTTCTTTTGCACACATTATATCATAATCTCTTTTTCCTGCATAGATGAAAATCGAAGCCCTATTGATTTTCAGAGGTAAAAAAGGTATGCTTATCCTGTGACTGCCGTCAGTTGAAAAGGCAGATATCGATGAAAAAACGGGGGATGATAGATAATGGAACAAAAGATGCTTTTCCCGCAGCTTGGGGGACTCGTGCATGGCGGTGATTATAATCCGGATCAGTGGCTGGACCGCCCGGATATTCTGGAAGAAGATGTGCGCATGATGAAAAAGGCCGGAATCAACAGTGTGACGCTGGGGGTTTTTTCCTGGGCTGCCTATGAGTCGGTGGAAGGAGAATTTCATTTTGAGTGGTTGGAAGAGATTGTTGAGAATCTTTACCGAAATGGCATTTATACGGTACTTTCCACGCCTTCCGGCGCGAGACCTGCCTGGCTGGATGAAAAATATCCGGAAGCCATGCGCATGGATAACAGAGGTGTCCGTAATCATCACGGTTCGCGGCATAATCACTGTATGACTTCTCCGAAATATCGGGAAAAGGTCGGAATTATCGACAGAAAACTGGCGGAGAAATTCGGGTCTCATCCCGGCGTGATTTTATACCACATTTCCAATGAATTTGGCGGAGAATGTTATTGCCCGCTTTGTGCAAAGCGTTTCCGGGAATATCTGGCAGATAAATTTGACCATGATATCGAGAAGCTGAATAAAGCCTGGTGGACTTCTTTCTGGAGCCATCACTACAACAGCTTTGAACAGATTGAACCGCCCTATGCCAATGGTGAAAATAGCATAATGGGACTGAACCTGGAATGGAAACGGTTTACCACACTGAGCATGAATGATTTTATGAAATTTGAGATAGATACCTTGCGGAGTGTGACACCGGATGTGCCTGTGACGGCGAATTTCATGCGTTTGTTTGACGGGTTGGATTACCGCAAAATGGCACCGGAACTGGATGTAATTTCCTGGGATAATTATCCCGATTTCCATAATGATCGTGAGAGTTTTGGGGAAACCATGCGCGAGACGGCATTTCAGCATGCGGTGATGCGCTCCCTGAAGCGCGGAAAACCTTTTATGATGATGGAGAGTACACCGAGTCTGGTAAACTGGCATGCAGTGAACAAGCTGAAGCGTCCCGGAGTACACAGGCTGGCGTGTCTGCAGGCTGTTGCCTGCGGCTCCGATACGGTGCAGTATTTCCAATGGAGAAAAGGCAGGGGATCCTTTGAACAGTTTCACGGAGCTGTGGTGGATCATCTGGGAACTGATGATACACGTGTTTTCAGGGAAGTTTCCGAGGTGGGAGAAAGCCTGAAGAAGCTTGCGCCTGTTGCGGGGACGCTGGTTAAGACAAAGGCAGCCTTGCTGTTTGACTGGGACAACAGGTGGGCAATCCGGGATGTGAAGGCACTTGCGACAGAGACGAAACGATATGAGGAAACCTGTCGGGAAATCTGGGAAGAGTTCCTGAAACTTGGAGTGGATATGGATGTTGTGGGTTCCGATGAGGACTTAAGTCCTTATACGGTGGTTGTTGCGCCCATGCTGTATCTGCTGCAGGAAGGAACAGCCAAGAACCTGCGAAGCTTTGTGGAGCGCGGCGGTCAGCTGCTTGCCACCTATTTCACAGGGTATGTGGATGAAAATCAGCTCTGTTATCTGGGAGGATTTCCGGGAGACGGACTGAAAGAGTTGTTCGGTATCATCAGCGAGGAGATTGATACCTTCTACCCTTCTGACTCAAACACAGTCTGCTTTGAAGATGAGAACAGCCATTTTGCGGAAAACGGCAGCTGGGAAGTGAAGGATTATGCGGAAATACTGAGAGTACAGGATGCGGAGGTATTGGGAACCTATGGCAGTGATTTTTACGAAGGAACTGCTGCACTGACCTGTAAGAAATACGGTCAGGGAAAGGCTTATTATGCAGCGGCCAGAAGCAGTGCGGAACAGATGCATCCCCTGTTTGAGCAGATGCTGCGGGATGGAG
Organism: uncultured Lachnospiraceae bacterium; assembly: GCA_945913255.1. GTDB lineage: Bacteria > Bacillota > Clostridia > Lachnospirales > Lachnospiraceae > Acetatifactor. Next base: position 15,725 of record CAMEDC010000028.1, read on the forward strand.
GCATTGCGTTAAAGGAGCTTCCCGAGAATGTGGAATATCACATACGTGAAGGAGAGGAAGGAACTTATGAGTTTTATCTGAACTGCGGCACAGAGCCGGTGATGCTGGAGGGTGTGGAAGGCGTCAACGCAGAAAGTGGTGAGGCAGTCAATGGTTCTCTGATGCTGGATGGCTATGGCGTGGCTGTTATCCGTGAGAAGAAGCCGAAAAAAATAGATTAGGAAAAGACAAAACAAAAAATATTTTTTATAATCGTAAATAAATCGAAAAAAATTCGAAAATCAAGAAAATACTTGAAAAAGCTTTGATTCGAGTCTATCATATGCCCTATAAAGAGCAGACAAAGCGGTCTAAACGGTTTTGTCTGCTCTTTTTTCAAAATATCAGAACAGGGGAAAACAAGGAGGTATGTGAATATGAAAACATTAGGGTACTACAACGGAAAATTTGGTGAGCTGGATGAGATGACCATTCCGATGAACGACAGAGTCTGCTGGTTTGGCGATGGTGTGTATGATGCAGGTCCGGCAAGAAATTATAAGATTTTTGCAATTGATGAGCATGTTGACCGCTTCTTTAACAGTGCGGGACTGCTTGACATCGTGATGCCTGTCACAAAGCAGGAATTGAAGGATCTGCTGCAGGAGATGGTGAACAAGATGGATACCGGAGATTTGTTTGTCTACTATCAGGTAACCCGCGGAACAGGTATCAGAAACCATATCTTTACGGAGGGTCCCGGAAATCTCTGGATTATGTTGAAACCGGCAACCATCGGAGACTGCAAGGCGCCGATTAAACTGATTACCTGTGAAGACACCAGATTCTTCCACTGCAATATCAAGACACTGAATCTGATTCCTTCCTGCGTGGCTGCAACCAAGGCTGAGAAGGCAGGCTGCCAGGAGGCAGTTCTTTATCGTCCGGGCGGAAGAGTAACGGAATGTGCCCACAGCAATGTTTCCATTATTAAGGATGGAAAGTTTGTGACAGCACCTACGGATAACCTGATTCTGCCCGGTATTGCGAGGGCACATCTGATTAAGGCATGTAAGAAGCTGGAGATTCCTGTCAGCGAGACAGCATTTACTCTGGAAGACTTGTTTGCGGCAGAAGAAGTTATCGTATCCAGTTCCAGCAAGCTTTGTATGCATGCTGTGGAAATCGATGGCAAACCGGTTGGCGGAAAGCAGCCTGAACTTCTGGAGAAGCTCAGAGCGGAAGTCATCGGTGAGTTTGAATCGGCTACGGAAGCTTAAGCTGGAATCCGATTTGAATTGGTAGCAGAAATCCGGGCAGACTTCCATTTGAAACAAAAACGGAAATCCGGGCAGGCAGAGGGTGAAGCAGGTTTGAAAAGAAAAGACGAAAAGAAGACCAGATATCTCCCGGCGGGTGACAGTGCGCTGGTGGTGGAATTCGGCAATGAGATTGATGAAAAACTGAATACAAAGGTGCAGCAGCTGGCTGCGAAAATTATTGAGGCATCCCGGACAGCACTGCTTTCCGGTGTCGGTGAGGTCATCCCGACATTTCGTTCTTTGCTGGTTACCTACGACCCGCTGCGGACAGATTTTGAACAGCTGAAAAACAGGTTGATAAAAATGGAAGAGGAACTTCAGGAGGAGAAGAAAACCTCCAGAAGAATTCTAAAAATACCCTGCTGCTACGGCGGAAGATATGGACTTGATCTGGCAGATTTGATGGAGTACACGGGACTGTCCCGGGAGGAAATCATTGAGAGGCACAGCAGTGCCTGTTATCGCATTTACATGATGGGATTTCTGCCGGGCTTTGCTTATCTTGGAGGTCTGGATCGGAAACTGGAAATGCCCCGTCTGAAAACGCCCCGGGTGAAGATACCTGCCGGGGCTGTGGGTATCGGAGGAAATCAGACAGGTGTCTACCCCATTGATTCTCCGGGGGGATGGCGACTCATCGGTGGGACGCCGGTTGACTTTTACAATCCGGAGCGGGAAGAACCGATTTTGTGTAAGGCGGGAGAATTTATCCGGTTCGTTCCGATTACGATGGATGACTACTACGACATCCGACATATGATTCTCAGAAAAGAATATCATGTCGAGGTGGAGGAGGGCTGATATGGCAATGAAAGTAATCACGCCGGGTGCACTGACGACGGTGCAGGACGGAGGGCGATACGGATATCAGAGTACGGGCATCGGTGTTGGCGGCTGCATGGATATGGATTCCTACCGGAAAGCAAATTATCTCGTGGGAAATGAGAAGGGCGAGGCGGTGCTGGAATTTACCCTGATCGGAGGAATGCTGGAACTGACCGAAGAGACGGTGCTGGCACTGACCGGGGCGGATATGGCTCCGAAGCAAAACGGTGAGCCTGTTCCCATGAATGTTCCGCTTGCGTTTCAGGCGGGAGATGTGTTGGAACTGGGTATGGCTGGGACTGGATGCAGATGCTATCTAGCCGTGGCGGGCGGTATCGAGGTGCCGCTTTATCTGGGAAGCCGTTCCACCAATCTGAAATGCAAATTCGGCGGTTATCAGGGCAGAGCCCTGCAAAGAGGTGATGTCCTGGAAGTCGGAAAAAGCGGAAAACCCTACGAACAGTTAAAGGATAGAGAATGTTTCACGGAAGAATATCCGAATACCGTAGTTGTACGCGTGATTGAGGGCCCCCAGGAGGAGTATTTTACAAAAAAGGGGAAAAAGACTTTTTACAAAAGTGTCTATACGGTGTCCGACAAGAGTGACAGAATGGGCTGCCGGCTGGATGGCCCTGCGGTGGAGAGCTTTGACGGAACGGACATTATTTCGGACGGAATTGCACCCGGCTCCGTACAGGTACCTGCGGACGGGAAACCGATTGTACTTCTTGCGGACAGACAGACGACGGGCGGCTATGCCAAGATTGCATCGGTATGCTCCTTTGATATCCCGAAGCTGGCACAGTGCAAGCCCGGAAATAAGGTCAGATTTCAAAAGATAACGCTGGAAAAGGCACAAAGAATCATGAGAGAGGCAAAGAAAGATGAATTATTCTGAAATGAGTCCCGGAGAAGTACGGAAATTGATACGCAGTGAGGAAATAACGGGTCCGACCGCTGGTATGTGCGCTGGTTTCGCGCAGGCAAATCTGGTGGTTCTGCCGGAAAAGCTGGCATATGATTTCCTGCTTTTTGCGCAGCGCAATCCGAAATCCTGTCCGCTGCTGGAAGTGAGTGATAAGGGGAGCCGGGCGCTTAAGTATATCGGGAAAGATGTGGATATTGCGAGAGATATCCCGAAATACCGGATTTACCGCAATGGTATCCTTGACGGTGAATATACCAATGTGGAACAGTTCTGGAAAGAGGATTTTGTCAGCTTCCTCATCGGGTGCAGCTTTTCCTTTGAGGCGGCATTGCTGGAAGCAGGTGTTCCCGTGCGTCATATTGAAGAAAACTGCAATGTACCGATGTATAAGACTAATATTCCCTGTGTGCCTGCGGGAATTTTCAGTGGGAATATGGTAGTCAGCATGCGGCCGATTCCTTATGCGCAAGTGCCTGAGGCAGTACAGATTACCGGGGAAATGCCGAGAGTGCACGGTGCTCCCGTTCATATCGGTGCGCCTGAGGCAATCGGTATCAGCGATATCAACAGGCCGGATTTCGGCGACCCGGTTACCATACGGGAGGGAGAAGTACCCGTATTCTGGCCCTGCGGCGTGACCCCGCAGAATGTTATCATGAATGTAAAACCGGAATTTGTCATTACCCATGCGCCGGGCCACATGCTGATTACGGATGTGAAGAATGTGGAATTGAAGTATTGATATAAAGGATGGGAACAGATATGAGAGCAGTAGATTTGAACTGTGACTTGGGTGAGAGTTTTGGTGCGTATAAGTGTGGCATGGATGAGGAGGTAATTCCCTTCATATCTTCTGCCAATGTGGCCTGCGGGTTTCATGCATCGGATCCGCTTGTTATGGACAAAACAGTAGCGTTGGCGGCAAAGTACGGTGTGGGCGTCGGAGCGCATCCGGGGTATCCGGATCTGGTAGGCTTTGGAAGACGGAATATGAATGTGTCCCCTGCGGAAGCAAAAGCCATGGTGCAGTATCAGATTGGAGCACTTTCTGCCTTCTGTAAAGCGAAGGGGGTAACGCTGCAGCATGTCAAACCTCACGGAGCCATGTACAACATGGCGGGAAAGGACGAAAAACTGGCTTTTGCTATATGCAGTGCAATCCAGGAGGTGGATGAGAATCTGATTCTGCTGGGGTTGGCGGGAAGCCAGATGCTGAAGGCAGCAGAGAAAATCGGCTTAAAGTATGCCAGTGAGGTCTTTGCGGACAGGGCATATGAAGAGGACGGCAGCCTTGTAGCCAGAACAAAACCGGGTGCCATGATTACGGATGAGAATCTTGCCATTGAAAGAGTGGTGCGTATGGTCACAGAGGGAAAGGTGACTTCCGTAACGGGAAAGGATGTTGAGATTGCGGCAGATTCCGTCTGCGTTCACGGGGACAGCCCCAAGGCGCTTGCTTTTGTTGAAAAAATCAGAAAGGCCTTGACAGAACAGGGAATCGAAATTCGCTCTTTAAGTGAAATTTGCGGCTGACATCAGGGATACAGAGGATAAAGAGGAGAATTTATGGAAAAAATGATTGAGGATGTAGTACTGCTGCATTCCGGCAGGGGAATGGATGTTCTGCGGGAATATATGGATGCAGACTACCTGGAACAGGCGGCGGAACTGATCTTGAAGCAGCAGAAGGGAACGGTTTTTCTGACCACCGGTTTTTTTGTGGCGGGCTATGCAGAGACGGACGGACCCTTGGGAACCGCAGTTCTGGGACAGGCTTTAACAGAGTTAGGGTATCAACCGGTTATTGTTACAGATACTTTCTGTAAAGGTTTTTTTGAAAAAAAGAATTTTACAGTAGAGTATATGGAGACAGATGCGGAGCCTGCGGTGTATAATGAATTAATTCGGAAGTATCAGCCGGTTGCGATGATTTCCATAGAGCGGTGCGGTTGCAATATCTGTGATGATTATGCCAATATGCGAGGGGAAAGCATACGGAAGTATACCGCAAAGACAGATATTTTATTTGAAAAAGCAGCTGTATACGGGATACCCACTGTCGGCATCGGGGATGGCGGAAATGAAATCGGTATGGGAAACCTGAAGGAGATTATCAGCGAGAAGCTTTCCCTCGTGCCCTGCAAGGTGAGGGTAGACCGACTGGTCATTGCGACGGTCTCCAACTGGGGAGCATACGGAATGGCGGCGTACATACAGAAAAAGACAGGCAAAAAGGTCTTGTCGCCCTATGAAGAGATCGAAGAATATCTGAGAGCCATCGTGAACCTGGGAAGCGTGGACGGCGTTACAAAAAAGCAGACTATGAGCGTTGACGGGTTTTCATTGGAGACAGAAAGAGAGATTATCGACAACCTGCATGAACTGGTAGACCGGTATGCAGTTTAGTCCTCCGGCAGCGAAGAATAGATATTCTTCACGGTTCTTAAGACAAAGTGAGTCTGTGTCTGGCAGACACCCGGCTGATCCTTCAGCCAGTGATGTATTTCTTCCAGATGTTCGGAAGAGCGACAGGAAATTTTCAGCATATAGTCATAATTTCCGGTCAGGTAATAGCAGGAGACAATGTTGGGGTGATGCTGGATGTGCGTGACAAACTCATCATTAAACCTGGGATGTTCCAGAGAAATTTCGATGAGGGCAGTTACATCGTTTCCTGTTTTGGCGTCATTGGTGATGACAGTATAAGACTGGATGATGCCGGAATCCTCCATTTTATGAATACGGTCAATGACGGTAGATACGGAAAGATGGATGGCTTTTCCGATATCGGAAGCCTTCTCGCGGGCATTGTTCTTCAGGTGCTGTAAAATCCGGTAATCCAGTTTGTCCATATGGTGTCTCCTATGCAATGCTGTTTTTGTAATCCTAACGCAAAGAAAGCAAATTGTAAAGATAAATCGGGAGAAAATGAGGTTTGTAAATGGATGATAAATTCTGGAAGCAGGTGAGAGCGGCAGAGGAAGTCTTTTGGGAGAATTCTCATATGGAGCCGTATAAAATATGTCGGGATAATTTATGCGTGAACGGAGCTATGATTAAGGATGCATCAGAAAGACTCGACAGATTTGCTCCTTTGATTCAAAAGCTTTTCCCGGAGACAAAGGAGTCAGGCGGAATCATAGAATCTCCGCTCATAGAGATTGAGAATACGAGAGCGGAGCTGGAAAACTGCGGAGAGCTTCCGTCCGGCAGGCTATTCCTGAAATGTGACAGTCACCTTGCAATCGCCGGAAGCGTCAAAGCACGGGGTGGCATCTACGAAGTTTTGAAGCATACGGAGGAGCTGGCGTTTCAAAATGGTCTTCTGAAGGAAGAAGAGGATTATGGAAAACTGGCAGAAAACAGAAAATTTTTTTCCCGATACAAAATGCAGGTCGGGTCGACAGGAAATCTTGGCATGAGTATCGGTATTATGTCTGCGGCACTGGGGTATCAGGCGATTGTACACATGTCTGCAGATGCAAAACAGTGGAAAAAGGAACTGCTTCGTTCCAAAGGTGTGATTGTCAAAGAGTATGAAGAGGAATATTCCCGGGCAGTCTGTGAAGGAAGAAAGCTGTCTGAGCAGGATCCGGACAGTTATTTTGTGGATGATGAACATTCAAAAGACTTGTTCCTGGGGTATGCCGTTGCAGGTGAAAGACTGAAACATCAGCTGATGGAGCAGGGCATAGAAGTATCCAGGGAAAATCCGCTTTATGTCTACATCCCCTGCGGAGTGGGGGGAGCACCCGGTGGGATAACCTATGGCCTGAAGGAAATCTGGGGAGACAATGTGCACTGTTTCTTTGTGGAACCGGTCCAATCTCCCTGTATGCTGGTGGGAATGGCATCGGGAAAAGGAAACGGTGTGAGTGTTCAGGACTATGGTCTGACGGGAAAGACAGATGCGGATGGTCTTGCGGTACAGAGGGCTTCCGGGTTTGTTGCACAGGTAATGGAACATGTGCTGGAAGGAATCTTTACTGTACGAGATGAGAGACTGTACCGATATATGGCTATCTTATACAGAAATGACGGAATTGTGATTGAACCTTCGGCATGTGCTGCATTTGCCGGGTATGCAGATTACTGTAGAACACACGACCGCAGGCCGATGAAAGGAACACATATTATCTGGGCGACAGGGGGAAGTCTGATGCCGGAGGAGACAGTAAAGGCATTTTTGAAAAAGGGAGGAGCAGAGCAAGAATGAATTTGTTTGATATTGTCGGACCGGTGATGGTAGGTCCTTCCAGCTCTCACACGGCGGGAGCGGTCAGAATCGGTTATGTTGCCAGAAAGCTGATGGCGGAGCCTGTTGTGAAGGCGGAAATCTTACTGTATGGCTCTTTTCTGGCAACCGGCAAAGGACATGGAACAAGGCAGGCAATTGTGGCGGGGCTGCTCGGCATGAATCCGGATGACGAGAGGGTGCCGGAGAGTATTTCTCTGGCACAGAAGGCCGGAATGGAGCTTTCCTTTGGAGAGGCAAAGCTGCGGGAAGCGCATCCAAACTCCGCACAGCTGCTATTGACCGGTGCGGACGGGAGACGGCTGGAAATTGTTGGCGAATCCATTGGCGGATCACGCATCAATATTGCCAGCATTGACGGTCTGAGTGCAAATTTTTCGGGGGATTATCCCACTCTGATTGTACATAATCTGGATCAGCCGGGCCATGTCGCGGAAGTTACCAGTATGCTTGCGCATAAATCGGTCAATATTGCTACGATGCAGCTGTATCGTGCGGGACGGGGCAGCCATGCGGTAATGGTGATTGAGTGTGACCAGGAGGTTCCGGAGGAGTCTGTGAAATGGCTTGCTCATCTGGAAGGAATTGAGAAAGTCACATATTACAGTCTGCTGTAAATTGAGTGGTATTGCGGACGATTTGGCACGGAGTAATATGCGATATGTGCCTTGCATTTCTTTACATTGGAAGCGTCTGCAGAATGGAGATTAATATGAGTTTTGCAACTTTGAAAGAAATTACGAATCTTGTAGAAGAAAGCGGTAAAGCATTCTGGCAGGTTGTCATGGAAGATGATATGAAAGAGAGAAATGTCTCTGCGGAGGAATCCTTTGAAACCATGAGAATGATGTATCGTGCCATGGAACAGGCAGATGCGTCCTATGATCCGGGCTTACGCTCTGCCAGCGGGCTGGCCGGAGGAGACGGAGAGAAGTTGGAAAAATTTCGGAAGAACCCGAACCGTCTGATTGGAGATTTCCTGGCAGAAGTGATGGAAAAGGCAGTAAAGATGGGGGAATCCAATGCCTGCATGAAGCGCATTGTGGCGGCACCGACCGCCGGTTCCTGCGGCGTGATACCATCTGTACTTCTCACCTATAGGAAGCAGAGAAAAGCAGAGGAAGACAAAATGGTTCAGGCACTTTTTGTGGCGGCGGGAATCGGTGAAGTACTGGTTGCCAGTGCCAGCATCGCAGGTGCGGAAGGCGGCTGTCAGGCGGAAATCGGGTCTGCCAGTGCCATGGCGGCAGGTGCTGTCAGTTATCTGGAGGGCGGAAGTGCGGAAGAGATTGTACATGCGGCGGCACTTGCCCTGAAAAATATGCTGGGACTGACATGCGATCCGGTAGCCGGGCTGGTGGAGGTACCCTGTATCAAGAGAAATGTGGCAGGTGCAGTGAATGCGGTGACTTCCTCCCAGCTGGTAGCAGCCGGAGTAAGGAGCGCAATTCCGCCGGATGAAGTCATTGATTCCATGCGGCGCATCGGACGTCAGCTTCCTACCTGCCTGAAGGAGACGGGACAGGAAGGGCTTGCAATCACGCCGACCGCAGTTGAGGTGGTAAAGAGACTGCAGAATGGAGATTAATATGAAGAAATTACCCGCAAAATCAGTGAATAGTTTGCCGAATCTGATTCGGGAGGTTGGAACCAGAGGGGCATCTATTCCTGGGTTTCGCTCACTTGCTATCGGTAACCCGGCGGCAGCAGCCATTCCGGTGGAGACCATCCGGGAAGCGGCAAGAGAAGTAATTGAGGGAGACCCGATGCTAATTATGCAGTATGGTCCGGCAAACGGTTATGAGAAATTGCGACAGCTGACCGTCGAAAGGCTTCGGGAGGTAAAACATCTTTCTTCTGAAAATCAGGAAATCCTGATGATGTGCGGTTCAGGGCAGGGTCTTGGGCTTTTTCCAAGGACGATTTGTGAAGAAGGCGATGAGGTCTATACGGATGAATACGCTTTTACCAATGCGTTGAATGGTATCCGGAATGCCGGATGCAAGCCGGTGGGTATTCCCATGGATGAAGAGGGAATGATTCCGGAAGCATTGGAGAAAGCGGCAAGTTCCGGAAAGGGAAAATACATTTATGTGATTCCCAATTTTCAGAATCCAACGGGAATTACCATGTCACTGGAGAGAAGAAAAGCGGTTTATGAAATTGCGCATAAATACGATTTGTATATTTACGAGGATGATCCTTACGGAGAACTGCGGTTTAAGGGAGAGGACATTCCGACCATAAAGAGCATGGATGTGGATGACAGAGTCATTTATGCAGGGTCTTACTCAAAGATATTATCAGCGGGGTTGCGTGTGGGGTATCTGTTTGGCAATGCCGGGCTGATAAAGGTGATGCAGACAGTAAAGAACGGTTCCGACGGGCAGTCGCTTCCTATGCTGACACAGCTGGTGGTGTACAATAGCCTGAAAAAGCTGGATATGCAGTCCTACATTCAGGAAATCTGTAAACTGTACGGCAAGAAATGTGAGGCACTGCTGAGAGGGTTGAAACGTACCTGCGCAGGAGACGTAAGAATACTTGAGCCTGAGGGTGGCATGTTTGTGTGGATGATACTGCCTGAGAGAATTCCGGTAGAGGAATATTTTGAAAAATGCCTGGAGAATGCGGTAGGCGTTGTGCAAAGTAAGGCCTTTGCCGCAGACCAGAACCATCCGGGCAATTGCGTTCGACTGAATTTTACCTTTCTGCCGGAAGAGGAACTGGAAAGAACAGGAGAAATCATCGGTCGGCTGACAAAGTGAGAAAAACAGCAGGAAGACCGTAATGAAATCCGGAATTTTTAGCATGATGCTTCAAAAGCAGGTTCGGTATTCCCTCAGACGTTTCGGAGCCGGTCGACAACCGTCTCCAGTACTTCAAAATAATTTTCAAAGGTTTTTTTACAGCAGCCGGGATTGTCGATGACGATTCCTGCACTTTTTAGCCCAATCAGCGAAAAGCCCATTGCCATGCGGTGGTCGTCATAGGTTTCTACCACGGATGCTTTCGGCATGCCGGGATATATGGTAATACTGCTTTCTCTCTCTTCACAGCGGATCCCCATCTTCTGAAGCTCCGTCACGATGGCTGATATACGGTTACTTTCCTGGAAGCGGATGTGTCCGATGCCGTTTATAGTAGTTGGGCTGTCTGCGAAGGGCGCGATGGCCGCTAATGTGATTGCCTGATCCGAGCAGGCAGACATGTTGACAGTGACACCATGGAAAGAGCCGTCTTTCGGAGGCTCTGCCAGAATGCCTTCTTCCGTGTCAGTCATCGTGCAGCCCATGCTTTCCAGAATCCGCAAAAAGGCGACATCGCCCTGGAGGGAGTTCCAATGGATGTTTTTGACCAGTACGGGGATGCCGAGCAGCGGGCTCATGGCATAGAAATAGCAGGCGGCGGACACATCCGGTTCTACGGAATAGTCCAAAGCCTGATAATGCTGTCCTGCGTTTACCCGATAAGCATAGGGGGTGGTGCTGTTGACACAGTGGGTGCAGGAGTGGTTTTCTGTACTGCCGTCACAGTAATAAAGAGGGACGGTATGAACTCCGAATTGTTCCATCATTCTTACGGTCATTTCGATGTAAGCCATGCCGTGAGTTCCTTCGACGGAAGTTGTAAAATGATGCTCCGAGAGACAGGAGGCAATCAGAAGTGCACTTAAGAACTGACTGCTACTGTCTATATTGACGGAAATGTTGTCCTTTTGAAAGCCATGTCCGCGCAGAGTAAAGGGGAAATGCCCCGGTGTGCCGTCCTGAGGATAGGAAATTTCGCAGCCCAGTTCCGTCAGAGAGTTTAAGAGCGGAGCCATGGGGCGTTTGCGCATCTGCTCAGAGGCATCCATGTGATAGGTGCCGTTTGAAAGACCAAGGTATGCGGTTAGAAATCTGGCAGCCGTTCCGGCACTTCCCACATACTGACTGGCCTCGGCGAGAGGAATTCTGCCGCCCAGACCCTTTACGGTAATTTCTTTTTTTGCCTCATCGGCAGATGCTTCAAAGCCCAAATCCTGAATGCATTTTAAGAAATGTCTGGAATCATCGGAAAACAATACACCACGCAGGATGGAAGTCCCTTCCGCCAGAGTCGCCAGAAGCAGCGCCCGGTTCGTAATGCTTTTGGAGCCGGGAACAGATACGGTGAGAGGGGAGGCGTTATTAAAGCTCTCCCGATTTATTCTTTCATATATATAAGGAACGGCGAATCTATTATTGTCTGACATGATACATAGTCCTTCCTGTTAAGATTCTTTCATTTTTGGATTAGTCAAGTTGAGTATGCTTATTTCTATGAGTAGTTTTTTGCTACTTTCCCTATTATACAGTCAATAAATTATAAAGTCCATATATAAAGTCCCAATCTTATCTTGTACAGAAAGGTTAAATCCTAACTAGTACATAAAGTCTCAATCTTAACTTGTAGGCGAGGGAGGACTCTGAACAGGACTTTGGAAGAGTAAAAAAGTTACAAGAAATAGCGTTACAAGAGAATAAAAAAAATAGGAAAATAGAAAAAACACAAAACCTACTTGACAAATAGGAATTGATGGGGTAAGATACATTCCATAATAATCCTACTAAGATAGTGGGGAATAGAAAAAGTAGCACATAGGTGCGGAAAAGAGGTAAGAGGATGGGAAAGATTTATACGAGCGCAACAGAGTTAATTGGTCATACACCTTTGTTAAAGGTAGACAACTATGCAAAGGAGCAGGGCGTGACAGAAGCAGTTTTGCTGGCAAAGCTTGAGTATTTTAATCCGGCCGGAAGCGTAAAGGACAGAATCGCATTGTCCATGGTAGAGGATGCTGAGAAGAAGGGTGTGCTGAAGCCCGGAGCAACGATTATTGAGCCCACCTCCGGAAACACCGGTATCGGTCTTGCAAGTGTGGCGTCGGCAAAGGGGTATCACACCATTCTGACATTACCGGAAACCATGAGCGTTGAGAGAAGAAATCTGCTGAAGGCATACGGTGCGGAGCTTGTGCTGACAGAAGGAGCAAAGGGAATGAAGGGCGCCATCGCAAAGGCTGAGGAACTGCAGAAGGAGATTCCCGGCTCGGTTATTCTGGGACAGTTTGATAATCCGGCGAATCCCGCCGCGCATGCAGCGACCACAGGCCCTGAAATCTGGGAGGATACCGATGGAAAGGTGGACATCTTCGTGGCAGGTGTAGGTACCGGTGGAACCGTAACCGGAATTGGCGAGTATCTGAAGTCCCAAAATCCCAATGTGAAAGTAGTTGCCGTTGAGCCTGCTGACTCTCCTGTCCTTTCCGGCGGCCAGCCCGGTCCTCACAAGCTGCAGGGTATCGGCGCAGGATTTGTACCTTCTATCTTAAATACAAAGGTTTATGATGAGGTGATTACCGTTACAACGGATGAGGCATTTTCCTCCGGCAGACTGGTTGCACACAAAGAAGGCATTCTGGTGGGTATTACCTCGGGTGCAGCACTTTACGCAGCAACCGTTCTTGCAAAGAGACCGGAAAATAAGGGAAAGACGATTGTGGCACTGCTTCCCGATTCCGGCGACAGATACCTCTCCACTCCCATGTTTACAGAGGGCTAAAAAGCCGTTGCTGAATAGTCGAGTTTGTGGTACACTTGAATCCATATTGGTGTAGTAGGACTTCTGAACTGCAATAGACTTGAGAAAGGTGTAAATGGATGGAACCGATTATTCAGATACAGAATGTAACAAAGACATTTACCGGAAAGGATAATCAGGTAGAGGCATTAAAGGGAATCAGCCTGGACATTGAGAAGGGTGATATTTACGGCATTATCGGTATGAGCGGTGCCGGAAAATCCACTTTGGTGCGTTGCCTGAACTTTCTGGAAAAGCCCACAACGGGCACTGTTCTCATAGAGAATCAGGATTTATCCGCCATGTCCGAAAAGGAGCTTCGTAAGACCAGGACGGAGATTGCCATGATTTTTCAGCATTTTAATCTGCTGATGCAGAGAAATGTGCTGGACAATGTATGCTTTCCCATGGAGATTGTGGGTGTGAAAAAAGCGGATGCCAGAAAACGTGCCATGGAACTGCTGGAGATTGTAGGACTGAAGGAGAAGGCAAAAAGCTATCCGGCACAGTTGTCCGGCGGGCAGAAGCAGAGAGTTGCCATTGCAAGAGCTCTGGCAAATAATCCCAAAATCCTGCTCTGTGATGAGGCAACCAGTGCGCTTGACCCCACGACCACGAAGTCTATTTTACAGCTCTTAAAACAGATAAACCGCGATTTTGGCATTACGATTGTGATTATTACCCATGAGATGGCGGTGGTACAGGAAATCTGCTCCCATGTGGCAATTATTGATAACGGTGAGCTGGCGGAGTCCGGCACGGTGGAAGAGGTTTTCACCTCCCCCAAAACAGCAGCCGCTAAAAAGCTTGTATTTATGGTGAATCCGCAGGCTACCGAAATGCGGGGCAAGCGCTGTATCCGCATTGTATTTTCGGAGAACTCCTCCTTTGAGCCTGTCATTGCAAACATGGTGCTTGAGTGTAAAGCCCCTGTGAACATCCTACTGGCAGATACCAAGGATATCGGCGGTATTGCCCATGGACAGATGATTCTGCAGCTACCGGAGGATGAGACAGCTGCTGCAAAGATGATTCATTATCTGCAGGAGAGAAAGCTGACGGTAGAGGAGGTGGATTCCTATGTGGGATAGTACGGTTGTGAAGATGATAGCTGAGGGAACACTTGTTACGTTGTATATGACATTGGTTTCCACGCTGGCTGCCTATGTTCTTGGACTTCCCATGGGAATTATTCTGGTGGTTACCGCAAAGGACGGGCTTCGCCCCAACAAATTGATTTATAAGACACTGGATTTTATTGTGAATATTGTGCGAAGTGTTCCGTTTTTGATTTTGCTGATTCTGGTCATTCCGTTGACCCGCGCAATTGTGGGAAAGGCTTACGGACCTACGGCAACGATTGTTCCGCTGGTGTTGGCCGCAGCTCCCTTTATTGCCAGAATGGTGGAGTCCTCTCTGCTGGAGGTTGACAAGGGAGTCATTGAGGCGGCGCAGAGTATGGGTGCCGGTCTTTGGACCATTATCTGGAAGGTACTTTTGGGAGAAGCCAGAACTTCCCTGATCGTGGGAGCAACCATTGTTCTCGGCACAGTGCTTGGCTATTCTTCCATGGCAGGTATTGTAGGCGGTGGCGGACTCGGAGATATAGCCATTCAGTATGGTTATTACCGTTATCAGGCAGACATCATGTGGGTGACAGTAATTCTGCTGGTGGTACTGGTACAGATTATGCAGGTGTTTGGAACCAGATTATCCAAAAAGCTGGATAAGAGAACAAGATAATAACTATGGTACGGACAGCGATTGCTGTTTTGTATAGAGAAAACGCATTATGTTGCGTAAAGAGGAGGAAAAAATTATGAAGAAAAAATTACTTGCGTTGATTGGTGTTGCAACCCTGAGCGTTTCTTTGCTGACGGGCTGCGGCAGTAAAGGAACAGACGACAAGACGATTAAGGTAGCGGCGACTGCTGTGCCTCATGCTGAGATCCTGGAGCAGGCAAAGCCCATTTTGGCAGAGCAGGGATATACGCTGGAAATCCAGGTGTTTTCAGATTACGTACAGCCGAATGAAGTAGTAGAGTCCGGTGATTTCGATGCAAACTACTTCCAGCATATTCCGTATCTTGAGAGCTTCAATGAGGAGAAGGGAACCCATCTGGTAAATGCAGGCGGAATCCACTATGAGCCTTTCGGACTCTACCCCGGAAAGGAAACAGATCTTGCCAATATTGAAAATGCAACGATTGCAGTTCCTAATGATACTACAAACGAGGCGCGTGCACTGCTTCTTCTGCAGGACAACGGCTACATTACCCTGAAGGAAGGGGTAGGTCTTACCGCCACCAAGAATGATATTGTTGATAATCCTTATAATATCGAGCTGGTTGAACTGGAAGCGGCACAGATTCCCAGAACACTTCCGGATGTTTCCTTTGGTATTCTGAATGGAAACTATGCAATGGAAGCAGGCTTTACGGTAGCAGATAATGCATTACTCTATGAAAGTGCAGATTCTGATGCAGCAGCAACTTATGTAAATGTCATTGCTGTGAAGGAAGGCAATGAGAATTCTGCAAAGATTAAAGCTCTGGTAGACGTATTGAAGTCAGATACAATTAAGGATTATATTAATGCAACCTATAACGGTGGTGTTATTCCCTACAAGTAGGGCTGTTGAGTTGGAAAGGCAAGGGTGTATGTATGAAAATCTCAACGAAAGGCAGATATGCTGTGCGGGTCATGCTTGACCTGGCGCTCAACAACACGGGTGAGTGTATCAAGGTAAAGGATATTGCCAGCAGACAGGGTATTTCCGAGAAATATCTGGAACAGATTATTGCGGTCCTGAACAAAGCCGGATATGTCAACAGTGTCCGTGGCGCACAGGGCGGTTATCGAATTGCCAGGGATCCGAAGGAATATACAGTTGGCATGATACTGCGCCTGACGGAAGGCTCCATGGCACCTGTCGCCTGCCTGGAGAAGGGAGCGCCCGAGTGTGAGCGATGTGATACCTGTGAGACGCTGGAGGTCTGGAAGGATCTCAATACGGCAATCAACCGGGTCATCGACGGCGTGACGATAGCTGATCTTGTGGAAAGAAGAAAGAAGCGAAACGAAAATCTAGATTACAGTATATAAAGTCAAGGGTGAATACCCTTCCTGATTTCAGGAAGGGTATTTTTTATTGCCTGAAACGGCAATCGTCGCTTTGGTCGTTTTCAATCCCGTTTTGATAAATTTACAAATAACACACAAATAATTTACCGTCGCTTGATAGTTTGGGTTACCGGTTCCCTATAGAATAAAACCTGTCAGACAGCTTTGATGAGTCGGACAATCAGATTGGAAGAGGTAGCTTATGATAAGTAAACGGTTATTTGAATTACGTGATAATTTAGAACATTACATAGATGAAAATAAGTTAAAATCCGGTGACCGTCTTCCATCCGAACCGGCTTTAGCAAAACTGTTTGGAGTGAGCAGACCTACTCTACGTGAATGCCTGAAGATATTGCAGAAGGAAGGCGTCCTGGTTACTGTCAATGGCTCCGGAACTTATCTTTGCGACAGCAGCTGCCATCTTTCCAATACGATAAATGAACTGATTGGAACAGGTGAACTGATTCGTTTATCCGGGTATCAGGAAAGTGCAGATATTATAGAGGCTGATTTGACAGAACCGGGAAAAGAGTGGAGAGACATACTGAAACTGTCAGAGAATGAAAGAGTAGTTGTAGTAAAAAGAATCCGGAAGGCAGATGATAAAATTGTTGCAATGGCCTGGAATATCTTCCCGGAGAGTTACATCGATTACGAGGAGATAAACAGGCAGGGGTTTGGCAGTTCTATTTTCTGCTATTTAGAAGAAAACCAGAACATTCATATTTCACATGCAGAATCTGTTATCTGTGCGATAGACAGGGAGGAATGTTTTGACAATGCGGCAAGAGAAATATTAGGCGAGCAGATTATCTTAATGAAACAGCTGCACTTTGACGACAAACAGCGACCTATTTTTTATTCTTTGGACTATTTTCGAACAGATATTATTGTACTGAAAATCAGAAGAGAAAGAAAGGAATATTAGAGATGTTTTTTATAAGATTCAAAAACAGAGTGAAGGAGTTCTTTGCCAATCCCTATAGTGTTATTTTCATCATCATCTTTTCTCTTTTACTGTTTCTGATTCTTGTACCCCTGGGGGAAATATTAAAGGAAAGTCTGCAGTTGAGCGTATCGGATGCAAAAAGAGAAGGTATGGGGACAGGTGCCTTGAGCTTATATTACTGGAAAAAACTGTTTTGCAGTGCAATTTCCAGAAAGATGCTTTATGAACCGCTGGCACATTCTTTGTTTATAGCGATCTGCGTCTCCCTGTTAAGCATTACAATCGGTGCTACTGCTGCATGGCTGATGGTGCGTACGGACTTACCATTTAAAAAGTTTTTTTCATTGGCAATAATTGTACCCTATATGCTTCCGGCATGGTGTAAGGCTATGGCATGGGTAGCGGTTTTCAAAAATCCGCGAATCGGAGGTACGGCAGGCTTTTTAAGCTATCTTGGTTTTCAGATACCGGATTGGCTGGCATACGGCCCGATAGCAATCATCCTTGTCTTGTCCATACATAACTATGCATATACTTATCTTCTGGTTTCCGCAGCTCTGAAAAGTGTCAATACAGAGCTGGAAGAAATGGGAGAAATAGCGGGAGCGAGCAGATGGTACATTTTGACAAGAATTACATTTCCGCTTGTCCTGCCTTCCATATTAGGTGCGTTTGTTCTGACCTTTTCGCAGGCGATGGGTACTTTCAGCGTACCTGCTTTCCTGGGACTGAAAACAGGATATTATACCATATCGACTATGCTTCAAAGTGCACTGATGCAGGGAAATAATGGACTTGCAATGGTAATCAGCATTGTATTGATTTTAATCGCTTCCCTTAACATCATTGTCAATCAGAAACTGATTGGTACTCGTAAGAGCTTTGTAACGATAAGCGGTAAGGGAAGCCGGACAACGACACATGTATCCCTTGGAAAATGGAAGGCTTTTATCACAATCGGAATGCTTGTGTTCATCGGAGCGGCGGTATTGCTGCCATTGGGAATATTGGTACTTCAGAGTTTCATGCTGAAACTTGGAGATTTCGGAATAGATAACCTGACACTTCACTATTGGATTGGAGAAGGACAAGAGTATATAGCAAACGGTTTACCTGGAGTGCTGCGGAATCCGGACTTTATTCATACCGTAAAAAATACATTGAAGCTTGTTTTTGCAACATCAATTATTGCAGCATTATGCGGTCAGTTAGTGGGATATATTAATTCCAGAGGAAAGGGAAAACTTTCCGGTAAGCTCATAGATCAGCTGGTATTTGTTCCTTATCTGATACCGTCCATTGCCTTTGGAGCGATGTACCTGTCCATGTTTTCAACGGCAAAGACTTTTGATATAGGAAGATGGACCGTGAACTGGTTCCCGTCGTTGTATGGTACATTTACTTTGCTTGTTTTGGTAAGCGTGGTAAAAAATCTTCCCTTTTCCAGTAGATCAGGAACTGCCAATATGATGCAGATTGGCACGGAACTGGAGGAAGCAGCGCAGGTTTCGGGTGCGAAATTTCTGACAAGAATGAGGCGGATTATTTTTCCCTTGTCTAAAAGCGGTTTTTTGTCAGGTTTTCTGTTGATCTTTATCAATGTTATGAAGGAACTGGACTTGATTATCATTCTGGTTACGCCGAAGATGAAGACATTGCCGTATATGGCCTATTCCTATCTGACAGGAGGAACGGAACAATATTCGAACGTAGTGGCATTGATTATGTTTGCGATTGTTTTTGTCATGTATTTTATTGCGGGAAGGGTATCAAAAGAAGATGTGTCATTAAATATTGGCTAATCTGTGTGAAAGGAATCGAAACAAGTGAATCAGATAGAGTTAAAAAATGTAGATAAATATTATGGCAAAAATCATGTATTGAAAGGAGTTAATCTGGCTATAGAGGAAGGGGAATTTATGACTTTTCTGGGACCTTCCGGATGTGGCAAGACTACTACCTTAAGGGTAATCGCGGGATTGGAAAAACCGGACGGTGGGATAGTGGTTATCAGCGGAAAAGAGGCAGCTAATGCTGAAACATTGAATTTTCTGTCTCCCGGTAAAAGAGGGCTGAATCTTGTATTTCAATCCTATGCACTGTGGCCGCATATGACAGTATATGAGAATGTAGCATTCGTATTAAAAGTACAAAAAATGCCAAAAGAAAAAATAGAAGAAAATGTAAAATATGCGTTGTCTTTGATGCAAATAGAGCAATACAGAGACCGATATCCTTCGGAATTGTCAGGAGGACAGCAGCAGAGAGTGGCAATTGCCAGAGCGATTGTATCGAAACCAAAGGTCTTGCTGCTGGACGAGCCTCTTTCCAATCTTGATGCGAAGCTGAGGCTGGAAATGAGAAGTGAGCTGAAACGCCTGCACAGAGAATTGGGAACGACCATGGTCTATGTGACACATGATCAGGTCGAAGCGCTAACGCTTTCTACAAGGATTGCCGTGTTCTTTGAGGGAGAAATTGTTCAGGTGGATACACCACTGCAGTTGTATACCAATCCGGCGACTCTGCAGGTCGCAAGGTTTATTGGAAATCCTAAAATCAATCTGATAGAGGGTATTGCCGTGAATCATGGTGATATGGTTTCTGTTCATAGCATTCTGGGTAGTCTGGAAATTTCAAAGCAGGAGTTTGAAGCAGATTTTCCTGAAAATGAGCAGTGGGAATGTATGCTTGGTATTCGGCCGGAGCATATTTCGGTGGAAACGGTTGGCACAGAAGAAAGTGCCGTTTCGATAGTCACAACAATGCTTGCAGGTTCTGAAACTTTGATTGAGGCAGAAAAATCAGGTCAAAGAATTATAATCAAGCAGCTTGGTATTTGCAATCACCAGTCGGGAGATAGGATTTATCTGAATCTGTCGACGGATGATATAAATATTTTCCGTAGGGACAGCGGAAAGTTGATTAAGAAAATGAAATAAACAGTCCCAAACAGAAAAGGAGAAAAATTATGGAGAAACAAAAGAAACTGCTTGCGATGATTCTGACAGTCAGCGTACTTACGACATCCTTCATCGGATGCGGAGTCACGGAAAAGGCTGACAACAGCACACCGCAAAGTACAGAAACAGTGCAGAAGACGACGGAACTTCCGACGTCAGAAGCAGCACCAGAAACAACTGCGGATGACAATGACTGGGCAGTTGCAAACAAACTGAATGAAACAGAGAGCAGCGAAGAGCTGTATCAGAAAGCATTGGAAACAGCAGGAGGCGAGATTCATATTTATACGGTTTCCGGACGAATGGAAAAAGTTAAGGCAACTTTTGAAGAAGACTATCCGGGTCTGACATTAGTAGTACATGATCTAAACGTAAATGAACTTTTGGAAAAATTCAGAAGAGAATACGAAGCAGGTATTTATACTGCAGATGTGATTCATGTAAAAGAGCAGACAGGGCAAATCCTAAAGGAGTATGTAGAAACCGGAATGATGCATAATTATCAGCCGGAGGATATCTTTGGTGATGTGGATGAAGCCTATCTGCAGTTGACACCCATGTATTTTGAAGCAGACTGGTGGTACTTTAATTCTGAGCAATATGAGAAATCCCCGATTGATTCCTGGTGGGATTTGACAAGAGAGGAATGGAACGGGAAATTTATGATTGTTGATCCACTGACCGATGTGGGGTATATGGCGCTGCTGACTACAATTGTTGAAAATGCAGACCTTATGGCAGAAGCTTATAAAGAGGAATTCGGTGAAGAAATTGTGCTGGCTGATGATGAGCCGAATGCAGGATATGCCTTTTTGAAGAGATTTGCACAGAACAATCCGATTTTTGAGACATCTTCCAACAATATTGTAAAAGCAGTGGGTGCAGCAGGACAGAAAGATGCCCCTCTGGGATATGCAGTATCGTCTAAACTCCGTGAACGTGATCAGCAGGGGTGGCTTCTTGGTGTAGATCCTCTGAATTTTGCACCCGCTAATGGAATCTACGGTATGAATGTTGTTGAAATTGCCGATCATGCCCCAAATCCGGATGGAGCAAAATTGCTGATTCGTTATCTGACAGGTGATGCGGACGGTACAGCCAGAGGATTTAATCCCTATAATACGATAGGAGGATGGTCAGTTCGCTCGGTTGTCCCTACGGTAGAAGGAAACATTGCATTTGAGGACTATAAGGTGTTCCCTCAGGATTTGGAATATACTTATGAACATTTAAATGAGGTACAGGAATATTGGATTTCAGTACAGCCTTAATAAGAGGTATTCTGCAGCAAAAGAGGAGCTGATATAAAGTGAAATCAGAAAAAATTGACGAGAAAAGCTGTGGAGCGGTTCTCTATCAGACAGATCATAATGTCCGGTACTATCTGATTGTGGAAAGCACTTCGGGTCATATAAGCTTTCCGAAAGGACATATTGAATCAGGCGAGACAGAGTGGGAAACTGCCTGCAGAGAAATATATGAAGAAACAGGCATTCAGAAAATGAATAGAATAGACGGATTCAGAGAGAGTTTTGTATGCCTGACCGAAAAAGGAAACAGGAAAGAAATTGTTTATTTCCTTGCAAAGTTTGCGGAGAAAACAATTGTTCTTCAGGACGGGGAACTGATAAACAGTCAGATGCTGCCTTTGGAGGAAGCCTGTAAAAGAATTAACACACAAGAGGAAAGAGAAATTTTAAGAAAAGCTGAGGAATATTTAGAAGAGAATGAGTAAGCTATATTGTTTTAATGTGGGAAAGGCAGATTGCTTTTTGCTGGAACTGACCTGCGGAGAGAAAACAGAATATGTTTTAGTGGATGGCGGAAGCAGAGCGCAGACTTCAACCTATATTCGTTCCTGCCTGCAAAATCTGGGAATAAAAAGGCTGAGCTGCATGATATTGACGCATTTACATCAGGACCATTTGGGATATCTGGACAATATAGCGAAAGAAATTCAGGTGGATAAGGCTGTACTACCTTATCCGCCTATTCCGTTAACGCAGAGAGATCTGGACGGAATACAGGATTCGGAACGCATTGAGGATATTCTTGCGTATAATCGTTTGTGGAATGTCCTTCGTGAGAGGCAATGCCAGATAGAAACAACATTGCCGCTTACGGCTTCTTCCTGTGTTTTTGGTGATTTTGAGCTGAGGTGTCTGTATCCTTTTCCGGAAACAGTATCCTATGTATATGCAATGCTATGCAGGCTGCAGGGTGAAAAGCCGGATAAGATTAAACTCATGTATGATTCTATCCGCACTTTTTTTAATAAAGACAGTTCTTTGTGGCTGCTAAAGAAAAATCAGCAACCACTGCTGCTGTTATGTGGAGATGGGGTCCACTCTGCACTCACGGCAGCTGTCGGAGGATATGGAATAAAGGTTCCCATTATCAAGCTGGCGCATCATGGGAGGAATGACAAAGGAAATCTGTACTTTCAGGATACCTTTATTGATGACCTGGAGCCTGAGAAAATAATTATTACCAGTGATATGGTTTCGGCACAGCCTTTTCTGGAAGGATGGCTAAAAATACGTCCTGAAGCAGAACTGATTATTACCGGAATGTATAAGGAGGTTCGGACAGTTGAATTATAAATATGAAATCCATTGCCATTGCAGGGAAATCAGTCCCTGTGGGCATTTAAGTGCGCATGAACTGGCTAAATTATATGAAGTGGCGGGATATGCGGGGATTGTGCTGACAGATCATTTTAGAAATGATATACTGGAGCAACTTCCCGGAAACAGATGGGAGGATAAGGTCAAGGCCTTGTGGACACCTTATCTCGAGTTGAAAAAAGAATATGAAAAGACGGATTTCTTTATTGGGAGAGGTATGGAAATACGATTCAATACGAATGGAAATGATATTCTTCTATACGGATTTTCTGAAGAGTTGTTTTTGAAAGAGGGAGAGAACTGGCTGGATATGGGACTGCCTGATTTTTGGGAGAAATATCACGATAAAATGCTCATCATTCAGGCACATCCCAATCGGAGGGATACCACTTTCCCGGAATCATTGACATATCTGCATGGTATTGAGGTGAAAAATACCAGTCCGCGAAATGAAAACCACAATGAGTTAAGCGAACAGACAGTAAAAGAAAATCCCTGGCTGATTGCTATTGGCGGAAGTGACTGCCATCGTGTGGAGGATGTGGCAGGAAGCGGCATCTGCTCCGGTAAAAGGATTCGAACCGAACAGGATTTGATAACCATATTAGAAAACAAAGAGTTTTCTGTTATTTAGGTTCGGAAACGGAAGCAGAGAACTATTCGCTTCTGTATTCACACAATAAATTTTTCATATGCAGGGTATCCAGCAGTTCTCTTCCGCCGGGAGTGCGGCGATAGAGCTGGATGGTGCCGATGCCGTCACTGCCTGCCCAGAGGGGCAGACGAGATTTTAACCCGTCAGGATTTTCGTACTGAAGGTGCAGCATCTGCTCTTTTGTGCAGGAGCCGGAGATCTTGATGACTGCGTTTTTGTTTTTGGCAATCACATGCCAGATAAAGCGCTTGTTTGTCTCTTTTGTTTCCCACTTGCACCGGGATAAAACAAAAGGTTTCAATCCGAAATCAAAATCCTCTCCCATATAGGATAACTGAATCATCAGTTTGCGTCTCATCGGAAGGAACAAAAATCTTGGGCAACAGCCGTTTAATGCCAGAACGGAGTGGCGCAATTCTTTCCCGGTACGCTCGCTTGTGAGGCTGCCGGAGGACAACTGTATCCACGGCTTGTTAAAATCGCGCCCCCAATGCTTGTCACAATAGCCGCAGCTTGTGTCAGCTTGTACCTCATAGGAAACTCCGTCGAGAGTTACAAAACCTCTGAAAAAGCTTTTGATGCCCTCGCCATGCCAGTAGCTGTCCAGAGCATTAAAGAATCGAAAAAGCGGACCGGAAAGGAGTCCGGTGTGGCAGGAAACTGCCTTATATACTTCCAGATCCCATTCCATGGTACCGGCATCGCTCATGAAACAGCGGTGTTTTGCTTCCTCGGGTGATACATCGATAAAGCCCGTAATACGGTTTTCACTGTAGAAACAATCTTCCACCTGCATGACAAGAGGACTCGGGGTGGTTTTCAGAGAAGAAATCGGATAGAAGGCATGGAGTTGCTTTCCACCCTGCCCCTGTGCATCGGGGAAAACACCTGCCTTGATGCAGACATAAGAAGGTTTTATCCCGCGTTTTTTATAGTAAGGATGCTGACCGAGAACGGGTTGTTCTCCGCCAAGCCCCGGATTAATCACGTAAAATTCCACAAAAAAAGTGCGAGTCTCACCTGTTTCGGACTGGACTCCCGAGAAGGAGTGCCACCACCTACAGTAGCCCTTTTTGGCAAGTGAACCTCGCAGCATATATGCATTTCTAGTCAAATCTGACTGATTCATCTGTGTTTTCCCGCTTCCCGTAATTGATGAAGAATCTTCGCAGTATCAATGAATAAAACAAGATTTCGTAGTGATTGTATTTATTATAGTACAATATCTTGTAGATGACAATAGTGTCGGAAGAATCTTAAGAAAAAAATGTCAAGAGATAAAAAGAACAATTGAAAAATGTGGGAAAGTATGAGATTGTAATATAGAAAAAGGTCGGTTTGGCGACAGAATGCGGAGGAAGGTATGAAACGGGAGAATTACAGCAAACCACTTGATTTAAGTCAGGTGCAGATTACGGATTCGTTTTGGGGGAGAGAACAGGAGCTGGTGAGAAAGGAAGTGATTCCTTATCAGTGGGAGGCGTTGAATGACAGGATTCCCGACGCAGCTCCCAGTTATTGTATGCGCAATTTCAAGGTGGCAGGACGCCTGATGCGGGAAAAGAAGGAGCAGGGAGAAAGCTTTGTGGCACCCTCGTATACATTCCGGGGATTTGAGGCGCTGCCGGAGGATGCGGAGCATCCGGATGAAAACAAATTTTACGGTTTTGTGTTTCAGGACAGCGATTTTGCCAAATGGATTGAGGCAGTCGGGTACTCTCTGATCAATCACCCGGACCCGGAGCTGGAAAAGACGGCGGACGAAGCCATTGACATTGTCTGCGCGGCACAGGCGGAGAACGGTTATCTTGATACCTACTATATTATTAACGGCATGGACAGGATTTTTACTAATCTGAGGGATCACCACGAACTGTACTGCTTCGGGCATCTTGTGGAGGGAGCGATTTCCTATTATCAGGCCACGGGCAAGGATAAGCTGCTGAAGGCGGCGGAACGGTATTCAGACTTCATTGCGTCGAAATTCGGTCCGGAGGAGGGCAAGTGCAAGGGCTATCCCGGTCATGAGATTGCAGAGATGGCACTGGCAAGACTCTATGAACTGACCGGAGAAGAGCGGTATCTGGAACTCGGCAAATTTTTCCTGGATATGCGGGGAACGAAGCCCTATTATTTTGATTTGGAAGAAAAGGAACGTGCGGAGCATGAGGGAAAACCCTATAAAGAACCCAATCCGGATGAAATCCGATGTGCATATCATCAGGCACATCTGCCCGTGAGGGAGCAGTCAGAAGCTGTAGGCCATGCGGTACGGGCAGTCTATCTCTACAGCGGTATGGCTGATGTGGCAAGGTTGACCGGAGACGAGGCTATGTTTGCAGCCTGTGAGCGGCTCTGGAACAGCATTGTAAAGGAAAAAATGTACATAACCGGCGGTATCGGTGGAACTCATATGGGTGAGGCGTTCTCTTTTCCCTTTGATTTGCCAAATGATACGGCTTATTCCGAGACCTGCGCTGCCATCGGTCTTGCATTCTTTGCCAGAAGAATGCTGGAGATTCAGGCAGACAACCGGTACGGCGATGTGATGGAACTGGCACTGTATAACACGGTTCTGGCAGGTATGGCACTGGATGGAAAGAGCTTTTTCTATGTGAATCCCCTGGAAGTACTGCCGGAAGCGTGCGAGAAGGATGAGCGCAAGCACCATGTAAAGGCAATCCGCCAGAAGTGGTTCGGCTGTGCCTGCTGCCCGCCCAACATTGCCCGGATTGTCAGCTCCTTTGGAGCCTATGCCTATACCCAGAATGAGACAACCCTGTTTACCCATCTCTATGTGGGCAGCAGCGTGAGTTGTATCTTAAATGGGACTCCCGTTGATGTGAAAGTGGAGAGTAATTTCCCCTGGGACGGTGAAGTAAAGGTGCTTGTCCATACGGATGGGGAAGCGCAGGGAACTCTGGCCTTCCGTGTGCCCGGCTGGTGTAAAAACATGAGCTTTTCCACTGCGGCGAAGGCGGAGAGCAGACAGGAGAATGGCTATCTGTATCTGACCGGCACTTGGCAGGACGGAGAGGAAATTCTGCTTCATTTTCCCATGGAAGTACGTTGCATCAATGCGGCTCCCCAAGTGCGCGAGGATATCGGAAAGGTTGCATTTACCAGAGGCCCGATTTGCTATTGCATGGAAGAAGCAGACAACGGAAAAGACCTTCACCTGCTGCGTGCGGATATGGAAGAGATATACGGGAAAGCAGGTGTGTTGGACGGTATTGTTGTGGAAAAGTCCGATGAACTGGGACATGAAATGTGTATTCTGAAGGTACCCGGAAAGCGCCGGATGATGGAAAGCAGCGAAAGTACGGACGACGGTTTGTACAGAGACTACAGTCCGGCGGTGGAAACGGATACTACTATGACCTTTATTCCTTATTACGCGTGGAACAACCGCGGTGAGGGAGAGATGAGCGTCTGGGTAAGAAGCTGATATTGCAGGAGAGATTTAGGAGAACCTTGTACATATTGGTGACATGGAACAGCAGCTAAAAAATAAGAGAGCAATCCAGAAGGTTTCTACTCAGCGTTCCGCACTCGGTGCAGTTCAGAACAGACTTGAGCATACCATCAACAACCTGGACAACGTAGTTGAGAATACCACCAGCGCAGAGTCCGCTATCCGTGATACCGATATGGCTACTGAGATGGTTAAGTACTCCAACAACAACATCCT
>CAMEDC010000029.1 GCA_945913255.1 uncultured Lachnospiraceae bacterium
CCGGATACCGGATTTGTATTGCCTGCCAAAAATATGGTGCATAGGCACAGCAGAACAATTCTTCCACCGTATACTGCCTACACTCATTGATCTGTTCCTCTGCGTCCTTGTAATCATCCACGCTTGGTGTGGCATTGCAATATAGATTAAATGCCATTCTGACTACTTTCACGCTTCCGCTGGTCTGCCAGCCTTCATGCAAACATTCTGTTTTTACACAGCCTGTTTTAAAATCATAAATGTGGTTTGCATTTCTTCTGGTATCATCGCTAATGCCAAGACAATAGCAAAGTGCCTTGTGGTACACATCCTGATACCTTACTTCTTTTAATTTCTCGTAGTAGAATTTCTCATGTGCTTCACTGATAAAAATAATTTCTTGGGCTTTTTCAGCTCCTGCTCCTAACGCTGTGTTTGTCATTATATGACCTCCTTCTAAAGTGAATTGAAAAAGGCACTCCTTTTGGAATGCCCTAATATAAAAAATAGGGACACTCTTTTGAAGTATCCCTACGTTCTATCAATATATCTGATAGCTCTCTATTCACTTTCATATTCAGAATTTTTTGTGTTCCCGCAACCGAGGTCTAATGCCACAACTACGGTCACTTTTCTCACAAGCTCTTTTTCCTTGTGATTTTCACCAATCTTGTTGAAACTGAAAAACTCTACAAAGTGCGTAAATTCAAGGATTTCTACATATCCTTTCTTTGTAGCAACACCACAGTCTCCACATGCACCGTTTGTCCGAACTGATCGACACCCCGGATTCTCTGAATTTCATAGCCGCCATCGCTGAGAATCTTTAAATCTCTTGCTAGGGTGGCGGAATCGCAGCTCACATAGACAATGCGGGAAGGCTGCATTTTCAACATGGTAGAGAGGCAGGCTTCATCGCAACCCTTACGGGGCGGGTCGACAACGATGACATCCGGGTGGAGCATGTCAAGATTACCCTCCGATTGCCTGATTTCCGACTTTAAAACATCTGCTTTTGGGATCTCCGACTCTGAAATATCCGATTTCAAAACATCTTCGGAAATACCGCGGCTTTTTCCCTCATAAAATGCCGGCAGCACTTCTTCCGCTTTTCCAACGAAAAACTCTGCGTTTTTAATTCCGTTTCTGACTGCGTTCTCTCTGGCATCCTCAATTGCCTGCGGAATAATTTCCACGCCGCAGACCTTTTTTGCACTGCCAGCCAGAAAGAGAGAAATGGTGCCAATACCGCAGTATAAATCCCACACTGTCTCTTGTCCGGTAAGTCCTGCGTATTCCAGAGCCAGACTGTATAGTTTTTCGGTTTGTACAGGGTTGACCTGATAGAAGGATAAGGGTGAAATATGGAAAGTCAGTTCGCGTCCTGTAAAGGGATATCCTTCTTTGCGCATATCTCTCACATGAATGGTGTCGGAAATGGTGTCACTTCCCCAAAGAGTATGAATTTCCTTCCCCATAATCACGTTGGTTTTTTCCTGGTTGATACTAACTGACACACTTGTCATGCCTGGTATCGCTGCCAAGCTTTCCATCAATGCCTGCTGCCCAGGTATATATTCTACGCTTCCCGTTTTATCGTATGCTTCGGCCTTTTCTATTGCCCTGACTTTTCCACCCGCTTTGCCTTTTCCGCCCTCTGCAATTCCTTTTTTCCCTGCCTTCTTCTCAGGATTAATCACCAGGCAGACCATAATCTCCCCGCTGGTAAATCCCTTTCGAATCAGCACATGACGAACCAGACCTTTGCCTGTTGTCTCATCATAGGCACTGACATGATATCTCTTCATATAATTCAGAATCTTTTCCAGAATCACTTTATTTTCTTCCACACCCAGAGAACAATCGGTATTCGGGATAATCGTGTGGGTTCGTCCCGCAAAAAAACCTGTGATTACGTTTCCCTCTTTGTCCGTTCCTACAGGGTACTGTGCTTTATTCCGGTAGAAAAATGGTTCTTCCATGCCGACAATGGGTTCCATGCGAGCATCAATAAAGGGGGGTTCGAATCCTCCGATTCGAATCAGGTTGCCTCGGATTTTTTCCTGCTTGAACTGCAGCTGTTTTTCATAGGAAAGTGTTTGAAGCTGGCAGCCTCCGCACTGTCTGTGGTAAGCACATTTGGGCTGTACACGAAAAGGAGAAGGTGCAATCACCTTCTCT
Source organism: uncultured Lachnospiraceae bacterium (assembly GCA_945913255.1). Classification (GTDB taxonomy): domain Bacteria; phylum Bacillota; class Clostridia; order Lachnospirales; family Lachnospiraceae; genus Acetatifactor. Next base: position 2,161 of record CAMEDC010000029.1, read on the forward strand.
AACCGGGCATAGGCATAGTTCTTCTTTACCTTGACTATTTTTGCCTCCACCGTATCGCCCACAACTGCATCCTTTACAAATAAGGTGAAGCCATCCACCTTACCGATGCCCTCACCTTCACTGCCAATGTCTTCGATTGTCACTGTCACTAAATCATTTTTCTGAAATTCCATGGATTCCTCATTCTTTCTCAACACTTACTACCCCTGAGATTCGATTCAAACAGCCTGTTATAGCCCAGCCATCCGCTGTTGTCGCTGTTGTTCTCCAGAATCTCCTTAAAGGTTTCCAGCTTCGCATCCGTATCATCCGCATAGTTTAGTGCCAATGCCTCAATCAGCGCCGGAATCTTGGGAGAACCGAACTCATATTTTCCGTGATGCGCCAGAATACAGTGCTGTACCTCCGTTAAAAGACCATGGGGGAAACCATCTATTTTTGCAGCTCTTTCGGCTACCATCTGGGCACCCATCACAATGTGACCCAAAAGCTGACCATCGTCCGTGTAATCATTTTCCGGGAAAGGAGAAATTTCCTTTGTCTTTCCGATATCATGGCACATTGCCGCTGTCAGCAGCAGGTCTCTTTTCAGAATCGGGTAAGCACTGCAATAATAGTCGCAGAGCTTTGTAACGCTCAAGGTGTGCTCCAGCAATCCCCCCACGAAGCCGTGATGAACGGTTTTTGCCGCGGAAGAATTTTTGAATGCCTTGCTAAATGCTTCATCCTTTACAAAGAAGGATTCCAGAAGCTGTCTCAAATATGCATTCTGAATACTCTGAATTACATTCAGAAGCTCCTTATACATGGTATCAATGTCCTTCGAGCTGACCGGCAGATAATCTGCAGGAATGTATTCTCCCTCCTGACAGACGCGAATTCTCTTCACATTTACCTGCAAAGCTCCCTGGAAATTCGTCACATCCCCGTAAACTTCTATGTAATCCAATGTATCGTAATCACCGATTCCCGGATTATTGGGCTCCCATACTTTTGCATCGATGGTTCCGGTCTTATCCTGCAAAATCACACTTTCGTATGGTTTTCCGTTTTTTGTGACCGCCGACTGCTTATGTTTGCAGAGATAGATATCAAAAACTCTGTCTCCGTCCTTTAAATCCCTGATGTATTTCATTTTTTACCGAACCTTTCCCAAAATTATTTTGCTTCTCCCAGCTCTACGCTGAAGTTCATTTCTTTATATTCATTTTGTGCCCGACGCATAACGGTAATCTCCACCGTCTGCCCCGGTGCCAGCTGCATGAGGATTGCAGAGTAATCGCTGAACTGAGTGACTTTTTTGCCGTCCATTTCCGTGATAACATCACCTCTCTGCATGCCGACCAGCATGGCAGGCGAATCCATGGCAATTTCCTTGACATATGCACCGTAAGGTACACCCTGCTCTTCATTTGCCTCTTGCGTCACATCCAGACCGCTGATTCCCATGTAGGCAATGGAGGTGCCGTTTGACATCTTTTCAATCACTTTTTTCAACTCTGTGATACCATAGGCACTTACCAGATTTTTCATATCTGTGCCGGTTTTACCGGAGGTAATGATACCCAGTACCTCGCCCTGCAAATTGAAAAGGACTCCTCCCGCATTCTGACTTCCGTAAATATCTGTCATCAGCAGCTTATAATTTCTGTCGGGAGCATAAATCTGCGTGCTACCTGAAACAATCATGCCATATCCAATGGAATTGCTGGTTCCCATGGGACTTCCCATAGCAATCACCGGCGTTCCCAGCAGGTTTTTCGTATTTGATTTTCCCAGCGCTGCAAGGGCAATTCCCTCTTCCATCATCTCTGTGGGAAGATCACTCAATGCCACGGAAAGCACAGCAAGATTTGTGAATTTATCCTGTTGTTTGATCTGCGCTTCTGCCTGTACCTCGTTGGAAAAGGTTAGAATCAGCTTTTCCGCCTGCCTGAGTGCAGACGCATCTGCCAGAATCAGCAACTCTCTTCCATTGTTTGCAATGATCACACCGGAAGCCTGATTCCGGCTTTCCTGCACATTATTGAACCAGTCTATATTTGACGTCACTGCCGTAATTGTCACCATGCAGCGATTCATCTGACTTACATAGTCCGACAATGCAATATACAATTCTCTGTAATTCTCCTTATCCAGTATCACACCCGAAAGAATTTCCTCAATCTGCTCTTCTTTCAGGGTGACATCCTCCGCCTCAGGGGTAGGCTGCGGACTTTCCGTAGGAAGATTTTCCGCCAGCATGTCTTCCGGAGACATTTCTTCCATGTCTTCCGGGAATACCACAATCTGCGGTTCTTCCTCGGGATACAGCCAATTGCTGATAACCGGCTCTAACAACAGGAACGTGACACAGGCAATCAGACCGAAAATGACTGCCATAGAAGCTGTAATGATGGTTCGTCTCACCAGCTTTCTCCTGTTGATAGGTCTGTCTTTTATTTTTTCTATCAGGAAACTGTTCTGCTCATTCTGTTCCTTTTCCGTCATGAAGCTCCTCCACTCCGAAATTCAAAACTATGTTCTGACTTTTCAGTATAGCAAATAAAGCCCAAGTAACTAAAAACTGCTATTCCAGTATACTCAATCATCTGCCAAATGTAAAGATTTCAGCCTGCCGCAAAGCACAATTCCCACCAGCAGAAGCAGCGGAAAAATCACTGCCGTCAGAATTCCCATTTTCAGATTATCCTGAAAATGACTGGACACGAATCCCACAACGGTAGGACCGCCTGAGCAGCCTAAGTCTCCGGCCAGAGCCATCAGCGCAAAGAGAGCTGTCCCGCCCCTCGGTAATCCTGCTGCCGCCTTGCTGAAAGTGCCGGGCCACATGATTCCCACCGACAATCCGCAGACTGCACAGCCCAGCAGACCTGTCACAGAATTCGGTATCAGTGAAATACTGAGATAAGACACCATGCAAAGCAAACTGCTGCATATCATAAATTTGTCCAGATTCAATCTGTCTCCGTATTTTCCGTAAAATGCCCTGGCTGTACCCATCAGAATGGCAAAGGCCATGGGACCTGCCAGGTCACCTACCGCTTTTGTGACACCGAGTCCTTTCTCCGCGAAAGTAGATGCCCACTGGCTGACAGCCTGTTCGCTCGCTCCCGCACAAAGCATCATCAGCATAAATACCCAGAAAATCTTCTTTTTCGCCAGCTCCGCGATGGTCATTCCTTTTTCCCCATCCTCTATCAGGGAGGCAATGGGTACCTTCGTAAAGCAAATCATATTGTACAGGGGCACCAGTGCCCAGATACAAGCCAGAATCTTCCAGTTATTGATTCCGAATACCTTAAAGAATATCGTGGATATCAATACCACGCCCACATGTCCCCAACAATAAAAGGAGTGCAGCAGACTCATGGTCTTTTCTTTGTTATCAGAAGGACATGCCTCCACCACGGGGCTCACCAGCACCTCCAGCAGACCGCCTCCGACAGCATAAATCGTAACTGCCAGGAGAATTCCCACAAAGGGGTTTGGCAGTAGCTCCGGAAGAACCGCCAGTGACACCAGTCCCATCGCTGCCAGAGCATGAGCCAGAACCATGGAAGCCCGATATCCGATTTTGTCCACAAAGGCAACAGACACCAAATCCACAATCAGCTGCAGCCCGAAGTTAAACGTTATCAGCATGGTAATCTGCGACAGGGGAATCTCATAAGTGCTCTGAAATGTCAAAAACAAAAGCGGTATAAAATTATTGACAATGGCCTGCACGATATATCCGATAAAACAGGCTGTAATGGTCTGTCGATACGAATTTTTCATAGATGCCCTCCATTCATCTGTGCATGTTCTTGCCGTATTTGTTCATACAACTGATAAATTGTCCATTCCGCATTGGTTTTCGTCAGAATTGCTTTCAGAGGAATTTTCGGCACACCTGCCTTTTTCAAATTTGCAAGCAGCTCATCCAGCCTTTCATCCGAAAAACCGCAAAACACAAGTAATTCCTCTCCCATTACCGGAGCATATTTCTCATATCCGGCAGAAACCTCACGTTTCTCAAAACCCTCTATCCCTGCAAGATAACCTGTTTTCTGCACACATCTCTCAGGGGTCAGATTCTTGATTCGAATGTCCATCTGTGCGCAGACTCCCCGAAGCAAAGGTGTATGAACCTTGTTCCCCGGTGTATAATATAAAATCAGCTCTTTCATTCCACTTCTCCGTTCCTAAACAGCATTACTTTCATTATCAAATTACAAAGCAAAAAAGTCAATAAAATAGTGCAGATACTCGCGTTTTTTAAGAAAACATGCTATACTTCTGATGAACAACAACTTAATTTATAAAAAATGAGGATTATCATGAACCAAAAAGTATTAAAAACACTGGAATATAATAAAATTATCGATATGCTTACAGATAAAGCCGATTCCGAACCGGGAAAGAAACTGTGCAGGGAACTGGTTCCCTCCACAGACCTGGAAGAAATTCGTAAGAATCAGGCAGAGACAAGGGATGCCTTAAATCGTCTGTTTAAGACAGGCAGCACCTCCTTCGGCAGCAACTGCGACCTGGGATTTTCGATTAAATCCCTGGAAATCGGCAGTGTACTCTCCATCGTAGAGCTGATTAAAATTGCCTCCATGCTGGACAATGTCAACCGTATCAGAACCTACGGCAAAAAAGAACGGGAAGATGCTCCGGAGGACAGTCTGGATGCTTACTTTGAACAGCTTTCTCCGCTGACCCAGCTTGCAAATGAAATCAACCGCTGCATTTTATCAGAGGAAGAAATCGCCGATGATGCCAGCCCTAAGCTGAAAAGTATCCGCCGTGCCAAGATTCAGACAAACGAGAAAATTCATTCCCAGCTGAATTCCATGCTGAACGGCGCCTACCGCACCTATTTACAGGATGCGGTAATTACCGTACGCGACAACCGCTACTGTATTCCCATTAAGGCCGAATACAAGGGACAGGTAAACGGCATGATTCATGACCAGTCCGCCACAGGCTCCACCTATTTCATTGAGCCTGCTGCCGTTGTCAGCCTGAATAACCAGCTGCGGGAGCTGGATCTTGAAGAGGATGAAGAAATTCATGTGATTCTGGCAACCTTGAGTGCCCAGGCGGCAGAACACACGGAAGAGCTTGCGGTAAATCAGAAGATTATGACCACCCTTGACTTTATTTTTGCCAAGGCAGAGCTGGCCATGGAATGGAATGCGACAGAACCTCTCTTTAACACAGACCATTACATCAATATCCGGAAAGGGCGCCATCCGCTTCTCGATAAGAAGCGCACCGTTCCCATCGACATCAATCTGGGTAAAGACTTTGACCTGTTGATTATCACAGGTCCCAACACCGGCGGTAAGACCGTTTCACTGAAGACGGTGGGACTGCTTACTCTTATGGGACAGGCGGGTCTTCACATTCCTGCCCTTGACCGCTCGGAGCTCTCTATTTTTACAGAGGTTTATGCGGATATCGGTGACGAACAGAGCATTGAGCAGAGCTTATCCACATTCTCATCACACATGAAGTCCATTGTCCACATTTTACAGCACGCGGATGCGGACTCTCTGTGTTTATTTGATGAGCTCGGTGCGGGAACCGACCCTACTGAAGGTGCTGCTCTGGCGATTGCAATTTTGAATTTCCTGCACGACAGAGGCATCCGCACCATGGCTACCACTCACTACAGCGAGCTGAAGATTTATGCTCTCTCTACCTCCTTCGTGGAAAATGCCTGTTGTGAATTTAATGTGGAAACCCTGCAGCCCACCTACAGATTACTCATCGGTATTCCCGGAAAGAGTAATGCCTTTGCCATTTCCTCCAAGTTAGGTCTTTCGGACGACATCATCAACGCTGCGAAGGAACAGATTGGAAAAGAAGATAAAAGCTTTGAAGATGTCATTGCCGATCTGGAGCAGAGCCGTATCACCATTGAAAAGGAACAGCGGGAGATTGCGGAATATAAGGAACGTATCCGTACCTTGCAGGAGCAGTTACAGCAGAAGAACGAAAAACTTGACAAGGCAAAAGACCGCATCTTAAGAGAAGCCAACGAAAAAGCGAGAGAAATTCTGCAGGAAGCAAAGGATGTGGCAGATGAAACCATCCGCGACTTCAACAAGGTAAGTGCCGATGCGGATATTAAAGAACTGGAGAGAAAACGGCAGAAGGTTCGTGACAAAATCAATGAAAAGAACAACAGTCTCTCTCTGAAGTCAGACAGGAAACAGCCTGAAAAGAAGGGCATCGACCCTAAAAAACTGAAAAAGGGAGATACCGTCAAGATTGTTTCCATGGGTCTGAAAGGTACTGTCAGCACGTTGCCCGATGCCAAAGGCGCTCTTTTCGTACAATGCGGTATTATCCGCACCCAGACCAACATAAACGATCTTGTGTTTGTGGACGAAGAAGCTATCACAACACCTGCCCTTCAGCGAACAAACGCCGGAAAAATTAAAATGTCCAAGAGCCTGTCCGTCTCCACGGAAATCAATCTGCTGGGTAAGACGGTAGATGAAGCAATTTCTCTTCTGGACAAATATCTGGATGATGCCTATATGGCACATCTTCCCTCTGTCCGGGTCGTTCACGGCAAAGGTACCGGCGCCTTGAGAAGTGCTGTTCACAACCACCTGAAGCGCATGCGAAACGTAAAAGAATTCCGCCTGGGCGAATATGGAGAAGGTGACGCAGGTGTCACAATTGTTACTTTCAAGTAGTATGAAATAAAGGAGTTTCCATACATGGTTAGCAAACAGAAAATATTAATTGTAGATGATGACAACAATATTGCAGAGTTAATTTCACTTTACCTCACAAAGGAGTGTTTTGAAACACTGATTGTAAACGATGGGGAATCCGTTATGCCCGCCATGGAAAGCTTTGGTCCGAACCTGATTCTGCTGGATATCATGCTCCCGGGCATAGACGGCTATCAGGTATGCCGTGAGGTGCGTGCGAAATATTCTGTGCCCATTATCATGCTTTCCGCCAAAGGAGAAGTCTTCGACAAAGTGCTTGGACTGGAGCTGGGCGCCGACGACTATATTGAGAAACCTTTCGATTCAAAGGAACTGGTTGCCCGGGCAAAGGCGGTTCTGCGCCGCTATAAACCCCAGAACACTGCGCCCGAAAACCCGGATGACAAATGTGTAGAATATGCAGATTTATCCATCAATCTTACCAACTATTCCGTCGTCTATATGGGACAGACTGTGGATATGCCGCCCAAGGAGCTGGAGCTTTTATACTTCCTTGCCTCTTCTCCCAACCATGTTTTTACCAGAGAGCAGCTTCTTGACCAGATTTGGGGATACGAATACATCGGCGACACTCGTACGGTAGATGTACATATCAAGCGTCTCCGTGAAAAAATCAAGGATCATGCCAATTGGAAGATTACTACCATCTGGGGTATCGGCTATAAGTTTGAGGTACGAAACTAATGAGAAAAACTCTCTATCTGAAATTTGTGCTGGCATATTTCATATTTGGTGTCTTCAGTTTTATCATGGTAACTACTTTTGTACCGAACATGACGAAGGAACATCTCATCCGCGAGAAAGCTGAAAGCCTTTATGCTGAGGCAACATTAATTGCCAACACCTACGCTACCGGTCTGTATACCAGTGAGACAGACCTGGAGACAGTAAAAACTCAACTGGATTCCCTTTCTGTCTATCTTGGCGCCACAATCCGCATTATCAATCCTTCCGGTCGTCTGGTTCTGGACACTGATACACCGATTAATGTGGAAGAGGTTGTCATGATTGATGGCTTTGATCCTACCATTACCAGCGGTTCTTACTATACAGTCGGTGATTTTTTCGGAAATTTTGATACAGATATGCTCAGTGTTTTCTCGCCTATTACCTCCAGCTATATGGTAAAGGGTTATGTAGTCATTCACTGTGATATGAACGATATTCAGGAATCCTGCAACAGTCTTCTGAATATTTCCTATATCACTCTGGTAATTTTATTTTTGCTTTCCATGATTATCCTGATATTCTTTACAGAGATGGTGTATAAACCGCTGCGCAAGATTACCTACGCTACCGAGCAATATGCCTCCGGTAACATGCATTATGAATTTCAGGTAGAAAGTGAAGATGAGATTGGCTATCTGGCTGTCTGCCTGAATTATATGGCACGGCAGATTGCAAGCTCAGAAGATGACCAGAAAAAATTTGTGGCAAATGTATCCCACGACTTCCGCTCTCCGCTGACTTCTATCCGCGGTTATCTGGAAGCCATGATTGACGGCACCATTCCTCCTGAAATGCACGAGAAATATCTGGGAATTGTTCTGAATGAAACGGAACGCCTGACCAAGCTGACGAACAGTCTGTTGACGCTGAATAACCTGAATACCAAGGGAATGCTTCTGGACCGGACGGACTTTGATATCAACAAAGTCATCCGCAACACGGCGGCTTCCTTTGAGGGAACCTGTAAAAAGAAAACCATTGCCATCGAGCTCATCCTGACAGGGGATGAAATGTATGTCAATGCAGATATGGGTAAAATTCAGCAGGTGCTTTATAACCTGACGGACAATGCCATCAAGTTCAGCCACCATGACTCTGTCATCAGAATTGAGACATCTCTGAAAAAGAATAAACTCTTTGTCTCCGTTAAGGATACCGGCATCGGTATTCCCAAGGATGATTTGAAATTAATCTGGGACCGCTTTTACAAATCCGATTTATCCCGTGGTAAGGACAAGAAGGGCACCGGACTCGGTCTTTCCATCGTAAAGGAAATTATCAACTGCCACGGCGAACATATCAATGTCATCAGCACCGAAGGCGTGGGAAGCGAATTCATCTTCTCCCTCCCTTTAGCCGCCAAGACCAGGGAAGAGGATTAGTTGTTTTCTAGTACCTCATACAAATACTGGTTTCCTTTTTTCCCTGTTCTTGTTATAACGCCAACATGATACAGGATATTCAATACCGTCTGGGCAAGCTGCACATTAATATGCGCTGCCCGGGCAAAATCTCTGGAAGTAAATTCTTCTTTCAGTTCATAGGGTATGAACTGCATATAATCCTGCAGACAGGTGATGTCCACCTCTTCCACCAATTCAGTCGGTATCCGGTCATATCGGCTGGAACCCTTCTTTTTGTCTTTGCTCCATCCGTTTAGAAGTCTGTATTCCTCCATGTCCAGGAATACCAGCTTAATTCTAAGATTCGGATCCTTCAGAAACATTTTTATCTTATACAGCTCCGGAAAAGCAATATAGACATTTCCCCTGGCGGGAGATTTTCTTTTTTTGCTTAATTCACCGCTTTCTTCATCAATCCAGATCAGCCACTTTTCTCTGGGAATGGGGTATACAATTGTAACAGGATAAAGAGGCAGGAATGCCTCAAGCTTATTTCTCATCTTGTTAAACTGTCTGGTCTGAATCTCGATAATCTCTCCGTCCGCATAGATATCCGCCACATAGTTTTCTATGGGAATCTCCTGTCTGTCCTCATCCGGTTCATAGTAATTCTTAAGGATGGCGTGAACCGTCTTCTCAGACAGAGTCCCAATACCAAGGCGCTGCCTGTCAATTCCGATAATTTTCTTCTTCGCTTTTTCAAAGGCCTCTTTATCCGGCATGATTTTCTCCTGTTTGAGGTGCTTTATTGTCTGCTTCGCAGCCGCTTATGTTTACGTCTTTGTACTCGCAAACCCGCACCTTCGGTGCTTTATTGTCTGCTTCGCAGACTGTTTGCTCGCGCTATAAGCTCACAAATCCGCGCTGTCGCGCTTATCATCCTGCTTCGCAGGATATTTGTTCGCTATCGCGGCGAAAACCAAATGCCGCCTTCGGCGTCGCTTGGTTTTCTGCTCGCGTACATTATACCATATCTTCCTTTCCTTGACAGCTTTCTCCTGTCAATGCTATGATAATCCAAACAAACGTAATTTTATTTACGGAAGGGTGTGTCTCAATGGAAGAAATGAACCTGATTTTAAAAATACAGTCTGTCTATAATCAGTTTACCAAGGCGGAAAAAAAGGTTGCCGATTATTGTCTGGCACATAAAGAAGAAGTGCCTTATCTGTCCATCACCGAGCTTGCGGATGCCTGTGAGGTAGGAGATACCAGCGTTTACCGTTTCTGCCGCACTCTGAAACTGGACGGCTATCAGGAATTCAAAATGCGGTTTTCCCTAAGTCAGGGAACCGGAGAGGGCACTGTACTGTCGGACGACAACGAAGCCGACAGTCTTCCCAAAAAACTGCTGCTGGCACATCAGAATGCCATTGCGGAAACTTATCAGCTGTTGAACCAGACTGAACTGGAAAAGGTACTGGATATGTTTCAGAAGGCAGAACGGGTTTATTTCTTTGGTGTGGGTGACAGTCTCCTCGCCGCAGAAGAAGCCCGCAACAAATTCCTGCGTATCACTCCCAAAGTAAACTGTATTACCGACCCACATATGCAGGCTGTGGCCGCATCCTTAACAACAAAAAAGGATCTTGTTTTTCTTATTTCCTATTCCGGCTCCACCAAAGATAATATTCATACGGCGAAGCTGGCGAAGGAAAGAGGTGCAATGGTGGCATGTATCTCGCATTTCCAGAAATCCCCTCTTACTGCCTACTGTGATGCCGTCCTGCTCTGCGGTTCCAAAGAAGGTCCGTTAAACCGCGGTTCCATGTCCTCGAAATCTGCACAATTGTACCTGATTGATCTTCTCTATCAAAGTTACTATGAAAGAAACCCGGAAGAATCCTTCCGCAATAATGAACTGGCCTCTGCTTCTGTCGTAGAAAGATCTCTCTAAAAAGAAAATATTTTCATTTTAAATAATTAAATAAAAATAATTTCTTTTTTCCTTGTATTGTATCCCTTTACATGTTAAGATGGAGTCAGTAAAGCTGGCTCCTTTTATGGTGCAAAAACAAACGGAGGGATACTATAATGAAAATTTACGCAGCAAAAGACTATGCTGACTTAAGCAGAAAAGCGGCAAACATTATTTCCGCACAGGTTATCATGAAACCGAATGCCGTTCTGGGACTTGCCACCGGTTCCACCCCTGTAGGTGCCTACAGACAACTCATTGAATGGTATCACAAGGGGGATATTGATTTTTCCCAGACGATTAGTGTCAATCTGGATGAATACAAGGGGCTTTCCGGCGAACATGACCAAAGTTACCGCTATTTTATGAACTACAATCTTTTCGACCATATCAACATCAGGAAAGAGAATACAAATGTTCCCAACGGACTGGCAGAGGATTCCAAAGCGGAGTGTGAGCGCTATAATAATATCATCAAAAATCTCGGCGGTATTGACCTTCAGCTACTTGGTATCGGAAGCAATGGTCACATCGGCTTCAACGAGCCGGGTACCGCTTTTGAAAAAGAAACCCATGTCGTGACGCTGACCGAAGAAACCAGGCAAAGCAATGCCAGATTTTTCTCCTCGATTGATGAAGTTCCTACCCATGCACTGACAATGGGTATCAAAAGTATCATGTCTGCAAAGAAAGTACTTCTTCTTGCTACAGGAGAAGCAAAGGCACAGGCTCTGTACGATTCCTTCTTCGGTCCTGTGACTCCCGGTGTTCCTGCCTCTATCCTGCAGCTTCACAATGATTGTATTGTCATTGCGGATGAAGCAGCATTGTCTCTGATTCGCAAAAAAACGGGCTGGGAGGGCAATACTTATGATAATTAAAAACGGTACTGTTTTTCAGGACAATAAAACTTTTGCCAAAAGGGATTTGTATATAGAGAACGGAAAAATTATCGCAACTTTGTCAGAAGGTATTGATGAAGAAATCATAGATGCCGAGGGTTTTCTCGTTCTGCCCGGTCTTGTGGATATTCACAGCCACGGTGCAGTGGGACATGATTTTTCCGACGGCAATATGGATGGCCTGAAAAAAATTCTTTCTTATGAACATAGCCATGGTATCACCTCTTACTGCCCCACCTCCATGACCATTGAAAAAGATGAGCTTCGCAGAATTTTTCACGAAATAGGCAGCTGGAAGGACGAAAAAGGATTATCCCATGTAGCTGGCATCAATATGGAAGGACCTTTTCTGGATGTTTCCAAGAAGGGAGCCCACAGAGAAGAGTGTATTCTGCCCCCAGATGTGGATTTCTTCCGGGAATGCAACCATGCCTGTGGAAACCTGATTCGCCTTGTGACACTGGCTCCCAATATAGATGGTGCCATAGAGTTTATCGAAGAATTGAAAGACGAGGTTGTCATTTCCCTGGGACACAGTGCCGCAGATTATGATACCGCAAAAAAAGCGCTGAAGGCCGGTGCAAACCATGTAACACACCTCTACAACGCTATGAATCCTCTCGGACACCGGGCTCCCGGCCTAATCGGTGCCGCTTCTGAAGACGAAAACTGCATGGCTGAACTGATCAGCGACGGCATTCATGTTCATGCAAGCATGGTTCGTGCCGCTTTCAAGCTCTTCCCCGGCAGAATCATTCTTATCAGCGATTCCATGCGAGCAGCAGGTATGCCGGACGGCACCTATGACCTGGGCGGACAGCAGGTAACTGTAAACGGCAAGCTGGCAACGCTTTCCGACGGAACCATTGCAGGTTCTGCCACCAACGTATTTGACTGTATGCGAACAGCCGTATCTTTTGGTATTCCCTTGGAAGAAGCGATTGCGGCAGCAACCATGAATCCGGCCAAGAGCATCGGCATTTATCAAGAGGTTGGCTCCCTCACTCCCGGAAAACGGGCAGATATCATTCTGACAGACAAAGATTTGAACCTTATCCGGGTAATCTGATATATCACAAAAGGGGTGGATCTCCACCCCTTCTTTACATTATCTTTTCTGCATCATGCGAAATGCCCACAGAGCTGCGCCTGCGGCAGCATCCATATCCGGGTCTTTTACCTTCATTTGCGGAAGTCTTACCGCAAGTTCCCGGATAAACTTTTCCCGCAGCAATGTTTCATGGGACAGCAGCCCTCCCAGAAGGGAAATTCCCAATTCCTTTTTTCCCAGCTGCCTGTACACGGCTGCTGCCAGTTCTGTCAATTCCACTGCATTTTCTTCAATAATGGCAAGTGCTTTCACATCACCCTGTCTCCCTGCCTGTTCCACCAGGGGAGACAGGGATGCAATATGGCTCTTATCAGCGGTAGAATAGGTTTCTGCAATCAACTGACCGATATTTTCGACTTTCCAGGCTTTCTGCACCAGATCTGTCAAAACAGTTTTTGCTCCCCTGCCGTCCTGTGCTCTGACAACCGCCGTCAAGGCATCCCGCCCCAGGGCATAACCGCTTCCCACATCATCAATCAAATGACCCCAGCCGCCGGCTCTGGCAGTTTTTCCATCCTCCGTAATCCCCGTACAGATGCTTCCCGTACCGGCAATCAGAATACATCCTGTTCCTCCACTCATGGCACCGTAAAGGGCTATTTCATGATCTCCCTTTAACAGTAGTTTCCCCGAAAAATCTTTCTCCCGGGAAATTTCTGTACTTTTTCCACATCAATCAAGCTTAATGTTTCTTCCAACGATTTGATATTCTTATAAGTAACCTTTTCCAGGATACTTTCAATATTGTCTTCTCTCCCTATATCATAATTCTATCTGCAAGTTCTCTGATATTACATTCCAAAACAGAATCAAGATTTTCCATCAGACATTCCGCTACAATGCGTTCTGAATTTCCCACAAAATTATGCATTTCTCTCAAACGAATCAAAGGGGTTCTTCATATATCACCTCTACTAATCTGCGTGATGATCTTTTGCATATAATATTTTCAAAATAATCGGTGTTGAAATACTGGATACAATAATCAAAAGAATCACGGAAGTAAAATATACCGGTGTCAGAAGACCTACAGAAAGACCCTTCTGCGCCACAATCAGAGCTACTTCACCTCTTGTCATCATACCCACACCGATTTTCAGACAGTCCGGAGCGCGGAATCTACACAATTTTGCCATTAATCCGCAACCGATAATCTTACATAATAAAGCTACCAAAACAAATCCCAAAGAGAACAACAGAATTGTTCCGTCTATATTATCGATATTCGTCTTTAATCCGATACTGGCAAAGAAAACAGGTCCAAAAATCATATAGGAGCTGATTTCCATTTTTTCATCAATATAGCTGGAATCCCGCATGGAACAAAGAACAATACCCGCCACATACGCGCCCGTAATATCTGCAATACCAAAATAGGTTTCCGCAATATATGCGAAGGCAAAACAAAGCGCCAGACTGATAATCGGAATTCTTCTGGTATGTGGATACCTGTCATCCAGTCTTTTAAATAATTTATATAGGATAAATCCTACAATAATTGCAAGTACGAAGAACAAAGCAGTATTCAGAACAACTTTACCGGGATTATTATCAGGGCTCTTGAATCCAATTACAAAAGTCAGAACAATAATACCAATGACATCATCAATAATGGCAGCACTTAGAATGGTGGTTCCGACCTTTCCTTTCAATTTTCCCATTTCTTTCAGAGACTGAACGGTGATGCTGACACTGGTTGCCGTCATAATGACACCGATAAATACAGCAGAAAAGAATTTCTCTGAACCCCAGGGTGCCGCACCGTAAAATCCCATATATAACAATGTACCGCCCACCAACGGAACAAATACACCGGCACAGGCAATCAGAAATGCCACCGGACCTGTTTTCATCAATTCTTTCAAATCTGTCTCAAGTCCCGCAGAAAACATCAGTAAAACCACACCTATTTCTGCCATCTCAGTCAGAAAATCCGTCTGCTGAACAAAACCGAGAACGCTTGGACCAATCAGTAAACCGGCAATGATTTCACCCACAACCTGAGGTGCCTTGCACTTTCTGGCCAAAACACCGAAGAACTTGGCAAATACGATAATAATGGCCAAATCCTTAAACACACTGTAAACTTCCATAATTTTTCTCCTCTTTTCTTAACACTGTAAAACAAGACGAGACACATGAATATCCTCATTGATCTCGTCCTGTCATTACATTTTAATCCATTTTTTCTTCTTCCGGAATTTCTTCCATGGCATCTTCTACATTGTCAAATTCATGTTCGCCGTTTGATACTTTTTCTCTCACCTTGGCAATCTGAGCAACCTTCACACCTTTTTCCAGATTGATCATCTTCACTCCGGATGTGATTCTGCCGAGAGTGGAAATATCTTCCATACGAAGCTGTATGATAATTCCCTCTGTGGTTATCATCATAATTTCATTTTCATCAACCACAGCCTTGACACCTACAACATCACCTGTCTTTTCTGTGATCTTGTAGCACTTTACACCTTTACCGCCACGCTTCTGTACACTGAATTCATTCAGATACGTACGTTTTCCAAGACCATTTTCCGATACAAACAACAGGGAATCACCCTGACTCTGCAGCTGCATACCGATTATTTCATCTCCGTCATCCAGATTCATTCCAATAACACCCATGGATGCTCTGCCGGTCGCTCTTACATCTGTTTCCTTGAAACGGATACACATGCCCTGTTTTGTAACCAGGAAAATTTCACTGTCTTTTTCTGTTGTCTTCACTTCAATCAGTTCATCATCATCTCTCAGATTAATTGCCGTTAGACCGTTCTTTCTGACATTTGCAAATTCTCCGAGAGGCGTTTTTTTGACAATACCCTTTCTGGTTACCATGAAAAGATTTTTACTGTCATCATATTCTCTGATTGGAATCATTGCTGTAATCTTTTCACCGGGGAGAAGCTGCAGCAGATTGATTACTGCTGTTCCTCTTGCGGTTCTGCCTGCTTCCGGAATCTCATAAGCCTTCAGTCTGTATACACGACCCATATTAGTGAAGAAATTTAGGTAATGATGCGTTGTCGTCATCAATAAATCTTCGATGAAATCTTCATCAATGGTCTGCATTCCTTTGATTCCCTTACCTCCACGGTTCTGGGCTTTAAAATTATCCACTGTCATACGCTTGATGTATCCAAGATTCGTCATGGCAATGATTGTATTTTCATGTGGAATCAAATCTTCCATGGAAATATCAAATTCATCATATCCAATCTTACTGCGTCTGTCATCACCATATTTTTCGGCAGTCTCGCCCATTTCCTGTCTGATAACACCCAGCAGTAATTTCTCATCTGCAAGAATTGCCTTCAATTCACCAATCCGGATTTCAAGCTCTTTATGCTCATTTTCCAGCTTTTCTCTTTCCAAACCTGTCAGAGCACGCAGACGCATATCCACAATGGCCTGAGCCTGAGCATCTGAAAGTTCGAAACGCTGCATCAGTCTTTCCTTTGCAACCTGGGCATTTTCACTGCTTCTGATAATAGAAATTACTTCATCAATATAATCTAAAGCTTTCAACAGACCCTGTAAAATATGGTCTCTTTCTTCCGCCTTATTTAAATCATATTTTGTCCTTCTGGTGACAACTTCTTCCTGATGCTTGATATAATAATTCATCATATCAAGAAGACTCATTACTTTAGGCTCATTATTTACCAGAGCCAGCATAATTACACCAAAAGTATCCTGTAATTGAGTATGTTTGTAAAGCTGATTCAGTATTACATTTGCATTGGCATCTTTACGAAGTTCGATAACGACTCTCACACCTTCACGGTTTGATTCATCACGAATATCTGTGATACCATCTATTTTTTTCAACTTTACAAGCTCGGCAATTTTTATAATCAGATTTGCCTTGTTCACCATATAAGGCAGTTCTGTCGCAATAATCTGGCTCTTTCCGTTCGGTAATGTCTCAATATTCGTAATGGCACGGACAATAACCTTTCCACGACCGGTTCTGTAAGCTTCTTCACATCCTCTGGTTCCCAGAATCAAACCACCGGTAGGAAAATCGGGAGCTTTTACAATTTCCATCACTTCTTCAATGGTTGTATCTCTGTCTTCATTGACACGGTTATCAATGATTTTCTGTACCGCACTCGTTATCTCACGAAGATTGTGAGGTGGAATATTGGTTGCCATACCGACTGCAATACCGGTGGTACCATTGACAAGCAGGTTTGGATAACGGCTTGGAAGGACTACCGGCTCTTTTTCTGTGTCATCAAAGTTCGGAACAAAATCAACTGTATCTTTATTGATATCAGCCAGAAGCTCCATGGAAATCTTTGATAATCTTGCCTCTGTATAACGCATTGCTGCGGCACCGTCACCGTCCATGGAACCAAAGTTTCCATGACCATCCACAAGAGGATATCTCATATTCCAGTCCTGAGCCATATTTACCAGTGCGCCATAGATAGAACTGTCTCCGTGGGGATGATATTTACCCATGGTATCACCAACAATACGGGCACTTTTACGGTGAGGCTTATCAGGACCGTTGTTCAATTCAATCATAGAATAAAGCACACGTCTCTGAACAGGCTTTAAACCATCTCTTACATCCGGAAGGGCACGGGATGCGATAACACTCATGGCATAGTCGATGTAGAAGGTTTCCATTCTCTCCTTCAGATCAACTTCCTGAATCTTATCAATTTCCACATTATTGTCAAAAATATCGTCGTTCATTGTTTTCCTCTTTCAAAGGTATTAGAAAATATCTATTTCTTTTACGAACTTGGCATTTTCCTCGATAAACTCACGTCTGGGTTCCACTTTATCACCCATCAGAGTCGTAAAAGTAAGATCAAGCTCCGATTCCATTTCCTCATCATAGTTGACACGAAGAAGGATTCTGCGCTCAGGATCCATAGTTGTTTCCCAAAGCTGTTCTGCATCCATCTCACCAAGACCTTTATAACGCTGAATCTTATTATTCTGGTCTCTTCCTACTTCCTGCAGGATACTATCAAGTTCTTCATCACTGTAAGCATACCAGACTTTTTTATTTTTCTCTAACTTGTAGAGAGGTGGCTTTGCCAAAAAAACATGTCCCTGCTTAATTAACTCCGGCATAAACCGATAGATAAAAGTCAATAGCAAGGTACTGATATGAGCACCGTCCACATCGGCATCTGTCATAAGAATAATCTTATTGTAACGAAGTTTTGTAATATCAAAATCTTCATGGATACCGGTACCGAATGCCGTAATCATTGCCTTGATTTCCGCATTGGCATAAATCTTATCCAGTCTGGCTTTTTCCACATTCAGAATCTTTCCGCGCAGAGGAAGAATCGCCTGTGTTGCACGGGAACGGGCTGTTTTTGCGCTGCCGCCTGCGGAATCTCCCTCAACAATGTAAATTTCGCAGTTTTTAGGATCCTTATCGGAACAATCCGCAAGCTTTCCGGGAAGTGCCATTCCATCAAGTGCAGTCTTTCTTCTTGTCAGATCTCTTGCTTTCCGGGCAGCCTCTCTTGCTCTCTGGGCCAAAATAGATTTTTCACAGATAGATTTTGCAACGGCAGGATTCAGTTCCAGGAAATAGGTAAGCTGTTCACTTACAATATTATCCACAGCACCTCTCGCTTCACTGTTTCCAAGCTTCTGCTTTGTCTGACCTTCAAACTGAGGATCCTCAATTTTTACACTGACAATTGCTGTCAGACCCTCTCTGATATCTTCACCGGACAGATTCGGTTCACTATCCTTCAACAGCTTTGTATTTCTGGCATAATCATTAAAGGTCTTTGTAATCGCATTCCGAAATCCCTGTAAATGTGTACCGCCCTCTGGAGTATTGATATTGTTTACAAAACTGAAGACACTCTCATTATAAGAATCATTATGCTGGAACGCCACTTCTACATATACATGATTCTTCTCACCTTCAAAATAAAGGATATTATCGTAAAGAGGAACCTTGCTCTTATTCAGATAAGAGACAAATTCCTTAATACCTCCCTCATAGTAGAACTCAGCAACTCTTTTCTTCTTTTCCGGCTTTTGAATTTCTACTGCTTCTGCAGAAACATTTTCTGACTGTTCTTCTCCCCGATCAACTTCAGCCCGCTGCAAAAGCTCATTTATCTGACTGTTTTCATTGTCAGCTACTATTTTTTCTTCCTGTCTTTCATCTCTCAGAATGATTCTCAGACCTTTTGTCAGAAACGCCATTTCTCTGAGTCTTACTTTTAAAACATCAAACTCAAACACAGTTGTCTCCGTAAAAATAGTATCATCCGGGAAAAAAGTGACCTTGGTTCCCGTTTTCTCAACAGGACAAGTACCGATTTCTTTTAACGGATAACAAACATGGCCTCTTTCATAACGCTGTTTATATACCTTTCCATCCTGACAGATTTCCACTTCCAGCCAGTTTGAAAGTGCATTTACAACAGAAGCCCCCACACCGTGAAGACCGCCGGAAACTTTATATCCCCCACCGCCGAATTTTCCGCCGGCATGAAGGATTGTGAATACTACTTCAACTGCGGGAATACCTGCTTTGTGATTGATACCCACGGGAATACCTCTTCCGTTATCAATGACGGTCACAGAATTGTCTTCATTAATGATAACTTCAATTGTATCACAAAATCCAGCCAATGCTTCATCTACTGCATTATCCACAATTTCATAAACAAGATGATGAAGACCTCTGCTGGATGTGGTTCCAATATACATACCAGGACGCTTTCTGACCGCTTCCAGTCCCTCAAGAATCTGAATCTGATCCGCGCCATACTCATGATCTACAGTTGTATTGTTCATTGTTTCTTCACTCATTTTGGTATTCAAGCCTTTCTTTCTATTCATTACTCATTCATACAGGTCACTGTTCCCTCAGATACCTGAAATACTTTGTTTATCTCAAACCGGTTATTCACAAACTCTTCCAGACCTGTACAGGTAATAATCGTCTGAATATCTCCTATACTGTTCAACAGGTAATTCTGTCTGTTGGAATCCAGTTCGGAAAGAACATCATCCAACAGTAAAACAGGCGTATCTTTGGCTATTTTCTTTACAAGTTCTATCTCCGAGAGCTTTAAAGACAAAGCCGCTGTACGCTGTTGTCCCTGTGAACCGTATTTTCTGATATCCACCCCTCCTACCAGAAATGAAAAATCATCTCTGTGAGGACCAACGGATGTAATTTTTGCTTTCATATCTCTATCCTGACAGAACTTCAGTTTTTTTTCAAAATCTTCAATTTCTACATCAGGTTCATACTGTATGGAAAGCTCTTCCTTATCGCCGGATAATTTTTTATGTATCCCGTAAATAATTTCATTTAGCTGTTCCACAAAAAGCTTTCTGCGTTCAATTACCTTACTTCCGAAGGAAACCAACTGCATATCCCAAATACTCAAAGTTTCCTTCAAATCAGGATTCATGTACATATCCTTCAAAAGCTTATTTCTCTGATTCACTATTTTATTATAATGATTCAGATTATAGAGATAAAAACTGTCAAGCTGACAAAGCTCCATATCTACAAATCTTCTTCTTTCCGCAGGACCATTCTTTATAATACCGAGATCCTCCGGAGAAAAAAACACCACATTGCAAAGTCCAAGTAAATCCGCCGCTTTTTTTATTTTCTGTCCATCAATGGCAATTCCCTTGGATTTCGATTTCCGAAGATGCATATCCACTCTTGTTTCAACACCTTCTTTTTCAAGATAGGTTCTGATATGGGCTTCTTCTTTGTCAAAATTTACAATTTCCTTATCTTTGCTTCCCCTGTGAGATTTTGTGGTGGCAGCAACATAGATTGCCTCTAAAATATTTGTTTTTCCCTGGGCATTGTCTCCATAAAGAATATTTGTGCCCTTGTCAAACTGAAGATTTAAAGAATCATAATTTCTGTAATCTGCCAGTTCTATTGATTTTATAATCATCTATTATACCATATCCTTGCAAGCTACAGGTAACACTTGATATATCAAGCTTCTATTTTGATTGATTCTCCATCAAAATCTACCACATCTCCGGCAACCAGTTTTTTTCCTCTCTGAATTTCCACATTGCCATTGACTTTTACCTGACCGTCCTGAATCACTAACTTCGCTTCCACACCTGATTCCACCAGACCGGCAGCTTTCAGAGCCTGACCAAGCTTAATATAGTCATCTCTTAAATAAATTGTCTGCATTCCGAATGCCTTTCTTTGTTTATTGAACTGTTGTAAGAATTACAAGTTAACTTCTCAACTTACAGTTGTGAAGTTAACTGGAAGAATCAGATAAATGTAGCTTTCTTCCGGGTTTTTGATAAAGCAGGGAGCCTTTGGATTCACCATATAAAGTTCTACTTCTTCCTCATCAATAACGCGAAGGGCATCAATCAGGAATTTCGGATTAAATCCAATCATTAAATCCTTACCTTGTTTTTCAATATCAATCTCTTCATTCATGCTGCCGAGAATGGAATTGATTTTTAGTTCCATGCTGCCATCGGTTATATTGATAATAATAGGTTTCTTATCCCCTTCCTTCACCAGAAGAGTTGCTCTGTCAATACAATTCAGAAATTCCTTTTTATTGGTTTTTACCTTTGTCTCATAATCGTTGGAAAGCATCTGATCTATTTTGAAATACTCTCCCTCAATCAATCTGGACACAACTGTTGTATTTTCAAATTCAAAAACAATATGTTTAGAAGTGAAGGAAATCGTAACATCACTCTCTGCACCACCGGGAAGAATCTTACTTACTTCATTCAATGTCTTACCGGGAACGACTACTTTTTTAGGAGCATAACTCTCCTTCAACTGAATTTTACGAATGGAAATTCTGTGTCCGTCAAGGGAAACTACCTTTAACTCATCTCCGTTAATTTCAAAAAGTTCACCTGTCATCAATTTATTGTTATCATTATCGGAAATTGAGAAAATAGTTTGTCTCACTACTTCCTTTAAAGTAAACTGACTGATTATTATGCTGTCTTCTTTTTCCACCACAGGAAGATAAGAGAAATCTTCACCCGATTTTCCTATAATCGTAAATTTTGCCTTTTCACATGTAATGGTCGTTTTGTAAGAAGAATCCGTTTCTATGATAATATCACTGTCAGGAAGTTTTCTAACAATTTCAAGGAATATTTTTGCATCAAGAGCAATAACACCTTTTTCAAGAATATCTCCATCTATAATGGTTTCTATACCAAGATCCATGTCATTCGCTGTTAATGTAATAATTCCTTTAGATGCATCCACCATAATACATTCCAGAATTGACATAGTTGTTTTATTTGAAACAGCCTTTGATACAATTTGTACTCCGTTCAACAGATTTGATTTTGAACAAACTAATTTCATGTGAATAACTCCCTTCATTGTATGAGCAAAATTTTATCAGGACAAATAATATAAATATATAAAAGAAATTCATAGTACATCTTAATAAAGGATGTTGATTTGTGCATAACTGTCTCTATTATACTATTTTTCAGTAAAAAAGGAAATGGAAATCTGGTGAATATTTCAGAATAACCTAAGAATAAATCTGAAGTTATTCACAGGTTCAAATTTCCCAATTCTAATCACAAAAAAGTTATCAACAGTTTCTGCATTTTTATCAACAGGAAAAACACAATTTGATGTGTTTATCTTCTAAGAAGGATTTATCTTCTTTATTATAATGTCTATTTTATTTTTCAGTTCTTCGTTGGTTTTTATCTCTGCTTCTATTTTTTTGACACCGTGCATAACAGTGGTGTGATCTTTTTTACCTAAAATTTTACCTACATTAATAAGTGAAGTATCTGTCAGTTCACGGCAGAGGTACATAACAACCTGGCGTGGCTGGACGAATTCAGAATTTCTCTTTTTAGAGGTAATGTCTTCCGGTTTTACACCAAAGTGTTCTGCTACAACATTAATGATCAGAGTAGGGGTGATTTCTTTTGGTTTGTTTGGATATATTACATCCTTTAAAGCTTCTTCAGCTGATTCAATGGTTAAATCAACTTTATTTAACTTTGCAAATGCGATAATCTTATTAAATGCCCCTTCCAGTTCTCGAATATTTGATTTAATATTCGTAGCTATATATTTGATAATTTCTTCATCAATCTGTTTATCACAGTTCTCTGCATTTTTACGGAGAATTGCCATACGCGTCTCGTAGTCGGGAGGTTGGATATCGGCAATCAATCCCCATTCAAAACGAGAACGGAAGCGTTCATCCAGAGTTTCCATTTCCTTTGGAGGCTTGTCCGAGGAAAGAACAATCTGTTTTCTGGCAGCGTGAAGTACATTGAAAGTATGGAAGAATTCTTCCTGGGTACTTTCTTTACCGATAATAAACTGTACATCGTCAACCATGAGGACGTCTACAGTTCTGTATTTTTCACGAAGTTTTGTCATGGATGCTGCATTACCGCTTCGAATAGACTCAATTACTTCGTTTGTAAATTCCTCACTTGTGACATAGAGAACCTTTTTGTCGGGGTTCTGTTCCAGAATAAAGTGTCCGATGGAATGCATCAGATGTGTTTTTCCAAGTCCGGGTCCTCCGTATAAATAGAGAGGATTATATGCTTCTCCGGGAGATTCAGCAACGGCGAGAGAAGCAGAGTGGGCAAATTTATTATTGCTGCCGACCACAAAAGTATCAAATTTGTACTTTGGATTCAGATTTGCGTTTTCATAATTGATATTATAGACAGGATTTGACATGGAAAGTTCATTTTCCTGAGTTTCATTTAGTTTGGCATCTTTTTCAAGTATAAATTTGATGTCGTAATTATGATTGAACATTTCTGTTATGGTAACCTGAAAAAAGCTCTTATATTTGGAAGAAATATAGTTAAGAGCATGTGCCTGGTCGGAAGGAATAATGATATTTACGATATCATCCGTTATATTATAGAATTCAAGGGGCTCCAGCCATGTCTGGTAAGAAATATCCGAAATATTGTATTCTCTTCTTATGGTTTCTTTTATGGCCAGCCAATTATCTTTGATATTGTCCATTTTCCGTTACCCTTCTTTATATTCATATAGATTCATTGTAATATAGATTTCTGCAGATTTCAAATGCAAGTTATGAACATAGTATGGATAAAGTTATCCACATATTGTTGATAAAAATGTTTATAATTAAGATGTAAACAAAGATATGTGGATATTAATGTGAATAAGTGGATAAAGGAGTAGTAATTGAATTTCATTGATTTTATTAGAAAAAATGATTTTTTGCACATGAATTTCACATATATTTGTTTTTTATATTCATTTTATCCACAAGTAATCAACAATGTGTGTATAACTACAGAATAACTTTTTACTGTGGATATCTATGTGTATAACTTTAAAAATAATTTTTTGTTACTTGCAAAGTATGATTTTTGCTGAATTTTCCTTGACATCAGGTACTTTTTCTTATACAATCAATATGCTATTTTCCTGAAATCAGGTGTAAATGCGTAGAAGAAAATAACTTACCTTTATATAATAGGGTTTTAAAAAGGAGGTGCCTTTCCATGAAGATGACATTTCAGCCTAAAAAGCGTTCTCATTCCAAAGTTCACGGATTCAGAGCAAGAATGAGTACTCCCGGCGGAAGAAAAGTTTTGGCAGCAAGACGTGCAAAAGGAAGAAAGAAATTATCCGCATAGGTCACAGAAATGTGACCTTTTTCTCTTCTTAAAGCGTAAAGTACTTTTTGAAGAGCGAAATTTACGAGGGACGTAAAAATTTACGGAGGACGTAAATGAGATTTTCTGAAAGCTTAAAAAAGAATCATCAATTCCAGTTTGTATATAAGTACGGTAAATCATACGCAAATAAATATCTGATTATGTATGTGAAGGAAAATGGCACCGAAAAAAATCGAATTGGAATCAGTGTGAGTAAAAAAGTAGGCAACAGTGTTGTGAGACACCGGGTAACAAGATTGTTGCGGGAAAGTTATCGATTACATGAAGCAGTGTTCAATAGTGGTTTGGACATTGTAATCGTGGCAAGGGCGAGTGCAGCATCGGTGGGTTATGAAGAAATAGAAAATGCCCTGCTTCACCTTGGAAAGCTTCATCACATAATAAAAGTGTATCTCTATTTTGATTAACAACATGAAAAAATTTTTAATTGCAGGTATCAGATTTTATCAAAAGTATATATCTCCCTTAAAAAGTACAAAGTGTCCCTATATTCCTACCTGTTCTCAGTACGGATTAGAGGCAATACAGAAATATGGCGCTTTTAAGGGAAGTATTCTTGCTATCTGGAGAATATTGAGATGTAATCCTTTTTCTAAGGGTGGATATGATCCGGTTCCTTAAATTCTGATACAGCAAAATCGGAGGATAAATGAATTTTATTTTATTAACTCAGAACAGTACTCCTATTATAGGACAAGTTGCATGGTTATTGGGAAAAATTATGAATGGCATTTTCTATGTCATCGATTTTATCGGTATTCCCAATGTCGGTCTGGCAATCATCCTCTTTACGATCGTTGTAAATCTGCTGATGATGCCTCTTACCATTAAGCAGCAGAAGTTTTCAAAATTATCTGCAAAAATGAATCCTGAAATTCAGGCAATTCAGGCAAAATATAAAGACAAAAAAGACAATGATTCCATGATGGCGCAGAACCAGGAAATTCAGGCGGTTTATGCAAAATATGGTGTATCTCCCAGCGGTAGTTGTGTACAGCTGTTAATACAGATGCCGATTCTGTTTGCTTTGTACAGGGTTATTTATTCTATTCCTGCTTATGTTACAAAAGTAGGTAATACTTTCCGTGTACTTGCAGACCATATTATTAAAGCTGACAACGGTGTTTTTATTCAGAATTCCGGTGTGGATTCCATCGCCAATACAGTTGCAATGTATGGAAAATCCATGACAACGGCAGGAGAAGATGTAACAAAGCTTTCCAATGGTATTATCGATGTTTTGAACAAGCTTTCTTCTACTGATATGGCAACGATTGCGGAGCATTATGATCTGTCTCAGCTTACTTATGAAGGTCATTTGATTTTAAGTAATGAGACAACACGAGGCCTGATTGATACTTATAATAATTTTCTCGGTTTGAATATGGGAGATTCTCCTTCCATGTTAATCAGAAATGCATGGGCAGCAGGTGCTTTCGGTATTGTAATCGGAGCAATTCTGATTCCTGTTCTTTCCATGGTAACACAGTGGATAAATGTAAAATTGATGCCACAGCCTGATAATGACAATAAAAACGCTCAGGGTTCTTCAATGGCACAGTCCATGAAAACGATGAATATGCTGATGCCGATTATGTCTGCATGGTTTTGCTTTACACTTCCTTCCGGTCTTGGTCTTTACTGGGTGGCAGGTAGTGTTGTCAGAAGTATTCAGCAGGTAATTATTAACAAGCATATTGATAAGATGAATTTTGATGATATTATTAAGAAAAATTCTGTCAAAAGTGCGAAAAAACTGGAAAAAATGAAAGAAGCGCAGGAGAGAATGAATACCTATGCTTCCATGAATACCAGAAATCTTCAAAACAAGGCAAATGTTTCTTCCGGAATGAGTGAAGCTGAAAAAGAAGAAGCCATGAAAAAAGCTACTGATTATTATAACAGTGGAAAAGCAAAGCCGGGAAGCATGATGGCAAAAGCAAATATGGTAAAACAGTATAATGAGAAGAACAACAAGGGTAATGAGTAGGGAGGATTAGGATATGGAATATATTGAAGTATCTGCTAAAACAGTTAATGAAGCAATTACCGAAGCTTGTCAGAAACTTGGAGTTACCAGTGACAGACTTGAATATGAAGTAATAGAGGAAGGTTCTTCGGGATTTTTGGGAATCGGTTCTAAGCCGGCTGTAATTAAGGCTGCTGTAAAAATTGAAGAAGTTTCCATAGAAGAAGTTGCAAAAAATTTCTTAAACGATGTTTTTGCAGCAATGAATATGGAAGTTGTAATCGATGTAAAGTATAATGAGACTGAAAAGGAAATGGATATTGACTTAAGTGGGGATGAGATGGGTGTTCTGATCGGAAAGAGAGGACAGACCCTGGATTCTCTTCAATACCTTGTTTCTCTCGTAATTAATAAGGATGTTGAAGATTATATCAGAGTTAAGGTTGACACAGAGAACTATCGTGAAAGACGGAAAGAAACACTTGAAAACCTTGCTAAGAATATTGCTTATAAGGTAAAAAGAACGAGAAGACCTGTTTCTCTGGAGCCTATGAATCCTTATGAGAGAAGAATTATCCACTCTGCTTTGCAGAATGATAAATATGTTACAACACACAGTGAGGGAGAAGAACCCTTTAGAAAAGTTGTTGTAACTTTAAAAAAATAATTATGTTGTATATTTAATAGTGAGCAACAGGAAACCGGATATATTTATTATATCCGGTTTTCTTAGAAGGGCATCATAAAATGCAAAAAGAAACAATAGCGGCAATTGCAACAGGTTTGACAGATTCCGGAATCGGAATTATCAGAATCAGTGGGGAAAATGCAGTTAAGGTAGGAAATTCTTTATTCAGATTACCTTCCGGAAAAAGAATCTTAGAAAAAGCGGAAAGTCATAAATTATATTATGGCTTTGTTGTCGATGAAAATAACGAGAAGAGTGAAAACAGTTCTTATGATTGGAAGGATTATATTATAGATGAAGTGATGGCTGTGGTGATGAAGGCACCTAAAAGTTTTACAGGAGAAGATACGGTTGAAATTCAATGTCATGGCGGTGTTCTTGTCATGCAGAAAATTCTTTCCTGTGTTTTAAAAAATGGTGCCCGTATGGCAGAACCGGGTGAATTTACAAAACGGGCTTTTTTAAATGGAAGGATAGATTTATCAAGGGCAGAAGCTGTTATTGATGTGATTCATTCTCAAAATGAATATGCTCTTTCTGCTTCCATGAACCAGTTAAAAGGAAAACTTTCAGATGAAGTAAAAAAACTCAGAGCTGATATATTATATGAAATTGCTTTTATAGAATCTGCGCTTGATGATCCGGAACATATCACTTTAGACGGATATCGGGATAAGTTGGATGTAAAAATAGATAATCTGATTTACAATATTGAGAAACTTCTTGCAACAGCGGATAACGGAAAGTTGATAAAAGAAGGAATTCATACTGTGATTGTCGGTAAACCAAATGCAGGAAAATCTTCTTTTTTAAATTTAATGCTGGGGGAAGAAAGAGCGATAGTAACAGATATTGCAGGAACGACAAGAGATATACTGCAGGAAACTGTCTGTCTTGATGGAATTAATTTTCATATTGTTGATACCGCAGGAATCAGAAATACAGATGACACAGTTGAAAAAATAGGTGTAGAACGAGCAAAAAAATACGCAGAGAATGCGGATTTAATTATTTATGTAGTTGACTCTTCCGTTGATTTGGATGAGAATGATAGAGAAATTATTTCCATAATTAGCAGTAAAAATGTAATTGTATTATTAAATAAAAGTGACTTGTCCAATGTGGTAACGGAAGAAAAAGTAAATCGTGCTTTCGAGCAGATTGCATCAAAAAATGAAAATAGAATCATTATTAAAACATCAGCACGGGAAGGAATCGGTCTGGAAGAATTTGAAAATACAGTAAAAAATATGTTTTTCAAAGGTGATCTAAAAAGCAGTCATGAGACGGTTATTACAAATATGCGTCATAAAGAAGCTTTGCAGGAATCATTGGAATCGTTAAAATTAGTAAAAAGAAGTCTCGAAGATGATATGCCGGAAGATTTTTATTCCATTGACTTAATGAGTGCTTATACTGAATTGGGAAAAATCATAGGCGAAGAAGTGGATGATGATTTGATTGAAGAAATTTTCAGTAAATTTTGCATGGGAAAATAATTACATTAGAGTCATTTCTGTTTATGAGAAATGTTAATACGGAAGGACATGATATATATGGAAATACGTGAAAAAGTAGATGTATGTGTAGTTGGAGCAGGACATGCCGGATGTGAGGCAGCTCTTGCCTGTGCAAGACTTGGTCTGGAAACAGTTATTTTTACGGTAAGTGTTGACAGTATTGCATTGATGCCATGTAATCCAAATGTGGGAGGTTCTTCAAAGGGACATCTTGTAAGGGAATTAGATGCGCTTGGCGGAGAAATGGGTAAGAATATTGACAAAACTTTTATTCAGTCGAAAATGTTAAATGTTTCCAAAGGACCTGCTGTACATTCATTAAGAGCTCAGGCTGATAAGGCAGAATATTCCAGAACTATGAGAAAAGTTCTGGAAAATCAGGAACATCTCACTATTAAGCAGGCGGAAGTGTGTGAACTTCTTTGGAATGAAATTGAAGATGAGAATTATGTTACGAAGAAAAAGATAACAGGTGTAAAAACTTTTACCGGTGCAATCTATGAATGTAAAGCTGTTATTCTTTGTACCGGTACTTATCTGAGAGCAAGATGTCTTTGTGGTGAAGCGATTACTTATACAGGACCGAACGGTTTGCAGGCAGCAAATCATCTTCCTGATTCCCTGAAGGCTATGGGTATTGAACTGCGTCGTTTTAAGACAGGAACTCCTGCAAGAATGGATAAGAGAAGCATAGATTTTTCAAAGATGGAAGAGCAGTTCGGAGATGAGAGGATTGTACCGTTTTCTTTTTCTACTGATCCTGAATCCGTGCAAAAAGAACAGGTCTCCTGCTGGTTAACATATACAAATGCAAAGACACATGAAATTATCAGAAATAATTTGGACAGATCTCCTATTTATGCAGGAATCATTGAAGGAACAGGACCGAGATATTGTCCTTCCATAGAAGATAAAGTTGTAAAATTTGCGGAAAAAGAGAGACATCAGGTTTTTATTGAACCGGAAGGACTTCATACAAATGAGATGTATGTGGGAGGAATGTCTTCTTCTTTACCGGAAGATGTGCAGCTTGCAATGTATCGAACGGTCCCAGGTCTGGAAAATTGTAAAATTGTAAGAAATGCCTATGCGATAGAGTATGATTGCATCAATGCAAGACAACTTAATCCAACTTTAGAGTTTAAAGCTGTCAGTGGATTATTTAGTGGCGGACAGTTCAACGGAAGTAGTGGTTATGAGGAAGCTGCATGCCAGGGGTTGATTGCAGGAATAAATGCTGCCATGAAAATTTTGAATAAGGATCCCCTGATTCTTGATCGATCTGAAAGTTATATTGGTGTGTTGATTGATGATTTGGTGACAAAGGATAACAGAGAACCCTATCGTATGATGACTTCACGCGCGGAGTATCGATTGCTTTTGCGTCAGGATAATGCTGATTTGAGACTTCGTAAAAAAGGATATCAGGTTGGTTTAATTTCTGAGGAAGAATACCAGGCTTTATTGAATAAGGAAAAGTTGATAGAAGAAGAAATAAACCGTTTAAAAAATACAATGGTAGGTGCAAATCAGGAGATTCAGGATTTTTTGGTTTCATCCGGAAGCACCCCATTAAAAACGGCATCCAGTCTTGCTGAACTCATATGTCGTCCTGAGCTTTCCTATAAAATTTTGGAAGTAATTGATAAAGAAAGAAAACCCTTACCGGAAGCTGTTATTGAACAGGCAGAAATTGAGATTAAATATGAAGGATATATAGCAAGACAAAAGAAGCAGGTAGAACAATTTAAAAAGATGGAAGTGAAAATGATTCCACATAATATGAATTATGATGAGATTCCTTCTTTACGAATCGAAGCAAGACAGAAATTAAAACACTTTTTACCTGTTTCTATTGGTCAGGCATCCAGAATATCGGGTGTCTCTCCTGCAGATATTTCTGTATTGCTTGTATATCTGGAACATTATGACAGAAAAGAGGTTGAAGGTGAATAAATACGATACAACTCAGTTTGTCAAAGATTTGGAAAAATTGAATGTTCATTTGTCGGAAAAGCAGAAAGAACAGTTTTTAACTTATTATGAAATGCTGGTAGAGAGAAATCAATTTGTAAATTTGACTGCTATTACAGAATATGAAGATGTTATGAAGAAACATTTTGTGGACAGCATTTCTCTGATTAAAGCATATGATGTGAAAAAGCAAACAACTGTAATAGATATTGGAACAGGTGCCGGTTTTCCGGGACTTGCTTTAAAGATTGCATATCCAGAATTAAAAATGACACTTTTAGATTCGCTTAACAAAAGAATTCAATTTCTGGATGATGTAATCAAAGAACTTCAATTAGTAAATATTGAAACAATCCATGGACGAGCGGAAGATTTTGCAAGACCTGATAAGCTTCGGGAAAAATTTGATTTATGTGTTTCAAGAGCAGTAGCAAATCTTTCTACTTTATCGGAATATTGTCTGCCGTTTGTAAAAGAAAATGGATGCTTTATATCGTATAAATCGGAGAAGGTAACTGAAGAAATTGAAGCAGCAGGAAAAGCAATTACTCTATTAGGTGGCAAAGTAGAAAAACAGATTGAATTTATATTACCGGATTCTGACATTTACAGAAATCTGCTGGTTATCAGAAAAGTTGCTTCTACTCCGGCTAAATATCCAAGAAAAGCAGGTCTACCTTCAAAAGAGCCTTTGTAAATATTTTAATTTATGTTTTACTTCTTTTAAATTTTAGTATATTATGGAAGAAGATGTAATTCAATTTTTAATAGAACATATGTTCTTTATGGAGAATTTATGGGTAAAGATGATTATGATATTTTAAAAAATCTTTTGAATGATTTTCAGTTAGAATTAAATGATTTAGATGATCAGATTGAATATAACAGAAGATGTATCAAAGAGGCAGATACATATATCAAATCATTTCTTAATACAGAGTCTGAAGACTTTAAAATATTTTCTCCAAGAAATGCGGAAAACGTTTATCAAGTAGAAATTCAAAAAACATATTCTGAGAAAAAAGAGTATGAAAAAAAATGTTGTGAGCTGGAAAATAAAAAGAATATTTTGGAAGAAAGAATCAATTATATTGAAGAGATTCTTAAACATGATAAATGCAATCTGACAGTACTTAATATTCAGGAAGAGGATCGGCAAAGAATTGCAAGAGATTTACATGATACATCTCTTCAGAATCTTACCTATCTGATTCATAAAATTGAATTAAGCAGTTTGTATATTGATAAGAATCCGGTCCAGGCTAAATTAGAACTTTCACTTGTAAATAAATGTTTAAAAGAAACAATTGATGAGATAAGAAATACGATATTTGATTTACGCCCTATGACATTTGATGATTTGGGTTTAAAGGCAGCTCTTGAAAGATTGCTTGAAAATATCAATGAAAATCAAAAATTTAAAATAATACAGAATATAGAAAATGTTTCATGTGAAAACAATCTGGTACTCGTTACAATTTATCGAATCGCACAGGAAAGTTTAAATAATATAGTGAAACATTCTGAGGCTTCTGATATTCATTTTAATTGTAAGTGTAACGAGGATAATTGTATCTTGGATATAGAAGATAACGGAAAAGGATTTGATATCAATGGTATTAATGGAGAAAAACATTTTGGTTTATCTCTTATGAAAGAACGGGCGGAGATTTTAAAAGGAAAAATAAAAATAGATTCTCGAATAAATGAAGGGACAAGAATACATATCGAGATTCCACTAAAAATTTAAATCATTTTGTAAATGGAGAAGAGTATGAGTATTAGGGTAATGTTAGCAGATGACCATGTGTTGATGAGAGAAGGAATCAGACAACTTTTGGAATTTGATGGGACGATTGATGTAGTTGCTGAGGCAAACGATGGGGAAGAGTGTCTCGAAAAAATAGAAACAGCAAAACCTCAGGTGCTTTTGCTGGATATAAATATGCCTAAAAAGAATGGTATTGAAGTTTTGGAAGAAATAAAAAAAAGAAATATAAATGTTAAAGTTTTGATTTTGACAGTGCATGATGAAGTCGAATATTTAATAAAAGCTGTTGATATTGGAGTCGACGGATATATTTTGAAAGATTCTGAATCAATGGAATTAAAGAAAGCAATTAACGCAGTTATAAATGGTGAGAATTATATTCAACCAAAATTAATTCCTTCATTAAATAAAAGATTAGTTACAAGAGATAATGATAAGGATAAAATAGATTCGCTTACAAGTCGTGAATTAGAGGTATTGGTTCAAGTTGCAAATGGAATGTTTAATAAAGAAATTGCAACTTCTTTAAATATCAGTGAAAGAACAGTGAAAAACCATATTTCAAATATCTTTAAAAAAATAGATGTATCTGATAGAACACAGGCAGCTGTATTTGCAATAAAGAATGATATAATTAAGCTATTCTAAATCTTGTGGTATTGAAGGAGGAATGTTTCACGTGAAACATTCCTCTATTTTAATAAATATGGATACAAGATAATGTTTCACGTGAAACATTTTGCCCCAAGATGTTGTGACGGATAAGTGTGAAACATTCTATAAAATTGGTGTGAAACATTAGAAAGAGCGAAAAATGCAAGTTTATTGGAAACTAGATATTGTGGTGGCTGGTTTTACAACAACTTGTGTTACACGGTAGACCCGACAAAAGTTATTTTTTCAATCCGGGAACTTTCATGTAGATATCTATTCCAATTAGTGATATAATTGAGAAGCGAATTTAACGAAAGGCGATCATTATGGGAAAAATAATTGCAATTGCAAATCAAAAGGGTGGTGTAGGAAAAACCACTACCTCAATTAATCTTTCTGCGTGTCTTGCAGAAAAAGGAAAGAAGGTTTTGGTAATTGATACCGACCCACAGGGAAACAGCACCAGCGGTTTTGGTATTGATAAGAACAATCTGGATAATACAATATATGAATTAATTCTTGGAGAATGTTCCATCAGTGATTGTATTATTAAGAATGTAATTGAAAATGTATCTGTTTTACCCTCCAATGTAAATCTGGCAGCGGCAGAAATTGAACTGATTGGTGTAGATAAGAAAGAATACATATTAAAGAATGAAGTAGATTATATCAAAGATGATTATGATTACATCATTATTGATTGTCCTCCTTCTTTGAACATGCTTACAATTAATTCTATGACGACCGCAGACAGCGTCCTTGTTCCGATTCAGTGTGAGTATTATGCACTGGAAGGATTAAGTCAGTTAATTCATACAGTAAATCTGGTAAAAGAAAGGCTGAATCCGGATTTGGAGATGGAGGGTGTCGTATTTACAATGTATGATTCCCGTACAAATCTTTCCATGCAGGTGGTAGAAAATGTGAAAGCAAATTTGCATCAAAGGGTTTATAATACTTTGATACCACGAAATATCAGACTTGCCGAGGCACCGAGTTATGGATTGCCAATCAATAAATATGATGCAAAATCTGCGGGAGCAGAGGCATATATGCAGCTGGCAGATGAAATTATTGAGAATGTGTAGAAGAAAGGTGAAAATGTATGGCAGCAAGAGGATTGGGAAAGGGACTTGACTCTTTGATTCCAAATGCAGTAGGGGAAGCAAAAGGAAAGAGAGAGCCTGTAAAAGAAACGAAAGAAGAAAAAGGTGGAAAAGAGACCGTTGTAAAGATTACGATGGTTGAACCAAACAGAAAGCAGCCTCGTAAGAATTTTGATGAAGATGCTTTACAGGAACTTTCGGATTCTATCAAACAATTCGGGTTGATTCAGCCGATTCTTGTCCAGGATAGAAAAGACCATTATGAGATTATTGCCGGTGAAAGAAGATGGCGTGCTGCAAAGATGGCTGGATTGAAAGAGGTTCCTGTAATCATTCGCGATTATACAGAACAGGAAATCATGGAAATTTCCTTAATAGAAAATATCCAGCGTGAGGATTTGAATCCGATTGAAGAGGCACAGGCATATAAGCGTTTGCTGGAAGAGTTTCACTTAAAACAGGATGAGGTTGCTGAGAGGGTATCCAAGAGCCGT
Source organism: uncultured Lachnospiraceae bacterium (assembly GCA_945913255.1). Classification (GTDB taxonomy): domain Bacteria; phylum Bacillota; class Clostridia; order Lachnospirales; family Lachnospiraceae; genus Acetatifactor. The sequence continues at coordinate 36,837 of CAMEDC010000029.1, forward strand.
GCTGCTGTAACAAATTCAATTCGTCTGTTGAAATTGAGTGATGAAGTACAGCAGATGGTAATTGATGATATGATTAGTACCGGACATGCCCGTGCACTTCTTGCGGTGGAAAACCAGGATGAACAGTATACACTTGCACAGAGAATATTTGATGAAAAACTCAGCGTGCGTGATGTAGAAAAGCTTGTAAAAAATTTGAATAAACCTGCAAAACCGAAAAAAACGGATGATAAGACCATGCAGGCAATTTATCAGGAAATTGAAGACAAGCTGAAACAGAAACTCAGCACCAAGGTTACAGTAACATCTAAGGGTGAAGGTGCAGGCAAGATTGAGATTGAATTTTACAATCATGAGGATCTTGACAGGTTGCTTGAAATGATAGGAAACAAATAAAATACAAAGGGAGAAATATGAGTAATACAAGTACTTTTTTAAATCAGATTGGTCTGGGAGGATTTGACCTGGGCTATTTATTTGTCGGAATGATTGTTTTATCAGTTGTTGTTCTGATATTGATTATCCTGTTGATTGTACAAATAAATAAGACGGGGAAATTAAAAAAACGACTGGATAAATTTGTTCTGGGTAAAGATGGGGTAAGCCTGGAGCAGGATATTATCGGGTTGTTTGAGGATAATAAGTTTTTAAAGAACAGTACCGAAAAAAACAAGAAAGACATAAGAACTCTTTACAGAAAAATGGAAAATACCTACCAGAAAATGGGTCTTGTAAAATATGATGCCTTTAATCAAATGGGAGGTCAACTGAGTTTCAGTCTTGCACTTTTGGATGAAAATAACAATGGATTTATTATGAATTCTGTTCACAGTACGGAGGGCTGTTATACCTATACAAAGGAAATCAAAAATGGGGAATCTTCTATTTCTTTGGGTTCAGAAGAAGCGGAAGCATTAGCAATTGCTATGGGAGAATAAATTAAAGAAGTGGTGATTTTATGATACTGAAAAAGATTGATGAATTGAAGGGGAATGAAATTCTGGCCAGAAATATTATGACTTGGGATTATCAGATTATTTTGCCGGAAGGTGCTCATATCCGAAGGGAATATATTGAAAAGTTAAAAGAACTTGATATTAAGGAAGTGTACATCAAGGAAGAAGCAAAATCCAGCGAGATTGTAATCTTAAAGTCAGAGATAGAAGAATCGATAAGAGAAACTGTCAAAGATATATTGGAGCGTCATACTTATCAGAATAATGAGGATTTGGTAAATTTAAGTGAAGCCGCAGACAATATTATTTCTACTATTCTGGAAGAAGATAAAGTAGTAGAAAAAGTATTCGATATCAAAGAGAGAAGTGCGGATATCTATGAACATTCCATCAGTATTTGTTCCCTTGCTATTCTGACTGCACTGAAGCTGAATGTAGATATCAGCAAAATTCATGATATTGGAGTGGGGTGTTTACTTCACGACATTGGATTAAGGTATATGACTATCAATTACAATAATCAGGATATTGAAAGTCTGAGTAAGCAGGAATTGATAGAATATAAAAAGCATCCTATTTATGGGTATTCTTCTTTAAAAGATGAAAAATGGATATCTGATTTAAGCAAGGCAATTATTCTTTACCATCATGAAAGACTTGATGGTTCAGGATTTCCTTTACGAACAAGGGATATTCCTTATGAATGCAGAATTATCAATGTCTGTGATGTATTTGATGAGATGATCTGCGGGATAGGATGTAAGAGAGTCAGGGTTTATGAGGCAGTTGAATATTTGAAATCATTTAAAAATTCTCAGTTTGATGGGAAGATAGTGGATACTTTTCTCGGTTTTACAGCAGTTTATCCGGCCGGAAGTCATGTGCTGACAAATGAGGGAGAACTGGCGGTAGTTCTGTCTCAGAATAAAAATTTTCAGGACAGACCCGTAATTCAAATCATAAAAGATAAAAACGGAAATCCCGTTCAAACGGAAATCATTAAGGACCTGGTAAAGGTACATAATGTATTTATAGAAAAAGCAATCGATTAAATCGATAAGAGGAGGATATTATGATTGACATTAAGTTTTTGAGAGAGAATCCGGATATTGTAAAGGAGAATATCAGAAAGAAGTTTCAGGATGAAAAGCTTCCCCTGGTAGATGAAGTGATTGAACTGGATGCTCAGAACAGAAAGGCAAAACAGGAAGGTGATGATCTTCGTGCGGCAAGAAACAGGATTTCCAAAGAAATCGGTGCATTGATGGCGCAGGGGAAAAAGGAAGAAGCAGAAGGTAAAAAAGCCGAGGTGGCTGCCGGTGCAAAAAGGCTGGCAGAACTGGAAGTCCTGGAGGGTGAATTACAGGAAAAAATTACTAAAATCATGATGGTAATTCCCAATATTATTGATCCTTCCGTACCAATCGGCAAAGATGACAGCCAGAATGTGGAGATTCAGAAATATGGTGAGCCTGTAGTTCCCGATTTTGAAGTTCCCTACCATGCAGATATTCTGGAGAGCATCAGCGGTCTGGACAAGGATGCTGCCGGGCGCACCAGTGGAAATGGCTTTTATTATCTCATGGGAGATGCAGCGAGAATTCATTCTGCTATGATCAGCTATGCAAGAGATTTTATGATTGACAAGGGATTTACTTATTGTATTCCTCCTTTCATGATCAGAAGCAGTGTGGTAAATGGTGTTATGAGCTTTGCAGAGATGGAAGCGATGATGTATAAGATTGAAGGTGAAGACCTTTATCTGATTGGTACTTCGGAGCATTCCATGATTGGTAAATTTAAAGGTGAGATGGTTCCTGAGGAGAGTCTTCCTATTACGATGACATCTTATTCTCCCTGCTTCAGAAAAGAGGTAGGTTCTCACGGTATTGAGGAGAGAGGTGTATACCGGGTACACCAGTTTGAGAAGCAGGAAATGGTTGTCCTTTGTAAGCCTGAGGATTCTATGGATTGGTATAATAAGATGTGGTCTTATACTGTTGAATTCTTCCGCAGTCTTGATATTCCGGTTCGTACTTTGGAATGCTGTAGCGGTGATCTTGCAGACTTGAAAGTAAAATCCTGTGATGTAGAAGCATGGAGTCCCAGACAGAAGAAATATTTTGAGGTAGGTTCCTGTTCAACTCTGGGAGATGCACAGGCAAGGCGCCTTGGTATCCGTACAAAGGGAGAAAATGGTACTTACTTTGTGCATACTTTAAATAATACAGTACTTGCAACACCCAGAGGATTAATTGCCTTCCTGGAAAACAATGTAAATGAGGATGGAACAATCAATATTCCTGAAGCACTTCGTCCTTATATGGGAGGCAAGGATAAGATTTATCCTACCAGAAAATAAGCAGGAGAGGTAAATGAGGAAAAAAGATAAGGCGGTTAATTTAGTTTTTTACATTTTCGCAGTCATTGGTATTATTTTTGTGATTGCGGGCATTGTAAGTCTGGTAAAGAGCGTACAGTTTAAAAAAACAGCCGTTAACGTGGATGCAGTCATTTCCGATATCGAAGCATACAGAGATTCAGATGGTGATATGAACCATAGAGTCTTTATCAATTACAGCTACAATGGTAAGCAGTATGAAGGTATCAGCTTGGGAGAATACAGCAGTAGTATGTATGAAGGAAAAGAGATTGCTATCCTGCTTGACCCGAAAAATCCTGTGAAAGTCGCCACCAATTCCGGAATTATTTTCATGTGTGCCATGTTCATTGGAATGGGTTCAATTTTTACTCTGGTGGGTATCATTCCGTTGATTGTAATGGCCAGAAAAAAGGTGCAGAAAAAAAAGTTGCTTGAAAACGGCCAATACATTTATGCAGTTGTGAAAAGCATTCAGCTGAATACCGGATATTCGGTAAACGGACGCCATCCCTATGTGATTTACTGCACATATAAAGATGAATATAAAGACATTATCTATCGCTTTAAGAGTGAAAATATCTGGACAAATCCGGAATATGTTATTCAACCCGGTTCAGAGATTCGTGTTTATGTGAACGGAACAGATTACAGCAGATACCATGTAGATACGGATCGTATCCTGGATGGAAGAATCATGGACTATACATAGTACATTTATGAACTATGCAGTTAATTGAAAAATGCAATGCAGCGGAAAGAAGGTGAAATTCTTGCATAAATATATGAGAGCGATTGGTTTTAGTAACCTGGAAAATCGAAGGAAGCTTCAGAGTCTTTTGACAGAAGTAGTTATGAATTCGGACAGACGCAGTATTACAGCAAATCAGGACAAAGTGATTCTTGGTGAATTCTGCAAGGATTTCGCCCCCGGTCTTGGAATCGCTGTCTGCGGTGAATTTGAAGAAGATGAGAAGTTTACTTATGATTACTATTATCCTTATCTGGAAGGAAAGGGTATCACTTCTTATGAAGATGTATCTGTGGAACGGCACGCAGAAAAGGATTCTTATGCCGGAGTTTGTGATGATATAAAAGTAGGTATTTCTCTCATATTTTATCTGAAAAATCGGATTCCCTATATTAAGGCACAGACTACGGGAAAACTGCCTGTCCGCGGTACAACGCTTACTTTGTCAGCTTTATCCGTCAGCGGAAAAATCATGCTTCCGATTCAAAAGGATGAAGAGCAGCTGCAGAGAGTGAAGCAGGCTTCTGCGACAAGAAACAATCTGATGGCAGCTGCCCGTAAGGGTGATGAAGAAGCAATTGAGACATTGACACTCGAAGATATGGATATGTACACTACCATTTCCAAAAAGATTCAAAAGGAAGACATATTCAGTCTTGTAGATACTTATTTTATGCCATATGGGGTTGAATGTGATCAGTACTCCGTACTTGGAGAGATACTGGATATCAAGCTCACTACGAACCAGATGACGGGAGAACAGATTTATATTTTGACAATTTGTTCAAATGAATTGACATTTGATGTTTGTATCAATATAATAGATTTGTTTGGTGAACCTCAGGTGGGCAGAAGATTCAAGGGAATCATCTGGCTGCAGGGACATATCAATTTCCCGGAGGAAGCCGATTTATAAACAGATTGTTCCCATAGTTAAATGGATATAACAAGCGCCTCCTAAGGTTCAACCATGGTTGGACCCGTTGGAAAGAAAAAGGGATAAACTTGGAGTTCGATTCCAGCAATGGCGCCTGTGATGTCAGAATAAGAAATAGAGGTAATTCATCACGAGAGTGATTGGATTCATAAATATGGTTGCCGATACCAAAGAGGCTGAAAAGCCCGAAAATACGGCATTCGTTCTCATAGTTAAATGGATATAACAAGCGCCTCCTAAGGTTTAACCATGGTTAACCCCGAGGTA
>CAMEDC010000030.1 GCA_945913255.1 uncultured Lachnospiraceae bacterium
GATAATCGGTAGCTGTTTTTTTATGACCTGAGCCCGGTTGTTCGCGTATGAATTTGTACATCCTTCACTTTAATTTTCGTTCCATACCGGATTTTTCTCCACAAATGCACTTTTACGCAGGACACCAGTTCCGGTGTCAGCGGCTCTGAATTCAATTCCGCTTTTGTCAGATTTGTTATCTGCCCAAGCACTTTTACCACGATACCGAAATCAGTGGAATCCGGTTTGAAAAATTTCTTAAAAATTCGTCTGGCGACTTCTCTCGCCAAGACACGTCTTTCATAATCACAGCTTTCCTGACAGTGCCTGCACATCTGACATTCCGGATACGGTCGAAGCTTATCTGCCCTTGTCTGCCAATAGGTTGACAAACTGCGTATACTTTCATCCGAAAGGGAAATGCTGATATGATTTTCCAATCGATAGTCAGGAGTGATTACTTCTTCCGCTTCGTCCAGTTTATTAAAGAACAGGAACGCCTCACCCGGCCGCAGCTTTGCCAGCCGCTGCATCTGAACCGGTGACATATTCGTACTGTCTGCTATTATCTGCTTATCTTCATTTTCAACCAGACGGAAAACCATTTTCATGTCGGTCAAAGCGACCACATCTGTTGACACTTTTCTGGGCGACTGATCGGCGATTACAAGTCCTACCCCATAAGAACGGATTTCAGCCAACATTCTTTTTACCAGCCCCTGCGCAATTTTGCTGGGGTTGGCTTCCCCCTGCGCCGCATTGGAATCCGCATCCAAAAGTACATGGGCTTCTTCCAGCAGGATTACATTTTTCAATCCGCCTTCACCCACATAATTGGCATTTACATAAGATAAGATGGATAACAGTACCAACGAAATAATTAATGCTTTCTCATCACTGTTCTCAATTGCCGCCAATTCAATTATTGTAGGTTTGCTGAGCAAGTCTTCAATGGGTATGGAAAAATAATTATCAAACAATTTTGCAAGTCCGGATAATCTGACAATACCCGCACGACCTATATTTTTTGCATCTCCGGTATATCCGATTTCATTAAACGTCTCCTCGAAACATTTGATAAAGTCCGCGATATTAAAGGGCTTTCCGTCGTCATCAACCGTATAGGTATCCAGCCACCTGAAATCAGAGTAACAGTTGTCGATAGTCTCCTCAAAGATTTTATCCAATGGAGTCTGCATGGACACCGCTGCTGTAAATGCAGTCTTCAACACAGATTTATATGTCTCGAGTTTGACATTTTTAGGTGGTATAAAGGGATTAAATACAAAGGGAGAAATGAAATTCTTACCGGGCGTAAATACCTGCAGTTCCGGAATACTCTGTACCAGGGAACGATATTCGTTTTTTGCCGGCTCAATTACGAGGAACGGAATGTGATGTTCCTTCCAAAGCCTGTCCAACAGGCTGACTGAGAAAGTTGTTTTACCGCAGCCGGGAGTCCCTACCACCAACATATGCTTTGCAAGATCCTTCAGTGAAAAACCAATGGTATCACCATGCGCAGAAGCCTTCAGCTTTCCGACGGTAATATCTCCCCCGTTAATCAGGTTAGTGGCATATGTTTTATTTGCCTTTCCTGCCTCGTTGACTTCGTATCCGCCGCTGATTCTGTCACTGCCCACCGGAATGATAAATAACTGATTTGCTTCTTCTGCGGTGATGATATAAGGCATCCGGAAGAAAGCAGCAGGAAAATTACCCGACGCCCAAATCTGTTGATTTCGTGCCTTGTTCATTAATTTCTCGTTCACAGCCCAGGGCAGCGGGAAGAAATTACTGTCCTTCATCACTTCATTGGAGGATAACTCAACAAACTTCAGGTTTGCTGTTCCTCCCTCACCATTGGTCAAACGTCCGAATAAATGGGTAGCAATTCCGTTACAGCCTGCCTGATCTCCATATACCAAAATATTGTATTTATAGAGTGGCCCGCTCTTGTTCTCAGCATAATAGCGATAAGAAGCAGCGTGCTTTTCTGCCATTGTAAAACTTACAGTTCCAATATTCTGATCCGAGACACCTTTACTCAGCATATCAAGCTGCTGGGCCAACATATCAACAGTTTGCATTTGCTCCTGATCAAACACCGTGGGAATCAATTGAATAGAAATGGCACAATCCGGATATTCCGTAAGAACATTTGCCACCTTGCTGATATCTCCGTTTGTCACTGGCAATCTTCCGTAAGAATAGCAAAACGGAAGCATCTGATTTTGAAGATTTTCTAAGGTTTCTTCCTTCACAATTGCCTGAATATGGCTGTCGTTTATTGTCTCAACAACAGGTACCAAAGCGTTGTAATCTACAAACTCAGTGTCATATTTCTGAATGGACAACGTAGAAGAAATCAATTTCTGCAAGGTTCTTACAGCCTCAACTGCCTTGCTGTCTTCTCTTTCAATCGCTCTGACAAGGATAAACAAACGGACACTTGCCTGAAAAGTCTGATTCTCGACCTTTTGGGTTTTCCAAAGTAACTCTATGGATAAATCCTTGGATTTTCCGGCTGCATAACTCATATTCATATAAGCCTGATGAATCTCATTTAAAAGCTGCTGCAATTCGGACATGTATCTTGCCAGAATGTCTTCCAACCCTGCGGCTTCATCAATTATGGAAATATGCGGAATAGAAGTAATCTCCACCCCTCCCAGTGCCACTGATTCTCCGTTATTTAATTTGACACATGATATATCTGCGCTCATTCTTTTTCCTCCGGTATTTCATATGGATAATCTTTTCCTCCGTTCGGTGGATGGCAGCGAAGAAGTCGCTTCCATCCCTTCATTCCGCCGATAAGGACTCCATATCTCTGAATGCAAAGAATCATATACTCTGAACAGCTCGGCTCAAAAACACACTTCAGTCTTGTGGAATCCTTTGCTTTATTCTGATATAAATGAACCAGCCAGATTGCCGCACGTTTTCCTATGAGGCAGAAATACGCCAAACTCCATCCAAGCCATACCCAAACCCAGCATACAGGAAAAAAAAGGGCAGCAAACACAGAAATTACAACACTCACCACAAAATAAACAGCAAGGGCTACTGCAAATTTTTTGTAATTCATTTTGGGACGCCTGAGCGGATTATGCGGCTTCGGCGGTATATTGGTATAAATAACCGGCGCTCCGGTTACTTCATAATGAAAGTCATTCATAATTTTCCTTGAATATGCTAAAAGCGTGCCCCGTAAGCACGCTTAGCAATATAATCTGTTTGTAAATTGATATCGGATTTAGCGATATTTCTTCTCTCTGAGCATAGCTTTTGCAGCCTGCACACTTCTCTCCATAGTAGGAGAATTGGTCATGGATACCGTGTAATCTGTTCCGGGAGCAACGATGGAGAAACGATCAACATAGTACAATGTCTTTGTAGTGCTTTCCTTGCCGCCCTTGAGGCATCCGGAAGAAATGCTGGTATCAATTCTTTCCTTCACTTCTCTCACTGTGCTGAAGCAGGTAATATCACTGTAGAAGAAATCCTTTGTAATTTCCCAAGTGTTATCGCTGGTAGTATCAAAAATGAATCTGTATGTATAAATCTGCTCTGCACTGAAGAAAATCCAGGTTACACTGTACTGGTTCGTAACAACCATATTGTTCTCAAACTTGTAATAAACATCATCATCATAAACAAATGAACACAATACAAGAGGCTCAATCTCCGAAATTTGTGTTTCATCCAATCCGATTTTCGCTATTGCCTTATTTTTCAAATCAAGAGCCTGCACCTTATCGTTTACAATCTTCAGGTACTCGTCCATTACAATCCCTGAACTTCCCTTGCCAAGACATCCGCAGCCGCCCGAACTTTCTCCTACAAAGAAATCAATGACTCTCTTCTGCTCAGGGCTTTTTCCTCTCTTAAGTGCTGCCAGTTTTGCTTTCTGTTCTGCATTTCCGAGATACATGCCGAACAATTCTGATAGACAACCCATTCTGTTATGTCCTCCTTGAAATGTTTTATGTTTAATGGTAATCCATTAAGTACCTAATACATCCCCACCTAAAAAGGCGCCTGTTCCGTACCCAGAAACGGAAGCAGCATGGATACATCCAACTGAGAATATCCAATCCTCGAAGCAAGTTCTATTTCCTCTTTTGCATTCGGAGAAATATTTAAAAACTTTCTTTCAAAATAGTCCTTTTTTACATAGGCAAGAAAATATCTGTAAATTCCTCGTTCCTCAAGCATAAGAGCCGCATTGACATACTCAAGTATTTTGTTGATTTCATCGCGTGAATGCAGGAAAGGCTTCTTTCCGTTCAACACACAAATTGCAGCATAAAAGAAGGGCTCGGAATTGTCAAAATTATCTTCCATTGCCTTTTCAAAGTTCGGAAGTGCTTTATCGTACAGTTTTAGTTTCAGATAACACATTCCCATGGACAGATTTAAGGTCTGATCATCGGGATTGTCCTCCAGAGCACGCTTATACGTTCCGGCATATTTATTTACCATTGGTGCTGCCATTTCAGAAATGGTTGAAAAAGAACTGATAGAAAGCGGCTGATGACAATATCTGCATTTAACAGAATCTATTCTTTCCGGAGCGCCGCATCCGGGACATTTAATTTCAATAGCTTGTGCTCCCATATTCTCCCTCCACTTAATATGGCATTATTATAAATCTTTTTGAACGATTATGCAATAAAAATACATTATTTTGTCGATTTTTGTTAATATAAAAAATGACATGTTATTAACATGCCATTTCTTTCACAGAATTCCTATTCAGTCGGTGCCGAAAATGCTGCTCTGAGAATTCTCACCAATGGTCCTGCTTCGTTTATTACCACCTCAAGCATTCAGTCTCCACATCATCACTGCGATAAACTAGCTTCTCGGATTCCTGCTGTATCAACAATGAAATTCTGATTAATTCTCTGCTCTCCGCACTACAATCGAATTGCGTATTCATCTGCAAAATGATGCAGATACTCCCTGATTCGTTCCATTGCTTCCTGCTCCCGTTCCGGCTCCCTGTCACACATCTGTATGAGAAGCGTAATTGGCGCCACAAATGACAAGGAAAGCAGTGTAGGATCATCACGCCGCATCATTCCTGCATCCATCATTTCCTGAAAAATCTTACAATACATTCCCTGTATGTTCTCAAGGTTATATCTTGTGGCAAGTCTTGCAATACGCTCACTCCGAAACTGCTCCATCGTAAGGATTCTTCTTGTTTTTCTTATCACGTCATCATGCAGTGAAAACTGAATTCTTTTCAGCGAAATATCAATCAATTCCTCCATGGAAGACGGGATTTTGCCAGGATGCATCTCAGAGCCGAAATTTACTTCGTAATAATTCTCAACTCTACTGATCAAAGTATCCAGAATTTCCTCTTTTCCCTTAAAGTGCTTATAAAGCGAAGGTCCTTTTAATCCGGATTTCTCTGCTATGAAATCAACCCCCACTCCGTCATACCCCTTTTCAGCAAACAATGTCAGTGCCGAATCCAGGATTCTCTCCTTCGTTGCGGTTCTGTTTTCCATGATTTTCTCCTTACCTGGGGACGCTTCTGTTACTTCTTAAGTTGAACATGAATGGTTCCTTTTGCATGTCTGGCCTCAACCACAACCGTATACACACCGTTTTCCGGAATGTTTACTGTAAAATCAGTTGTTTCTTTTCCATTTCCGCGATAAATTGTAGTTCCGTCCGGTGCTTTCATCTCCATGTATAAAGAGCCCTTCGCCGCTTCAAAATGAATCTGAAGAGCATCGCCCTCATGCAGCTCCAGCGTATGAATATCCGTTCCGTTCATCCTGTCAATGTCGAGCAAATAGGCATCCGGATTTTTGACGCGGCTGCCTGTAAATCCCTCCTGATTGTAGCAGATCAGGGACACAGAAATTCCTGCAATCAACAGCAGGGAAAGCCCAATCAGTATAAATGCAACACTTCTTTTCATTGTTTTCATCTCAATCCTACTTTTTAATATAACTGCCGCTCTGCTCTTTTCGGATATGGGTGGCTGTTTTTTATCATAGGTTCAGGCATCTACCGTCAGGTTCTTCACCCATCGCTCTTTTTTCAGCCAGATATAGGCTGCTATCACCTTCAAAATGTCTACCGACTTTACAAATATGTACATTGTCACAGGGCCTATCGATGTAAAAAGTGCAATCAGGAAGGTCGACGGGATGACAATCAAAGTTCCGATTCCGTCAATCCACATTCCCATTTCCGTATCTCCTCCTGCCCGGGAGACAGCAAATTCTGTGTTATTGAAGACCCACAGCGGCATAAACAGCGCCATAAAGATTACCATCTCTCTGCAGATTGCCTGCGATGCAGCACTGAGGGAGCCGAATACAACCGGAATCAGCAGTGTTGTCGCAAGACCAAAGAAGCATACACCGATACCAAATACGACGGATCCGGAAAATAACCATGTTTTCTGTTTCCTTGCCTCATCCAACCTGCCTTCGCCGAGAAGCTTTCCGATGATAACCCCCGTAGCGGTGTACACTCCACTGAATGCAACAAAATACAAATTTGCGATGGCAAAGCTGGAACTCATTCCGGATACAACATCCGCTCCTCCGCGACCGTTATAAAGTGCTGTCGTCACTGTTTCGGAAACTACCCAGATTAACTCTGAGAAAATAACCATACCGCCCTTCTTCAAAATATCCCGGAACAGTTTCCAGTCAATGTTGCCAAATATCTTCAGGGTAATCATGAAAGGCGGCTTCGTCTTTGCCACATAAATCAGATAAATCAGCATCTCGATTACTCTCGCAATAATTGTTGCAACAGCCGCTCCCCTTACCTCAAGTCTGGGCGCACCCAGATTACCATAGATAAACACCCAGTTGAAAAAGGTATTGATTAAGGTCGCTGCTACGGAAATCAATAAGGGGGCTTTCACCTGTCCGATTTCCCTTAAAGAAGAAGCCAGAATGGATGATATTATCATTGGCAGGCCGACAAAGCCCATGAGGAACATATATTGCTCTCCCTGGTCAAGTATCAGTTCAGCCTGTGTATTGCCAATCACCATAAGACTTAACACCGTACGCGGTATGATCATGCTTACGATGATATAAATGATAAAAGCGGCTCCGGTAACAATTATTTTAAAACAAAGTGCCTGCTGCATCCCGTGCTTTTCCTTTGCACCAAAATACTGGGTAAGAAAAATTCCACCCGCGGCACAGATGGCATTTGTCAGCACCATAAAAACAAATAGAATCTGTCCGGCAATATTCACCCCTGACATCTTGACATCACCCAGTCCGGATACCATAAAATTATCAATTAAGGACACCAGATTCTGTATCAGGCTCTGCGCCATAATAGGCAGACCAATTGCCAGTGCGGATTTATAAAAGGATGTCGGACCGAACAACGTCCTTGCCAAAATTAAGCTTCTTTCCTTCGTTGTCGTTTTATTTCCCATGATTCCCCTCCTCTGGGACGCTTCTTCCGTCACGCAGTAGAAACGTCCTCACCATTATAGCTAACGCTCGTTCCCTTTGTCAAGTTTTCTTTTGCCCCCCCCCCCGATTTTGATCCCCTCTTTTGACCTCTGACCTTCTGACAGTTTCCTTTTCCTACACATAAAAAAACGGCATGTTTTGTAACATGCCGCTCTCCTTATGAAAAACAATTTACTTCTTTTCTGCAATTACATGCAATGCATCCCTAATGGCTGCCTTTACTGTCTCATCCTGCTCTTTTGCTGCCCTGTGCTGCAAGTAGGTCTTTGCATACTCTGTACCGATTTCTCCCAGTGCTTTTGCTGCTGCTGCACGAACTGCCGGCACATCACTGTCAATCATGGCAGCAATGCTGTTAACGCTGTCCTCGTCCCTCACTGTTGCCAACGCTTCCAGAGCTGCTACTGCTACCTCTGTCTCTGCTGCCCCCAGAAACTTAATGATTTTTGCCGTTTTCTTCTTTCCGGCAAGCTTTTGGATTTTTTCAATTGTACGGTTCGTATCCATACATATTCGCCTTCTTTCTCTGTCGTAATCCCAACGACTAAATTCATCTCCACAACCATACCACTTTGACATAATTACGACAATATTTTCACCATAAAACTTTTATAAAATTTTTATAACCCAATCATCAGAGCAGGCCGTCTATCTTATCTGAAAATGCCGCAAACTGTTTCCGGAATACGACAGCCACTACAATGATTCCTATCAATAGCCCAAGCGCAATTCGATCCGGTATAAAATCATCAGGGTCATAGCGATGCGTTCCGTCCTCAAACTGATTAAAAACAATCAAATACCTGTGTCCCAGCTGAACTTTTGCAGAGTAATCATTTTTGTTCTCATACTCGATTCTGTCATGCCCATCTACCGGCTCGTCAAACATAATCACATAATGTACATACTTATGTCCCGTGCTCATTCCGCCATTGCTGTCCGCATCAGTAAACTCTCCCTTGTATTCAGCGACTGTAGCTGTTCCCATAACTTTGTTATCGCATGTCTGTATCACTGCCCATTCCACCACGCATTTCACTGCAAGCACAGCAATCAAAATCATGATGCAAATCAAGGTCAAAAACGCTATGATTACTCCCCACTGTTTCAGTGAAAGTTTCCGATACCCGGCTTTATTGTTCTTTCTATCTGTCACTTTCTGAAGTTTTCTGTTCATGTTTCCCGCCCGCTCCTCTTCGCATCTTTCTCCTATACAGTATTCATTTTTTCACTCCGCCAATCGGATTTTCATCCATGCAGCACTCCGGCTAAGTATCTTTTCTATCATACCATACCCCCCATGCCTTTACTACAAAAAATACTCCTGTATAATCCATCATTCCAAAATGCTCCCAGTAAAAATAATCCCCCGTCACGGGATTTGCTCATTTTCTTCTCCCATACCCACGCACCCTCTACAGTGTGGGTACATAAACCACTTCATTTACCCATGCCCTCTATTCTCCCATATCCCGTCACTTTCACATGTTCTCCTTCCTCCTGCACACTGATAGCGCCTAAATCATCCGTTCGTAATACCTTTACACCCGCCTTGTATAGCCGTCCAATCAGTTCTTCATGCGGATGTCCGTACCGGTTGTTTTTTCCGCAGGAAATCACGGCTGTAGCAGGCTGCAACTGCTCAAGCAATTCCTCCGAGGTGGAATTTCGGGAACCATGATGCGCTGTTTTCAGCAATGTAATATCATGAATGCCATGGCGAACCAATGCTTCCGTCAGTTCCTTCTCTCCCTCTCCTTCCACATCGCCTGTAAACAGAACTGACATCTCAGGCTCCTGTTCTTCCCCGAAAACTATATAAATACACATGGAATATTCATTTGCATTCTCCCCGCCGCAGTCCGCAGACGGATGGAGGCAAAGAAAATGAGCATCCTCACATTGCCAGCTGTCTCCTTCGGATATATACCGAACCGGTACCCCCTTATCCTCATACACCTCTCCTGCTGCCTGAATCAGTTCTCCCAGCGCTTCCTCTCTTTCCGTTTCTCTGACATCGGGTAAAACCAGCTGTCTGATAGAGATTCTATTTTCCTCTGCAAGAGTAAGAAGCTCCTGTGCTCCATTCACATGGTCGGTATCAGGATGAGACAGCAAAACTCCGTCAATTGTATGAATACCGTAATACTTCAAGAAAGGAAGCAGTACATATCTGCCTACGTTGCTGCGACTGCTACTCCCACAGTCAATTAAAAAAGTCTGTCCGGATGCAGTTCTCACAATGCTGCAATCTCCCTGTCCCACGTTCAGGAAAAATACCTGGTTTTTCGCCGCCGGTCTAACACCTATGACTAAAATTTCGGCACACAATAATCCTATCATCGTCAATTTCTCCCTCTGCGCTGCCGATTTTTTTATCAGCCGCATCCGTTTCTCCGATACCCAACAGGAGGATTCCTCTCTCCTGATTCTTCCTGTTTCCTGCCATATTCTTTCCCCATTTATGCTTCTTTTTGTTTCTTCTCTTTCTCTCTTCGTCGCAGTCCCACCATACTTCCATACAAATACTCCCAGCAAACAATAGTAGACCACAATCTGCCAGACTTCCGGTCTTCCCGGATTCCATACGGAAAAGGGCAAGCTGTCAAAGAAACTGCACAGTGCTTCATACCATTCAAGAATCAGATATGCAGTTTCTCCGGCCATGCTTCCCGGCAAAATTTGAGTGAAGGCAGACAAGCCGTCCGGCAATTTGCCATTCAGTCCCCCCACCGGCAGAAGCATTGCCGCAAACCCTGTAATCAAAAGTGGTTTGACAAAGGGAAGTATCAGAAGATTAATCAGAACGGTATAAACCGGAAGCTCATAGTAGAACCACAGCTGCACCGGCATGGTTGCCAGCGTGATGGAAAAACTCAGAAGCATACCCTCTTTTATCTTTCGTTTCCATGACCGGGCAACTGTTTTTACATGACTTTCCCCGTATAATACAGGTGTCATTTTCCCGGTGCATAGCCGAACCAGTGCCGGATAAACGATACCGATTCCCAATATGGATGAAAAAGACAACAGAAATCCGCTGTTTTCCAGATAATTAGGACAATATACCAGCATTCCCAATCCCGCCGTCCCCAGGGCACTCAACATATCATATGTCCTGCCGGTTACCTCAGCCAGCATGCGTAGAAAATACATGATGATGGCTCGACAGGCAGAGACCCCAAAACCTGTCATAATGCCATATGCCCCCATCAGGATCCCTCCCGTCAGCGCAGCTGCCCAGGCAGGTATTCCGAAACGTCTGAGCAAACGGTACACGCCCATGCCAAGAATGGTTATGTGAAGAGAGGAAATACTCAGGATATGCAAAATGCCGTTTCTCTGATACAGGTCTTTCAAATCCCTGTCCAGTTCTGTCCTGTCTCCCAGTAAAAGCGCACTCATAACTGCCGCCTCTCTCTCCGGGAAAATATCATACAGCCTGTCTTTCCAACGGCATCTGAGCTGATATAGTTTTTCCCTGCCCCAAAAGCTCGGCGGTTCCTGCGACAAAATTTCAGTTTTTCGAAGCTTTCCGCAGGTATTGATACTTCTGTAATACGCTGAACTGTCAAACTCCCCCGGATTGGATGCTTCTGAAAATGGCTCAAAAATCCCCTTTACAGTCACAGTGGCTCCCAGATATACGGTCTCTGCTTCCGTTGTCTCACATATTATTTTTTCTTGTAATGAAATTTCGTGCTGCGAAATTGCAGCTTCTTGATCAATAGAATAAAGAATGTTTGATTTTACAGAAAATGAAGATTCATCTTTTCGGCAGACCTGACCGGTCATTACCACCGTCTCTCCTGAAACAGGCCAATCGGTTCCGGACAGTCCGGGAGGACTTTTCCTGCCTCCCATCCACATCCAGGCCGCTGTGATAACCGCCAGCATCAGCCCTGCCGCAAAAAGCGGTCTTTTCATATATAATCTCTCCGATTACTATTTTTCCAGTGTAGTAACAATATCCAGATTTCTCTCAAAGGTTGATGTAGGAAAAGAAGCCGGCACTTCACCGTTTACCAGAATCTGTACTTTATTAATATTGCTGAGTTCCACCAATGAATTGACAACCGCATAGATGGATACTTCCGTAGGCACATTATTCACCACAGTAAGGAAGTTTTCATCCAGGTTTACATAACAGATACCATCTTTTGTCAGCACATTGATAATTTTCGTTGATGAATTGACGGACGGGTACAGCCCTTCCACCTGGCCGCTCGGTCCCGCAATCAGTTCCTCCACTACAAACCTCTCCAGCGGTGTATTGGTCGAATAATGCTTTTCGCGGAAGGCTGCAATCAGCTGCGTTCCGTCTTCCGATGCAAAATAGAGTTTCACCTTTGCCAGTTCATAGGTGTTGATTTCATTGCCATCATTATCGATGAACTGCTCCGCATTCATCCAACCAACCACATTCCCCATGTTATCGAACAATTGCTTGCCTTCCACTGTAATCGCCACATAGCTGACACTCTCAAGCTGCGTTAATGTGCGGACAACCGCTGCACGAACAAGTACTTCTGTCGTCACAGACAATCCCATATATGCCTCATCTACATCAATTGTCAGTCTGCCTCCGTCCAGAGACACATTCTTCACCTGAAATCCGAGGGTAAACGGCGCTCTATATTCCAGTTTTTCCGGGTTGGTCGTCAGGCATTCCAGCAATTCGTCCAACTGCTCCGTCTCATTCTCCGCAATCATTTCATGTGGATGCATCTCCACCTTGGTTTCCCCGTTATTCAAATAATAGACCTGATACGTGTTTCCGTTATCCTGGCTTTCCGTTCCACAGGCTGCAAACAGAACACTGCACAGAACAGTCAGAATCAGAATATAGAATCTTCTCATTTTGTTCCCTTGCCTCCGCGTCCTTCCTAAGCTGTCTGGTTATTGTTCCCGCTGATATAGGTCAGCGGAATCTTCACTGTAAAGCTGGAGCCCTCTCCTTCCACGCTTGTCACCGTGATGGAACCTCGATGCATCAGAACTGCATTTTTGGTGATAGCAAGTCCCAGACCGGTTCCTCCGATTTCTCTCGAATGAGACTTGTCCACCCTGTAGAATCTCTCATAGATATGTGCAAGAGATTCTTCCGGAATACCGAGTCCGGAATCACTGACCGTAAAGGTGAAAAACTGATGGTCAGCATCCAGCACTACCTTTACCCAACCATGCTCCTTGTTGTATTTAATAGCATTTTCCACAAGGTTTGTCATAATCAGTGTCAGCTTGACCTCGTCCACTTCCGCTACCACCGGACGCATACTTTCAAACACAACCTCTACATCCTTCTTTCTGGCGATGGGACGGAGACGTTTTAAAATCAGTTCTGTCAGGTCATTGATGTTCAGGGAGACAATATTCATCTCCTGCACCTTCTTGTCCATCTTCACCAATGCAAGAAGATCCGTGATAATCTGATTCTCACGGTCAATTTCCGACACGATATCTTCCATAAACTCCCGGTAAAGTTCTGCAGGAGCATCCTCCTGCGCCAGAAGGGAATCTGCAAGCACTTTAATAGAGGTCATGGGCGTCTTCAGTTCATGGGACACATTTGCCACAAATTCCTGCCTGGAATCATCCTGTGCTTTCATTCTTTTCAGCATCTGGTTGAAAGCATCCACAATATGAACCGTTTCTACATAATCCGGTACAGAAATGGATTCATCTGTGTACCCCGCTTTGACATCATTGATTGCATTTGTAACCTTATTAAAGGGCCGTGTCAGCATATCCGACATCAGTATGGCAAACGCCACAATGCCAATCAGTATCAGATTCTCCAAAATCACGGCCTTACGGTTCAAAATATCCATCGTGCTGACAATTGCCTCGTTTGAAATACTCGTCAGCATAACTCCGACGACCGGACTGTCCACATTTCCCGTGTCAACAATGGGCGTTGTCATTTCTATGTAGCCATGATCCCTGTCATAATGTGACATGCTTTCTCCACGAAGACACTTAATGACCTCTTCCGAAATGATAGTCTTCCCCTCACTGATTCCATAGGTATCCTTGACTACTTTCAGTCCCGAATTGATAATCATAACCCGACCTTCATAGAGATTGGAAATCATCTCCAGTTCGGCATTAATAACGCCTGCTTCTGTTTTTGCACTGTTGAAATAGTTGTTGCTGATTAAGTGGTTTCCTACAATCATCAACTGATTCTGGACGGTGGAAATCCGGTTTTCGACAGCGCGCTCCTCATAGTTATCAAGAATTCCGTAACGGAGAAGCACGCCGGGAACAATTCCCACAACCAATATGATAATAAAGATGCGTGCACGAAGGCTACGCAGAGAAACAAGAGATTTCAGCTCGTTCCATATTTTTACTGCCATATCAAAACCGCCTTGTTTTTCAACTGTTCAGGAAATAATAGCCCACACCCCATTTTGTATGCACATATTTCGGTTCGCTGGGATTCTGTTCAATCTTTTCACGGAGTCTTCTGATATGTACATCCACAGTCCTCACATCTCCCGGATAATCCGTTCCCCATACAAGCTGCAGAAGACTCTCCCGGCTGTATACCTTATTCGGATTCAGCATCAGAAGCTCCAATACTTCAAATTCCTTGGCTGTCAGACCAATTTCCTTTCCGGCAATATAAGCCCTTCTCCCCTCACAGTCCAGACGCATCTCCCCGCTCTCAATTGCCTTGGGTGCAGCCGCTTCCCCGCTCACTCTCTTCGGCTCGGTTCTGCGCATGATTGCTTTAATGCGTGCCTTTACCTCAAGAATGTTAAAGGGCTTCGTAATATAATCGTCAGCCCCATATTCCAGGCCAAGAATCTTGTCCATATCGTCTCCCCTGGCTGTCAGCATAATGATCGGGACATTGGAAAACTCTCTGATCTGCTGACAGACTTCAAAACCCGTCAGCTTCGGCAGCATCACATCCAGCAGAATAATATCGTACTGATTGTTTTTTGCATACTCAAGAGCTTCCTCGCCATCGTAGGCACAATCCACCTGCATGTCATCCTGTTCCAGGCTGAACTTAATTCCCTTCACAATCAATTTTTCGTCATCTACGATCAAAGCTCTCTTTCCGGCCATTTCCCAAATTTCCTCTCATTTCACTGTTATTTTATCTCTGATTTTCTCAAAAACGCTGGTCTTGATTCCAGACACTTTCATAATATCCTCTGTACTTTCAAAGCCACCGGACTGCGTCCTGTAAGTAATGATATCCTGCGCTCTTGCCTCTCCAATGCCGGGCAGTGTACAAAGTGTGGCGGCATCTGCCGTATTTATATTGACAAGTCCGCCCGCTGCCTCCGCTATTTCTGCTTCCTGTTCCGCTGCTTCCTCCAGTGTCAGAAAATAAATTCTTTCTCCGTCGGATACCCAATCCGCCAGATTGACCGCATTTCTGTCAGCATCTTCGGCAAAGCCGCCGACTGCCTTCAGCGCATCCTCCACCCGGGCCCCCGCCTGCAGCGCTACAACCCCCGGTTTCTTCACTGCTCCGCACACATATACGCGCAGTTCGCTCTCAGCGTTCAAAGCTGCATTTTCTTCCGGTTCACTAACCGCTTCTAAGGCTGAAAGTGACACACTCCCGGCCTTGTTTTCTTCCCTGCCGATTACCATAACATTTTCCTCTGTCCGGCCACAGCCGCACACAAAGAAACATAAAAGCACCGGTAACAGCATTCTTTTGATATTTCTCATCATAGTCCCTCTCCTTCCTTCCCTGCGGGAAACAGAATTCAAAGGATTGCCTCTCTATGCTGATATTAATTATTGTAATGGAATCACAATTATTTTACAAGTAGCATTTTCTATTTCCATTTGAAGATGATAATGCCTGCGACAGCTACCGCCATACCGATTGCCTTCCGCCATTCCCAGGGCTGCTTCTCCACCCCGAACCACCCCAGAAGTTCTATCACATAAGCCACGCAAAGCTGCGCTACCACAATCAGCATAACCGCCTTTGCCGGTCCCAGCATATCCATGCTTTTGATTACCGTATAAGTAATAAAAGCGCCGATAGCCCCGCCGAGCAGCATATACTTGGGCTGCACCTGAAAAACCTGCAGCAGATTGCTCCGGTCAGTGAACAGCCAGGCTCCCAGACAGACAATCAGTGCTGTCATCTGGACAAAGGCACTTGCCGCCCAGATACTGGACGCCTTTGTCACCTGTGTGTTGAAAACTCCCTGAATGCTCATGAGCGCTCCCGAAATCAGCGCAATCAAAAAACCAATCATTGACATACTTTCCTTTCGCCCTGCTATGCGTTTAGTATATCCTCCGACTGGTTTTTTTATTCCTGTATTTACTGTACAACCGCGTTCACCTGAGAAGCCATCTGGTTCGCTAATTCCTGCACCATGACAGTTACATCCGCGCCATTCCAGACACTGGCGAACAGTCTCTCCAGCTGAAGCCAGAAATTTCCGGTTTCCATCATCTTGGGCAGCGGAACACTGTCAGCATATTCCAGCATAAAAATCTGAAGCGGTCCGTTGTCTCTCTCCGCATGCAGATTCGAAGAGGTTTTTCCTGTCATTTCGTAAAGTGAATCTGCGCATTCGTTTGTCAGATATGCCGCAAAACGATTTGCAATCTCCTTATGCTCCGAATAACCGTTGACAGCCACTGCATTGGTCACGGACATGGATCGGCTTTTCAATTCCGCACTGACCTCCGGCATCGTGGAAAATCCATAATCAAAAGCGATTTCTCCGCTCTCTTTAGCATCCTTCAGTCTGGCAACGGCATCTGTGGTTGCAATTGTAAACACCGTCCTGCCGTCAATAAAATCCTGCAGTACAGATTCATAATCCACCGTATCGGACTCAATAAAGAAGAACTGATTGAGTGCCTTGTAAACTTCCAGGCATTGAATCGTCTCCGGATTGTCAATATCTATTACCTGTTTGTCATCACCCGCATCGCCGCCTGCAATCATATAATTTCCGACAATCCAGTAATTATAGAAAATATCGGACACATCCCATTCAAACACGCCGTCCACACCCTCCGGTACATCGAAGGTGTCTGCAATATTCAGGATATCATCCACCGTAGACGGAACAGCTTTTTCAAAATATTCAGTCGTCTTTGCCGCAAGCAAATCTTCATCCACAGGAATTCCCTGGGATTCTTCCGATGGGTTCTCCTCTTCCTCCCCTTCATTCAAAAGCTCTTTCCGTGCTATCTGAGCTGCCCATTCCGCCAGATACGTCTCATTATACATAAGGGCGCTCGTCTCATAGGAAAGCGGATAAGCCACTGTTTTTCCATTATAGGATACTGCCGAAAGAGCCGCAGGCGGAAAATTGGACTCACTGCAGACATTTGCTTCATCCCGGATTTCAACCGCAAGTCCGGCAAGATATGCCTTTTCCAGAGAATCATGACTGACAATATATGCATCGGGAACCTGTTCGGAATGCAGGGATGCCTGATTCAGTGCTTCCAGATACTCGCTGTCCGAAGTCAGCACAGGAATCACTCGCACATCTTCCTTCTCTCCGAAAGACACTGCCGCACTGTTCACAAAATTGGTCATGGAATCGTCAGAGTACCAGAAATAAATTGTCTCCTTTCTTCCAAACCAGGATAAGCGACTGTTTTCCTCAGAATCCGTATTCAGCTCCAGGGTACTTCCATACAAAAGAGCGGCAGCCATGGCTATCACGGCTGCCACTGCAACAACTCTTCTTTTAAAATGCATATTCACTCCTGTGCAAATCCATTACGGGATACAGCTATCCAGAATGGAAATCATCTCGTCTACGTTCTCCTTTGTGATTACGAGAGGCGGCACAAAACGAATAATGTTTGCTCCTGCATTGATCAGAATCAATCCCTTCTCCAGAGCCCTGTTGATAATGTCTCCCACAGGACAGTCAAACACAAGTCCCTGCATCAGACCGGCTCCCCGGCGCTCTGTGATACAGCTGTGTTTCTTCTTAAGCTCATCCAGACACTTTTCCAGATAAGGTGCAGTCTCTCTCACATTTTCTATTATATGGTCCTGCTCAAATAAATCAAGTACTTTTTCCACCGCAGCGCATGCAAGCGGATTTCCGCCGTAGGTGGTTCCGTGGTCGCCGGCCACAAGTGAACTCTGTCCCACCTTCTCAGTCATTAAGAACGCACCCACGGGAACACCGCAGCCCAGAGCTTTTGCGCTGGTCATAATATCCGGCTTCACGCCGTATTTCTGCCATGCAAACATATAGCCGGTACGCCCCATGCCGCATTGAATTTCATCCAGAATCAGCAGGATATCCCGCTCATCACAAAGTGCACGCACACCCTTTAAGAATTCTTCTGTGGCAGGGAAAACACCACCCTCACCCTGTACTGTCTCCAGCAGGATGGCACAGGTCTTATCTGTAATCTGCTTTTTCACGCTCTCCAGATCATTCAGGTCGGCAAAGCGGATATTCCCAATCAGGGGTTCAAAGGGTTCTCTGTATTTGGGGTTTCCCGTCACAGCCAGCGCGCCCATGGTTCTTCCGTGGAAGGAATGATTCATGGCAATGATTTCATGATCCGTACTGCCATCCTTCAACCAGGCATACTTTCTCGCTGTCTTGATGGCTCCCTCGATAGCTTCCGCACCGGAGTTGGTAAAAAAGACTCTGTCCATACCGGAAGCCTTCTTCAATTTTTTTGCCGCTTCTATGGCAGGTACATTGTAATAGTAATTGGAGGTATGAATCAGCTTGTCGATCTGATTTTTCAGCGCATCGTTGTACGCCTCATTGTGATAGCCAAGTGCAAATACTGCTATACCCGCACAAAAATCCAGATATTTTTTCCCATCCGTATCATACAGATAGACCCCGTCTCCCTTTTCAAGGACAATCTGAAAACGGTTATAGGTGTGAAGCAGTGCACTTTCCGCCTGCTCAATATATTCCTTCATGCTCATTTTAGTTTCCTCGTTCCCGTGCAATTTTAATCATTTTCCGTGCAAAATTGGTCTCTTCTTGCACCCGTGGCAAGGTTATCATCATCCGCAATAATTACCGTGCCGATACCTTCTTTGGTGAATATTTCCAGAAGGAGGCAATGGGGTACACGGCCGTCCAGAATATGGACTCTCTTCACGCCGTTCCTGATTGCAGAAGTACAGTTATTCAGCTTCGGCAGCATACCGCCACCGATAAAGCCACCGGAAATCAGTTCATCCGCCTTGCTGGCAGTCAGTCTGGATATGAACGTGGACTTATCGTTGATATCCTTGTAAAGCCCTTCTATGTCAGTGAGAAATGCCAGCTTCTCCGCTCCCAGAGCCTTGGCAATGGCACAGGCCGCATCATCCGCGTTAATATTGTAGGTTGTAAAATTATCATCCATGCCGATGGGTGCCACGATGGGAAGAAAATCCTTCTCCAGCAAATCATAGAGAACTTTGGGGTTAACCTCGGTAATCTCTCCCACATAGCCGATGTCCTGCCCGTCGGAATACTTTTTCTCCACCTTGAGCAGACCGCCATCCTTACCGCTGATACCAACAGCCTTGACGCCCAGTTCCTGCACCATGGTCACAAGGCTCTTATTTACCTTGTTCAGCACCATCTCTGCAATCTCCATGGTCTCTTCGTCAGTCACGCGCAGACCGTTGACGAATTTTGCTTCTTTCCCCACTTTTCCGACCCAGCGGCTGATTTCCTTGCCGCCGCCGTGTACAATGATGGGTTTGAAACCAACCAGCTTTAAGAGTGTGACATCCTTAATGACATTCTTCTGAAGTTCTTCGTTGCTCATGGCGCTGCCGCCGTACTTCACAACGATAATCTTGCGGTTAAAACGCTGTATGTAGGGCAATGCCTCAATGAGGACTTCCGCCTTTTCCAGTACTTTTTCCATATCCTTTTCCATGGTTATCGTATCCTTTCTGTTTCATATATCTTCCGGCTCGGGTTCTCCGTATGTTAAAATTACGAACGATAGTCCGCATTAATTTTCACATAGTCGTAACTTAAGTCACAGCCCCAGGCGGTGGCCTGCGCATCGCCCATGTGCATATCTGCCAGCACGGTCACTTCGGGCTCGGAGAGGATTTTCGTCGCTTCCTCTTCGCTGTAATCACAGGCGGAACCGTTGCCGTAGATATGAATCTTTCCGTTCTTGCCCTCAAAATACAGATCCACATTCTCCGGGTCAAATTTTGCGCCGGAATATCCGAGGGCGCAGAGAATTCTGCCCCAGTTTGCGTCATGTCCGAAGATTGCCGCCTTGGTCAGAGAAGAACAGATTACGGACTTCGCCAGCGTTCTGGCATCCTCTTTGTTCGCAGCTCCCTCTACTTTCGCCTCAAACAGGCAGGTTGCGCCTTCGCCGTCCCCTGCCATCTTCTTTGCCAGGAAAACAGTAATGTAATTCAGCGCTTCACAGAAAGTCTGATAGTCAGCGCCTTCTTCTGTAATCTCCGCGTTTTCCGCCTGACCGTTTGCCAGCACCAGAAGGGTATCGTTTGTGGAGGTATCCCCATCCACGGAAATCATATTGAAGGAATCCACAACCGCAGCACTGACTGCCTTCTGCAGCATGGGTTTGGAAATATTGACATCGGTAGTGATAAAGCCCAGCATGGTGCACATATTGGGATGAATCATGCCGGAACCCTTACACATACCGCCTAAAGTCACAGTCTTTCCGCCGATTTCCACCTGAACCGCAATCTGCTTATGTACGGTATCGGTTGTCATAATTGCCTTGGCAGCATCCAGTCCTGCTTCCGGAGTATCTGCCTTTGCAGCTGCCAGCTTTTCGATACCTGCCGTAATTCTGTCCACGGGAATCTGCATACCGATTACGCCGGTTGAGGCAACCAGCACGGCATCTGCGGGAATTCCCAGCAGTTTTCCGGCACAATCCGCTTCTGTCTGACAGCAGTCCATTCCCTGCTTTCCGGTACAGGCATTTGCCACACCGGAATTTACCACAACCGCCTGTGCGAAAGGCGATTCCTCCACAATCTTTTTATCCCAGAGCACCGGTGCCGCCTTCACAACATTGGTAGTAAAGGTTCCCGCCACCTTACAGGGCGTCTCGCTGTAAATCAGCGCCATATCTTTCCTGTTCTGATACTTTACGGCAGCCTCCACGCCTGCTGCCCAGAATCCCTTTGCCGCGGTCACGCCGCCGTCTATTGTCTTCATATTCCTACCCTTCCTGCACCATTTACTATTCAGTGCATCGTATCTCTGTCTTTGGCTATCTACTTATTAAATGCTGTTATATTCGCTTCATTCAGTGTAAAATCATAATAATTCAAGTCCTCGCGCTTTGTCCAGCCTATGGTTCGCCAAAAGGCATTTCCCACATCATTTTTTGTGAAAGCAATCAGGCTGACTTTATTGATTTTCTCTTCCTTCAGCGCGTTCATGCAGTGAACCACCATGGCCTTGCCAATCCCTAAACGCCTGTAATCCTCCCGCACACAAACATGATACAGACAGCCTCGTCTGCCATCGTGCCCACAGAGAATACCACCTACGATGTCACCATTCTCTGCCACCGCCACCACGCTGGTATCGGGGTTTCTTTTCAAAAAACGCTCCACGCCTTCTCTGGAATCGTCAATGCTGCGGATGCCGAACCCGTGAATCGTCATCCAGAGACTTTTCAGCCCGTCATAATCTTCGTTCGTCATTGTCCTGATCGTATATGTCTTTGTACTCATACCGCTTCTGTTCCTTTCTCTCAGCTGCCTTCCGCTTCCTTTCTGCGGGCAGTTTTTACGTATTACGGGAAGCAGGGCACAAGCTCCAGCCCTTCCGACTCAGGCAGACTAAACAGCAGATTCATGTTCTGTACCGCCTGACCTGCGGCACCCTTCACCAGATTATCCAGTGCTCCCATCATGATGATGCGGCCGGTGCGCTCATCAATGACAAAATTAATGTCCACATAGTTGCTGCCCTCCACCCATTTTGTCTCAGGGCAGACACCCTTCTCCAGCACACGGACAAATTTTTCTTTTGCATAATATTTATCATAAACGGCTTTGATTTCCTCATAAGTAGGAAGACTGCCGTCCGGCTTCCGTTTCAGTGTTGCATATTCCGTCGCCAGAATCCCTCTGTTCATAGGGACCAGATGGGGCGTAAAGCTTAAGGTAACGCTGCAGTTTCCCGCATAGCCCAGCTGTTCCTCTATCTCCGGCGTATGACGGTGACTTGCCACACCGTACGCCTTCATATTTTCATTGACCTCACAGAACAGGTTTGCCACCTTAGCACTTCTTCCTGCACCGGAGGTTCCCGATTTTGCATCCACAATCAGAGTGTTCACATCAATCAGGCCTTCTTTTACCATGGGATACGCCGTCAGGATGGAACAGGTGGTATAACATCCGGGATTGGCCACCAGTCTGGTCTTTTCGGTAATTTTACCTCTGTTGATTTCACACAGTCCGTATACCGCTTCCTCAATAAACTGCGGCGATTTGTGCTCAATACCGTACCACTTCTCGTAAACTGCCACATCCTTAATCCGGTAGTCTGCGGACAAATCCACGATTTTTACTTTAGACAGGATTTCCTCCGTGAGAAGTCCCGCCAAGAAACCCTGGGGCGTTGCTGTAAAAATCACATCCACCTGCTCCGCCAACTCCTGCAGATTATCATCCTTACAGACATCCTCCACAATCTGAAACATATTCTGATATACTTCATAATATTTCTTATCTATATAGCTTCTAGAACCATACCAGACGATTTTTGCATCCCGATGATTCATTAAAATTCTCACAAGCTCACCGCCTGCATAACCTGTTGCTCCGATAATCCCTACCTTAATCATGACAATCTCCCTTCACGTGCATGACGCGTCTCCATTTATCATTCATCTATTCATGATGCTGTCTTTTGTCATCATACCACTTTTTGCATAAATGTCCACTACTATTTTTGTTTTTATGCATTATTATGAATTTTATCCATTGTTTATGCAGTATATGTGAATATTTTTGACATTTTTATTCATATTTTCTCTTGCATTTCTATTTTTTCTGTTGTATAGTGGTTTCAGGCTGAAAAAAACAAACCAAATACATATTCAAACGGAGGTTTTTTACTTATGAAAGAAAAAGTGGTTCTTGCTTATTCCGGCGGTCTGGATACCACCGCCATCATTCCCTGGTTAAAGGAGAATTTCGACTATGAAGTTATCTGTGTCTGCGTTGACTGCGGTCAGGCAGAGGAACTGGACGGTCTGGAAGAAAGAGCAAAATCCTGCGGTGCATCCAAGCTGTACATCGAAAATGTCATCGATGAATTCTGCGACGATTATATCGTTCCCTGTGTTCAGGCAAATGCCATCTACGAAAACAAGTACCTTTTAGGCACTTCCATGGCAAGACCCCTGATTGCAAAGAAACTGGTTGAGATTGCAAGAAAAGAAGGTGCTACCGCTATCTGCCACGGCGCTACCGGAAAGGGCAACGACCAGATTCGTTTTGAACTGGGCATCAAGGCTCTGGCTCCCGATATCAAGATTATTGCTGCTTGGAGAAACGACAAGTGGACCATGGATTCCCGGGAATCCGAGATTGAGTACTGCAAAGCCCACGGCATCCACCTTCCCTTCTCCGCAGATTCCTCCTACAGCCGCGACCGTAACATCTGGCACATCAGCCATGAAGGTCTGGAACTGGAGGATCCCGCAAACGAGCCTAATTTTGAGCACCTGCTCGTTCTGGGCACCACACCTGAAAAGGCTCCCGATGAGGGCGAGTATGTCACCATGACTTTCGAAAAAGGTGTTCCCACTTCCGTAAACGGCGAGAAAATGAAGGTATCCGATATCATCCACAAGCTCAATGAACTGGGCGGCAAGCACGGCATCGGCATTATCGATATCGTTGAAAACCGTGTTGTGGGCATGAAGTCCCGCGGCGTTTATGAAACTCCCGGCGGTACCATTCTGATGGAGGCACATCAGCAGCTGGAGGAGCTGATTCTCGACCGCGACACCTATGCAATGAAGAAGGAAATGGGCAGCCGTTTCGCAAGCCTTGTCTACGAAGGAAAGTGGTTTACCCCTCTTCGTCAGGCTGAACAGGCGTTTATTGAAGAAACACAGAAATATGTGACCGGTGAAGTCAAGTTCAAGCTTTACAAGGGCAACATCATCAAGGCCGGCACCACCTCTCCTTATTCCCTGTACAATGAGAGTATTGCTTCCTTCACCACCGGCGACCTTTACGACCATCACGATGCAGAGGGCTTCATCAATCTGTTCGGACTGTCCTGTAAGGTTCGGGCGATGAAGATGCAGGAACAAGGCGAGAAGTTGTTCTAAAACAGGAAGCAGAGATTTATTATGTTAATCAAGTTTCTTACTTTGTATTTATTAATCGTGAATTTCATTGGTTTTGCCATGATGGGAATTGACAAAAAAAGAGCCATCCGAGGTGCCTGGCGCATCTCGGAGGCTTCTTTATTTTTGACAGCCCTTGCAGGCGGTGCTTTGGGTTGTACAATTGGAATGCAATACTTCCGCCACAAGACAAAGCACTGGTATTTTAAATACGGAATGCCTGCCATCTGCCTTATGCAAATCCTCTTATTGCTCCTTTTATTCCGCTGAAATTTGTGCTACAATTAGTTTTGAGGTACAAAGGGAATTGTCAGAAACATCCTGAAGTTTTCTTTTTTGCCTCTTAACTTACTTACAGGAAAGGATAACCCACCATGCATATCGCTGTATGTGATGACAATGTAGCAGACCGCAAACAATTTGAGCGCCTCATTCGACGCGAATCCGAACGCCGGGGCAAGGAAAATGGCATTCTGTTTGCCGACCTCTTCGGCAATGCAGATTCTCTTCTGGCAAATCCCATGCAGTATGATGCTTTCTATATTGATATGTGTAAAACACCCGGCGTCAGTGTCGAACAGATTGTAACCGCTCTGACGGAAAAGGGTGTCAACGTCCCCATCATCCTGTGTTGTTCCGATATTGACTACCGCAGTCTGAATCTGCCCGGAGACATTTCCTTCCTGGACAAGCCCATCAAACCGGAGGAATTGTCCGTCACCGTTGAACATGCACTGGAAGTTAAGGCAAACGCTGTTCCCCTGATTGAGCTCCGCGAAGAAAAAGAAACCTTCTATGTCACTGAGCCGGATATCCTGTATGCCATTCAGGACGGACTTCTGATTGCGATATACCTGAAGGATGGCCGGGTAGTTCACACCATGGATAATGCACTGAATCTGTTCTCCCAACTGGAATCTTTCCCCACTTTTCTGGTTCCGACTGCCAAAGCTATGATAAACGGAAGATATATCAAGGCTTTCAAATTCCGCAAGGTTGTTATGATTGACGGAAAAGCATTTAAAATATCCTCCGAGTGTATTCCCTATGCCAAAAAAATTTTTGCCGAATATGCAGGGAGCGGTGCAAATGAGTAAAAATGACTTGCCCAGTATTACCTACCGGGAATATAAATTCGAAGAAAATTTTCCTTTCCTGTTGATGCATAGTAACCAAATCAGCAGTCATGCGGATTTTATTCATTTCCACAATTGCATTGAAATCGCACTCCTCGAAAAGGGAACCATGATTTGGAATCTGGAAAACAAAGTATATACCCTGACTCCAGGAAATATCCTGTTTTTACCTCCCTTTTTTACACATGCATCCTTTTTTCCTCCCCAGAATGACGCGGAAGTTTTGTGCCATTACCTATTCTTCAATCCGGAACAGCTCCTCGCATCGCTGCATCCGGATGGTCTTCCCGAAGAACTCTCCTGGTATCACTACACTGAATTTTCTAAAATACTGCCCTGTAATCAGTTTCCGGATGAAACAAAAATGATTGAGCGCATCATCTGTGAAGCAACTGAAAAACGGGACTATTTTCAACCAATCATTGCCGGGCTCATTGAGAATTTGACGTTGTATCTATATCGTCGTCATCAGAGTAATCCTGAGACAAACGAAAATTCCATTTCCTTGTTTTTACCGGTTGTTTCCTATCTGGATCAAAATTTTCAGACAGATACCTCCAACGAATATCTGGCACAACTTTGTGGTTTATCCGTAAATCAATTTCTGGATAAATTCAAACTCAGCTTTCACCAGACCCCAAGGCAATATATCCGTAATGTCAGAATCCGAAAAGCCTGCCATCTGTTCACCAGTACCGAAAACAGTATTCTGGAGATTGCTCTTCAGACCGGATTTTCGTCTCTTACAAGTTTTAATCGCTCTTTTCTCGCAATCATGGGGCAATCCCCACACGTGTTTCGGAATGAACATCGTGCCATTGTCAAAAAGAATCTGAAGCATGCACCGTTTGATGCTAACAAGTAAGTGCCATACAAATGTTGAGCGCAGTAAATGCCATGTGTTGCAATAGTGCTTCACATGGCATTGTTTTTTACAATTCACAATCATTCATTGCAATGACGGACAATGTATAAATCTTCATTGCCTTCAAAAGCAATCTCAGATTCAGGCCTTCGTCCGGTTCATGTGCTCCGCCGTGTCCCTCCCGGAGCAGTTCCTTTTTCACCCTTATGTCTTCTTCTGACTCACGCATACCGCCTACCCCGTATGCAAAGGCTCTGGGAAGTTTTCTGGCATAAGTTCCTCCTCCCATTACGAAGCTTTCCCGATGTTCTCCGGTCACCTCGTTGTAAAGCCCGGTCAGCAGATTCACAGCCGGATGCTCCTTGGGGAAATAATTGGGAGCAGAATCTCTCTCCAGTTCCCATTTCATGGAAAACCGTGACGCACACTCTTCCAGTTTCCGGCATATTTTGTCCGCCCGGTCCGTGATGGCATAACGGATATTAAAAGTCAGCGCTATATAATTCTTCTCTTTCTTCAGAATCGTCGCTGCGCAAGTCGTTTTCCCCGATACCTCATCACTGTATTCCATGTCAAAGTTTTTACCGTAATACTCTTCGGACAGATAAGCGATTGTCTCAAACAGCGCACGAAGCTTCCCATCAATATGTAATAAGGACGCAGCAAATTTTCCAAGTTCATGGATTGCATTCCTGCTGCCCTCCGGAAAGGCACTGTGCTTACTGGTACCATGTGCCGTAATACAGATTCCCTGTTCCGTTATTTGCATGGAACACTTGCCTTCTCCGCTTTCTTTTTCCAGACGCTGTTGAACCTCAGCCTCCAGTTCAGGTGTATACGCAAGCACTGCGTAGGCAGAGTCGGGAATCATGTTGCTCGCACTGCCACCCCCAAGTTCCAAAAGCCCTTCCGGAAGCGTTTCCTTTGTTATCATTCTTCCCTCAATAATCCCTTTTTCTCCATAACATACCGGAAAACCGCTGTCTGCAATCATGGAAAGCTGTGGTGCCGGATAATGCTCCAGGTAATAATCAAGGTCTGACATTCCCCGTTCCTCGTCACATCCCACAAACAGACAAAGTTCATGTTTCATTGGTATCTGCAATTCTCTCAGGCATTGCATCATATAGAGGATTCCCACTGCCGGTCCCTTATTATCCTGTGCTCCCCTGCCAATCAGGAAATGTTCCTTTCTCACAGGAGAGAACGGCTCATAATCCCAGTCATTGCCCACAGGCACCACATCGAGGTGATTCCAGAAGCCAATCATATTATCCCAGTTTTTTTCTTTTGTGCCGATGCTTCCCACATAATACTCATAATTTTCCGTATAAAATCCATGTTCTTCACCGATTTTCAGCATTTCTTCCAGACATCTTTTGCATTCCGCACCAAACGGTTTTTCAGCCGCTTCCGGATCTGATACACTGCCGATACTTACCAGCCTTGCAATATCCTTCACCATATCTTCACTATGTGCATCAAACCAATCACTGATTTTTTCATAGAGTGCTTTGTCCATCTTTTTTCCCTCCAACTACTGAAAATCCAGTCTTAATAATCCTTGTATATAGATTTCCAATCCCTTCTGCACACGCTCCAGGGAAATACTTTCATCCGGCTGATGATAATCACCATGTCCCGGCCGGAAGAGTCCCTCCGGAGCCTTTGGGAGAGGCATACCGGTTCCGAAAGCAAATGCATTGGGAAGCTTTCTGGCATAAGTGCCGCCACTCATCACAAAAGGTTTATCTGCTCTTTGGAGCACCTCATTGCTGACTTGTGTCAAAACTTTCACTTCTCTGCGCTCCGGATCAAAGAAATTGGCTTTTGACAGCCTTGTGGTCTTCAGCGAAAATCCTCTTTTCTCTGCTGCTTCTGACGCATTTTGTTCAAACGGATAATCATTTTTTGTGACAGGATATTTGGAAATAAAATCAATTACCAGATGTCCCTGTACATTCTTAAGTCTCGTTGCCACCAGCGTCGTCCATCCCGACAATTCATCCTCGCATTTTACATGCAGAGCCTCTCCCTGACAGTCTCTGTTGATATCACTGATAAAGGCAAACGTCTTTCGCTCTGTTTCACCTAAAAGTTCTCTTTCACATATAAAATCTGCCAATATTGTCAGGGCATTTTTTCCCTTGGAGGGATTCGATGCCTGAGTGGATATGCCTGTCGCTGTTAATACAATTCCGGCTTCCGTGTATTCCGCCTGAATATCCTTTGGAAGGTCTTTACATTTTTGGCGTGCGTCCTCAGTGTCCTTTATTGTCAGGACCGTCCTTCCCGGTATCGTATAAAGTTCATGCCCGCAATCCAGTTCCACTATGCTTGCGCTGCAAACTTCTTTACAGATCAACTCTCCATTAAAGGAACCTCTCTCTCCGCAACAGACAGGGAATCCGCTGTCAGGTACCAGCGAAAGACTCGGCGCTTTATAATGCTCCAGGAAATAATCCAGTTCGTACATACCCTGTTCTTCACAAGTCCCCAGGTAGAGTTCCATTGTATGATTGAGCTGTAACCCATGCTCCTTCATGTATTTCAAAGCATACAGTCCGATAATTGCTGAACTTTTATTGTCCTGACATCCTCTGGCAATAAAATAGTTATCCTTTACCGTAGGTTCATATGGGGGATAATCCCAGTCTTTTCCTTCCTCTACCACATCCAGATGTGCCCATACTCCGATATTCTCTTCTGTTTTACCGGGATAGGTAATGCGGCCCACATAGTTTTCATAATTATGTGTTTCAAATCCGTTTTCCCTGCCCATCTGAAGCATTTCCTGCAGGACATCCCGACATCCCTGTCCATACGGGGGGCAATCCGTTTCCCCACATTCCGCTACACTCTTAATTTTGCAGATACGTTTCAAATCCCGTACGATATCCGGCATTTTCTCTGTAATCCACGCTTTGATTTCCATAGAATCCGGTTGCTCTTTACTCATCCACTGTTTCATTGCTTCTGACCTTCCAACATCATATTAAGTATCACATGATCCGTTGTCAACATTCCCTTATTACTAAGACTTCCTAAATTTCGGATTGTTTCTTCCACATCTCCGAAAACAATGCCGTCATGGTTCGGAACCTGTACCTCATCCAGTGCCAGATAAACACATTGAATCGCTCCGGCAACAGAAGTTGCAATCTTTAATGCACATCCTGCTTTTGCCCCATCACAAATCAAACCCGAAATATCAGCAACCATATTTTTAACGACATATTCCATATTCTTCAGGTTTCCTCCCAACAAATATACCATTCCGCAGGCACTTCCTATAGAAGCAGCAATGGCACAGCCACATAATGCCGAGAGCTTGCCGATATATTCCTTTACATGGATCGTCACCAATTCACTGATAGCCAGCGCTCTATATAGTTTTTCATCCTCACTTTGCATCCAACGCGCCGTCGCTATTACAGGCAGTGAAGCCGTCAACCCTTGATTTCCGCTTCCTGTCGTCGCCATGACCGGTAAGGTGCATCCTGACATTCTTGCATCCGCTGCTGCAGACACATACGACACGACAAAGGTTTGGAAATCCATATTCCCGTTTTTCATCATTCTGTCATACAGATGCTTCCCTACTCCCATTCCGTATTGGGTCTTTAAACCTTCCTCAGCAATACGGCTGTTTACTTCAACAACCTCCTTCAAAAACAAAAGTTCCCCAGACTCTACTTCATTTGCAAATTGCCAGATATCCTGCAGGGTCAAAGGATACTTTCCATCTTCCCGGTTCTCTTCTCTCTGTTTACTCAAGTAGATTACTTCGTCATTCCTGCAGACAGAGGAAATATTCGTATGAAATTTCTGAATCACCGCCTCAGAGGACTTATCCCCTTTGATACATTTTGCTTCAATGTACAGTTTTTCCTGACAGCCCTCTTTTAAGGAGATACAAACACATCCTTTATTAATATAATCCTGTGCTTCCCGGATATCACTTTCACTGCAATCTTTCAAAACTTCCAATTCATACTCTGACTTTCCCACAATGCATCCAAGTGCCGCTGCAATCTCAATCCCCTTTAATTCAGTTCCGGGGATACCTACATTCATTGCATTTTTCAAAATATTTCCACTTACCTTCAATTCCAACCGTTCCGGCATTTCGCCCAAAGTCTCCTTTGCCTTTGCAACCGCCAATGCCACCGCACTCGGTTCCGTGCATCCCAAAGCACATATAATTTCCTGTTTCATAATGTCAATCATCGGAGTCATATATTTACTTTCCTTCTTCTTTTCGCTATAATTTGTATATCGTCTATACAGCTATTATAGTAAACGGTTTTTTCAGCATCCTATCATAAACGAGGTGAAAGCTATGCAGAAACAATCATTCGACAAGATACCTTATATGTATCGTCCCTATGATTTTACATCTCAGTTTCCGATTCTGGCTTTTATAGGAGATAATTGGAAAACAGATATCTCTACGCCGAAATTTCTTCATTTTCATAATGCATTGGAAATTGGTCGCTGTGTGGATGGGGAAGGCTTTCTTATTCATGATCACAACAGTTCATTTTTTTATAGTTCGGGGGATTACAGCCTGGTTTTCCCACACAATCCACACATCACCACCGCCAGGGAAAATACGGCTTCCTGGGAATATTTATACATTGAGCCCAAACAGTTGTTAAACACCAACACGGCTATTCTACTCCCACTTTGGCAGATTTTTTATATGCAGCAACGGATTCCCCCTATTATCAAAAAAACGGAAAATCCCTCGCTTCATTATTATCTGGCACTTATTTTTGATGAATTTCATTTCAAAAAGCCGCTATACCAAAATGCCGTTCGAGGTCTGTTGATTTCCTTTTTTGCTGAATTAAACCGAATTACCCTAAATACAGAATTTTCTGATGGTATTGAAAGGGAAGGCGCCTACTCCTATATACGCAATGCACTTTCCTATATTTACGAAAATTACGCCAAACCAATTTCCATAAAAGATTTATCCGTTCATTGCTGCATCAGTGAAAGCCATTTTCGCAGATTGTTTCACTCCATTGTCGGTATCAGTCCTTTGGACTATATCCAGCATTACCGCATTCAACAGGCTTGTCACTGGCTTCATTTGAATCAGGAACCTATCAATGTTATTGCACGCAAAGTGGGATACACCAGTCTTTCCAGTTTTAACAGGCAGTTCCAGCAATACTTACATATTTCTCCCACCGAGTGGCGCAGAGAACACCTTATACCTTACAAACATGAAATACTCTCCTATAACGAAACCGATACAAAGCATATCTTCAAAATATAAGAAAAGGAAGGGCACGCCCTTCCTTTCTGTTAATCATAAAGCGAAATGCCATATCTTACCTTTCTGTAAATCTTGTAAAAAATCACTACAAAAATCGAAAGCACTAAATACAGCGTGGAGAAAAGTCCTGCTGCTCCTCCGATAATCATCATAATCCACATTCCGATACTCATATCAATCATTTCCTTCCTTTTCCCTATTTTCTGAAAGTTCTGTCTTTCCGGGTAAATTTTTCTCCCCGTTACCGACAAACTCATGTACAGCGGTAATTATTCCCGCACCAATGGCAATCACCATCATTAGTACAAAAACAACATCCTGAACCATATGCCGCCATTCCTCCTTTTTTGTTTCGAGGCACGCAAAAAAGACGCTTCTTTCAAGCGTTTCACTTAAAAAGCTACCTATGGCAAGTTATGCTTTTTTCCCGTCCTTATGGTGAATGTATTCCAGAATTCTCAGCCTGCATTGATTCCGGCAGGCACCGGATAAAAGAAATGATGTCTCATAAAGAGCAGCCGTCTGATAAGCACTGCCGAAAAAGAGAAGAAATAAAATCCACTGACCAAATCTGACTCCTGCCACAGAGCGTACAGCCTGTCTTACGAAGGCAAGCTCCTCCGACTGTTCCAGCACTTTTTTCTGACAGAGAGCAGAAAGCAGACGCTCACTGTCAATCCGCTGAATCCCCTCCGCATAGGATGTCTGGCTGTCGCACAAAGCGGAGGAATCCATGTCGATATACTCAACATGCATCCCAAGCAACACCAATGTAATTATCAAACTCAGGCAGGCGGTCCTGACGAGCGGCATCCGTTTCATTCTTTCACACTTTTCACAGATTCTTTGTCAGTTATTTCAGATATATTATAGCAGACTGCCGTTCACTTTACGAGAGATTTTTTTAAAATATGCTCCTCTGATTTTATATTTTAGTTTACAGAATGGAAATAACTCGGTTGTTTTAAATGTATTTCGCGGTTATATTTCGGGCATACGAAAAATAGAATGGTTATTTTTTTACGTTTTTGCGGTTGACACGCGGAAAATATATCCTTATAATATAGTTGTAGTGATTAATTGTATTTTTATCAGGAGGTATCCGTATGACTATTCAGGAAATGAAGGAAAAGAAACGGGAAAAAGGGTATACTTACGCACAGATGGCGGAATTGTCCGGTGTGCCGTTGGGAACGATTCAGAAGATTTTTTCGGGCGAAACGGAAAGTCCACGTTACGACACGCTTCAGGCTCTGGAACAGTTGTTTACGGAGGTATCTGCAGTGCAGGAAGAAACTCTGTATCGGGCTGACCGTAACGGCAGCTATACCGTGGAGGATTATCGCGCCCTGCCGGAGGAGCAGCGTGTGGAGCTGATTGACGGGTATTTTTATGATATGGCGTCTCCCACTTTTGGACATCAATCAATTGGAGGAGAAGTTCACAGGCAGATTGCAAACTTCATCATGGAACGAGGCGGCAGCTGTCGTCCCTTTATCGCGCCCGTGGATGTACA
This sequence comes from uncultured Lachnospiraceae bacterium, assembly GCA_945913255.1. GTDB lineage: Bacteria > Bacillota > Clostridia > Lachnospirales > Lachnospiraceae > Acetatifactor. The sequence continues at coordinate 32,591 of CAMEDC010000030.1, forward strand.
GCTGGATTGCGACGAGAGAACCATGGTGCAGCCGGATGTGGGTATTATATGCGATACGGGCAAGATAAAGAAATGGGGTATATACGGCGCGCCTGATTTCCTGCTGGAGGTTATCTCTCCTTCCACAAAGCGGAAGGACTATACGAAAAAGCTTTTCAAGTACATGAACGCCGGTGTGCGGGAATACTGGATACTGGATGCCGCCCAGCGCAAACTCCTGGTATACTTTTTTGAAAGTGAAGTCTATCCGGTCATTTATGGGCTGGACCAGCCGGTTCCTGTTGGGATTTACAACGGGGAGCTTTCCATTGATTTTTCCAATATTGCCAGGTGGATTGAAGAAGGACTCGAATAAAAAACGAAGCTGCCCGGGCATACCGGGCAGCTTCCAATCATAATTGATACTGAATCCATTTCTCATGTCAATATAGTTCCGGCTTATTTAACAAATTAACCGGCTGCGATTACGTGGTCACAATAACCCCGCCATCATTTGCGTACATACTGCTGACGCCGCAGGTATCCATAATGATGCATTCGCGGAAAGGAACTCTTTCCAGAACCATCTTTTTCACCTGTTCTGCCCGCTGAGGCGCATTGCAGTGTGTGATAATCAACCGTCTCAAGGACGGTTCCTTCACCTCATTCACCACCAATTCTACCATCTTGCTCAACGCCTTCTTCATGCCGATGGTCTGGCTTCTCTGGACAATTTCTCCTTTGTCGCCGCCCATGACAGGCTTAATGCTCAGAGTGGATGCCACCAATGCCTTTACCCCGCTAAGCCTTCCGTTCTTGCGCAATGTCTCAAGGTTATCCAGCACAAAATAGGTCTGCACACTGTCACGATAGTTCTCTATTTCTTCCACGATTTTTTCAAAAGGCATACCTGCTTCTTCCAGTTCCATCAGCTTAAGCGCCAGCTGTGTCTCGCCGCCGCTGGCTGACTGGGAATCCACTACATGAATCTTCTTTTCGCCATACTTTTCGGCATAAAGCTCTTTCGCAAGAACTGCACTATTGTAGCTGCCGCTCAGATGAGAGGACAGCGTCACACAATATACATGCTCCGCCTCCGTATGATAAGCCTCCATAAAACGCTCCGGTGAAGGACAGGAAGATTTTGGACATTTCGGATATTCCGCTACCTTTCTCAAAAACTCCTCCTGATTGAAACTTTCGTCATCCAAGATCTGGTATTCTCCAGCTTCCAGCCCCAAAGGCACTCTTTCAAATCTGGTATCCTTCAGATACTCCTCCGGAAGTTCACAGCAACTGTCAACCACAATTTTGTAACTCATGTTTAATCTCCATTCACGTAATATTATCCGATACGGCGTCCAAAAATAACCGGAAAAGTCACTTACAGAACGATGTACTGGCTTTCAAGGTAAAGAAAAGTAGTTTTTATTACTACATATAATAGCATTCAAAAATACCCTTGTAAAGTACACAAGGGTTTTTTTTACAAAGTTTTTATTTTATTCTATTAAGAATGCTGCTCCAGTGTCTTTCGATATTCCTCTTCCTCTTTTTTATTGGCAAGGATATAGTGCTCGGGCTCAATTTCTATCCAGGATGGTTTATCGACAGAATAATCATGCACACTCTCATCATACACCAATACCTTCTTATTCTTCTCAACATCCGGATTCGGTGTGGGAATGGCACTAAGAAGCGCCTGTGTATACGGATGAAGCGGATGCTCAAACAACTTCTCTGTAGGAGCAAGTTCCACAATCTTACCATGCTCAATCACCGCAATACGGTCACTGATAAAGCGCATCACAGACAAATCATGTGCAATAAACAGATAAGTCAGCCCTCTTTCCTTCTGAAGCTTCGCCAACAGATTCAGCACCTGTGCACGAATGGAAACATCCAGAGCAGAAATCGGTTCATCCGCAATAATAAAAGATGGCTCCATAATCAGTGCTCTGGCAATACCGATACGCTGTCTCTGCCCACCGGAGAACTCGTGAGGAAAACGGCTGGCGAATTCCGGCAAAAGTCCCACATCAGCCAATGCCTGATGTACTCTCTCCATCCGCTCCTCCTTCTTCATATGCTTATGCGTATTCAGAAGACCTTCACTGACAATATAGTCTACCTTGGCGCGCTCATTCAAAGATGCCATGGGATCCTGAAAAATCATCTGGATTTCTTGAATCATCTGCTTATCCAGCTGTTTGCTGATCTTTCCGCTGATGCGTTTTCCCTTATAAATAATTTCTCCACCGGATACGGGATAAATCCGCATAATGGCTCTTCCGATTGTGGTCTTACCGGAGCCGGACTCTCCCACCAGTCCAAAGGTTTCTCCCTTATATACCTGGAAGTTCACACCGTGTACCGCTTCAAATGATTTTTTCCCGTTTCCGAAGGTCACCTGTAAATCCTTTACATCCAACAGTACTTCTTTTTCCGCACTCATTTCAGCACCTCCAGATTCTTCAAATTACGGATAGCCTCCGGCGGCTCTACCTTGGGTGCACGGGGATCCAGCAGCCAGGTCTTTGCCTTGTGTGTCTCAGTCACTTTAAAATAGGGCGGTTCCTCGATAAAATCAATTTTCAATGCCCTGGGATTTCTGGGTGCAAACGCATCCCCCTGAATCGCCTTAAACAAGCTGGGCGGAGTTCCCTTAATTGTAAACAGATTCTCACCCTTTTCTCCCAACTGAGGCAGGGAAGACAGCAATGCCCATGTGTATGGATGCTTCGGGTCAAAGAATATTTCCCGACAAGTACCCAGTTCAATAATATCGCCGGCATACATCACTGCAACACGATCGGCAATATTGGCCACTACTCCCAGGTCATGTGTGATAAATACAATTGTCAAATCATACTTCTGTTTCAATTCCTTTAACAACCCGAGAATCTGCGCCTGAATGGTTACATCCAGCGCCGTGGTCGGCTCATCGCAAATCAGAATCTTCGGTTTGCATGCCAACGCAATCGCAATTACTACACGCTGGCGCATTCCTCCCGAAAATTCATGAGGATATTGCTTATATCTTCTCTCGGGATCCTGAATCCCCACATCCTCCAGATAAGCGCATACCTGCTTTTTGATGGCTTCCTTTCCTTTGATTTCCGGCTGATGCATACGGATTGCCTCTGCAATCTGCGCACCGATTGTTTTCAACGGATTCAGACTGGTCATGGGATCCTGCATCACCATGGCAATCTCTTTTCCCCGAATATTCTTCCAATCCTTCTCGGAACGGTTCTTTGCCAAATCCTTGCCATAATACAGGATTTCTCCCGAATCAATAAATCCGTTGCCATCCAGCAAACCCATAAAGGTTTTGGTAAAAACCGACTTTCCCGAACCGGATTCTCCGACTATGGCAAGACTTTCCCCTTTATATATGTCCAGTGATACGTTGCGGATGGCATGAAGCACCTGCCCGCGCAAGCTAAATTTCACATTCAAATCTTTGACAGCCAATATGACTTCCTGCTTCATAAATTACAATCCTCTCTTCCCAATTGAATGTATCGCATTCAATTTGCGGATGCCAGTATTCGATTTGTTACCTGTGATTTTTCGGGTCTGCGGCATCGGAAAAAGCATTACCGACAATATAAAAGGAAATGGTAACAATAGACAAAATCACCGTAGGATAAATCAGCTGATATCTCTGGGACACATTCATCATCACGGCACGACCGGCATCAATCAGATTTCCCAGACTGGGAATCGAACTGGGCAATCCCAGACCGATATAAGTTACAAATACTTCACTGCCGATTGCTCCGGGAATGGAAAGCGCCATCCGCAGCATGATTACAGATACCAGATAAGGCAACAGGTTTTTCATCACTAGCCGCCCTGTGGGTGTACCAAAACATCGGGATGCAAGATTGTAATCACGGTCGCGGATAATTAAAATCTGGTTTCGAATAAATCTTGCCATTCCAATCCATCCGGTCAGAGACATGGCCAGAATCAGCGTCTTTACACTGGGTGACAAAATATAAGCCACCAGAATCAAAATAATTGTCTGCGGGATATTATCCAGCACATTATACAACTCCGTAAAAAAGAAATCCAGTTTTCTCAGATATCCCCAGAGGACTCCCATCGTGATGCCGACCACCGCTTCAATCAGGGCAACGGCAAAACCGATTAAAAGAGAAGTTCTGGTTCCGGACCAGATACGCGCCCACAAATCCTGCCCGATATTGTTGGTTCCGAACCAAAAAGTCTCATTGGGCGGCACATTCCGCATTGCCTTAAAGGTTTCCGGATCACTGTTTACCAGATTCGGATCAAATTGTCCCGGCAAATGCGGCTGTATAAAAGTGAACAATAATATTGCAAGCATCACAAATAAGACTGCTACTGCTCCTTTATTCTTAAAGAACATGCGCACAGTACTGCCCCAATAGGAATAATTGCTATAGCCGGTCTTTTCCGCCTCTTCCTCATCATATTCCGCAAAGGAAAACAAGTCTTCCTCGCTGTATCCGGATGCCTTGTCAACCTCTTTGCGAATTTTCTCTTCAGCTGCATTTTCCAGTTTTTCAGAAAGCTTATCCTTTAACGTAAACATCAGCGTCTGCCCTCCTTATTGCCAAAACTGATTCTGGGATCCAGAATCGTCATCAATATGTCACCGAGAAGCAGACCGATAACACCCACCGTAGCATACAGGAGAACGATTGCCTGAACCATGTTATTGTCATTGTCTTTGATTACTGTAACTAGAAGTCCGCCCATACCCGGAATACTGTACAGAGATTCCACATAGATGGAACCGATTACCGTATTCAGGAAAGAAGATGGCAGATACTGCACCATGGGAACAAATGCATTCCGGAAGATATGACGGAACATGACGGCATTTCCGGAGACACCCTTCGCCTTAGCAAGGCAGACATAATCCTTGTTGCTTTCATCCACCATATACCGTCTCAGCCACATGCCATAATAGGCAATGTTACCCAAAGACATGGATAGCACGGGCAGAATCCAGCTTTTCCAGCTGTTCGGGTCAAACAAAAGAGGAATGCCAAGCAACGTGGTTCCGTACATCTGGATAAACAGATAATAAACCGCTGCAGGAACAGCCTGAATGAATACGATAAAAAGTGTTCCGAACTTGTCAAAGAATTTACCTTTATACCGTGCCATCAGTGTTCCGAGAGGAATACCAAGAAACAATGAAACAAGAATCGACATGCATCCCAGCCGAATAGATACAGGAAGCTTATCTCTCAGAATATCCGTCACAGGGACATTGGTACGATAGCTGTGCGATACACCAAAATCTCCATGAAGCATATCACGAAAGAAATGCAGAATCTGCAGCGGCATAGGGTCCAGCAATCCCTGATTTTTCAGTTCCGCCTGAATCTGTGCATCCGTCAGTTTATCAAAATTCTGAAAATATCCCTCTATGGGCATCTGGCGCATCAAAATAAACACGATGCAGATTATCAGCACCAGGGTAAAAAGGGATCTTCCAATTCTCTTTAACAAGTACTTTGCCATGTCGCTCCTCCAAGTTCATGATATCCGGAAAAAAGGACAGGTACAGGAAATCCTATACCTGCCCTTTCCATCTTATTCTAATGCATTTACTCTGTCAAGCTAAAGCTTTAAATTGATGCTCTGTCGACAGCATTTCGTTTCTGCGCAGTTACTCGTGCTCTGCTGCGGAAGCGTTAAACTCATCCATGGAGAGTGCATGATCGTATAACTTCTGACCCTTATAACGAGAGTTGGAAACACCGAATGCGGCATACTGACCTTCCCAAGGATTCAGTCTGCTGACAACGAAATCGCTGACACTCACTCCGTATGGAATTGCCAGAGCATGATCAATCAGATAGCTCTCAGCCTTTGCAAAGGCCTCATAACGTGCAGTTGTATCATTTGTAATTTCTTTTGCAGCTTCCACAAGAGAGAAGTACTCTTTCACAGTTTCGGCAGAAGCCGTGTTATCCTCGATGGCATATGCAAGATATGCATATCTCATACCACGATGATAGGTACCGTCATCTCTCAAAGACTGATAGAAAGGATCTGTCCAGGTCTCAGGATCTGCATAGTCAGCACCCCAGTTGCAGAGAAGCAACATATAATCACAGGAACGACGTACCTCAGTTAAGAAACCATCGGAAGGACCTGCTTCTACAATAATGTCAATAAAGTCGGTTCCCAATACGCTCTCCACCTGCTGTTCCAGTACAACGCACTCCTCTTCCCAGTTGGCACTGGAAGGATTGTAGCGTACCAGAGTCTTTACAGGGAACGTAACACCCTGCGCGGAAAGTTCATTCATTGCAGCTTCCTTATAGGAAAGTGCCGCATCCTTATCATAGAAATCCTTTGCCTTGATATCCTTGAAAGCATCCAGTTCCGTATAATCCTTTCCGGTTGCCTCATCTACAGCGAAGCCGGCAGGGGTAATGGTATTCTGGATATAGTTTGCAGGATCTGCATAATCACCTGTGTTGATATATACGGTGCTGGTACGGTTAATCGCATGCATAATGGCCTGACGGAAATTCTCGTTGTTGACTGCAATTTCCCAGTTCCAGGGCTCATACTGCTCATCTATGCTGTAACCTTCCATGCCGTCTCTGTAGAAGTCCTCGTTCAGTGCATGTACGTTAAAGTTAAAGCAGTAGAAATAATCAAAGTCAATGGAAGGACGCTCCATACTTACCATATTGCTGGTAGCCGGGTCACCCATCCATGCGTCCACGATATCGGAACCAAGCGTAGTGTAATCAATTTCACCTCTCTTGGCCATTTCTGCACCGATGGTGCTTGCTTCTGCATTGTAGGTCTTCTGGATTTCGTTGATATAAACATGCTCAGCATCCCAGTTGTTGGGGTTCTTTGTCATAACCAACTGTACCTGAGGCTCAAAGGAAGATACATAATATGCACCGCAGTAGTACATGGTCTCTGCGGAGGTTGCAAAGCTTGCTCCCTGCTCCTCAAGCTGAGGACCATATGCAGGCATAAAGCAAACATAAGTCAGCATAGAAAGGAAATAGGGGCACTCGGAAGCAAGTGTGTACTGCAGGGTGGTTGCATCTACTGCTTTTACACCAACTTCAGAAAACTCAATCTTCGCGTATCCTTCTTCACCGGCAAGACCGTTATAGTATTCCTCTGCATTTGCAATTGTACCGAACAGATTGCTTGCAGTAGAGCTGGCGTTTTCAGGATTCAATACATAAGCCATAGCATCCACAAAGTCCTGAGCCGTTACATCCGCAACAACTGCACCGGTATGATCAATCCACTTCTGACCTTCACGCAGTTTAAATGTCCAGGTTAAAGTTGCCGCATCATAGCTCCATTCGGTAGCAAGTCCGGGCTGAATCTCACCGAAGTTGTCATACTCAACCAGCGTATCGATAACGTTAGCGCCTATCGAATACTCATTCGTCGTAGCAGTTGTCAGATAGTTTAAAGTAGAAACCTCACTGGAATACAGCACACGGTAAATGCCATCTGTGCTTTCACCGGCCTCAGCGGCGGCAGAATCACCTGTTGCAGCAGACTCACTTGATGCGGAAGCCGGTGCGGACTGACTGTCACCTGCAGAACTTCCACAGCCTGTCAGCATAGAAGTCGCACAAGCCACTGTCAGAATTACGGAAAGCAATTTCTTTTTCATAATCTTCTCCTCCTATATTTTATACAGAATAAATACGGAAAAGGAGTAGCACACTAACAGCTACTCCCTTG